>NZ_JACJKY010000100.1 GCF_016901855.1 Merdimmobilis hominis | reverse complement strand
ACACACCCGAAGAAAAGATACGCCAATTAGAAATGGAAAACGAGGTATTACGGGCTTTTCGGGAAGAGTGCGAAAGGTGGGATGCAAAGAACTCCGGTACAAAGTAATTTATCGGTTCAGAGATCGTTTCACGGTCGAAGAACTCTGCAAGCTGCTTGAAGTATCCCGTAGCGGATATTACAAATGGTTGAATCGAAAAGACGAACCCGACAAGGACAA
>NZ_JACJKY010000099.1 GCF_016901855.1 Merdimmobilis hominis | reverse complement strand
AAGGAAGCGCAGCAAAGACGGTGTCGATGGCGGTGAGGATCCACCTGTTCCCATCCCGAACACAGAAGTTAAGCTCACTAGCGTCGAAAATACTTGGCTGGAGACGGCCCGGGAAGATAGATAGACGCCGTCACAAAAAGATATTTGAAGCTCTGAAGTCAGGGCTTCAAATATTTTTATATTGACAAAAAGTGCAGAAGTGCTTATAATAGGCAACAG
>NZ_JACJKY010000098.1 GCF_016901855.1 Merdimmobilis hominis | reverse complement strand
GAAAAAGAACCTGAAACCCTGTGCCTACAAGCACATAGAGCACGTCAAGGTGTGATATGGTACCTATTGTAGAATGGTCCGGCGAGTTATGTTATGGAGCGAGGTTAAGCACTTCAGGTGCGGAGCCGCAGCGAGAGCGAGTCTGAACAGGGCGAAATTAGTTGCATGACATAGACCCGAAACCGGGTGACCTATCCATGTCCAGGCTGAAGTGGAAGT
>NZ_JACJKY010000097.1 GCF_016901855.1 Merdimmobilis hominis | reverse complement strand
CAGCCAAGTATTTTCGACGCTAGTGAGCTTAACTTCTGTGTTCGGGATGGGAACAGGTGGATCCTCACCGCCATCGACACCGTCTTTGCTGCGCTTCCTTCTAAGAACCACTTTTTGAAAGATACTCTGTAAGGTATCTTCAAAACCGAATAACAATCTTCGAAAGTGAACTTATCTTTGACTCAACATCTCGATTCAATTCGAGGTCAAGCCCTCGAC
>NZ_JACJKY010000096.1 GCF_016901855.1 Merdimmobilis hominis | reverse complement strand
TCTCACTAGAGTGCTCTTGCGTAGCAACTAGCAACAAGGGTTGCGCTCGTTGCGGGACTTAACCCAACATCTCACGACACGAGCTGACGACAACCATGCACCACCTGTCTCTCAGTCCCCGAAGGGAAAGCTTAATCTCTTAAGCGGTCCAAGGATGTCAAGACCTGGTAAGGTTCTTCGCGTTGCTTCGAATTAAACCACATACTCCACTGCTTGTGC
>NZ_JACJKY010000095.1 GCF_016901855.1 Merdimmobilis hominis | reverse complement strand
TCTTGCGTAGCAACTAGCAACAAGGGTTGCGCTCGTTGCGGGACTTAACCCAACATCTCACGACACGAGCTGACGACAACCATGCACCACCTGTCACTCAGTCCCCGAAAGGAAAAGCTTAATCTCTTAAGCGGTCCAAGGATGTCAAGACCTGGTAAGGTTCTTCGCGTTGCTTCGAATTAAACCACATACTCCACTGCTTGTGCGGGCCCCCGTCAATTC
>NZ_JACJKY010000094.1 GCF_016901855.1 Merdimmobilis hominis | reverse complement strand
AAGATGAAGCAAGCTTCTTCTTAACTCCGTTCGACTTGCATGTGTTAGGCGCGCCGCCAGCGTTCGTCCTGAGCCAGGATCAAACTCTTAATTGAATGGTATCACTTCGTAAGATCTCTCTTACGCTGTAATCGTTTATCCTCGCTCGTCTTATCACTGTCGTACTTACTCGTAGAATTAAATCGGGTCGATTTATTCTTTCTTCGTTTTACCTTACATTGTTTAA
>NZ_JACJKY010000093.1 GCF_016901855.1 Merdimmobilis hominis | reverse complement strand
AAGATGAAGCAAGCTTCTTCTTAACTCCGTTCGACTTGCATGTGTTAGGCGCGCCGCCAGCGTTCGTCCTGAGCCAGGATCAAACTCTTAATTGAATGGTATCACTTCGCAGATCTCTCCGCGCTGTAATCGTTTATCCTCGCTCGTCTTATCACTGTCGTACTTACTCGTAGAATTAAATCGGGTCGATTTATTCTTTCTTCGTTTTACCTTACATTGTTTAATTTTCA
>NZ_JACJKY010000092.1 GCF_016901855.1 Merdimmobilis hominis | reverse complement strand
CAGCCAAGTATTTTCGACGCTAGTGAGCTTAACTTCTGTGTTCGGGATGGGAACAGGTGGATCCTCACCGCCATCGACACCGTCTTTGCTGCGCTTCCTTCTAAGAACCGCTTTTTGAAAGATACTTTCTAAGGTATCTTCAAAACCGAATAACAATCTTCGAAAGTGAACTTATCTTTGACTCAACATCTCGATTCAATTCGAGGTCAAGCCCTCGACCGATTAGTACTCGCTGGCT
>NZ_JACJKY010000091.1 GCF_016901855.1 Merdimmobilis hominis | reverse complement strand
ATCTATCTTCCCAGGCCGTCTCCAGCCAAGTATTTTCGACGCTAGTGAGCTTAACTTCTGTGTTCGGGATGGGAACAGGTGGATCCTCACCGCCATCGACACCGTCTTTACCGCGCTTCCTTCTAAGAACCGCTTTTTGAAAGATACTCTGTAAGGTATCTTCAAAACCGAATAACAATCTTCGAAAGTGAACTTATCTTTGACTCAACATCTCGATTCAATTCGAGGTCAAGCCCTCGAC
>NZ_JACJKY010000010.1 GCF_016901855.1 Merdimmobilis hominis | reverse complement strand
CCAAAGGGGGCAGACTGTAAATCTGTTGCTTTTCAGCTTCGATGGTTCGAATCCATCATCTCCCACCAAATAAGAGCAATTCGCTTTTGCGGATTGCTCTTATTTTTTTTGTAGATGGATTCGATAGGAGCGGTGTAAGAAAACAGTCCAGTGCACCTGCGGTGGGCAACCCGCGCCCGATGGGTTTTGTTTTGCTTTTGAAAAGTGACACCCGCGCCGGGGATGAAAGAGTCAAACGGGCTTAGCCCGCACCTGCGGTGGGCAACTCGCGCCCGCTTTGGTACTGCAAACTTAAATAATACGGAGGTGCGCTATGTCTGAAAATCATAGCTTCAAAGAACAGCAGATTGGAGGGATATGAAATATGGCCTTACTCTTTTCTCAGGTAACTGTAACGGCAGGAAATGACGCAGCAAGTTTTCTCGTTGGCGGAATTCCGAGAGAATACGATGATTTGGAGGATTGGGATGAATTCGATGACTTTCTGAAATATATCGATAAAGAAACAGAAGTGTTGGTTCATGCCGATGCTTACCTCTAGTGGCGGTATCCGAACAGATGGGAGAGGCCTCCGTAGAAAACCTCTCCCATCTGTACCATATGAAAAAAACTTATGCGCCAAACCGGTAAATTTTTCAGAGATATGCATTCTCTCATAACGAATTAACCGTTATACTTTTTCTGCTTATTTAACAAAATGTAAATTCCGATGAATACAAGAGTCGTAACACTAAGTATTGTATACATTGTTGGAAAATTCACGGGATTCCCGAAAAAATAGAGATTGCAATCAAGAGAATCCTTTAAAGTTTCAATTACATTTGCTGGGACGCCCTGATTTTGCATCTCGGCAAACACCCCCTGCATGGTATGGTTTCGAATCAGCGACGTACCATAGGTGCCCGGCAAAAACAAGATGACTTTCTGCAATCCTTCGCCAAAAGAGGAAATCGGCATATATGCGCCGCAAAGGAACCCGTATCCTGCGCTGATGATGGTACCTACCGCTGAAATTTGTCCCTGCGTGGATAAGAAAAAGTTGATAATCGAAGACAAAGCCGTTCCGAATAAAACAAGGAGCAAAATATCAAGGAATAAAAGAACTACATCTGCAAGCGACAGATACCAGCCGACTACAGCCACATAAGTAAGGCAGATGCCCGCTGCGGCAAAGCAGATGATCAGCGTTGAAATCAAGGCCGCTATATAATAGCTCAGCGAAAGTGCGGCGGGATTTACAGGGGATACCCTGAAATCCCTGACCGTACCGTTTGCCTTGTCCTGCACCATCAAAAAATTGGAGCAAAAAGCAACTGTCACACAGGAAACAGCAAGGATGGAAGAAATCAGCTGGCCGCCAACTAGTCCTTCCACTACGCTTTCCGACAGGTTCAAAAAATCCGGCAGAGTGGCTGTAAAATTATCACGGTACACATTTCCGAGAAAGGTTGCATAAAGTACGAGCAGGATAACCGGCGTAATCAAAGAGGTAAGAAACATCCCCTTATCTTTGAAAAACAGCTTGATATTTCTCTTGACAAGCATAAATGTCCTCATTGTTCCGCTCCTCCCGTCAATGTTTTGCCTGTAACAGCAAGGAAAACGTCGTCCATTTTTCCCTTTGTTACTTCGTAATCGTGAAATAGCTGCGGATTGCGGATGATCAGATCCGTTGCGGTTTTCGTATCCGGCACAGAAAGGCGGTAACCGTTACGAATCGGCTCATACTCCAGGCCAAGTTCTTTCAAATGGTTCATATCTATACCATAGATCGTGATGTAATCTCCGGTATACCTGTTTTTCAGTTCCAGCGGTGTGCCTTCTGCGGATATTTTCCCGTCATCAATAATGACGACATAGTCGGCTTCCGCAGCCTCCTCCATATAATGCGTCGTTAAAAATACGGTCATATTTTTATTTTTGCGGAAATCGGATATGACATTCCATAGTGTTTTGCGTGTTTGCGGGTCAAGGCCTGTTGTCGGCTCGTCGAGAATCAGGATTTTTGGGGTATGAAATAAAGCCCTGGCGATATCGACCCTTCGGCGCTGCCCTCCCGATAATTTACCGACTGTACGTTTCAGCAAGCTCTCAAAATCCAGTATTTTCGCAAGCTCGGCAAGCCTTTGCCTAAACGCTTTTCCGGTAATGCCATATAAGGCGGCGCGGCTTTCCAGATTATCGTAAACTGAAAGGGCAGAATCCAGAACAGACGATTGAAAAACAACGCCCAATTCGCGTTTAATAAAATTCGTCTCTTGATCTAAATCGCGTGAGTCAATCAAAACGCTCCCGCTGTCTTTTTGCAGCTGCCCGCACAGGATATTGATCGTGGTGGATTTTCCTGCCCCGTTGACACCGAGAAAAGCAAACAGCTCTCCCTGTTTTACACGGAAGCTTAAATCCTGGACGGCTTTTATACTTCCAAAGCTTTTGTTGAGATGATCGATCCGAATGATATCCTCCATAATGTCCCTCCTTAAAAATGCAGGCGATGGAAGGCAACTCACCTGTCATTTTACAGTTTTAACCTGGAATCGCAGCAATCGTTAAACCCGACTGCCGCGATTTTATTTTGCGTCTATTGCACACGCTGGTCAAAAGAAGCGTGATTCACCGCTGCGTTTCTTAAAAAATCCAATAAAATCCGTTCCTGCTCCTCCGGAAAGGTGCGGGGAAGTTGGAGCGTCTTGGAAAAGGCGTTTTTCTGATGCGTACCGTAGGCATCCTTTGTCTTCCGGGTAAATATTCCCCGGATACGGATGGAGCGCTTTCCAACAGAATACTCTTCCAGCCGGAGAAGGACAAAGGCAAATTCCACCCGTTCATCCATGCTGCCGCTGTAGCCGGTATAACAGAGCCGGTTTTCCGAGAGATACACGCGCTGAACCAAAGACGTCCCTGAGCAGTTCGCCCAGTACAGCAAAAGCGGGATCACAGAAAGAAAGGCTGTGCCGGCCAGCGCCATGAACGGCTGACGCAGAAGCAAAATTACAAAATAGTCATGATAATTCTTAGTGAGAAATAAAACGAAAAAAGAAAGCAGGAGCACTACGGGACAGACAAGCAGCACAAGCAGCTTCGGCAGCCACAGATACTGTTTGCGGCGAATGGGATCGGTTTCCAGGACCAGGTTGCCGGACGAGACGGCATCCAGCTTCTCCATTTTCCGCTTTTCTTCATGTTCGGCTTTATCTCCTTTGAATCCAGAGATAAAAGTGAGGATGAGTGGGATCAACAGCAGGAGCAAAGCGGTCAGGGCGATGGTAAAAATAAAAGCGTTGCTTGCCGCGTTGGATAACGGTGCGAAGGTGACGATGCAGACCAGCAGGGTCAGAATTTCCAGGATCAGCATATAAAAGGCGATGGGAAGGAAAACATTTAAAAACCGCTTGCCTTTCAGATTGTACCGTTTGCTCCGGTTCAGGCTTTTCAGCCCTTTGCTTTCGATGAGCCCGCTGCTCAAATCAGCCATGGTTTGGGCATTGGACAGATTTGCAAGCATCAATATGGCAGTAACGGCAAGCAGAACGCCTCTGTTTTGTTCGGCTGTGTCTTTTTCTTTATGCTTTATTACGGCCAGAATTGTCAAAACAATTTTTACAATCAGAGTGAGATAGATGGGGCCAAACAGCATGAAAAACATCCGCAGATCGAAAAACATATCCTCGGAAAGACCAATTTTTTCAGCAGGGATCCGCCCGAGCAGCCAACCGATCCCGATAAACACTGCATAAGATATTACAACCTTGAGTATCCATTTTTCAAAGCGGATTATTCGCTTTTCAGCCATAAACACATTTCCTTTCCCGGTACACATGAAAGCGCCCGATTGATAAGAGAGCGTAAAATAATGCGCGTGGTACCTACATGGAATCCCTCGCAGCAGAGAAAGTCAAACTGGCTAAGCTATGCATTCAAACGATTTTTCTTACCTGCTTTTCCTCTGCATCTCATTGATAATCGGCCGCAGGGATGCGAAATCGACAAAATCCGCCTGCTTGCCGTAGGTTTCCATTAACGCCTTGTCTTCTTCGCTCCATTCTTCGGCCGGTTTCTTTTGCAGTGAGCGGTGCAGCAGCGCCATCATGGTTCGGTGTCCCAGAGATAGCGCCTGATAATCGATGGCGCCCCGCAGATGAAAAATCGCTGCTCTGCCATATAGCTGGGCGTGAATCTGCTTTTGAAGGGCGTTTCGGATATTCTCCCTGTTTTGCGGTATATCCGGGTCAGCCAGCCCGACCGTGACGATGATCATCCTTTGATGCTTCTCGAATGACTGCCTTCGCAGCGTCTTTGTCAATCCCAGAACACCTCCGGCATACAGCGCGCCGATATACACGACCGTTTCCAATTCGGAAAGCAGCGGCGCTTCCTGATAGCCGACAGCAGGGATACCCGTTTGCTTTGACAGCTCCTGCGCATACCGGCGGGCGCTTCCGTACCTGCTTCCGTATATAATCATTGATTTCATAAAATCACCCTAATTTTTCAAGAAAGATTTCCTGTGCCGCCGGAACAGCGCACACAGCATACCGGCAATCGGCCTGGATAGGGGCGTCCTTTCATTCTTCAGCGGACAGCCTTCGCAGCGATATCCGCTGCGATACTGGAAAACGCCCCATAAAAATGTCTCCCCAATTAGATACAACAATTCAGTATAATTATATCGTGATTCGTGTTTGGCATCTATCATGTGCAGGTTAAGATTGTGTAAAACGATGGAATAAACCGGTTCGGAAGCATGAAAGCGAAAATGTGCGGGAATGAGGAAGCGCCGCCTGCTTCCGTTGTTCGATTTACATTGATTTCACACAGATTTAACCCGTTTGTGGTCGCGTCTTAACACTGATAGAGGTATCATTATATAATGATATTTTATACATACAGTTTTTTGGTTTCGACCCCGGTTTTTTCAAAATGGGGACGTATTCTATATATAGGAGGGGATCTGCCGCATGAACGATGCACATAAAATCGTAGAACAGGTCTATGCGGCCAAAGAAAATGTCCGGGCGGCGGATGACCTGATCCGCGCATACCTGCCCTTTATCAAAGCGGAAACGGCGAAGTTCTTAAAGCGTCCTCCCATAGAGGGACAGGACGATGAGCTGAGTATCGCCATGATGGCCTTTCACGAGGCAATCGGCGGGTATTCCCGCGCCAGGGGTTCCTTCCTGAAATATGCGGCCATGCTGATCCGAAGCCGCTTGGTTGATTACAGCCGCAGGGAACAGCGTCACAGCCGCGTCATATCGCTGGACGCGCCGATAGGAGAAGAAGACGCAACTCTGGGAGAGACGCTGGCGGACGACAGAGATCCCCACGAAGAAACAGCGTTGCGGGACGCGACCCGCGCAGAGATCGAGGAGCTGACGCGGCAGATGCAGGAATTCGGCGTCAGCCTCAGCGATGTGGCGGATAATTGCCCCAAGCAGCAGCGCACATTGGACGCCTGCCGGAAAGCATTGGAATACGCAAAGGGGAACCCGGAGCTGTTGGATGACCTTTTAAAGACAAAACGCCTGCCCATCGGGCAGCTGGCAACGGGGAGCGGCGTGGAGCGCAAGACGCTGGAGCGGCACCGCAAGTATATGGTAGCCCTGCTTCTGATTTATACAAACGGGTACGAAATCATACGCGGGCATTTGAAACAGGTGATGAAAGGAGTGGCAGTACGATGAGCTATCTGGTTATGGAATGCCACCCCGGCTACGCAGTTCTTCTGGATGAAGAGGGACGCTTTTTGAAAGCGGCCAATCTGCGATACGAAACCGGGCAGACGGTGTACGATCCGGTGCTGATGAAGGAGATGCCGGAAAGGCAGCGGCATACCGTCCGGTGGATCAGCAGCGGCATTGCGGCAATCGCCGCCTGCTTCCTGCTGTTCTTTGGCATCGGCTATTACCAGAACTATATCCAGCCCTATTCGTCCATATATCTGACCATCAACCCGGAAGTACAGATGGATCTGAACCGGCAGGGCACGGTTGTAGGACTCATGGGGACAAATGAAGACGGGGAAACGCTGCTGGAGGGCTATGACGGCAAGGGGAAAGACAAGGTAACCGTTGCCGACGAGCTGATCGACCGGGCCATTGAAATGGGCTTCCTGTCGGAGGGCGGCCGGGTTTCCTTCTCCATCGATTCCCCGGACGAAGCCCTGTTCCGGGAGTATGGGACGGAGCTGCGCACCAAAGTAACGGAGCATTTGGACGGGCGGATTACCATTACAATAGAAATTATGAACCATCAAGACGGGCAGGGTCAGGAAAGCCCGGAAAACAGTTCATCTTCGATTCCCTCTCAGCCGAGCACTTCTCAGCCGGAGCCAACCTCGCCTTCCCCGTCCGAGCCGTCTCACCCCGTGGTTGTGCCTCCGACGTCTTCCAACGCCACCGATTATGATGATACTGATTACGGCCCGGATAACGACGGCGTCACCGACTATACGCCGCCGGTCAGCAGTCCGCCTGCGGATACAGATTATGGCCCCGGAAATGACGGGGACACGGGTTATACACCGCCTTCCACCAGTAAGCCGCCTGCGGATACGGACTATGGTCCCGGCAGCGATGGGGTCACGGATTATACGGACGGGGACACCGATTATGATCCGGATCACAACGATGACGACAACGACGGCGACAGCGGCTATGACGACGATGATTCGGATGATGATTCAGACGATGACAACGATCCGGACGATGACGATTGAATTTTTCAAAAATTTTTCCGGCTTACCCCGGTTTTGAAAACCCGTTTCCGTAATCTATGAGTGTAAGGCAAAACAAAAGCCACAAACAAACGGAAACCGAAAGGAGCAATCAACATGAAATCGAGAAGAAAATTATTAGCGGCGGTCTCTTCCCTGGCTGTAGCGGCTGCAGTCCTTCTGACCGGATGCGGAGCGCCGGCACAGGAGGGAACGGCGCTGAAAGAAACCGGTATCCTCACTCTGAGCGTCAATCCGGAAATCCAAATCGAATACAACAGGGACGGCAAGGTCACCGCCCTGACCGGCCGGAACGATGATGGCAAGGGCATTGTGGAGGCCTATCCGGATTATATCGGAAAAGACTGCAAGACCGTCCTGCGGGATCTGATTGTTGAGATCAATGAGGCAGGTTACTTTGTGGATGACATTGACGGCAACAAAAAGAACATCGTCCTGCAGCTGGAGCCGGGCTCGGTACTTCCCAGCGACGATTTTCTGGCTGATATGAGCGCCAGCACGCAGGAAGCGGTCAAGGGATTGGAGCTTTCCTCCGGTATCGTGACCATTGACGACGATGACTATGATCCCGCCTATGCCAAAGACGGCAAGCCGTCCCCCTACATCACACTGGAAAAAGCACAGGAAATTGCGCTTGCCCAGGCGAATGTCAATGCAGCGGACGCGGTATTTGACGATAAGGAATTCGATCACGATGACGGAACCCCGATTTTTGAGCTGGAGTTCATGGCGAACGGGAACGAGTACGAGTATGACATTCACGCGGTCACCGGCAAGGTTGTCAAGGCGGAACATAAGACTGCCGGCAGCGGTTCCACCAATTACAACGATACCGACTACGGCCCGAATAATGACGGCGTGACCGATTACAATGACACGGACTACGGTCCGAGCAACGATGGCGTCACCGACTACAACGACACGGACTACGGCCCGAGCAACGATGGCGTCACCGACTACAACGACACCGACTACGGCCCGAGCAACGATGGCGTCACCGACTACAACGACACGGACTACGGCCCCAACAACGATGGCGTCACCGACTACAACGACACCGACTACGGCCCCAACAACGATGGCGTGACCGATTACAACGATACCGACTACGGCCCGAATAATGACGGTGTCACTGATTACAACGATACCAATTATGATGATCACGGCAATACCAATTACGGCGATACCAATTACGACGACGGCGGCAGCGATTACGACCGGGAAGCTGACGATGATTGGGACGACGGGGATTCCGGTTATGACGATTAAGCCGGAAAACGAGCTCCCCTTGCGGCATGAGCTGAAGCACCGGATCAACCTGCGGGAAGATCTGGTGCTTTCCCAAAGACTGAGAAAACTGTTTGCCCACGACAAAAACGCCGGGCCCGGCGGCACATACCGGGTAACCAGCTTATACTTTGACACGCCCTATGACAGCGCCCTGCGGGAGAAAATCGACGGGGTCAACCGGCGGGAAAAATTCCGCCTGCGGTATTACGGGATGGACACCTCTTTCATCCGGCTGGAAAAAAAGTATAAAGTAAACGGCCTGTGCGGCAAGCGCAGCGCCCGGATGACGCAGGAACAGGTAAAGGAACTGCTTTCGGGCAGCTCCGAATTCCTGCTGGATTCGGATGAACCGCTTTTCACCGAGCTTTACAGCAAAATCAAAGGGAAAGGTCTGCGGCCGAAGGCCATCGTCCGTTACGACCGGGAGGCTTTTCTCTATGCGCCCGGCAATGTGCGTATCACGTTAGATCGGGATATCCGCACCGGGATTGGAAATGTGGACTTCCTGAATCCGGCGATTTTCTACATGCGCGCCATGGAGCCTGGAACGGTGCTGGAAGTCAAATACGATGCATTTTTGCCGGAGCTTGTCCGCATGGCGGTGCAGGTACCCGGAAGGCAGGCGGCGGCCTGCTCCAAATACGCCCTGAGCCGGCGGTTCGATTAAAATTATCTGAGGAGGAAGGGCCTTATGACCTTTCAGGATATTTTCAAATCCAGCTTTCTGGAGAATATCGCCACCATCTCCATACTGGACATGGTGATTGCCATGGTATTGGCCTTTCTGCTGGGATTGTTTATCTTTTTCATCTATAAAAAGAGCTACAGCGGCGTGATGTATTCGGCCAGCTTCGGTGTAACACTGATTGCTCTGTCGCTTATTACCACCCTGCTGATTATGACGGTGGTGAGCAACATCGTGCTGTCTCTGGGCATGGTGGGCGCTCTGTCCATTGTCCGGTTCCGCACCGCGATCAAAGAGCCCATGGATATCGCCTTCCTGTTCTGGGCGATTGCGGTGGGCATTGTGCTGGCGGCGGGCCTGATTCCGCTGGCGGTGTTCGGCAGTATCTTCATCGGAGCGGTGCTAATTGCCTTCTCCAAAAAGAAAACTGTGGATTCCCCCTATATCCTGGTGGTGCACTGTGAAAACAGCGGGATCGAGGAACAGGCACGGATTTTTGTCAAATCTCAGGTCAGGCGGCTGAATCTCAAGAGCAAGAGCGTGGACAACGGCTGTGTGGAACTCAACTATGAGGTTCGTTTGAAAGAGGACAGCAGCGCCTTTGTCAACGAGCTGGAGGCCATGCCGGGCGTGTCCCGGGTGGTGCTGGTTTCCTACAACGGCGACTACATGGGATAAGGCGATGGTAAAGCATAAGTATATCGACTGGATCTGCATCGGCGCGGCGGTTTTGGCTGCCCTTCTCACCATACTTCTGATGTTCGGAGAACAGCTGGGAATCCCTAAGGCCAGCGCCACCCCGGGATATGCGACCCGGCTGTTTGATGACAGCCGGGTGCACACCATTGATATCCAAATTGCGGACTGGGGCGCTTTTATCGAGGATGCCGAACGTGAAGAATATGAAGCCTGCACCGTCGAAATCGACGGGGAGGAGTTCCATAATATCGGCCTGCGGGCCAAGGGAAACAATTCCCTGCGGCTGACGAAAGAATACGGTTTGTCCCGTTATAGCCTCAAGCTGGAGTTCGATCAGTTCCAGGACGGCGGAAATTACTATGGACTGGACAAATTTTCCCTGGATGCTTCTTTTCAGGACAACAGTTACCTGAAAACCTACATGGCCTACGACATGATGGCGTTTATGGGGGTGCCTGCTCCTCTTTGCAGCTATACCTGGGTGACGGTCAATGGGGAGGACTGGGGACTTTTTCTGGCGGTAGAGGAACCAGAAGAGGCCTTTGCCCGCCGAAATTTTGGAAATGATTACGGAAAGCTGTATAAGCCGGATTACCGTTCCCTGAACGCGGAAAACGCCGACGTGGCGCTTCGTTATATCGACGATCACCCGGACAGTTATCCCGGTATCTTTGAAAATGCCAAGTTTAAGGTATCGGAAGCCGATCAGAAGCAGGTGATTGAAGCGCTGAAAACCCTGTCCACTGGTGAAAACCTGGAAACCGCCGTCAATGTGGACGAGGTGCTGCGGTATTTCACCGTGCAGGTTTTTGTGATGAACTGGGACAGCTATCTGGGCCATACCGGGCACAATTACTTTTTGTATGAGGAAAACGGAGTCCTCAGCATCCTGCCCTGGGATTATAACCTGGCTTTCGGCACCTATGCTCTGGGTATGACCGACCCTATCAAAGATCCCAATATCCTCATCAACTATCCCATCAACACCCCGGCGGAAGGCAAGGTTATGCTGAACCGTCCGCTTTACCACAACCTGATGAAGCACGATGCGTACTTTGCCCGCTATCACGACTATTTCCACAAACTCCTTTCGGAATACTTTGAAAACGGTCGGTTTGAAGCTACCCTTCGCCAGACGGAAAAGCTGATTGCCCCTTATGTTCAAAAAGATCCCACCGCCTTTTGCTCCTACGAAGACCACCGGCTGGCGGTGGATACGCTGGAACAGGTCTGTCTGCTGCGGGCCGAGAATATACGCGGTCAGCTGGACGGTGAAATTCCCGCTACCATCCGGGGACAGCAGGAAAACCCGGACGACAAAGTTGACGCTTCGGAAATTCAACTGACCGACTTGGGAGATTTCAAGGACTTGGAGGAATCAAAGGAACGGCAGGATGCGGCGTTGGGAGACATAACAGGAAAAAGCACTTAGAACCGGAGCGTTCTAAGTGCTTTTGCGCTTTATAACGGGAAAGACTCACTTTTCCGGCTCCGGTTCTCCGGGCTTTCTAAATACCAGGATGCCTTTGGAAGAGGGCATGATGGAGCAGGACACAAACTCAAATCCTTCCTGTTCCATTTTGTTGGCCGTTTCCTCTATTTTGGCGGCCATTTCCTTTGCCTTGGGAGAATATTTGACTACCATCGTTTTGTACATCGAATTCACCTCCTGTTCACCTTTTTCTTTCTTTTCCTTATCTAAGGGATATCGTTTTTCAGGGGCAAGACTCAGCTGCCGAAAATAGGGCGAGGGGGCTTAAGAGACATTTTCTGCCGCCTGATTCTGCAAAAAGTATAGCAGGGTCTGTTCCTGATCTATGGGGAAAGTACGGGGAAGCCACAATGTTTTGGTGCATGGTTTTTTCTGGCTGGAGCCATAGGCGTCCCTAGTCTTTTTGGTAAACTGACCGTGGAGACGAATGGAACGCCTGCCAATATGATAGCTCTCCAGCCGGAGTAGGGTGAAGGTGAATTCTACCCGCTCTTCCATGCTGCCGCTGTATCCGGTATAGCTTTCAGCAGCCATTTTCCAAATCGCATGCTTCGCTTTTCCTGCATTGTCCTTATCCCCAGTCTGCTGGATTTGCATTTTCTTGATTTGAAAATGACAAACATCCGACTGTTACCGCCAGGATATCGATGAAGCTGCGAAGGATTAGGTCGGGAATGTCAGCGGCATAAAGAAGTTAAAGAGAACTAAATTCACTCCAAACAGCAGGCCGCCCAGGATGAGCGCCCGGTTTTCCGTCGTTTGTTTTTCAAGGGGAGTCCGGCGCCGTATTGGCTGCTGTAAAGGATGATTCCTTTCATATCCAACCTCTATATTTAATAAAAAGCAGGCCAAGAGCAGTTAGGAAAAAAGTCCTGCATAGTACCGTCCTGTAATTTGATATACACATTTATAATACTATAGTTTGGATTAAGACTCTACCTTTGTTTGGTTAAGACTTTGTGAAATTGAGATAAAAGCCATAGACTAATCTGTTTTTACGAGATATCAACAAAAGTATGATAGAGCCTTTAATACGGAAATGTTATGTTGGTATCGATAACCGTTAGTATTAGGTGCCTTTATTCCATTTTCTCAAAAAGATGAGACAGAGAAGCAAATATTCAATATACCATACTGCCTGCCAAATGGGGTACAGTTCAAATATTTTATTTGCAACGGCAAAACAGCCGGTTCCCAGTGGGATGACGAATTTCAAGGCAATCCTACCGGGAACCGGCTGTTGCATTATGGGCACAGGGCTTCTTATCTAAAGAAAATTTAATATAGTCATATTTTTATACGTCCAAAGTTTTACTGGTATTTTACGTGGGTGAGGTGGAAAAAAGCACGGCTAGTATTTTAAAATATAACCGCATGTAGTATCTGTTATGAAAATCTTATTCCCATCTAACGATACTGTAACATGACTTTTAAACAGAAATCTTAGTATGAAATTCAAGTTCCAAGATACTTATCGGAGGGGAGCTGTCCATATGCTGAAAAAGCTGTATGGGAAACTGGAGATCAGCATAAATGCTTTAGAAAGCTGGATGAAAGAGCGTAAGAATCTCGCCGGCCTGCTTGTAGGAATTGTCATTTTAGGCGGGCTGATCGGTTGCGCCATTTGGCTGAATCAACCTGTAGAAGGCGAGGTCCCTACAAGTGCCAGCCAAATGGCGTACGAAAAGGCCAGCGTTACAGCTGTTTTAGAGGATGGTGCGGTCCCGGATTATGAGGATGCGGAAGGCCGGCGCGTGGGAACGCAGGAACTGGAAATCCGCATTCTGACTGGTACGCATAAAGGGGAAATCATGAGTCTGACGAACTACATGAGCGCCTTGTTTAATGTGGATGTGGAAAAAGGGGATCAAATCATTGTGCGGATTATGACCGACGAAGACGGCAGCTATTACGCTTCTTTGTTTAACTATAACCGTGGGATTGTTCTGGGCGTTTTTGTGCTGATCTTCTTTATCCTTCTGGCGGTACTTGGTGGGAAAAAGGGGCTGGGTGCGCTTCTTGGCCTGCTGTTTACTCTGGCAAGTATATGGTTTGTTCTCATCCCCTGTCTCATCCGGGGTATTCCGGCTATCGCTGCAACAGTCGGTATTGTCGCTGTAACAGCGGCAGGAGCTCTCGTTTTGCTCAATGGATTTTCCCTAAAGACACTCTGTTCCGTGCTGGGGTGTGTCATCGGCGTTGTGGCAGCAGGGGGGATTGCGGCGCTGGTGGGAAACATCACCCCTATGAATGGATTCAACATGCCGGAGGCGGAGAACCTTCTGCTCTATGGCGCTGATAAGGGCATGAAAATCAGCGGCCTGCTGGTATGCGGCGTCCTCATTTCTGCTCTCGGCGCGGTGATGGATGTCGCTTTGGGAATCGCCTCCTCCATCTGGGAGCTTCACGAACAGAACCCGTCGCTGCCGGGCAGGGCTTTATTCCGTTCGGGTATGCATATCGGCCGGGATGCGATGGGCACCATGGCGAACACCCTGATCCTCGCTTTTGCCGGGTCTTCGCTGAATATGCTGATTTTGGTTCAGACTTACGATATCCCCTTTATCCAGCTGATCAACACCGATTATATCTGCATCGAGATCATACAAAGCGTTGCGGGGGCTTTGGGGATCCTTCTTACCGTACCGATCGTCGCTTTCATCAGCGCCCGTCTTATGGCGCGGGGAAAGCGCGTTTCGTGATATATAAACAAGCATAAACCAAGATTTTAAAGGAGGATAAGAACAGGTATGAAGAGAAAGAAGAGCCTGCAAAGAGTCTTGTCGGCATTTCTGACGATTCTGCTGCTGGTTTCCGTCGTACCCACAGCCGTGTTTGCGGCGGGAACGGAAACCTATCAGAAGATCTCGGATGCAGCAGAGTTTGAAACCGGTAAATATGTGATGGCAGTAGATACCGGCTATGCCGTCGGCCCGATAGATGGCACCTGGGTCTCCGCGGTAAAGGTTACCTCCGGGGACAACGTCATAACCGATCCGGATGCCGGGATGGTAGTGGATCTTGAAGTGGCGGATAGTTCCGTCAAAATCAAGCTAAGCGATGGAAACTACATTGCGCCGAAGGGCGGAAACAATAACGGCATCCAAGCAGGCGAATACGATTGGGCATGGAGCGTGGAAAACGGCAAGTTTGTCTTTTCCGGGACGGAAGACGATACGGTCGTTTTAGCCAGTAACAAGAGCTCTCAGAATAAATTCCGTGGTTATAAAAAAGCAACCGCAACCGGAAATCCAAACGGGTATCCCTATCAGTTCACCCTGTATAAACTCGCAGAGAGCGGTTCGGGCGAGCAGAGTGTCGCAGCCCCGTTAGCTGACCCGGCGGCAGGAGCGGTAGCTTCGGGCGCCGAAATCACCTTGAGCACGGCAACGCCGAACGCGCAGATTTATTATACGTTGGACGGCAGTGATCCGGCGGATGCAAACAATACAGCCCGCAAGCTGTATTCTGCTGACAATAAGCCGGTTATTACGGAAGACTGTACGCTGAAAGCGGTGGCGGTTCTCGGTGCTTCCATGAGTGCAGTGCAACAGCTTTCCTATACCATAAAGGGAGAAGCCGTGCTTGAGGACGGCGATCAGGTGGTTATCTATGCACCGGAATACAACAAGGCGCTTTCATCGGAAAAGACCGGTTTTTACAATGTGGGAACAGACATTACCATTGGTTCCGACGGCACTGTGACCGGTTACACCGATGCGGACGTCTGGACGGTCGTTGCCAATGACGACGGCACCTATAGCTTCCAACAGGGCGGTAAGAACATCGGTCTGGGAGATAGCTATGCCAGCATGGATTTGGGCGCCGTCCACGACGACTGGGAAGTCATCGACCTGGAAGACGGCACCTATAACATTAAGAATACCGGACGCGGCAACTATATGGAGTGGTACGCCCAGTTCAGTAACTGGAGCACCTATAATAAGGGCAGCTTCGCAACCGACGGGCAGTTTAAACTCAAGTTCTACAAAGTGGAGGGCAGTGAGCCCGCGCCTGAGCCGGGAGCTCCCATCAAAGACGGCGATCAGGTGGTTATCTATGCGCCGGAATACAACAAGGCGCTTTCATCGGAAAAGACCGGTTTTTACAATGTGGGAACAGACATTACCGTTGGTTCCGACGGCGCTGTGACCGGTTACACCGCTGCAAATATCTGGACGGTCGTTGCCAATGACGACGGCACCTACAGCTTCCAGCAGGACGGTAAGAACATCGGTCTGGGAGATAGCTATGCCAGCATGGATTTGGGCGCCGTCCACGACGACTGGGAAGTCATCGACCTGGAAGACGGCACCTATAACATTAAAAATATCAAACGCGGTAACTATATGGAGTGGTACGCCCAGTTCAGTAACTGGAGCACCTATAATTCTAGCAGCGCCGCAACGGACGGGCAGTTTAAACTCAAGTTCTATAAAGTAGAGAGCATGCCGGTAGATCCGGAAGAACCCGCAGCCGAAGGGCTGGAAGTGGAGGCCTCTCCCAAGAGCGGCGCCAGCGTGGAAGCAGGACAGACGATTGTCCTGACTGCCGCAGACGGGGCGGAAATCTACTATACCATGTCCACAGACGGCACAGAGCCGGCGGATCCGGACGTAACAAGTGTGAGCCAGAAATATACGGCTCCCATCGAGATTGAGAAAACCCCTGAAACGGATAAGCCGGTTATTATCAAAGCGGTTGCCCATATTCCCGCTGCAGGCGTGGAAGAGGCTCAGACCGGCGAAGTTGTGACCTTTACCTACAAAGCGCCGATGAATCTGGGTGATTACACGCTGTATTTCGGCCAGCTCCATGCGCATACCAATCTTTCCGACGGTACCGGTACGGTGGAGCAGGCCTTTGACCACGCTTCCAAGGTGGATAATCTGGACTTCCTGGCGCTTACCGACCATTCCAATTCGTTCGACAACGATGCGAATGTCCATCTGGACTCCGAGAATGCCGAAGAGCTGAGCGAGGAATGGGAAGAAGGGCGTTCCGGGGCCAGAAATATCACGAAACGCGAAAACGGCACATTTGTTGGCTTATATGGATTTGAGATGACCTGGTCCGGCGGCGCTCCGGGACATATCAACACCTTTAATTCAGATGGATTTGAGAGCCGCAATTACGCGCCTTACAAGAAAGGCGACAATTATGATGTGCTCCAGGCGTATTTTGACACCTTGAATGAAAACCCTGAAACGATCTCCCAATTCAACCATCCGGGCGATACCTTCGGCGACTTTATGGATTTCTCCCTGTACGACCCGGTGGTGGACAACCAGATTACCCTGATTGAAGTCGGAAACGGCGAGGGTGCGATCGGCAGCAGCGGGTATTTCCCCTCCTACAGCTACTACACCCGCGCTTTGGATAAGGGCTGGCATGTAGCTCCCACCAATAACCAGGATAACCATAAAGGTAACTGGGGCGACTCCAATACCGCCCGCAGCGTCGTGCTGGCCACCGATTTAAGCGAAGAAGCCATCTATGACGCGATGAAGAACTACCGCGTTTATGCCACTGAGGACAACGACCTGTCAATCCTGTACTCGCTGAACGGCAACGCCATGGGCTCGATCCTGGACGACCAGGAGTCTGTCAATATTGAAGTTTCCATCAGCGATCCCACTGATACTGCCGGCAGCACGAAGGTGGAAGTGATCGTCAACGGCGGCCAGACCCTGGCGGAGCAGACCTTTGAAGGCGGCTCGGCTGAACTCACCTTTGAAAATTTACCGGCAACCTACGGATATTACTACCTGCGGATTACTCAGGCGGATAAGAACATCGCCGTAACGGCTCCTGTATGGGTAGGCGAAAGCCTGAATGCCGGCGTTTCCAAAACGTCCAGCAGCGTAGCCCTTCCCATCAAAGGGGATGAGATCAGCATTTCCAGCCAGATTTACAACAATCTCAGCGACGATATGCAGGTTACCTCCCTGACCTATACGATGGAAGGGCAGACGGAACCGTTCCACACGGCGGATGTTTCTTCCATCGGCAGCAACGGTGTGGTGGCGCCCAGAACCTCGTATTCCTACGAATTCCCCTATATGGCGGAGCAGGCGGGCGGTTTCAATATCAATGTCCAGATGAAAGCGATAATTAACGGCGAAGAGTTTACCTTTACCGATGTGCTGAAGCTCAGCGTGTCCGACCCGGCCATCGCTACCAAGGTGCTGATCGACGGTACCCATTACAACGATTATGTAAACGGATATTACTCCGGCAACATGACCAACTTCATCAATATGGGTACGGCGGACAATATCCAGGTGAGAATCGCACAGCCGGGAGAAACCATAACGGCCGAAACGTTAAGTGATGTTTCCCTGTTTGTTATTTCCGCTCCGCTGAAATACACCAGCGATTATACCGGGGAAGCGGAGATCAGCGTTTTTGAGGAAGAATTTGTAAATCTTGTCCGGGATTATGTGCAGGGAGGCGGCACAGTCATCGTCTGCGGTCTTGCAGACTATCAGGACGCCAACAGCGGCTCGCCGTATACCACCTATGAGCAGGTAAATAAGCTGCTGGAAGCCATCGGCGCCACCATGCGGGTCAACGACGATGAATTGATCGATCAGGATGACAACGGCGGGCAGCCATACCGGCTGTACTTTGACGACTTCAACACCGGCAGTACGGATCCGGTGGTGCAGGAGGTGCTGAAAGGCGTGGTGGATTCCGGCCTGCGCTACAGCTCCTACTCCGGATGCTCTGTCGCCGTCGGAAATGGTGAAGCAATCGTATATGGGCATAATACAACCTATTCCATCAACAGTAAAAATCCCGCCCAAGGACACAACAAGCCTGTGCTGAGTTACTCCGATCTCTACGATCCGGAAAGCGCCGTCGTGCAGAAGGGCGATGTTGTTGCCATGGCCACGGAGGCTGTCGGGGAAGGGCGCGTGTTCCTCTCCGGTACGGTGTTTTGCTCCAATTTCGAAGTAGCCGCCGAGGATCAGGTGAGCTATTCCAACGGCATTATTGCACAGAATATCTTGAATATGGTGAAAAAAGAGCCTGTCATAAGCACGATCGAGGAGGCCCGCGCCGGAACGGACGGACAGGTATTCACCGTGGTCGGCACGGTTGCAAACGGTACGGCAGAAACAGGGAACGCTTTCTTCAACACCATCTATATCCAGGATGACGCCGGCAACGGCATCAATGTATTCCCGATTGATGACAATAACATCCGCCGCGGCGACCAGGTGATGATCACCGGCTCCATCAGCGAATATATCGGGGATAAACAGCTGTCAGCCATCAATGTGACTGTCCTGGAAGGAAGCAAGGAAGTTATCATTAGCGACGCAACTACCAAGGAAGCTGACGATTACGAAGCCAATTTCGGTAAGCTGGTCCGTGTGGAAGGCGTCGTTCAGAGCGTGAAGCTGGCGAACGGGATTGTGGAGAGCATAGAGCTTCAGGATGAAAGCGGCCAAAGCTGCCGGGTATTTATTGACGGCTATATTGGCTACTCGGACGATGCTTCTCCGGAATTGGAAGGATTCGTGAAAGAAGGCGCAACGATCAGCGCGGTTGGGTTTGTATCCCATGATGCCGAAGGCAACCGTCTGCGGGTGCGCGACCGCTCCGAAATCAAGGCAGAGGAACAATCCCCTGTGTCTGAGAGCTATGATGTCATATTCGCCCTTACCAATGGCGCGGCAGATGGTGCGCTCAAGGCGGAAGGGGGCAAAGACTACGCGGCGACCCTGAAGCCTGCGGATGGATATGCCCTTCCCGAGACGGTAAAGGTCACGGTGGGCGGCGCAGAACTCCCCTCCGAGGGATACAGCTATAATGCCGTTACCGGTGAGCTTATGATATATGGGGCTTACATTACGGGAGATATGCAGATAATGGCTGAATTCATCAAAGTGCCGTCTGAAGAACCAGGGGATACTGAGCAGCCCGGAGACACCGAGACGCCTGATGATACTGAAAAGCCCGGCGAATCGGAAAATCCGGATGGCGAGGCTCCGTCGGAAGTTCCGGAAACGGGGGATTCCGCCAATATAACCGTCTGGCTGCTTGTTTTCGCGGCGAGTGCGATTCTTGTGATTCTAACCCTCTTCAAGCGGAAAGGAACCGCTAAATAGCCCTAAATTCTTTAGCTGCGCGGGCAGGTAATTTGGTTGCTTGCGCACCTGGAAGACAGTAATTCAATCTATGCGGGACAGCATGGTAACCCTGCTATGCTGTCCCGCATTTGTTTTCTAAGCATCCAGACCTTCGGCAATAAAACGTAATTCACGACCTTCTCCTTTCGCATTTATTTCTCCATGATTTCAGCAGAGCTTATCCGAAAAAATATATCCGAAGGCTAAAGTGGCAATAAAGATATAACGCAAATTTTACACAGGCTTTATATTGCTGTGGTAGATACTTTTACAGAGTGTAAAGTAAGATAAAACTATACTATCTTCAAAATGGGATCAGTGTAAGCCCTGATATTCATATCGAGAGAATCAATCGGGAGGGGGTCTATTTATGAAATGTATCAAGCGTTCCATTGCTTTGCTGCTAATGCTGTCCGTTATATTAACCATATTTGGCGGCTGTGATTTTGGAGACACAGACAGCGGTGAAGCGGATACGGTTTTAGGCAATGGCAGCTCGGTGCTGCGCATCATTTCCGGATCGGAAAACGCGGAGCTGGAGCCGATCTTGGAGGAGTTTGCAAAACAGGAAAATATACGCATCGAAATGACCTACCAGGGGTCTCTGGATATCATGCGTCTGCTGGGAGCAGAGGAAATCCCTTATGATGCCGTGTGGCCGGCCAGCAGCCTGTGGCTGACGGTGGGAGATACGGAGCGCCGGATCAAACACGCAGAGTCGATATCCATCACGCCGGTGGTATTCGGCATTCGCAAAAGCCTGGCGGAGGAGCTTGGGTTTGTGGGGCGCGAAGTATCGGTCAACGACCTGCTTCAGGCGATCCAAAGCGGGGAACTCCGCTTCTGCATGACCAGCGCTACCCAGTCAAATTCCGGCGCCAGCGCGTACATCGGTTTTCTGTACGCCCTTCTGGGCAACCCGGAGGTCATCACAGAAGAGGATTTGCAGAATGAAAGCCTGAAAACCCAGATGAAGGAACTGCTTTCGGGTGTGGACCGTTCCTCCGGCAGCTCCGACTGGCTCAAGGATATGTTTTTGGAAGGCGATTACGACGCCATGGTCAACTACGAGTGCCTGATTATCCAGGCCAACAAAGAACTGGAGGCGCGCGGAGAAGAGCCGCTGTATGCGGTATATCCCTATGACGGGCTGTCTATTGCGGATTCCCCGCTGGGATATGTGGATAAAGGCGACGATAAGCAGGAAGAGTTGTTTTTGAAGCTGCAGGAATATCTGCTGTCGGAGGACACGCAGGATGAGATCCAGCGCACCGGCCGCCGTTCGGGCTATACCGGCGTTTCCGAGAAAAACAAGGAAGTATTTCGCTCCGACTGGGGCCTGCAGCCCGACCGGGTGCTGTCGCCGATCAAAATGCCGGCTTCCGATGTCCTGTTTGAGTGTCTGAACTTATATCAAACCGATTTCCGCAAGCCTTCCCTCACCGTCTACTGCCTGGACTATTCCGGCAGTATGAGCGGCACAGGCAACGAACAGCTTGTTCAGGCCATGGAGCAGTTGCTGATTCAGGAGAACGCCCGGGAAAATTTCCTGCAGGCGTCGGAAAACGAAGTGAATATCCTGATTCCTTTTAACGATGGCGTGATCAATACCTATACGGCGGAAGGCAATGGCAGCGAACTGGAGGCTCTCTATGATGAAGTGAAAAATCAGGAGGTAGGCGGCGGTACAGATATGTACACGGCTGCTGTGCGGGGAATCGAAATGCTTAAGGAATATGATCTGTCCCAGTATACTCCCGCCATTATCCTGCTGACCGATGGGCAGTCCGGCGGTTCCCTCTATGATTTTGAGGATGCTTATGAAGATCTTGGGGCCGAGGTTCCGGTCTTTTCCATCATGTTCGGGGATGCCGACGAAACCCAGCTGGAGGAACTGGCGCAATATACCAACGCCCGGGTATTCGACGGCCGGGAGAATCTGACGGAGGCTTTCCGGAGCGTAAAGGGGTATAACTGATGAAAGATACCCCGCGAATGATAGCTTCTGCCCTGATTGCGGCTATCCTGTTTTTATTATTATTCCTGTTCCTCCACTGGAACCTGATTGTCTGTATCCTGCTGTGCGTCGGCGTCTACTTTGGGCTGTTCTTTTTGCTGAAACCCAACCGGAGGATCGCGGGCATTGATGTGGAATCCATGCCAGGCGGCGAGGAAATCCAGAAGCTTTTGGATGACGCCCAGACAGACCTGGCGGACATTGACAAAGCGGTGAAGGCCATCGCGGATCCTGCCGTGCAACATAATGCGCAGGCTTTGTACGCCACCGGGACAAGAATCCTTGCTTACCTCAAGGAAAACCCAGACAAAATCAAGCTTGCACGCCGTTTCTTTACCTATTATCTGGATACGGCTGCCAAGCTTTTGGCACGTTATGTGGATTTTCAAAATACGGGACTCCATTCGGAGGAGGTTATGGAAATCCTTTGTAAAACCGCTGAATCCCTGCCGGTGCTGAACAAAGCCTTTGAGAAGCAGTTTACCCATCTAATGCAGGGGGAACTGCTGGACGTAGAGGCGGATATTGAGCTTTTGAAGAGCACTTTGAAAATGGAGGGCGGGAAATGAAGACAAAACTTATTGGTTTAGGTATTTTAGCGGCCGTTATCATAGCTGCTGTCGCCTATGTGTTCATAAGTAACAATCAGACTGTTGCCGAAATCAACGGTTATGTGGGCGGCGAAAAAATCGGCCTGCTGGAAGACGAGGAAGTACAGGACATCCTGCGGGACAGGTACAAGCTGGTCATCGACTATGCGAAAGCCGGTTCCATCGACATGATCACCGCCGACGCTACAGGGCGGGACTTCCTGTTTCCTTCCAACCAGACGGCGCTGGAGTTGTATAAGCAGATCAACGGAGACCCGGTGAAAAGCGAAATTATCCTGAATACGCCCATTGTCCTGTATACCCGCAGTGCCGTAGCGCAGGCGCTGGTTGACAGCGGAATCGCCTCGCAGACCGACGGCGTGTATACAGTAAATATGGTCAAACTGACCGAGGCTATTGAAGCTGGGACAGCTTGGGCGGATATCGGCCTTCCCCAGCTTTACGGCAGCATCACTGTGGGCACCACCGATCCCACTAAATCCAATTCCGGCAATATGTTCGCCGGCCTTTTGGCCAATACCCTCTGCGGCGGCGTGGCAGACGAAAGCAATCTCCCGGCAATCCTGCCCCGGCTTCAAAGCATCTTTCAGAAACTGGGGTATATGGAAAGTTCGTCCTCCGATCTGTTTGACCAGTTCCTAAAAACCGGCATGGGCGCCAAGCCCCTGATCGCCGGCTATGAAAACCAGCTGCTGGAATTTGCGGCGGAGAACCCGGATACCTGGGAACAGATAAAAGAGGATATCGTGATGATGTACCCGACGCCTACTGTCTGGTCCTCCCATGTATATATAGCGTTGGACGAGGCGGGGACCGCCGGGATTGACGCGCTGCTGGATGAGGACATCCAGCGGCTTGCCTGGGAAAAGCACGGGTTCCGTACCGGCGTGTATGATACCCCGACGGATGCAGAGCATTTTGGCGTATCGGGTATTGCGAATGAGATTACCCAGGTGGCGCCGATGCCTGACGCAAATACCATGGATCAAATTATCAAGGCCCTCTCATAGAGAGTGCAGGAAGGAATGAATAGGATATGGCAGAAGAAATTACTTTGGATACTTTAATGCAGGGGAAAGAGAATACTGCCCTGCAAAAACAGGAGCCGGTGGATGTGGAGACGGTCTGCACCCAGATAGAAGAATTGACCCCAGAGCAGAGAGAGCGGGTAGAAGAGTTAAAAAACAGTATCGACCTGATGGATTCCCAGACTGCGCTTCAGTACGGCATTGGAGCGCAGCGGAATATTTCCAGCTTTTCCGACAACATCCTCACACAGGTGCGCAGCAAGGACAGCGGCTATGTGGGAGAACTGATGTCGGATCTGGTCTTGAAGGTCAAGGATGTGGGCGTCGACCAGTTGGACAACGGCATTTTAGATAAAATCCCTTTTCTGAAGAACGCCTCCCGTGCAATCAAAAAATTTATGCAGCGGTATGAAAAGCTTGAGGTACAGATCGACCGCATCGAGCAGGAACTGGAACAGGCGCGGATGCAGATGCTCAAGGACGTCACCATGTTCGACGGGCTGTATGAAAAGAATCTTGAATATTTCCAGGAGCTGCAGATCTATATTGCCGCTGGCGAGGAAAAGTTGAAGGAATTGCGGGAAACCACCCTTCCAAAGCTCCATGCGGAGGCATCAGCCAAAGGCGATCCCATGAGCGCCCAGGCGGTGCGGGACTTTGAGGATACGGTGAACCGTTTTGAAAAGAAAATCCACGATCTGAAACTCAGCAAGACCATTGCCATCCAGACGGCGCCGCAGATCCGCCTGATCCAGAATAACGACAAAATGCTGGTGGATAAGATCCAGACGGCCGTGCTCAGCACCATCCCGCTTTGGAAAAGCCAGGTTGTCATTGCCCTGGGTCTGCACCGGCAGGAAACCGTGTTGCAGATGCAGAGGAGCGTAACCGACGCCACCAATACGCTGCTCACCAAAAATGCGGAACTGCTGAAGCAGAACAGCGTGGAAGTAGCTAGAGAATCCGAACGCGGCATCGTGGATCTGGAAACGCTGAAAAAGGTCAACGCCGATTTGATCTCTACCATAGAAGAAACCATCAAAATCCAGCAGGAGGGCCGCGCCGCCCGTCAGAATGCGGAAGTAGAGTTAGCGGGAATTGAAGAGCGGCTCAAGCAAACTCTGTTGTCAGCCGTGCAAAATCGATAACTTGCCAAATGCAGAACCCCCTTTCAAAACATCGAAATAGTTTAGAAAAGTGAGCGGCTGTATCGAGCATGGGTGATGTATAAAGTTTGGCGCCAACATAATATCTCAGTATGTCGACACAGCAGGTAAGAATGCAAAAAAGATTGCGGAGCAGTATACCTAAGACCAACTCAAAGAAGATCAAGATGAAGACTAGATGACAATTAAAGAATACATAGGCTCGTTTATGGGTAGCAAATAACAGTTTTTTCGCAGATGGCAGACCCGTACCAGGCTGGTTTCTTAGGATTTTGCCTGCATCTGAAGAACTACTGGGATCACACGGATGAGGAGCATCCTGCCACTGCGGCGGACATCATCCAATACCTTGCCTCCATCGGGATTTCCACCACGCGGAAAACTGTGGCGGAGGACGCTGCCGAGCTGCAGAACAGCGGCTTTGATGTGATATGCAACCGCAGCCGGCAGAACGAATACTTTATCGGCTCCCGCCATATGGAGCTTGCCGAGCTGAAGCTGCTGGTGGACGCAGTGCAGGCCGCCAAATTCATCTCCCCGAAAAAGAGCAAGGAATTGATCGGCAAGGTGACGGAGCTTGCAAGCCCCTATCAAAGCGATACGCTCAAACGCAGTCTCTTTGTGGACGGCAAGGTCAAAACCAGCAACGAGTCCGTCTATTATGCTGTGGACACGCTCCACGAAGCGATCCAGAAGCAAAAAACGGTAGCCTTCCGGTACATCGAATATACGCCGCAGAAGAAAAGGGCGTATAAGCATGGCGGACAGGTATATTATGAATAGCAATTGCCAGCACTGTAAATATGCCCATTCTCATCAATCGTTTCGGTTGCGGATCTTTAGTTTGCACATCTTCGATTTTCCTTATTTCATGGGGGTTTTCGCCTGGCGGAATCAGTTTGTCGATGATTGCGATGACCAGCATTCCGCCGAAAAAAGCAGCAACAGTGATCCAACTGCCTATACGATGTCCCATTTGAGCGACCAGTGCTTCTTGTGCTTTAAAGAAAATTTCAATCATGGAAACATAGATCATAACACCGGCAGAAAAGCCTAGGGCGACAGAAAGAAATTTTCGGTTTGTATGGCGGCAGAGAAAAGCGATGAAACTGCCGACACCGGTACTGAGACCGGCAAGAAGTGTCAGAAAAAAGCTGGAAAAACATGATCCAAAGTATCACTCCGTTCCTAAAACAACAATCAGTTAGTTAATGCTAACTGATTGTTGTTTTATCATGGTTTTCATGGTTTACTGCATTATTCAATTGTATTTTTAAATATGAATCTGTTAAATTTCATATTCAGAAAGAGACGGAACCTTACATAAAAGCAAACCAGAGACGCAAATAAACGCCTCTGGTTTTCGCATAATTATACTGATTCGAATGATACAGCTTTCTTTTCGTTGACATGTCGTTTAATCGCTTCAAAAGATTTGTCACTGATGTCATGTTCGATTTTACAGGCGTCTGCTGAAGCAGTTTCGCGGTCGACACCTAGCCGTATTAAAAATTCCGTTAAAAGCATGTGCCGCTCGTACATTTTAGCTGCAATTTCCTCTCCCATAGCAGTGAGATGCAGATACCCTTCCTGATCTACCGTAATGTATTCCCCTTGCTTTAACAAGCCAACCGCTCTGCTGACACTTGGTTTGGAAAAATTCATATATTCCGCGACATCCAGCGAGCGGACATCGTGATTCTTTTTGGTTAGGATATAGATCGTTTCCAAATACATTTCACCGGATTCTTGTAAATGCATAATAAAAACTCCTTTTAGTGAATTATAATATTATATCATAAAATGACATTTGATTCAAGCCGGGTGGTTATCTTTAAATGATAATCAAGAAAAAAATAATAATTTTTATAGTTTAGCTTGACAAAACAAAAAATATGGAGTATACTGTCAAATAGTTAGCAGTCGCTAACCTTATTTAAGCCGATCAAGTTAGCTTTCGCTAACGCCATAAAGTTGTTCTATTCGGATGATTAGGAGTGTAATTTAAGATGACCTTAAGAGAAGCGGTCGAAGGAACCGAATATATCATAAAGGCGATTGAAACTGACGATGAAGAGATGGATGCCTTTTTGTTTTCTTTAGGATGCTACACGGGGGAATCGATTACCGTTGTATCTCATCTCAAAGGTGGATGTGTCGTTTCTATCAAAGACGGCAGATATAACATTGATCATCAACTGGCAGGTGCTATTATTGTATAATAGCATCTGCAGCGGTTGATATATTTTTTGTTTGTTGGTTAGCGTATGCTAATTATACATAAAATCATGGACAAAATCTGAGGAGGAACCGCTATGAGAATTGCGTTGACAGGTAACCCGAATTCGGGTAAAACCACCATGTATAACGCGCTGACAGGCCGAAATGAAAAAGTCGGTAACTGGGCAGGAGTTACAGTAGAAAAGAAAGAGTATCCTATTAAAAAGAGCTATTACGCAGGGGGAGAGCAGTTAATCGCTGTCGACCTGCCGGGTGCATATTCCATGTCCCCGTTTACCAGCGAGGAAAGCATCACAAGCTCCTATGTCAAAAAAGAGAATCCGGATGTCATCATCAATATTGTTGACTCCACCAACTTGAGCAGAAGTCTGTTCTTTACCACACAGTTGCTGGAACTTGGGATTCCCGTTGTGGTAGCGCTGAACAAAAGCGATGTCAACAAAAAGAAAGAAACTAAGATTGACGCTGAAAAGCTTTCCGAGAAGTTGGGTTGCCCTGTTGTAGAAACAGTATCTATTTCTGCAGAAGGTTTAAAAGCGGTGGTAACGCAGGCGGCGGCTCAGGTCGGTACGGATCAAACAGCTCCGTTCCATCAGGGAAATATCGACCTGACCGATAAAAAGGCAGTAGAGGCTGCAGACCGTAAGCGTTTTGATTTTGTCAATGGAATTGTAAAAGAAGTGGAAACCCGCAAGGTTTTGACGAAAGATAAAAACCTCAACGATAAAATTGACCGCGTTCTGACCAACAAATGGCTGGGCATTCCGATTTTCGCCGTTGTCATGTTCTTGGTATTTGAAATTTCCCAGACTTATCTGGGCACCTGGATTGCTGAAGGCGTGGAACTGCCGAACGGCACCTTTATTCCGGGACTGGTCCCTCTGCTGGAAATGTTCCAGGGCTGGATCGGCGGCCTGATGGAAGGGGCGAATCCTCTCCTTTCGGCACTGCTGGTAGACGGCGTAATCGGCGGTGTGATTGCTGTTGTAGGATTCCTGCCGCTGGTTATGGTCATGTACTTCCTCATCGCTATTTTGGAAGACTGCGGATATATGTCCCGTGTGGCAGTGGTACTTGACCCGATCTTTAAAAAGGTTGGTCTTTCCGGTAAATCCGTTATCCCGTTTGTTATCACTATCGGCTGTGCAGTTCCTGGTATTATGGCAAGCCGTACCATCCGTAATGATCGTGAACGCAGAGCGACTGCAATGCTGGCTCCGTTTATGCCGTGTGGTGCGAAGATCCCGGTCATCGCTTTGTTTGCAGGTGCCTTTTTTGACAATGCAGGCTGGGTGAGCGCGACCATGTATCTGTCCGGTATCGTACTTATTTTCCTGGGCGCATTGCTGGTCAATAAAATTGCAGGCTACAAAAACAGAAAGTCCTTCTTTATCATTGAATTGCCGGAATATAAAGCACCGTCTCTCTGGTTTGCTTTTAAAGCAATGTGCAGCCGCGGCTGGGCTTACATCGTAAAAGCTGCTACTATTATCCTTTTGTGTAACACAGCTGTTCAGATTATGCAGACATTTAACTGGAGCTTCGGCGTTGCGGAAACTTCGGATTCTTCTATTCTCGCTTCCATCGCCGGTCCGTTTGCTTACCTCCTTGTCCCCATCGTGGGCGTTGTGTCCTGGCAGTTAGCGGCAGCGGCTGTAACTGGCTTTATCGCAAAGGAAAATGTCGTCGGTACTTTGGCTGTTTGCTTTGTAGGACTGGAAAACCTGATTGATGCCGATGAACTCGCTTTGATCGAAGGTGCAGGCGCAGAGGCTGCAAGCATTATCGCCATCACCAAAGTTGCAGCGCTGGCTTACCTGATGTTTAACCTTTACACACCGCCTTGCTTTGCGGCGATCGGTGCGATGAACTCCGAAATGAAGAGCAGCAAATGGGTTTGGGGCGCAATCGGCTTGCAGCTGGGCGTCGGCTATACCGTAGGTTATGCGGTTTATACCATCGGAACCCTTATCACGGCTCCGGAAACCTTGAATGTAGGCGCAGCTCTTGCAGGACTTGCGGCAGTGGCTGTGTTTGCGGCTGTTATCATCGGTTTGATCCGCAATACCAATAAAAAGCTGAAAACAGAATATGCTTTGGATAATGCAGGCAAAGCGTATGCTGCAAGCAAATCATAATGGAAAATTTGATTATCCTTTTGATTCTTGCGGTGATCGTGGGAAGCATTCTGGTTTATCTGTATAAAGCAAAAAAACGCGGCGAAAGCTGTATTGGCTGTCCTTATGCAAAACAGTGTGCTTCGAAAGGAAAATGCGATCGCCGGGAAAAGGATCGCAATCAATAAAAGCAAATGATGCGGGGTGCGGACATAGAACCGCGCCCCGCATTTGCTTTTAAAGTCTAGGAGAGCTGTGTATGAAAAAGCATGCGGAATTAACTGCTTCTCAGATACGATATTTGATTGCGATAAAGAGATTATATGAGAGGCAAGGAAGTGTACGCGGAGCAGATATTGCCAGGGAACTAAAAGTTTCAAAAGCCAGTGTGCATCGTATGATGGATTTTTTTGAGCAGGTGCAGTATGTAAAGAGAGATTGTGGTAAACATATTGTACTCACTGATGATGGAATGGGAAAGGCTTTGGAATATGAAAAGTACAGTATGGAATTGAATAAGCGGCTATTTCATTCAGAGCTATGTGACAACATAGAAGAAACAGCAATTTGTTATTTTCTGGCAAATTTATCTGAAGAAAAACTTGCCTGTCTCTTTCCGAAGGAAGCAGGTATTTAAAAGATGGATAGGTTGAATGGTTTACATCATTCTAACACAACCGGATATGATGTTTTTCCGGGAATCCGGCTGTTTTATCATAATATTCATGCAAAGGAATCCTCGCTGGGAATTTGTCAAACTGCAGGCAAAAATTTTTTAGAGATCATCCATTGCCGTGTTTGAAAGCGCATAAAATGGAATCGGCAGCATATATGCTGGAACACACTGAGGAAAGTGTGATTGAAATTGCGAGTAAGCATGGATATGAAAATGCAAGCAAATTTGCAAGTGCTTTTAAATCAGCAAAGGGACTCTCTCCGGTAAAATACAGATCTGTCTGCAAAAGAAGAAATATATCGGATACAGCTTCAATCTAAGGAGGTTATATGATGGAAAATATAATTGTTATTGTGCTGTTAGTAATCATTGTGTTGGTTGCGCTGCGTGCAACAATCAAGCGATTGAAAGGTAAAGGCGGGTGCTGTTCTGGAGGCGGATACAAGCCGAAGAAGAAAAAGCTGAAAACGGTGATTGAGAAAAAAACATTTTATGTGAACGGTATGCACTGTGAACATTGTAAAAACCGAATTGAAGAATCCGTTAACTGTATTGCGGGAGTTTCTGCAACGGTAAACCTGAAAAAGAATCAGGTTTTGGTGGAGTATGAAACTCCGGTAGATGACACTTCTATCATAAATCAGATAGAAAAACTAGGTTATGTAGTGATGTCTGTTTTATAAAGTTTTGGTCGGTTTGGATTATATACAACCTTTTTGGAGCAGAAAGTGGCGGTTTAATTTGCTACTATATTAACAACACCGCAGGAGCGGTGAAAAAAACATCTTTCAGTTAGCTTTAGCTAATCTAATAAGAGGTGAATGGTATGAGCGTGGTCATTGTGGGCGGAAATGAATGTATGGTTCGCCGTTATAAGGAAATCTGTGATGAGTATCATTGTAAATCCAAGGTTTTCCCAAAACGGACGGAGCCCTGAAAGGAATAGGATCACCAGATTTATTGGTGCTGTTTACAGGAACTGTTTCTCATAAAATGGTTCGCTCTACCTTGAATGAAACAAAAGGGAAAGATATTAAGATTGTGCGCTGTCACACCAGTTCGGCTTCGGCCTTGCGCAGTATTTTAAATGAACATGCGTAAAAAGGAGGAGATTCCTTGCCTGACGAAATGATTATCAGACATTGTGCTCCGACCCTTGCCGGAATGAAAACAGGTAATATGTTTACTTAATAAATTGGGATAACGGGAAGGAGGGGAACATGATGAGCGAATCATTTAAAAAGGCTGTTTTGACAAAATCGGGGTGCGATTTTAATATCGACGGAATGAAATTGTTTCGCTTTCATGTTTCCTCTTGTGCCGATTGCTTATTGTGGGATATACCTGAAAAATGTTTAAATCTTATCTTTTGCTCTACTGGTAAAATAAGAATTCGGTTATTGAACGGACAGGCAGTTTATGCTCATCAGCAGGAAATTGTCTGCGTCTCTGAGAAAGTTTGCGTTTTCTTATCTGACACAGAGAAAGAAACATCGGGATTTCTTTTGTCAGTGGAAATTCCAAAAATTCAAAATAGTCTTTGTGCTATAACCAAAATAATCGGAAATTGGAATTTGGATATTCATTTGGCTTTGCAGTATGCAGAGCAAATGAACGGAGGATTTCTGATCAAAGGAAATCCGTGGGTGTTTTCACTGTTTTCCGTTTTAAATATTCTGGATGATATAGAACAGGATTGTTATTGTGTGTGGAAATGCATTGAGCTGTTATATTTGCTGAGTCAAAAAATGATACAAGTACAACAGGTAGAAATGTTACAAAAAAACGGTTCAGTCCATGATCGTTTAAGGAGCGTTTGTTCCTATATGGAACTCCATTTAGATGAAAAAATGACAATTGACAGTTTATGCCGCAGATTTTATTTATCCCCTACTACCTTCAAAAGATATTTTCGAAGTGTCTATGATCAGCCTGTCCATAGCTGGCTGCTACAAAAACGAATGGAAAAAGCGGGTGAACTTCTTCGCTATTCGTCTATGACAGTGCTTGAAATCGCGCAGTCTGTCGGGTATTCCAGTTTGAGTCAATTCAATGTAGTTTTTAAAAAATACTATCATTGTACACCAAGAGAATATCGAAATAGGTCTGATTCCGTTAGTTTTTGTCTGTTTCCAAAAGAATGATTTAGCTAAAGTTGTTATAATAATTAGACAAAATCTATGAAGGAGGGATCTGGTTGAAACAGCACCGTTTTTGGGCATGGGGAGCCGTGATCTGCCTGCTCATGGTAATGATTACAGGATACAAAAGAAAATAACGGAAAGGAAGATTCTATATGAGTTTATACAGTAAATTGGCTCTTTTTGTAGGTGGCGCACTTTTCGGATCGGTTGGAATTAAACTGCTGTCCAGCAAAGACGCTAAAAAAGCATATGTTCACGCAACAGCCGCAGGATTGCGTATGAAAGATTATGTCATGGAAACGGTAACGACCGTACAGGAAAATGCATCGGATATTTTAGCTTCTGCCAAAGATCTGAATGAAGAAAGAGCTGCAAAAGAAGCGGAAGAAGCGGCAGCCGCACAACTTGAAAGTTCTAAGGAAGAGTAACAGAAAAGAGCCGTTGATACGGCTCTTTTTTTATGAAGGAGAAGCGACAAATGAAGGCAATTATTTTACACGAAAGCAAAGGGCGTATCCGTTTTCGAATCAGTCAGAAAAAAATGACTTTGCAGGAAGCAGATGTGCTGGAAAATTGGTTTCAAAAGAAATCATGGATCACACAAGTAACTGTCCATGAACGCACCGGGTGTGTGATTCTGCAATACTCCGGGTCACGTAAGGAAGTGCTGGCGGCTATCCGTGAGTTTAACTTGCAGGAAGCGCAATCACAAATCACTTTGCCACTGCACAGCAGCCGTGAATTAAACCGTAAATTTCAGGAAAAGCTGGTCGGAAAAGTGATACTGAAAGCAGCGTCTATGCTCTTTTTGCCGAAACCATTGCAGATCGCACGAATTGTATGGCATATGCTCCCTTTTTTGAAAAGGGGAATCCGATGCATTTTGAGAGGAAAACTGAAGGTAGATGTGCTGGATGCATTGTCCATAGGAATTTCCGTATTCAGGAAAGATTTCGGAACAGCAGGAACTGTCATGTTTCTGTTGGAACTGGGCGAACTGTTAGAAGAATGGACCAGAAAAAAATCAATGGAAGACCTTGCTCGCTGTATGGCCCTGAATGTGGATCGGGTATGGCTGAAGACACCGGAATCAGAAATTCTGACAGCAGTATCAGATATCCGCCCAGGTGACAAAATCGTGATTCGTACCGGGAGTATGATTCCTATGGACGGTATCTTAGCTGAGGGGGAAGTCACAGTCAATCAGGCTTCTTTGACCGGAGAGTCTGTACCGGTCGTAAAACACCCGGGAAACACCGTGTATGCCGGTACCGTTGTAGAAGAGGGCGAGTGCATACTGGAAGTAAAACAGGTGATGGGCTCGAGCCGATATGATCAAATTGTAACCATGATCGAAAAATCCGAACAGATGAAATCGGCGGTCGAAAGCAAAGCGGCTAACCTTGCAGATAAATTGGTTCCGTATACCTTTATCGGAAGTATCTTGAGCTTTCTGCTGACACGCAATATTCTGCGAGCTTTATCAGTGCTCATGGTGGATTTTTCCTGTGCGTTAAAATTTTCCATGCCGCTGGCGGTACTTTCTGCAATGCGCGAAGCCGGAAAAGAACATATCACTGTAAAAGGTGGTAAGTTCTTAGAAGCGGTGGCAGCTGCGGATACCATTATATTTGATAAAACAGGCACATTGACACACGCTTGTCCGAAGGTTGCGCAGATCATCACTTTCGGAGGGCGAGACGAGTCGGATATGCTGCGTCTTGCAGCCTGTTTAGAGGAACATTTCCCCCATTCTATTGCAAACGCCGTAGTACAAGAAGCGCAGTGCAGAGGGTTATCCCATGAAGAATTTCATTCCAAGGTAGAATACATAGTGGCTCACGGAATTGCCAGTACGGTGAATGAAGAGAAGGTGTTGATTGGAAGTGCGCACTTCATTTTTGAAGATGAGGGAATAACTGTTCCGCTAAATGAACAGGAGCGTTTTGATCATCTTCCTGAAGAATATTCTCATTTGTATTTGGCGATTGGCGGGGAACTTACGGCGGTGATTTGTATTTCCGATCCGCTGCGCAGGGAAGCTAAAGAAGTATTGTCTGCGCTGCGTGCTTTGGGAATTCAAAAAACAGTTATGCTGACAGGCGACAGCTATCGGACGGCATCTGCGGTTGCAAACCGCTTAGGGGTTGACGCATTCTGCGCTGAGGTTCTTCCTGCGGATAAAGCAAAATTTGTAGCCGATTTGCGCCAAAAAGGACATATTGTTTTAATGGTCGGAGATGGTATCAACGACTCTCCCGCCCTTTCAGAAGCGGATGCGGGAATTGCCATCAGTGACGGCGCAGCAATTGCCAGAGAAATTGCTGATATTACCATTGCGGCGGACAGTCTTTGGGAGCTTGTTAAGCTGCGTCGCATTGCAATGGCTTTGATGGCGAGAATTCACTCAAATTATCGGTTTGTCATCGGATTTAACGGGGCGCTGATAGGCTTGGGATTGGCAGGAATTTTACCTCCTGCAGCATCGGCCGCACTGCACAATCTTTCTACGCTTGGCGTCAGCCTGCGTAGTATGAGTGCTCTGCCGAAACCGAAACAGGATAATGACTGCTGTATATAGCCGGACAACCAAAAGAGAGAAATCTTTGTGTGGTTTCTCTCTTTTTATTCATCCATAAAAAATGCAGAAGCACTTGACATTCAGCTTACGGGCAGCTATAATATAGCAGTGATATATAGCGCCGCTATATTTTTTAGGGAGGTGTGTACCATAGATGAGAATCTGACAACCTTGGATCAAATCCATGAGGCGGCAAAGGCGGAGTTTTTGCAAAAAGGCTACAAGGACGCTTCTCTGCGGAATATCGTCAAATCTTTGGGCAAGACGCTGGGAGCCTTTTACGGTTATTATAAAAGCAAAGAAGAACTCTTTGAGGCACTGGTTGGCGAGCATTATCAGTACCTGATTGATCGTTTTAAGGACGCTCAGAAGCAATTTGCCGACCTGCCCCATGAACAGCAGCCGGAAGTGATGGGCGATATATCAGGGGTATGCATGTTTGATATGCTGCATTATGCCTATCAGCATTTAGAGGAATGTAAGCTCATTCTTTGTTGTTCCGAAGGGACCCGCTTTTCCGGGCTGATTGATGAGATGGTGGAAATTGAAGTGGAGGGGACACACGCTTATCAAAGAGTGCTGGCGGAATTAGGCAGACCCTCCCCGCCGCTTGACCCAACTCTGGAGCATATTTTGATCACCGGGATGTTTCATACGTTTTTTGAACTTGTTATCCATGAAATGCCGCTTCCCGATGCGGAAAACTATGTAAAGGAAATGCGGGCCTTTTACACCGCAGGATGGATGAAAATTATGGGGCAATAACGCCCTATAATTTTTGACTTGCAGTTAGCTTAAACTAACTAAATTAGATATCAGAAGGACAAATCATTGTCCTCTGTATCATAAATGAAATGTAAAGGAGGAATTCTCTTGAAAAAACAATCTAATTTATCGCGCCTGCTCACGATTGCGGGAAGTTACCGATATCTGACCTATGCGTCCTGGATCCTCTCCGCAATCAGCGCATTGATCGCACTCGTGCCTTATTATTTTATCTGGCAGGTCATGCGTGAAGTGCTGGAAGTCGCTCCGGATTTCAGCCGTGCGCAGAATCTGACCTACAACGGCTGGATGGCAGTGATGTTTGCGGTCATTGCGGTACTGGTGTACATCGCCGGGCTGATGTGCTCCCATCTGGGCGCATTTCGCATTGCCACCAATTTGCGTTTGCAGTCCATGAACCATATCGTAAAACTCCCCCTGGGATTTGCGGAACATTTTGGCAGCGGTAAGCTGCGCAAAATCGTCAATGAATCCAGCGCCGCTACGGAAACCTATCTGGCGCACCAGCTCCCGGACCGTGCGAACGCCCTTGCAACCCCCTGCGGTCTTCTGGTTCTGCTGTTTGTGTTTGACTGGCGGCTGGGTCTTTTGAGTCTGGCACCGGTACTTCTGGGCTTTCTCATTATGATGGCGATGACCGGAAAGGAAATGCAGCAGAAGATGAAGGAATACCAGAATGCGCTGGATGATATGTCCAATGAAGCGGTAGAGTATGTCCGAGGTATTCCGGTGGTAAAAACCTTTGGCCAAACCATCTTTTCCTTTAAGAAATTCAAAGACTCCATTGACCGTTATAAAGTATGGGTGATCGCCTATACCAAGCAGCTGCGCACGCCGATGATGTTCTATACCGCAGCTATCAACGGCGTATTTGTCTTCTTGATCGCAGGAGCCTTGTTGTTTACGCAGGATCAGGTCACGACAGAATTTTTACTCAATCTGGTATTCTATATCATCATTACGCCGATCATTTCCGTGACGCTCACACGAATTATGTTCCAGAGCGAAAACGCTATGATCGTGGACGATGCTTTACAGCGGATTGACAGCGTTCTGAATTTGGAGCCGCTGAAAGAAACAGCTCATCCCAAGCATCCGAAAGACGGCTCTGTAGAGCTTGAACAGGTGCATTTCAGCTATGACGGAGAAAAGGAGGTTTTAAAGGGCATATCTATTTCTATTCCTGCCGGGCAGACAGTCGCTTTTGTGGGACCGTCCGGCGGTGGAAAAACCACGCTGGCAAATCTGATCTCCCGCTTCTTCGATCCTCAAAGCGGTACTGTAAGGGTAGGCGGCGTGGACGTCCGTAATATTCCGAAGGAAGAACTGATGAACACGGTTTCCTTTGTGTTCCAGAACAGCCGACTGATCAAAGCTTCCATCTTTGAGAATGTGCGTCTGGGCAAACCGGAAGCTACCCGGGAGGAAGTCATGGCTGCCCTAAAAAATGCCCAGTGCGATGATATCCTTGAAAAACTGCCGGATGGTATGGATACGGTGATCGGCACCAAGGGTGTCTATCTTTCCGGCGGCGAGCAGCAGCGGATTGCCATTGCCCGCGTGATGCTGAAAAATACCCCCATCATTATTCTGGATGAAGCCACAGCTTTTGCGGATCCCGACAATGAAACCAGAGTACAGGCGGCTTTTTCCAAGCTGTCTCAGGGCAAAACGGTCATTATGATTGCCCACAGGCTTTCCACGGTGGCCGGTGCAGATCAGATTTACGTTGTAAAAGACGGGCAAATCGCAGAGAGCGGTTCCAGCCGTGAGCTGATGGAAAGAGGCGGTCTCTTCGCCCGGATGTGGAAGAACTATCAGACTTCCGTTCAGTGGAAAGTCCAAAAGGAGGTACAGTAAGATGATCAGACGTCTGCAAAAAAGATATGCCTTGTCCGAACAGGGCGCAAAGGATTTAATCAAGGGTTGCTTCGCCTGCGTTCTGCAAAATATCTCTTTTATGTTCCCTGTTGGGCTGCTGTACTGCATGGTGAGCGATCTGATGAACGGCGGTGTTCCGGAAAGCCGGTTGCCCTTCTATATTGTAGGCTGTATTCTCTGTGTGGGATTGATCCTGCTGACAACCTACTTCCAGTATAACGCCACTTATTTTGCCACCTATACGGAAAGCGGCGTGCGCCGTATTACATTGGCGGAACGGCTGCGGAAAATCCCCCTCTCCTTCTTCGGAAAGAAAGACCTTGCGGATCTTACCAGTACCATTATGGCGGACTGCACCTTTTTAGAGCAGAGCTTTTCCCACTTTATCCCGGAGCTTGCCGGCTCCATCATCTCTACGGTTTTGATTGCCGTCAGCCTGTTCTTCTATGACTGGCGTATGGCGCTGGCGGCTCTTTGGGTAATGCCGGTGGCGTTTGCCATTGTAGGTTTTTCCGCAAAGGTACAGGAAGGTTTCAATCAGAAGTCCATGGATGCGAAAATGGCCTGCGCGGACGGAATTCAGGAGTGCATCGAAACGGTACAGGATCTGAAAGCCAACAACGCTGAAAAAGAATACCTTAAAGGGTTGGAAAAGAAGATCCGCGCAGTGGAACACCGCTCCATTCTCAATGAGTTCGGTTTGGCGGCCTTTGTTGTATCCGCCTCCCTTGTGTTAAAGCTCGGGATTGCCACGGTCGCGCTTGCAGGCTCTGTTTTGTTGATGCAGGGCAGTTTGGATATTTTGACCTTCTTTCTGTTCCTGCTGGTGGTTTCCCGGCTCTATGATCCCTTGCAGGGTGCGCTGCAGAATCTGGCGGCGGTAATTTCCACCCGGACAAATATCGCCCGTATGAATGAAATCCTTGACCATCCCATTCAGCAGGGCAAAAACAGCCTTTCCAATAAAGGATACGATATTACCTTTGACCATGTTGGGTTTGCCTACAACACCGGAGAAACGGTTTTAAAGGATGTAAGCTTTACTGCCAAGCAGGGAGAAGTAACCGCGCTGGTGGGCCCCTCCGGCGGCGGCAAAACAACGGTCTCCCGTCTGGCAGCCCGGTTTTGGGATGTGAGCCGGGGAAAAATTACGGTAGGCGGTATGGATGTCTCGAAAGTGGATCCGGAAACGCTGCTTTCTCTTTATTCCATTGTGTTTCAGGATGTTACCCTGTTTGACAACACCATACTGGAAAATATCCGTATTGGCAACAAAGACGCCACAGACGAGGAGGTTCTGGCTGCGGCACGGCTTGCCAATGTGGATGAATTTGCCGAGAAGCTTCCTGATAAATGGAATACTAACATAGGCGAAAACGGTTGTGAGCTCTCCGGCGGAGAACGCCAGCGTATCTCTATTGCCCGTGCCTTCTTAAAGAACGCGCCGATCATCCTTCTTGACGAAGCCACAGCCTCTCTGGATGTGGAGAATGAAACGCTGATACAGACAGCTCTGTCACGGCTGATCAAAGACAAAACTGTTCTGGTGATCGCACACCGGATGCGCACGGTAGCCGGTGCGGATAAAATCGTCGTGCTTTCCGATGGTATGGTGGCGGAAGAGGGCGATCCGGATACCCTGCTCCGGCAAGACGGTATCTATACCCGCATGGTAAAATTACAGACAGAAAGCCAGAACTGGACGCTGGCATAGTGTGATTTTCTAATGCGGAAACAAACCGGATGACAGGCAAATGCCGCACGCAAAACACGGCTGTTTTTTGCGTGTGGCTTTGTCTTTATCCGAAAATACTTTAGCGCAGTATCTTGACAAAATGAAGCATGGTATGGTAAAATCAATTAGTTAGAATTAACTAACTGTTTTTTATTTATCGTGGTTAGCCTGCGCTAACTATGTGAGGATCGAATGATGATAAAAATAACAATGAAAATCGATGGAATGTCCTGCGAAATGTGTGAGGCCCATATAAACGATGCGATCAGAAAAGTATTTTCTGTTAAGAAAGTGGCTTCTTCTCATAGAAAAGGGATTACGGAACTGCTTATACAAGACCCCGTTGACACGCAGCTGCTGAAACATGCTGTGGAAGAATGCGGGTACAAGGTGTTGGATATTCGTTGTGAACCTCAGGACTATTGTTGATGAGATCATAAATATACGAGGAGATAATGCAATGAACAAGAAAGAATTAAAACAGGAGAATATTCGACTTGGAACTCACGGGGAAGACTACGGAAGCTGGATGTCCAATCCCGTGTTCTATATTATCGGCGGCATCACGGCTCTGGCCGTGGTTTTGGCCGTACTTTCTTTTTCGGTGTTCCATATCATGGCTCTCGGTGTTCTGTTCTCTGTTGTTGCGGCGGCGCTGGTGGCCCTGCTGGTCTGGATCACATGGATCAGGTGCCAGTATGCCTTTGGCGGCGGCGGAATCATGGAACAGGTTCACCGGGTTGTCCTCTCCCATCTGGACTATGACGGCGATGGAAAGATTCTCGAAGTTGGATGTGGCTCCGGAGCACTGGCAATCCGTGCGGCTCTGACATGGCCGAAAGCAAAAGTGATTGGCGTTGATTACTGGGGAGCTGTTTACAATTACAGCAAGACCCTCTGTGAGAAAAACGCCGCAAGTGAAGGCGTGGCCTCCCGGTGTGTGTTCCGGCATGGCGACGCCAATCATCTGGATTTCCCCGATGAGAGTTTTGATGCGGTCATCAGCAACTATGTCTACCACAATGTTATGGGTGCAGATATGCAGAAACTGCTGCTGGAGAGCCTGCGGGTGTTAAAAAAAGGAGGCGTCTTCGCTCTGAACGATGATATGAAGCCAAAAATGTATGGTGATATGGACGCCTTTGCTCAAAAACTGCGGGAGATGGGCTATCAGGATGTCCAGCTCATTGATACCGCGGAAGAAGCCTTCGGCTCCCACCGCCGAGCAGCTATGATGATGCTGGGGTCTTCCCGGCTGCTTGTGGGCAGAAAGTAATGTATCAATACAGGAGGTTTGGCTATGTCCAAGTTAGGCGTTGTGGAGGACACCCTGTTTGTCCCCATGCTGGGCAGGATCTATGCCAGTGAGCACTGTCCGCAGATCATATATGATAAAAAGGCTCTGGAATTAAAAGAAAAGCTGCCGTCCGACCTGCAGGAAAACGGCAGTCAGAGCCAGTATACCCTGCTGGCTTCAGCGGTGCGGTCTGCTAATATGGACCGTTTCATCCGGTCGTTTTTAAAGCGCAGACCGGACGGTGTGATTGTCCAGCTGGGCTGCGGACTTGAAACAACTTATTACCGCTGTGATAACGGAAAGACGCGCTGGTATGCCGTTGATTTGCCGCATGTCATTGACTACCGGCGGGAACTGCTCCCGGAGCCGGAACGGGAGACCTATCTTGCCGGAGATGCCTTTTCCAAGGACTGGATCAGGCAGGTTCGCACGGATTTGCCCGACGCCCCTATCCTTGTTACAGCAGGCGGGCTGTTTCACTATTTTGAGGAAGATAAGGTTATTTCCCTGTTTCGTATGCTCAGACAATTCGGAGATATAGAAGTCGTCTTTGATACAGTGAACAAAAAAGGCATGGCTATGATGCAAAAGAAGTACATGAAACAGGTAGGTCACGCCGATGCGCAGATGTTCTTTTATGTAGATTCGGCAGCGGAACTGGCCGGAAAGATCGGCGGTGGGCCTACGGACGTTACGGAAAAGCCTTATTACCGTTATATTCCCAAAAACGGCTTAAAACCATCCACCAAGGTCAGTATGGCTGTTTCTGACCGGTTTTGTATGGTGAAGATGATTTGTTTGAATTTATAGTGTTTATATTTGAATAGTTCATATCAGAAAAAGAGGGATTTTTGTGTCTGAAAAAGAAAGTTTGACGCCGCTTCAAATTCAGCTGTTGCTTTATTATCTGTCCACAGAACCATCGAAAAGAACTGTGACCGATTCTGCCAGAAATCTTAGGGTTGGCAAATGGGTCATTACACGCGCAATGGATTCATTGGAAAAACTGAATATTGTGGAACGTTTAGGAAATCGTAAAACTGTTTTGACGGTTTCGGGGGAAAAAATAGCCAAAACATATCAAAAACAAATGAAGGTACTGGAACAATACATGCTGTATCAGGATATTCCTCCTGCCCAGATTAAAGAGAATGCATTGCGTGCGTTGGCGGCCGGTTTTTCTGAAGATTTTATCAACCGTTTGACAGAGCAGGAAGGACGTATGGCATTGAAAGAAGTCTTTGCTGGACGGAAAAATATTACTGGTAATGAACTGTGTGAATATCTTAAAGATGGCAGCTATTTTTTTCCATTTATCGTTTATAGAGAACATATTAAAAACCACAATAATATTTCAATGGCGAATGAGGGGTTTGAGCATCCCTGCGAATTGATTGTAAAAAATCGAGAAGGCTTGGTTTATCTGACGGTAAGGACAATATCCGCTCAATCAGCTTCCAGCGGAAAGACTATGGAAGGGCGAATCAAAAAAATACAATACCTATACAAGGGAAAGTTTTTTGACGGCGGCATTGACGGGCGTTATGTGTTTTTTCCGGTAACGGCGCTGCGGTTTATCTCTATGGGAAAAGGCCGGGATACCCTGCTGCACGGAAGCGTATGCCTGAAAATGCAATGCAGTGTTGGGGATATGCATATGCCGGAGAGTACGGCTGTTTTCACCATGTTCATCCATTAAAAGCGGCTGATTCAGAAGAAACGAAAAATTTTTTGGAGCAGTTTTGCAACAAGGAGGATTGTGCCTTTATTACTGTATTCCAGAGCTTTTTGCGATGATAAGCAGCGGATTTGGAGCGGTTTTGCAACACAAAAACGGTTGACAAGGAAAATGCAAATTGCTATAATGACACACGCTAAAAAGACTCCATGAGGAGTATTTTTTAGAACACTTGGTTAGTGTTCGCTAACCAAGTGTTCTAAAAGTGCAATGATATATCAGGGCTGAGCAAGCGCACAGCTTGTTCCCTTGACCAAAATATTTTCATGGGAGGAATGGAAGTGAGAAAATCTTATTCGCCGTAGAAAAGACATATCTTTTTATAGTTTAGTTAGCTAACACTAACTAAATGTTGCTTAGAAAAGAATGGAGGTAGATAATAGTGACGACAGCAAAACAATCGTTGCTGAAACGCGGCCTTGCCGCCGTAATGGCAACAGTTATGACAACAAGCCTGTGCTCTGCAAATGTATTTGCGAGTGAGAGCAAAGCAAATACATATCCTGAAGGATCTCGTGAGGTGAAACAGCTTACAGCACCCGTGGAAGATGGAGTTTATACTGCTTCAATCAATATGATGAATGCCAATAGCAACGGCTCGTATTCTATGGGCAATGCGGCATTGAGAGGGAGCGAATCTTTCTTACAGAAAAATCCGGACGATACAGAATATCAATCGCTTGTAATTGTTGAGGATGGAAAAGCTACAGCATTGGTAGAATTCATGCCCATGGGATACATCGGACAATATGGATTTATGATGGAACTGGAGTCAGCTACTCCGGAAATATTGACGAAATACGGATATCCAGATGATGATTATTGTGTGTTCACTCCTGCAGAGATAATGACAGAGCACCGCACACAGCTGGGAACAGTAGTTTATGATCCGTATAATAATCCTGATTCAGAATATGTTTATGATGGTTCTGATCCGGCAACAATGACTCGTCCGGCAGGCTACGGGCATGATGAGGAGCGGCTAATCAATATTGCAGATCAACCTTATTCTCATCTGATGGCTTTAGATGTAACTCCTGTTGTATCCGCTGATAAAGACGGGAATATTAGCATTCCTGAAAATCCTGAAGATTTTACCGTTATGAACGCTGCGTATGTTCATGTGTTTGTACCGATCATGTTTTCAATCAGCCCAACTTCAGGTGATCAGTATGCCAGAATGCAGGTGGATTGGACCACTGTAGAAAAAGTGGAAAATCCGGAAAGCAACCTGACTTATCAGTTTTGGAAGGCACAGCAGATTGAGCAGGGAAATTATACAGCGGACTCTTATGATGCACTGAGAAGCTGCGTAGAGGATATTCAAACAAAACTTACAAATATCTGGCCGGATCAGACATTGGAAATGTCCGGAACAGGATTTACGGCAGTACCGGTTTTAAATATGAAAGAATATACCGCCGAAGAACAAGCTGATATGGCGGCACAACTAGTTGAAGCAGTTTCCGCCCTGGAAGTGAAGGGCGATAAATCTGCGCTGAATGACTTGCTGGCAGAGGCGGAAGAAAAAGAAGAAACAGCATATACTCCATCCAGTTGGAAAGTGTTTTCTGAAAAAGTTGATCTGGCAAAGCAGGTTCAGCTGGATTCAGAAGCAAGTACCGCAGAAGTAACAAAGGCAGTCGAGGAATTGACAAATGGGATGAACGGACTTGTTGAACGTGCAGATACTGCCGAGCTGAATAATCTGATTCAGGAAGCAGAATTGATTAAAAACAATGGATATACAGAATATTCATGGAATCAACTGCAAACAGCTATCCAGGAAGCGAAAGCCCTTTTGGCAAACGCAGATGCTTCTCAAAACGAAGTAAATAACCAGACTGCTGCTTTGCAGCAGGCGATGGACAGTCTTAAAAAAGACGGTGAATTGGATAAAAATAATTTGGAAGACGGCGTCTATTCCATTTATGGAGAAATGGTAAAAGTGAACCGCAAGGATTTTTCCATGTCGAATGATGCAATTAACCATACTGTTAAATTGACAGTAGAAAACGGACAGTACTACTTGACCATGGATTTCAAAGGTCTTTCCTATCTGAACAAATTCGGTTATTTGGCAGAACTTGCTTACTATGACAATGGGTTTGTGTATGATCAATACGGAGAGATCAATGGAACATTGATTGCGGCAGAAGTGCTGTCCACCCAAAAAAATGCTGACGGAACAGATGTTATGGATGAATTCAACCAGACAGGCGGTTCTTATGAAGGGAAACTCTATCCCGATCAGGTTAAATTCTCGTTGGTATCAGATGCACTTAACGATGAGGACGGTTGTGTTCCGCTTCAAGTGTTTGTGCCGGTAATGGAAGATATTTCTGCCGGAAGCGGCACTCAGAATGTTTTACTCAAACTCGACTGGTCTACTTTGAAAGAAACCACCGAGGATGATCCTGATTTCCAGCCGGAAGAACCTGTAGAACAATCCCCGGCAGTCAACGTCACCGATTCTACAACCGGAATCAAGGTTGAAGCCGATAAAGGCGTTTTCCCTGAAGGCGTTGAGCAGGTAGTAACCCAAATCACTTCCGGTGCTGATTATGACAGAGCTGCTTCTATTTTGAGCGATGTGGGCAAGAAGTTCCGCCTGTTTGAAATTCACTTTGAACTGAATGGCGCTGAGGTTCAGCCCAACGGTATTGTCACCGTGTATTACCCCATTCCCGAAGGATACGATGCCGACAAGGTGGTTTTGTATCGAATCAATGAAGACGGAACAAAAACCCTGGTTAAGGGCACGGTCGAAAACGGTTTCTACAAAGTCATGACAAAGAGCTTCAGTACCTATGCGCTGGTGGAACAGGGAAGCACAATCACCGATGCTGAAAACAGTGCAAACGTCGGTAGCGATATCCCGCAGACAGGAGACAGTACAAATGTACTTCCCTTTGCGCTCCTCGCACTGGCTTCTGGCGGCATGATCGGCGTTCTCTTTATCAGCAGAAAGCGTAAATTTACAGAAGGAGAATAAAACATGAAAAATACCGCAACAAGAGCTTTAAGGGCACTTTGCGGTATGGTTGTAATGCTCGCCCTAATGGCGGGCATTACTTCTGTACCCGTGTTAGCCGCCTCTAACGGCATTTACACCGCAACTGCAACCTCTCATTACCGCCATCCTACTACCGGTGTGATTGAAGACTCCGGCGGCGAAGGTTCTGCCGTACTGGGTCAGTCCATGACAGACAGTGCCCTTAACAAAAGCGCATTGGTAGAGGTGGATGCTAACGGAAATACCTGGGTTACGATTCGTTTGAATTTGATGGATAACATCCAGTCTCCAAAGTTTCAGGTGGATGGCAGTTCCGTGTCAGCAACCTTGATGCAGGAAGATTACAGCAACAATACAGCGGATTATCGTATGAAGGTCAACAGTGAAAATTCAATTATCCGCTGCAATATGTATGTTGTCCCTATGGGGCGTGAGGTTATCTTCTATATTACCGTAGGAAATCTGAAATCCGGTTCCGGTGACTTTATAACCAGTATTACCGTTGAGGAACCGGAACCCACGCCGGAACCTACTCCTGAACCTACACAGACTCCCTCTTCCTCTTCTCAAAGCACAGAATCTGAAAACTCAGTGCAGAACTCCTCAGAAACCCCAGACAGCAGTGCGGAGTCTTCTGAAGAGCCGGAGGCCTCAGAATCGGAAGAATCTTCTGAACCAAGCGGACTTGTTGAGTTTGATGAATCCGGCAATGAAGTAAGCGTGACTTCCGTAGAATCAGAGTCTGAAAGCAATGGTTCCGGAAGTGCGGTTCTTTGGTGGGGAATCGGCGGAATTGTTGTGATCGCCGCAGCAGGAGGCAGCGTATGGTATTTCTGCTTTGTGAGAAAGGGCAAAAATCCCTTTAAGAAAAAATAAAGGGAGGCACAGATCATGAAACTTAAAAAAATCTTTTCTCTTTGCCTTGCTGGGGCACTGGCACTATCAGCCAGCGGGTGTGTGAACCAACATCCGGAGCAGAACACAGATGATGTTTCGGATGAGGTGCGTATCGTTGCAACCTCGCCTGCCGCGGTGGATATCTGCGACCGGCTGGAACTTGACCTGGTGGGTGTTTGCTCGTCAACCCTCAGCACGATTCCCGAACGGTATCAGAATGTGACCACTGTCGGAACTGCTATGAGCCCGGATTTGGAAATCCTTAAATCGCTGAATCCGGACTATGTGCTTTCCCCCAACAGCCTGCAAAGTGATTTACAGCCTAAATACGCTTCTATTGGCGTCAATTCCCTGTTCCTGAATCTGCGTAGTGTGGAAGGTATGTACGCCTCGATTGAAGGTCTGGGCGAAAAGTTCGGACGCGAAGAACAGGCGCAGGCTCTGGTTGATGAATACGAGCAGTTCATGGAAGAATACCGCAGCCAAAACGAGGGGAAAGAATCCCCTACCGTACTGGTGCTTATGGGGCTTCCCGGCTCTTATATTGTGGCGACGGAAAGCAGTTATGTGGGCAACCTTGTGAAGCTGGCAGGCGGTATCAATGTGTACGGTGACGGTGACGGTCAGGAGTTTCTCACAGCCAATACCGAGGATATGAAAACGAAGGAGCCGGACATTATTCTCAGGGCTGCTCATGCCCTGCCTGACGATGTGGTGGAAATGTTTAAGGAGGAATTTGAAACCAACGATATCTGGAAACATTTCGAAGCCGTTCAGGAAGGGCGTGTTTATGATTTGCCCTATGAATTGTTCGGTATGAGCGCAAAGTTTAATTATCCCGATGCGCTGGAAGTACTGCAGCCGCTGCTCTACGGCGAGGAATAATTCAGAATTATAAAAGGAGGAATGTTTGTAATGACAACAACAAAACAGTCGTGGTTTAAACGGAGTTTGGCTGTGCTGCTGGCAGTCATGATGGTTATGAGTATGGGCATGACTAATGCATTGGCGGCGGACTTTTCCACTAAGACTTCAAACCTAATTGAAGTAACGCTATGGTAGGCGAAGTGACAGGAGGCAGCAATTCCGGTCAGAACCAAAACGGAGATACAACAATCCCGCAGACGGGAGACAGTACAAATGTACTTCCCTTTGCGCTCCTCGCGCTGGCTTCTGCCGGAATGATCGGCGTTCTCTTTGTCAGCAGAAAGCGTAAGACAGTGAAATAAAAAAGACTGCATATTGCATGTAAAAAAGCAATGGCCGGGTTGCCGAAATTCGGCGCCCGGCTGTTTGCTTTATCACGAAAAGGAGGCCTGCTTTATGATAAGCAGAAGAAAAAAGATTTTCTCCTTTGGTATTACAGCGGTGCTGCTTGTCGGACTTTTTCTCTTTTCCGTCAATACCGGCAGCTTAAAGGTGACACCTCTGGAACTTTTCAAAGGACTGTTTGTTGCATACAACGAAAATGTGGCGACCATATTCGATCTGCGTTTTCCCCGTATTTTTATCGCAATGTTCGGCGGGGCGGCCATGGCAGTTTCCGGCGTGCTTTTACAGGCTGTGATGAAAAATCCGCTGGCTGATCCGGGAATTATCGGCATCAGCTCAGGAGCCAGCCTTGCAGCGGTGCTGATTACCGCATTTTTCCCGGCGTTATACTTCTTTACGCCCCTGTTTGCGTTTTTGGGCGGTATGATCGCATTTTTACTGGTGTATTCTCTCTCCTGGAAGGGTGGGCTTTCCCCCCTGCGCATCATTCTGGTGGGCGTAGCGGTCAACGCCATGTTTACCGGACTGATGAGCGCGTTTAACTCCGGAACAGGAAGCAATTATTCGGGGGTTGCCAGCATCGTAAATGCAAATATCACCATGAAGACCTGGGATGATCTGCAAACTTTATTATTGTACGGCGTAGTAGGATTGATCGCTTCATTCTTCGTACTCGGTCAGTGCAATTTGCTGGCTCTGGAAGACAAGACAGCAAGAAGCCTCGGCGTCAATGTCAATAAAAGCCGTATCGTGATTTCGGTTATTGCAGTACTGTTGGCGGGCATTTCTACGGCGGTGATCGGTCCCATCAGCTTTTTAGGACTAATCGTACCCCATATTGCAAGGCTTTTGGTAGGAAGCAATCACAAGGTATTGGTTCCTTATACGATCCTGCTGGGTGCTTTTACTCTGCTTTTAGCGGATACGGTTGGGCGTACCATTGCAGCGCCTTATGAAATCAGCGCTTCGGTCATTATGTCCGTGGTAGGAGGCCCGTTCTTTATTATTCTGCTGAGGAGGTCAAGACAAAGCTATGGCCAGTAATATTTTTACCGTAAAAAATCTCTCCTTCTCCTACGGAAAGCAGCAGGTGCTGAACGGATTGGACTTTTCTCTTCACGAGGGGAGAATTACCACACTGATCGGTGCAAACGGATGCGGAAAATCCACATTGTTTAACCTGATGACAAAAAACTTAAAGCCCGATCAGGGGGAAGTGTTTCTGAGAGAAGAAAATATCGCAAATTTGCGTTTAAAAGATTTTGCCAGAGAAGCGGCGATTGTCCATCAATACAATACGGCGCCGCCGGATCTTACGGTCGAAAAGCTTGTAAGCTATGGGCGAACGCCCTATCACACAATGGGGCTTTCATCGGATCCGCAAAAAGATGAAGAAAAAATACAGTGGGCGCTGGAAATCACCCATACAAGCAAGCACAAGGATAAACCGGTAACAGAGCTTTCCGGCGGACAAAAACAGCGTGTGTGGATTGCCATGGCGCTGGCACAGGACACCAAGGTACTGTTTCTCGATGAACCGACCACCTATCTGGATGTCCGTTATCAGCTGCAGATTTTAAAACTCATTCAGAAGCTGAACCGGGAGTACGGTATTACCATCGTTATGGTTCTCCACGATATCAACCAGTCGCTGTATTACAGCGACGAAATCGTAGCGATGAAGGACGGACGAATGATTGCTCACGGTTTACCGGAGGAAATCATTACAAAGGAACTTGTCAAAGAGGTATACGGTGTCGATTTGACCATTCAGTCGGTAGATGGAAAACCCTTTGTGATCCCGGTATAAGGGGGTAACCCTGCATACATGGAAAGGAGGCACAAGCCGTATGAAACAAAGAAAAACAGTGGAGGATTATCTGAAAGCCGTGTATTTGCTGCAAAAGCAAAACGGCTCCGTACGTGGTGCGGATATTGCAGCAGAGCTTCATGTGTCGCGTCCCACAGTTTCCGTTTCGCTGAAAGAGTTGGAAAAAGAAGGCTATCTTTTCTTAGACAGTGCGCGGGAAGTACATCTCACGGATAAGGGGAAAACCGTTGCCAGAGAAACGTATGAGCGCCATCAGACATTCCGGTCCCTTTTAGAAGATCTGGGCGTGGATGGGAAAACTGCGGCGGAGGATGCCTGCCAAATGGAACATGCCGTAAGTCCGAAAAGCTATGAAGCGCTGAGAAAGTGGACGAACAGAAAGAAGGCGAGCGGCTGTGAATAATGCCATGCAATCCCTTTTTTACGGTTTTACATCAGTGCTGCTTGTAATAGCGGTTGCCGCTCTGTGTACAGGCGTTAAGAAAGTGATGAAAAAAATAACAAAAGGCGGACGAAAATATGATGATCAATAAACGGCTCATCGGTACCGTTGCCGAGAGCAAAAAATACATAGCGGGAAATGTAATTTTACAGTGGTGCTCCCTTGCGGCGAATATCGCCCTGATGCTCAGTATTTCCCGGATGCTTGCAGAGCTTTTCAGGGGTTCGGCCTCGGCGCAGCTTTTAACAGTGACGGGAATCGTTGTAATTCTGGCTCTGGCAGTCCGGTTTTTCTGCTCCATCGGGGCCGCCAAAATGGGGTATTTCTCCTCCAAAGCAGTCAAAAAGACCTTGCGCGAGAAGATCTATCAAAAGCTTCTGCGGCTGGGAAACTCCTACAACGAGCAGGTGAAAACTTCGGAAGTGGTGCAGGTGGCAGTCGAAGGCGTGGATCAGCTGGAAACCTATTTCGGCGCATATCTGCCTCAGTTTTTCTATGCGATGCTGGCGCCGCTCACACTGTTTATCGTGCTGTGCTTTGTGAATGTCCCGGCAGCTGTGGTATTGCTCATTTGTGTGCCGCTGATCCCCGTAGCTATTGCGGCGGTACAGACCTGGGCGAAAAAACTGCTCTCTAAATACTGGGGGCAGTACACGGAACTGGGCGACACTTTTCTTGAGAACTTACAGGGGCTCACCACCCTTAAAATCTATCAGGCGGATGCGTTTAAACAGCAGGAAATGAATGAGCGGGCGGAGAAATTCCGCAAAATCACCATGAAGGTGCTGACCATGCAGTTAAACTCCATCACCATTATGGACCTGATCGCTTACGGCGGCGCAGCGCTGGGTGTCATTATGGCGGTGACCCAGTACCAAAGCGGAGGCGTTTCCCTTGAGGGATGTCTGCTGATTATCCTGTTGGCGGCGGATTTCTTTATCCCCATGCGGCAGCTGGGCTCCTTTTTCCATATTGCCATGAACGGTATGGCGGCCAGCGACAAGATTTTCCGTCTGCTGGATTTGGAAGAAACAAAGCTTGAGATTACTGAAAGTTTCCCGTCGGATCATACAATCCGCTGTTCCGGTCTCTCCTTTTCCTATGATCCGGACCGGGAGATCCTCCACGGCGTTGACCTCACCTTCCCTCAGGGCAGCTTTACGGCATTGGTGGGAGAAAGCGGCTGCGGCAAATCCACACTGGCGGCAATTTTGATGGGAAGAAACAGAGGATATACCGGAACTGTTTCGGTGGGCGGCGTGCCCCTTTCCTCCATTCAGGAAGAAAGCCTTCTGCGGAATATTACCTATATCAGCCACCAAAGCTACCTGTTCAAGGGCACGGTACGGGATAATTTGCTTATGGGAAAACCCGCCGCTTCCGATGAAGAACTGTGGGCAGTGCTTTCCCGTGTAAACCTCGCAGAGTTTTTAAAAGCGGAACAGGGGCTTGATACCCGGCTTTTGGAAAAAGCGTCCAATCTTTCGGGCGGGCAGTGCCAGCGGCTGGCGCTTGCAAGGGCGCTTTTGCATGACAGCCCCGTCTATATTTTTGATGAAGCTACCTCCAACATTGATGTGGAGAGCGAAAACGATATTATGCGTGAAATCCATGAGCTGGCAAAAAGCAAAACGGTGATCCTCGTTTCCCACCGGCTTGCCAATGTAGTGGACGCCAACCATATTTATGTGCTGGATCACGGAACCGTTGCGGAAAGCGGGTCTCATGAAGAACTGCTTTCCCGCCACAGTCTGTATGAACGGCTGTGGACCGCCCAGCAGACATTAGAGCAATTTGGAAAGGAGTGTGCAGGCGTATGAAAAAGCGAAGCGGATTTGCTGTTATGGCACGGCTGATCGGACTGGTAAAACCCCTGAGCGGTTACATGGCGCTGGCGGTTTTGATGGGGCTCGTCGGGCATTTGTGCGCCGCCTTTATCACCATTTTCGGCGGATATGGTGTGCTGGCAGCCCTTCGGTTTGAAGTACCTTTTACTCTGACAACGGTTTTTATTTCCGTTCTTGTCTTCGCCCTTCTCCGGGGATTTTTGCGGTATGCGGAGCAGGCGTGCAACCACTTTATCGCATTTAAATTGCTGGCGCTTTTACGCGACCGGGTGTTCCGTGCGCTGAGAAAGCTCTGTCCGGCAAAACTGGAAGACCGGGACAAGGGGGATTTGATCTCGGTGATCACCTCCGATATTGAACTGCTGGAGGTGTTTTATGCTCATACCATCTCTCCGGCTGCCATCGCGCTGTTGTTTACCATTGTCATGTGCCTGTTCATCGGCTCGTTTCACTGGATCCTTGGCGTGATTGCGCTGGCGGCCTATCTGATCGTGGGAATCGTGATTCCAATGGTGATATCCAAATGCAGTGGGGACGACGGACTGCGTTTCCGCACCAGATCCGGTGAGCTTTCGGGCTTTGTACTGGATAGTCTGCGAGGGCTTTCCGAAATCCTCCAGTATGGGCAGGGGAAAAAGCGCCTTGCTAGGATGAATGAAAAGACGGATGAACTCTCCCGGGACGAAGAAAAGATGAAACGCACCGCCGGGCGAAATACAGCAGTTACCAATACGGTGGTGTTGGCGTTTGATCTTATCATGCTGTTTGTCTCGGTCTTGCTGTATCAAAGCGGCGCAGTGGGCTTCGACGGCGTTTTGATCCCTACCCTGGCGCTGTTTTCCTCCTTTGGTCCTGTAATTGCTCTGGCGGCGCTGGGCAGTACCCTGCAAAACACATTTGCGGCAGGCAACCGGGTATTGGACATTCTGGACGAAACGCCGGTAGTAGAGGAAATCAACGGGAAACCGAAAATCACATTCTCCGGCGCAAAGGCGGAACACGTTTCCTTCTCTTACGGCAATGAGACTATTCTTTCGGATGTTTCGGTGACGATTCCGGAAAACGCCGTAGTAGGGATTGTGGGCAGAAGCGGAAGCGGAAAATCCACCCTGTTAAAGCTTCTGATGCGGTTCTGGAAGGTGCAGAAAGGCAGCGTGGCGCTTTCCGACAGATCGGTAGAAGAGATCAACACCAAAAACCTGCGGGAACTGGAAAGCTTTGTCACGCAGGAAACTCAGCTGTTCCACGACAGCATCAAAAACAATCTGCGGATCGCCAAGCTGACAGCCACCGACGAAGAGATCGAAACTGCCTGTAAAAAGGCTTCCGTCCACGATTTTATTATGACGCTTCCAAAAGGCTACGACACGCCGGTAGGCGAATTGGGCGATACTCTTTCCGGCGGCGAGCGTCAGCGGCTGGGACTGGCGAGGGCATTTTTGCACGACGCACCCTTTATGCTTCTGGATGAGCCCACCAGCAACCTGGACAGCTTAAACGAAGCGGTGATCTTAAAATCCCTGCGGGAAGAGAGGGCGGGCAAAACCGTGGTGCTGGTCTCTCACCGGCAGTCAACCATGCGCATTGCCGATACCGTCTATTCGGTAGAACACGGGAGGATGAGCTGATGAAAAGCACAGCCGATAAACGCGAACGGGAAAAGCGGATGGTGTCGGAGATGATTGCCCTGTACTGCCGAAAAAAACATCATACTAAAACCGGCCTTTGCCCCGAATGCGCAGAGCTTGAAGCCTATGCCAGGATGAGGAGCGATAAGTGCCCGTTTATGGAGACCAAAACCTTTTGCTCCAACTGCAAGGTGCATTGCTACAAACCGGTTATGCGGGAGAAAATCCGGGAAGTCATGCGGTTTTCTGGACCGAGGATGTTGTTTTCCCATCCGGTGATGGCTATTTCCCATGTAATAGAATCGAAAAAAGAGAAAAAACGACTGGAGGAATCAAGGTGAAAATAAAGAAGCTTTTATATGTGATTTTAGGCTGTATCGGCTTGGCTCTCGGAGCCGTGGGGGCTGTATTGCCGCTTCTTCCGGCGTTTCCGTTTTTGCTTTTGGCGGCGTTTTGCTTGGCCAAAAGCTCCGAAAAACTGCACCGTTGGTTTACGGGAACAAAGCTGTATAAAAACAATCTGGAAAGCTATGTAAAAGGACAGGGCATGACGTGGAAGACCAAGATCCGGATCATGATTACGGTGACGGTTCTAATGTCGATCGGCTTTATTATGATGCATGCTGTTCCGGTGGGAAGGATCGTTCTGGCTTGTGTTTGGGTATTCCATATCCTTTACTTTGTTTTCCGGGTAAAGACCATTAAACAAACCAATGGTAATCGCTAACATATGAAATGACTTATCCCACCCTGCAGGACTATATCCGAGAAGTCATTATCCCGGATATGCAGGTAAAATTCCGGCAAGGGTTCGGACGGGCTATCCGTACTGAAACGGATACCTGTGTGGTGAGCATTCTGGACTATCGTGCAGCACTCGGAGAACGATAGCAAAAGCGAATCCATCATCTCCCACCAGGCTGAGTCTGGTCGCAATTCGCGTTCGGACTCTTTTCTTTTATATTTGGTAAGCTGCCCGCGTCGGGGATGAAAGAGTCAAACGGGCTTAGCCCGCACCTGCGGTGGGCAATTCGCGCCCGATGGGTTTTGTTTTGCTTTTGAAAAACAATGCCCGCGTCGGGGATGAAAGAGTCAAACGGGCTTAGCTCGCACCTGCGGTGGGTAATTCGCGCCCGATAGGTTTTATTTTGCTTTTGAAAAACAATGCCCGCGTCGGGGATGAAAGAATCAATCAGGCATAGCCCGCACCTGCGGTAGGCAACCCGCGCCCGAAGATTTTCTTTTCTATTTGGTGGAAAAATCGGGCGGAATGCGCGCATTTGATTGGAAAAACAATGCCGTTTTATATAGATTACGGCATGAAAAATGGATAAAAAAACCACCGGCGACAGCTGCCGGTGGTTTTTTATATCACAAAACTGTCCTTGAGCGGCGGACAGTGCGTGTTCGAGCACTCTTGCTTTTTATGGAAATGTTCGGCGGTCAGTCACTCGATATTCCTATATTATACATGTAAATACATTTTGTAGCTGATTTTTTGATTCAAAACGGAAAATAAATCTGAAAAAATCAAAAAACCTATAGTTTTTTACTATGAACTATAGTTTGTTGCATACGGTTATCGTAGCAAACTCAAAAAAAGTGTGTTTTAATGAAAAAGGAAGGAGGGATCTTCCGTTTGTGAAGACCAAACAATCTTTCGAAAAAAGGAGGGATGTCCGGGCGAATGCTGTGTGACTGCAGCCGGCGTACGAATTTCTTTACCTGACTGGAATACAAAATGGGACGCACTTCACCCAAATGTATTCTGAACACCGAAAATGAAGTGGGGAATCAAAACAAGATTCCGAACGTGAGAAAGGAATGAACATGATGAAGCACATGAAAAAGCGGATTCTTTCCGGTCTTTTGGCTGGATTGGTATCTGTGTCTTCGCTGGCAGTGCTTGCGCCCAGCAGCGTGTCTGCAGCAGGACTCGGATACTGGCCGGAGCCGCTGCCGATGGGCAACCAGTGGTACTATCAAAATGAAAGCCTGCAGCCGTATGGCTCCTGCTTCCAGATTGATGAATTAAAAAACTGGAGCCCGGACAACGACCCGGATGCTCGTTACAACCGTGGTTCCATCCCGCTGCGTGATCGCTGGATGGGCCCGTCCGTAAACCCGCTGGCATCCCGCGATGCAAAAGTCATGCCGCTTGCAATGTCAAACGCACGTGCAAGTGAGGCAGCTTCCCAGGGCGGCGACGGCGACTTTGTTTATGCATTCAACAACTTCCAGTATGTTGACACCTATAACTTCTGGGGCGGTTCTTCCGGTGAAGGCCCGATTGCAATTCCTTCGCCTGAGCACATCGACTCCGCACACAGAAACGGTGTTCCGGCAACCGGCACCATCTTTATTCCGTGGGGCGACTACGCTTACGGCAACCGCTTCGTTTCTGAATTGGTTGAAAAGAAACCTGACGGTACGTATCCGGCAGCAGACAAACTGATCGAAATCGCACAGTACTACGGTTTTGACGGCTATATCTTCAACGCAGAGTCCGGTACAGGCGTTCCCGGTTTCAAAGATTTCTTGGCATACATCCAGAAAAATAAACCGGACAACTTCACCATTTCCTGGTACAATGGTTCGGGTTCTCTTTCCACCGGCAGCATCCAGAACTGGATGCAGGACGGCGACACCCGCATCACCGACGAATGGTGGCTCGATATGAGCGGCAACGGAAACGTGGATGGCACAATCGCTGCTGCACAGGAGATGGGCGTTGATCCGTGGAACATTCACTCCACTTGGGAATACTGGCCGATGTCCGGCATGTCCGGCACAAAAGGCGGCGACTATCATGCTCGTTTGGATGAAAACGGTATGCTCAAAATCTCGCTTGGTATTCTCGCACCGACCGTTACGCTGACACAGTCGAAAAACTCGGACGACTTTATGAACGTTCAGGATCAGAAACTCTGGGTTGGCCCAACATTTGATCCGTCTTCGACTTATCGTCCGCGAAACGAATTCTGTGGCTTTGCAAGCATGGTTGCAGACAAAACACCGGTCATCGGCACCGATTTTGTCACAAACTTCACCACCGGCAACGGCTACAAATTCTATGAAAACGGCAAAGTGACCGGCAAAGAAGATGGCTGGTACAACCGTTCTCTGACAGACGTTCTGCCGACATGGCGTTGGATCATCGAGTCTGAGGGTGAAAAACTCTCCGCAAAAATCGATTTCGACGACGCTTGGTGGGGCGGCACATCCATGAAAGTTTACGGCAACATGGATGCAGACAAAGCAAACCACGTAAAACTGTACTCCTCGCAGCTCGACATCACAAAAGATTCGAAGTTCAGCATCACCTACAAGGCACCGAAAGGCGGCGTGGATGTAGAACTGGGTCTGTGCTTCGGCAACGACTACGCTGACGAGAACTTTAAGTTCTATCCGATCGAAACAACAGCAAACGGCGAATGGAACACCGCTACATTCGATCTGTCCGGCGACGCAGGCAAACGTGCGATTGCAATCTCGCTGCGTTTCAACGCACCGGAAGGTGTCAGCGACTACTCCATCAACGTCGGCCGTATGGCATTCACAACAACCGATGCTGCACCGGCAACTGTTACCGATATCACACTCGACGAGGTCATCTACCCGACCGATACCACCATGGAAGCACGCATCTACTGGGAAAAAGCAGACAACGCATTCATGTACATGATTCACCGCGTTCTGCCGGACGACACCCGTGAATTCGTAGGCGCTACCCCGAGCGATGCATTCTATCTTGGAAAATATGACCGCCTTGACAATGAGGAAGCAGCAACCTTTGAAATCACTCCGTACACCGAAAACGGCGTGAAAGGTTCGACCACTTCGTTCGCAATCGACTGGAAAGACATGCCGGAAGATTCGTTCGTTAAAGTTCCGCCGATGGGTGAAAACCTGGCACTCGGCCAGCCGGCAGTTTCGAGCGTTCCCTGCGTTGCAGACGGCCCGGTTGACAAAATCAACGACGGCGTTATCCCGAACTCCAAATGGTGCTCCCAACGTGTTCCGGGCTATGCAGTCATCGACCTTGGCAAAGAGGTTGACATCCAGAGATGGGTGGTTTACCACGCAAACGCACGCGGCGCCGGTGAAGGCGTTGACATGAACACCGTTGCATTCGACTTCTCGTATGCAAAAGACGACGGAAAGCCGCTGCTGACCGGCGATGACTATGCAAGCAAAGTAAGAGTCCAGAGCATGTCGTTTACACGGGTAGACAGTGTCACCGGCAATAAACAGAATGTTACCGACCGTAACCTGTCTGAGCCGATCAAAGCACGTTACATTAAACTCAACGTCACACAGAGTGATAACAGCCCGTGGCATGCAATCCGTGTATACGAGGTTGAAGTATACACCAATCCGGGCGTACTCTCCGTTGCAGCACCGTCTACTCCGCTTGCACGCAACGTGACAGTGAAAAACAACGCAGGCGCAACCGATACCGTCGTCATTGACAACGTCGGCATGCTCTACACCACCGGTACTTATGCAAGCGGCGGCACAATCAGTGAGAACACCGGCGTCGTCAAACTGTACGAAAGCATGGACGCTGAAGAACCGTTTGCACAGGTCAAAGCAGAACAGCCGAACGAATCGTACAAACAGCGTTCTGTTGGTATTGCAAAATTTGAAAATCTTGAACTCAAAGCAGAAGGCGGCCGCCTGTTCTATGAGATTCTCGACGAATCCGGCGGCGAAATTCTCCACAGTGCACGTTACAGTGTGGAATATGCACCGGAAACCGGCGAAGCAATCACCAAACCGGAAGCAAAACTGTTTGGTTCTGTCCGCGGCTTCCAGCTGCGCGATCGTTACGGCATTTTGAACCTGTCCGGTCTGCCGGAAGGTGCAGAAGTCACCGTTTATGCATCTGAGGATGCAGATCACCCGATTCGTTTCTCGAATCCGGCAGGTGCTGACGGCAAAGTTTCGATCGACGGCATTCCGCTGAATGCAGAAGGTGCTGGCAATGTCTACTATGAAGTATTCGTTTCCGGCCGTCCGAACTCCGATCGTTTCAGCGTTTCGTATGACAGTGCAATGGCTCTGCCGGCTGATCTGAGCGGTCTTCAGGAACTGATCGAAAAATGCAGCATTTACACTGAGGAAGAATGCACAACCGCTACATGGCCGGCATTCGAAGAAGCACTCAATGAAGCAAAAGCACTCTCTGAGACAAATACCGAAGAGGCAGAAGCTGCTCGTGCAAAACTGAGCGAAGCATTTGCAAACCTCCGCAAAAAAGCGGATACCCAGCGTCTTGCTGAAGTCACCGCAGCGTTTGATGAAGCACATCCGGAGATGGATTACACCGGTTCGAGCTATGCAAAATTCAAAGCAGAGCTTGACAAATGCTATGCACTCATCAAAGCAGACGATTCGAATGAATTCGAAGTCGAGCAGGCACGCATCAAACTCGAAGCAGCAATGCGCGGCCTGGTGGAAGATAACGGCGCAACCGTTACAGGCGTCACCGTTGATCCGGCAACCATCACACTCGACCGCGGTGTTTCGCAGAAATTCACTGCAACCGTTACCGGCGTAGGCGACCCGACACAGGCAGTCACCTGGACACTCTCCGGCAACCAGAGCAGCAAAACAACCATCAAAGCAGACGGCACACTGAAAATCTCTGTGGAAGAAACTGCAGAAACACTGACAGTGACCGCAACTTCGAAACTGGATGAAGGAAAATCCGCAACCGCAACCGTTACTGTGACAGACGAGGTCGTTGCACCGAACATCACCGTAACAGTCGCACCGGAAACACTCGAAGTCACCGCTGACCCGGGTCAGAAAGGCCAGTTTACCGCAACCGTTGAGGGTGCTGAAGATGAAACCGTTGTTTGGACCATCTCCGGCAACACCGACGAAAACACACTGATCGAAAACGGCCAGCTGTTCCTTGGAACAGACGAGACCGCATACGAAATGACTGTCACTGCAACCTCCGTTGAAAATCCGGATTGCAGCGGTACAGCAAAAGTCATCGTCATCCGCAGCAACAAAGAAGCACTGCAGGAAGCATACGATGCAAACAAAGACCGTGTTGAAGAAGAGTACACCTCCGATACATGGGCAGCATTCAAAGCAGCACTCGACAAAGCTGAAGAAGTGCTTGCAAAAACAGCTGCAACCCAGGATGAGGTTGACGCAGCAGAGGCTGAGCTCGAAAGAACCGCTTTGGCACTGGTAAAACGCGGCAACAAACTGCAGCTTGAGAATCTGATTGCTTATGCAAAAGCAGAGCAGGCAAAACCGGAATATCAGTACGTTGTGCCGGCTGTGAAAAAAGCATTTGAAGAAGCACTCACCAAAGCAGAAACAGTCGTGGCTGATATCGATGCAACACAGGCAGAAATCAATGCGGCATACGACGAACTGCTCGAGATGACATGGATGCTCGAGTACAAAGGCAACAAAGAAAACCTTCAGGATCTGTATGACTTCGCAGAGATGCTCGACCTTGAGCTGTACACCAGCAAAACTGCAGAGCCGGTACGCGCTGCACTGGAAGCAGCGAAAGCAATTCTCGACAACGAGAACGCGCTGCAGGCAGACATTGATGAAGCATACAACGGTCTGAAAGCAGCAGTTGACGGACTGAAACTGAAAGTGAACAAAGATGCACTCGGCGAGCTCATCGAAGGTGCAGAGGCAATTGACCTGTCGAAATATCTGGACAGCAGCAAAACTGATTTTGCAGCAGCACTCGAGAATGCAAAAGCAGTCTATGCAGATGATCAGGCAACAGATAAAGACGTATATGATGCATACAACCGTTTGCAGAAAGCAATCTTTGATCTGCGTTTGATCCCGGATAAATCGGTTCTGGAAGATTTGCTCAACAAAGCATCCGAAATGGACGAAAGCAAGTACACAGCAGAGAGCTTTGCAGTACTCAAAGCGGCAATGGCAGAAGCACAGGCTGTCTTCAATGATACAGAAGCAACCGAAGCAGACGTCAAAGCAGCAGAGGCAAAACTTGAAGATGCAATGGACGGACTGGTTCTGACCGATGCAGGAACAGATACAGACAGCGACAAAGAGGATTCGCCGAATACAGACGACTACACACCGCTCATGGGCGTTGCAGTTGCACTGGCAGCAATCGGCGCAGGCGCACTGATTCTCCGCCGCCGTCTGGACAGAAAATAATCGTAGAAGTCGTTTCTGATACGAGAAGTTTTATACAAACATGAAGCGATTGGCTGTCAAAACGGACAGCCAATCGCTTTTGTGCATCTATGAGAAAACAGCCCGCTTCAATGAATATAAGGAACAATAAAAAAGCAGGAGAACGATTGGGTTCTCCTGCTTTTGCTGTTTAAAAAAATCAGTTTGTGTCTTTTGGCAGATGCTTAAAATACCGAAGAAGCAGCGGAACACAAACGAAAAACGAAAGAACATCCGCAGCGGCTTGGGTGATCTGTACGCCGAGTGTACCGTACAGCGCTGGCAGCAGCAGAATCAGCGGAATGAAGAAAATGCCGTTGCGCAAAGAGGAGAGAAGCGATGCAAGTCCGCTTTTTCCGATACTCTGAAACAGCATGTTTGTACAGACGGCAAACGGCTGGAACAGACATGCCACACACTGAAACCACAGTGCAGGTATACCAAATGAAATGACGGCGGGATCATTGCGGAACAGCGTAATCAGCGGTGCGGCAAATAAAAAGCAGAAAACCGCCGCCGTACCGAGCAGCACTTCACCGGCCGCCGCAGTAAACCAGAAGCCTTTGCGTACGCGTGAAAATTTGCCTGCACCATAGTTGAATGCGGCAACCGGCTGGAATCCCTGACCAATACCGAGTCCGACCGAGAAGATCAGCATGCTGATGCGGTTGACAATACTCATTGCCGCAACGGCTGCGTCGCCGTATACAGCAGCTTGTCCGTTTAACAGCATGGTTGAAATACTGCCGAGTCCCTGACGGATAAGGCTTGGAAATCCGGTGGCAACAATTTTGGCAATATCAGAAAACCGGCGGGAAAACAGGCGCAGAGAGAGCCGGCTTTGTGTGCGGCGAAGCAAAAACATCAGCAGTAACAGAAAAAAGCTCACACACTGCGAAATTGCTGTTGCAGCGCCTGCGCCGGCGGTACCCATGTGAAAGACGAAAATAAACAGCGGATCGAGCGCGATGTTTAAAAGTCCGCCTGAAACAAGACCGATCATTGCAAATGCGGCGCGTCCTTCATAGCGCAGGATATTGTTTAATACACAGCTTCCCGTCATAAACGGCGCAGCAAGGAGAATATATGTCGCATACTGCTTCGCATAAGGGAGGATGGTGTCTGTACTGCCGAGCAGATACATCAGCGGCGTGATGAACAAAAGACCGAATATCCCGATGAGCAGTCCGAACAGCAGCGACAGGAAAAATCCGGTCGAAGCAAAACGGCTTGCGCTGTCGGTGTCTTTTTCGCCGAGCTTTCGGGAGAGAATGCTGCCGGCGCCGTGGCCGAACATAAAGCCGAATGCCTGCAAAATTGCCATCAGACCGAATACGATGCCGATTGCACCGCTTGCGCTTGTGCCAAGCTGTCCCACAAAATAGGTGTCCGCCATGTTGTAGATGCTTGTGATGAGCATGCTGAGAATGGTTGGCACACCGAGTTTGATGATGAGCAGGGAAACGGGCGTTTGTGTCATTTTTTGATACTGGGCGATTTGCTGTGACTCATTCAATGGAGGAGACTCCTTTCTCTTGCTGATATTGTTTGATGATCTTTGAAAACGATTCGAGGAAAAATGAAAAGCTTTCATCCGCGCTGATTGCACCGTGGGATAAATAGCCGCTGTGCGAAAGCGTCAAAAATCCGTGCAGCAAACAGCGAAGCATCCGGTGCAGATGAGTGACGATGTCTTCCGGCAGACCGCTTTGTGAAATCACGTCAATAAACGGCGTGATAATGCAGGGAAGCTCTGCGCGAAGCCGTTCATTGCCGTCCATTTTTATTGCAATCAGCGTCTGATACAGACCGGGATGCTGCTGCGCAAAGGTGCAGTAGGTGTATGCCATGTCGGCGACTGCACGGTCGAGCGGTTTTTGCGCACCCGCTTCACAAAGCATTTCGTGCAGGCGGTGAATGCCGGCAAGCCCAACTTCAACGCGAATTTCTTCCAGTCCGGATATGTGATTATACAGCGATGACGGCTGTACATGGAGCACGTGTGCCAGTTCGCGCAGAGAATACCCCTCGTATCCCGTCTGCTTGGCAAGCGCAATCGCCGCTTCGATGATAACCTCGCGGGAGAGGCATCGTTTTGTCATAAGAAAGCCCCCATTCTTATCGGAATACATATTATTATATACGAACGGTGTTCGTTTTGTCAATAAATATGCCGAACCATGCGATTTAGGCACGAATAGGGGTATGCACAGCGTAAAACTTATGGTAAAATAAAAACCAAACAGATGACCGTATCTGGGCAAAAAAATAAGGAGTTAACATGTATGGAACTTTTGAAACAACGCATTCTCAATGACGGTCGTGTCAAAGAAGGCAATATATTAAAGGTAGAAACATTTTTGAATCACCAGATGGATATTGCGCTGCTCGATGAAATCGGTGCAGAGTTTGCACGTCGGTTTTCGGGTGCACCCATCACCAAAATTCTGACCATTGAAGCGTCCGGCATCGGAATTGCAGCGATTGCATCGCGGTATTTTGGCTCTGTGCCGGTTATTTTCGCCAAAAAGACAAAGTCGAAAAATTTAGACGGCGAACTGCTTGTCACAAAGGTGCATTCGTTTACAAAAGGCGTGACTTATGACGTTCAGATTTCGAAGCATCTGCTGACAGAAGATGATACCGTGCTGATTATCGACGACTTTTTGGCAAAAGGCCAAGCGCTGTTGGGTCTGATTGATCTGGTTGAGCAGGCGGGGGCAAAGCTTGCGGGCTGCGGCATCGTGATCGAGAAAACATTCCAGGAAGGCGGCGGACTGATCCGTAATAAAGGAATCCGCGTGGAATCACTGGCAATGATTTCGTCGATTGAAAACGGTGAGGTCCATTTCGACGGCGAATAATGTGAAAGTGACGGCCAAATGATTGTTTTTTATCACAAATGATGCGCGGCTGTTTGGAGGAGCATTGTGCGGTCGCGCATGTTTGTGATGAATTTCAATATAAAATCCATATTCTTTTCTGCATCACATACTTATGTGAAAACCTTGTTTGATGTTTTCACAAAACGAGGAGGAAATAAAAATGAAACAGAAACTTATACTTGTCAGCGTGCTTGCGCTGGTACTCGTGCTGTTTTCGGGTTGTATGATCAATCCGTCCGCACTGATGGATAAAGAGAATGACGAGTCTTCTGTGACGTCAATTGTGAACGATGCCGAAGACGATCAGGATGAGGACGCGCAGGACACAGAAGAAGGCGAAGACGACAGCATTTTTGGACTGTATGATTCGGTTGAAGCGTATTTGGAAACTGAAGAAATGCAGGAGATGATCGAATCACTGCGCGCTTCTGTGAACGGCATGAATATTGAAGTGTCCGCACAGGGCAACAAGCTCATCTATACGTATACATATACGGACGCGGTGGACCCGTCCGCAATCGGTCCGATCCTTGATGAGCAGATGGAAAAACAGGCATCTACGTTCCAGACAGTTGCAAAACAGGTCAAATTGGTCGTGAATGCCGATGAAGTGCTGGTACAGGTGGTATTCCAGAATCCGGACGGCACCGTCCTTTCGGATACACAGTTCTCCAGCGAAGAATAATTGAATAGATGCGAATGTGATGCAAAAAAGAATCGTTAAAAAAGGGACAGCAGAGTTTATTCTGCTGTCCCTTTTTTCTTTTTGCACACAATCGCAAAAAAATGTGAAGATTTGATTGACAAAAGGAAGAAAATAAGATATGATGACAATAGAGAAACTGTATAAATCTACAAGAGGGAGGTGTGCTGACGATGAAAAGGGGATTGATGTGTTTGCTTGTGATGATAGCATTGCTGATGTGCACAGCATGTTCCGTGTTTGAAGCTTCCGGATTGCCGCAAACATCCATCAAAGATACACCAAAAGATGAAGAAACGGTGCGTGCGGAAGAAAAAACGGAGCAAATGCGTGCATTCATTCGTTCACAGTTTATGAACGATGCCATTGAGGAATTGTCTCGCTATGTGAAAACAAAAGAAGATTTGGTTGTGTGCGCAAATGAAAATATCCTTGAGATATGGATGATGTTTTCAAATGAATCCCCGAAACAGCAGCTTGAAGAGATTGATGCACTATGCAGACCGGTTCTGACAAAAATCCTTGAGGAAATGGAGCGGTTTGGGATTGACGAACCGATTGTCAATTTGTGCATCAATAATGCAGAGGGCTCAAGTTCAAAAATGTACTATATGAATAGCTGATTTCGTTGAGGTCACAGCGGGAGGTGCAGAACATGGAGCAAAGAAGATGTTTTGGGACCGTGCTGCTTGCAGCAGGGATGTGCGCAGTCTTGCTTGCAGGATGCGGCACATCGGAGGAAATTGATCTGTTCCGCGGTGAGCCGGTGATTGAATATTCAGCAGAACAGACGGAATCATCGGTGGATGAGCATCAGGAGATGCTTTATAGCTGGCAGCAAATTATTGAAGAGACGATCAAAGATGAGCCGATTATGACGGATATTCTCAAAAAGCTCAAAGAAGCGTCCGGCGGAGTAAATGATGTGGGCTATCGTGTGGAGCTCAACATCGTCTATTTTGAAGTGAAGGGCTCGCGTGACGATAATGATGCGGTGCGCAACGATATGATGACCGTGTGTGCTGAGGAGATTGAACAGCTGCTTCAAATTCTCAAAGAAAAAGGCGTCGGTTATCCGTGCGCGACCATTGAATATTCAAACGGAAGCAGTACTGGAAGTCATTCGTTTGACTTGGAATGAGATGTGCAGTCACGAAAAGAAAGCGAGGGATGCACAATGAAAAAGCAAATGACCGTTTTACTGGCAGCAGTTTTGTGCACTTCTTTACTTGCGGGATGCGGAACGCCTGGCGAGCAGACGGAAAAGCGGCAGAATCCGCAGGAATCCTCTGCCGACGAGTATGCACAGAAGCTTGCTCAATGGGAAGAAACAAACGAAGAGATCATAAAGACCGATCCGCTGGTTGAGGAAATCTCCCAGATGCTGATTGAGGAATCACAAAGCACAGAGCCGGTGGATATTTCGGTGGATGAGAATTTGATTCGGTTTACCGTCAAAAGCGAGAGCGAAGATCAAGGACTGCTCCAACGGATGGTAGAAAAAACGAATAAGAGAATCGATATATTGATTGTACATATGCAGGAGCGCGGTGTCGGGTATCCGAGCGTCGAGATTGTATGGCAGCGAGCCACGGGACTGACTGCGCACATGTTTACGCCTGCATCATAAACATGTACGGTGCAGACTGCGTTTATCACGGAAACAAAGAGGTGAATCGCATGAAAGGAATTCGAATCGCGCGCTTGCTGCTTGCGGCAGGGATGTGTGCTGTGCTGCTTGCTGCCTGCGGTACGTCGGAGGAGATTGTCCTGTTTGACGATGTGACATCCAAGGCGGCTGACGGTTCCTCGCATGAGGCGAAGATCGAAAAGAATGAGCAGCAGGAAGATTCGGTGTTTGAAATTGAACCGGAACTGCCTGCAGAGGAGCAGGAGCAAAGCATGCTCACACGCGAAGATGTGTGGGGGAAATACGATCTTGAGACGCTGCTTGACGACTGGGAGAAAAAGATACAGGACACAGTAGGCGAAAGTGAGTTCACACCAAAACTTTGCGATGCACTCGAACAAGAGGCGCAGAGTACGGAGCCGGCAGATGTTTCGGTGGAGGAAAATGTGGCAGTTTTCTCGGTGAAAACGACGCGCGAAGAGGCGGACGCGCACTGGGATGTGACGCTTGCCGGCGGCGAATATGTGACGTGGCTGCTTTATGAAATGTACGAAAACGGTGTGCTGTATCCGTGTGTGCAGATTGTATGTACCGATCAAAACGGCGGGTCCAATTCACAGATGTGGAGACTCCCCGACGATTTTGCGTAACATTTTGCGGTGAAAGAAAAGAGGGTGCGTTATGAAGAAAATACCGATGACGCTGACGGCTTTATTGACCGCGGTGATTTGTCTGTGCGGCTGTCAGCAAAAGCAAGGAAAAGAGCTGGTTTCAGACTGGACACAGACGATGCAGAAAGCAGTGGAACAAGAGGCGCTTGTGCAGACAATTTGCGAAACACTCGAAAAAGAAGCGGAGAGCACGGAACCGGTAAACGTTTCCGTCGACGAGAATATTTTGATCTTCTCTGTCAAAACGACACGGACAGATGAAGAGGCATACAATGACATTTTTGATGTCTGCGGCAAAGACATTCAGACACTGCTTTCAAATATTCGGCAAAAAGGTGTCGATTATCCGTGTGCACAGATTCAGTGCACCGATAAAAACGGCAGTGCGACGAAGTCGTTTGCGCTCGAAAGCTAGCAGAATGGAAAAGAGGATGCGTTATGAAACGAAAAATGGCGGTTTTATTGGCGGCGGTGATGGCTTGTGCAATGACATTGTGCGCTTGTTCTGATGACAAAGTGCCTTTGGCTGAGTTTGTGGAATCACCGAAAATGAATGAAGAACTTCAGGATATCTGCAAGGCGGCGGGAGAAAATGTGAATGTCGTCGCATATGCAGAGGGCAAAGAACTAAAAATTGAAATGACCATGCCGAATGCAACCGATGACGAGCGCAGAGCCGCATTTGACAACGCGATTGAAACATATCCGTTTTCCATGCTCGGCAGATATCTGCTGAGCACTGTCACCGAATATGAGCCGACCATTCTTGTTTCGATGGAGCTGAGCAGTTCTGAGTTGCAAAAACGATACGTGCGTTAATCAAAATTTTGTTTGACAAACAAACAGAAATATGTTACATTGAAAATAACGTGTGGAAATGAGAGAATCCGAATCAAAATCTCCATGCAAATATTCTAATTTTGACCACCCGAATCTTTCGGGTCAAGGCCATACGGACAGCCGGGTCAACTGCCGATTGGCGGGCTTTTCCGCCTTATTGATTGAGTTTGAAACTCAAATTTTATAAGTTGGTTCCTTTATAACCAAAGTGCTTTTTGCACATCAACTTGTGAAACGGTCAATACGAGTAGTAAGCGTGAGATATTTGCTATGAAAACTCTGAGATTTTAATGATTTCGATTCGCTTTGGTGCTGTACGCTCATCCTCACAGGTAAAACGAATGAAATCACACAGGCGATATGCGAAAATGCATATTGCCTGTTTTTATTTTTATTGAGGAAAAACGCCGAATTGGGGAGAACAAACGTGGAACAGAATAAAATGAAGCTTTACGGCTTTAACAATCTGACAAAGGCGCTGAGTTTTAATATTTACGACGTGTGCTATGCAAAAACGCCGCGGGAACAGCGCGATTATATCGATTATATCGACGAGCAGTACAACTCCGAGCGACTGACGAATATTTTGCTGACGCTCACCAATATGATCGGCGCAAAGGTTTTAAACGTATCGCGGCAGGACTACGACCCGCAGGGCGCATCGGTGACGATTCTGATTGCCGAACAGTCGATGGTTCCGGTTGCCGGCGAAACACAGGTGGCACATCTCGACAAAAGCCATGTCACCGTGCACACCTATCCCGAATACCATCCGGAAACCTTCCTGGCGACTTTCCGCGTTGATATCGACGTTGCAACCTGCGGCGAGATCACACCGCTTTCGACGCTCGATTATCTGATTAGCTCCTTTGATTCGGACATCATCACGATGGATTACCGTGTGCGCGGATTTACCCGCGATTTAAGCGGCAAAAAGCTGTTTATGGATCACAAAATGACGTCGATTCAGGACTATATCTCGGACGAGATTCTGCACCGGTACGATACGGTGGATTTGAACGTCTACAGCGCAAACCTGTTCCACACCAAAATGATGATTAAAGAAGTGGATCTGCAAAACTATCTCTTTAAAACCGATCTCTATGAGCTGTCGCCGGCAGTGCGGCTTTCGATCATGGAGAATCTGCGGCGGGAAATGATTGAAATATTCAGCGGAAGGAACATTTACTAAACGATGAGAAAAGGACTTACCCAGGAAAACGCCCCGATCTATGAGGCGCTTGTCCGTTTTCAGAAAAACCGGGTCGTGCCGTTTGACGTGCCCGGACATAAACGCGGACGCGGCAACCCGGAGCTTAAAGAACTGCTCGGGGAAAAGTGCGTCATGATGGACGTAAACTCGATGAAGCCGCTCGATAACCTCTGTCATCCGATTTCGGTCATCCGGGATGCGGAGGAACTGGCGGCAGAGGCGTTTCATGCGGCGCACGCATTTTTGATGGTCGGAGGGACAACCTCCGCGATTCAGAGCATGATTCTGTCGGTCGTCAAGCGCGGCGAAAAGATCATTCTCCCGCGAAACGTTCACCGAAGTGTCATGGGCGCGCTTGTTTTATGCGGTGCAGTGCCGGTGTATGTCAATCCCGAGTGTGATGAAACGCTCGGCATTCCGCTCGGCATGCGGGTGGAAGCCGTGGCAGAGGCGATCCGCGAAAATCCGGATGCTAAAGCCGTGCTTGTGAATAACCCGACGTATTACGGCATCTGTTCAAACCTGCCCGCGATTGTAAAGCTTGCGCATGATGCAGGCATGCTGTGTTTAGCCGATGAGGCGCACGGCACACACTTTTATTTTTCTGACCGCCTGCCGATTTCCGCAATGGATGCCGGCGCCGATATGGCGGCTGTTTCGATGCACAAATCAGGCGGAAGCCTGACGCAGAGCTCGCTTTTGCTCATCGGACCTGCGATGAGCGAGGGCCATGTGCGTCAGATCATCAATTTAACCCAGACGACATCCGGCTCGTATCTGCTGATGGCGAGCCTTGATATTGCAAGAAGAAACCTCGCTATGCGCGGCAGACAGGAGTTTGAGCGGGTGGCGGCGCTTGCAGAATACACCCGCCGTGAAGTCAACAGCATCGGCGGATACTATGCGTTCGGCGAGGAATTAAAAAACGGCGACAGCATTTTCGATTTTGACGTGACAAAGCTGTCGATTCATACGCTCGACATCGGCTTGGCCGGCATCGAGGTGTATGATTTGTTGCGCGATGAATATGATATTCAGATTGAATTCGGTGATCTTGGCAATGTGCTCGCGTATTTGTCGATCGGTGACCGACTGCGTGAAATCGAGCGGCTTTGCAGTGCGCTTGCAGAGATCAAACGCATCTATCACGGCGAGAAAAAGGGTCTCATGGTGCAGGAATACATTCCGCCGATCGTAACGCTTTCACCGCATGAGGCGTTTTATTCCGAGAGCGAATCGCTTCCGATTGAAGAGACAAACGGACGCATCTGCAGTGAATTTGTGATGTGCTATCCGCCGGGCATTCCGATTCTTTCGCCGGGCGAGCAGATCACAAAACCGATTCTTGACTATATTGCCTATGCAAAGGAAAAGGGCTGTTCGCTCACGGGCCCGGAGGATGCAAACACCGAGCGGCTCAATGTGATTAAAGGAGTGTAGACGAATGGAGCTTTGGTTTTCCGAACCACATACAAAAAATGTGAAGCTGTCGATCCGTGTAAACCGCCAGCTGTACAGCGGCGAAAGCGAATTTCAGCGTATCGACGTGTTTGAATCGCCGGAGTTCGGCCGGTTTTTGACACTCGACGGCTATATGATGCTCACCGAAAAGGACGAGTTTATCTATCACGAGATGATGGTGCATGTACCGCTGGCGGTGCATCCGAACGTCAAAAACGTGCTGGTCATCGGCGCGGGTGACGGCGGCGTTGTGCGTGAGCTTGTGCGCTATGACACGATCGAGCATATCGACATGGTCGAAATCGACCCGATGGTCGTGCAGGTCTGCCGCGAGTATCTGCCGTTTACAACGACCGGACTCGACGACCCGCGCGTGTCGATTCGGTATGAGGACGGACTCAAGTTCGTGCGCCGGTGCGAGGATGCGTATGACCTCATCATCGTCGACTCGACCGACCCGTTCGGCCCGGGCGAGGGACTGTTTACAAAAGAATTTTACGGCAGCTGCTATAAAGCACTGCATGCGGACGGCATCATGGTCAACCAGCATGAAAGTCCGTTTTATGACGAGGATGTGGCGGCAATGCAGCGCACGCACGCGCGCATTGTGCAGTCGTTCCCTCTAAGCCGCTTGTATCAGGCGCACATCCCGACGTATCCGTCCGGACACTGGCTTTTTGGCTTTGCGTCGAAAAAATACCATCCGCTCCGCGACTTGCGGGAAGCAGAGTGGAATGCGCGCAGACTGTCCTGCCGCTATTATACGACAACGCTCCACAAAGGTGCGTTTTACCTGCCCGCTTATGTAGAGGAGATGCTTGTTGATGTGGAACCCGAATGTTGAAACCTTTTTATGCTGTGACGTGCCGTTTGAGGAAGCGGATACCGTGCTGTTCGGTGCGCCGTTTGACTCGACCACGTCGTATCGACCGGGCACACGGTTTGGCAGCCGTGCGGCACGCAGTGAATCATATGGACTCGAGTCGTATAGCCCGTATCAGGACCGCGATCTGCTCGACAGCAGCGTGTTCGACAGCGGCGACATTGAACTGCCGTTTGGCGACTGCGCGAAAGCACTTTCGATGATCGAAGAGCGCGCTGCTGCGATTTTGGAAGCGGACAAACGGCCGTTTATGATCGGCGGCGAGCATCTTGTAACGCTCGGTGCAGTGCGCGCAGCGGCAGAGCGCTACCCGGATCTGCACATCATTCATTTTGATGCGCACGCCGACCTCCGCGACGATTATTTAGGGCAAAAGCTGTCGCATGCATGTGTACTCCGCCGCTGTCATGACATGTTAGGCGACGGCCGGATCTTCCAGTTCGGCATCCGTTCGGGTGACCGCGAGGAATTTGCATGGGGAAAAGACCATGTATCGACCAATAAATTTAATTTCGAAGGCCTTGCTGCTTGTGTCGAAGCGCTCAAAGGAAAGCCGGTGTATCTGACGGTTGATCTTGATGTGCTCGATCCGTCGGTGTTCCCGGGAACCGGTACACCGGAGCCGGGCGGCGTGTCGTTTGACGCACTGCGTGAAGCGGTCACGCTCGTCTGCGCGAATGCAAACATCGTGGCGTGTGACGTCAACGAGTTAAGCCCCCATTATGACCAAAGCGGGATTTCCACAGCCGCCGCGTGCAAAGTAATCCGCGAAATGCTGTTGGCAATGCAAAAATAACGAACCAAAACCTTCAGGGAGGAATTTTTTATGGCAAGAGTACTCATTATCGGATGCGGCGGCGTTGCAAGCGTTGCCATTCAAAAATGCTGCCAGAACAGCAGCGTGTTCTCGGAGATCTGCATCGCAAGCCGTACCAAAGCAAAATGTGATGCGCTGAAAGAAAAACTCGAGGGCAAAACCGAAACAAAAATCACCACCGCACAGGTGAATGCTGACAACGTGGACGAGCTGATTGCGCTCATTAACGACTATAAACCGGAGCTCGTCATGAACATCGCACTGCCGTATCAGGATCTGACCATCATGGACGCATGCTTGGCTTGCGGCGTCAACTACATGGATACCGCAAACTATGAGCCGGAGGATACAAACGATCCTGAGTGGCGCGAAATCTACGAAAAACGCTGCAAAGAAGAAGGCTTCTCGGCATACTTTGACTATTCGTGGCAGTGGGCATACAAAGAGAAATTCGAAAAAGCAGGACTGTGCGCAGTGCTCGGCTCCGGCTTTGACCCGGGTGTGACCCAGGTGTTCTGCGCATATGCACAGAAACACTGGTTCGATACGATCGACACCATCGATATTTTAGACTGCAACGGCGGCGACCACGGCTATCCGTTTGCAACAAACTTCAACCCGGAAATCAACCTCCGCGAAGTGTCCGCACCGGGCTCCTACTGGGAAAACGGCCACTGGGTCGAGATTCCGGCAATGAGCATCAAACGCGAATACGACTTTGACCAGGTCGGTCACAAAGATATGTATCTGCTCCACCACGAGGAGATTGAGTCGCTCGCAAAAAATATCCCGAATGTAAAACGTATCCGTTTCTTCATGACATTCGGCCAGAGCTACTTAACCCACATGAACTGCCTCGAAAACGTCGGCATGCTGTCGACGGAGCCGGTCGAATTTGAAGGCCATCAGATCGTGCCGATCCAGTTCCTGAAAGCATTGCTGCCGGACCCGGCATCGCTCGGCCCGCGCACCGTCGGCAAAACAAACATCGGCTGTATCTTCACCGGCAAAAAAGACGGCAAAGAAAAAACCGCATATGTCTATAACGTGTGTGACCACCAGGAGTGCTACAAAGAGGTCGGTTCGCAGGCGATTTCGTACACCACCGGTGTTCCGGCAATGATCGGCGCAATGCTGATGCTTACCGGCGAATGGAACAAACCGGGCGTTTACACCGCTGAGGAGCTGAATCCGGACCCGTTCATGGACGCACTCAACAAATGGGGTCTGCCGTGGCAGAAAATTGACGATCCGGTGCTGGTGGACTGATGAAAACACCGTATTTTTTAGTCGACGAGAAAAAAGTGCGTGAAAACGCACAGATTTTAGCCTCCGTCATGGAGAAAACCGGCTGCCGCATTCTGCTTGCGCAAAAGGCGTTTTCGATGTTTTCGATGTATCCGATGCTGCGGAAATATCTTGCAGGCACGGCGGCGAGCGGGTTATATGAGGCAAAGCTTGGGCACGAGGAATTCGGCGGTGAAACGCACGTCTTTTCGGCGGCATACCGTCCGGATGAATTTGAAGAAATCGCCGAGATTGCCGATCATATCGTGTTCAATTCGCCGAATCAGCTGTTAAAATATGCACCCATTGCAAAGGCGCACGGCAAACAGGTCGGCCTGCGCTTAAATCCCGAGTGCTCGACACAGGAGGGTCATGAGATCTATGACCCGTGTGCACCGGGCTCGCGCTTGGGCACGACGAATGCGCAGTTTGACCGATCGCTTGTGCCGATGCTGGACGGCGTTCATATGCACACGCTCTGTGAGCAGAATTCCGATGCGTTGGAGCAGACGGTAGCCGCACTCGAGGAGAAATTTTCCGACGTGCTTCATGCGGTCAAATGGGTGAACCTGGGCGGCGGCCATCACATCACGCGGCCGGACTATGACATCGACCGGCTTGTCCGAATAATCGAGCATGTGCGCGATACGTATGACGTGCAGGTTTATTTAGAGCCGGGCGAAGCAGTCGTGTTAAACGCAGGCGTGCTCAAAACGACCGTGCTCGACTTGATCGAAAACAACGGCGTGCAGATTGCGATTCTCGACACCTCTGCGGCGTGCCATATGCCCGACGTGATCGAGATGCCGTACCGTCCGCCGCTGATTGGCGCCGGCGAACCGAACGAAAAGAAATACACGTATCGTTTGGGCGGACCGACATGCTTGTCGGGCGACGTGATCGGTGATTATTCGTTTGATGCGCCGCTTTCTGTCGGTGATGTGCTCACCTTCGGTGATATGGCGCTTTATACGATGGTCAAAACAAATACATTTAACGGAATGATGCTGCCGTCGATTGCAATGTTAAAAGAAGATGGCGAGATCGCATGCATCAAGACATTCGGTTACGAAGACTTTAAAAACAGATTGTCATAAATCAAACTGATTATACAGACAGGAATCGTTTTAAACGATTCCTGTCTGTTTTTTTGCGAAAAAAGAAGTGGTTTAACGCAGATTTAACACACGCACCGTTTTAGATTTAACGCATGAACGGTAAAGTATGTCCTGTAAGCTAAAACAAAGAAACAAGCGAACAAAAGGAGTAACAAGGTTATGAAGAAAGGCTTTTTGAAAATTGGCGCAGTCATTGCCGCACTCGGCGTGATGACCGCAGCATTTGCAGGATGCAGCACAACAGAAGGCAACGACAGCAGCAACGGCGGCGACGCAGCAGGCACCACCACAGGCAAAATCAACGTCTGCTCCCGTGAAGATGGTTCGGGCACACGCGGCGCGTTTATCGAGCTTCTGGGCATTGAAGAAAAAGACGAATCCGGCGAAAAAGTAGACAGAACTGTCGCAACCGCTGAGATCACAAACAGCACCGCAGTTATGATGACCACTGTCGCAGGCAACAAACAGGCAATCGGTTACATCTCTTTAGGTGCTCTGTCCGACGACGTTAAAGCACTCAAAGTTGACGGCGCAGCACCGACTGTCGACGCAGTCAAAGACGGCAGCTACAAAGTATCCCGTCCGTTCAACATCGTCACAAAAGAGGGCTCTTCGAACCCGGCAGCAGAGGACTTCATCGCATTCATCATGAGCGAAGAGGGTCAGAAAGTTGTTGAAGAAGAGGGCTGCATCAGCAACGGCAACAACGGCGCATTCACCTCGAAAAACCCGACCGGCACCATCACAGTTGTAGGTTCTTCCTCGGTTTCCCCGGTCATGGAAAAACTGATCGAAGCATATAACGCAATCAACGGCGGCCTGACCATCGAGCTCCAGACAAACGACTCCTCCACAGGCGTTTCCTCTGCAATCGACGGCACATGCGACATCGGCATGGCTTCCCGTGAATTAAAAGATGAAGAAGTTTCCAAAGGCGCAAAAGCAACTGTCATCGCAACCGACGGCATCGCAGTCATCGTTAACAAAGAAAACTCCTTCGACGATCTGACCTCTGAGCAGATCAAACAGATCTACATCGGCGAAATCACCACATGGGATGAGCTCGCAAAATAATCAAACGATATCCCTTCTTTAAAAAAATAAAACGAACCCGCACAAAAAACAGTCTGTCCATACTCGCAGACTGTTTTGTGTGCATCAACAAAGATCTCATCAAAGAAAGGAATCTTAGCATGAATCAATGGAAAGAACGAATCATGCACGTGGTGTTTCTGGTGTTCGCGTGTGCATCGATCTGTGCAGTCATTCTGATCTGCCTGTTCCTGTTTGCAAACGGCGTGCCTGCAATCGGAAAGATCGGTGTGCTTGACTTCCTGTTTGGAACCACGTGGCGTCCGGGAAATGATATTTACGGCATTTTCCCGATGATTATCGGCAGTATTTATGTCACAGCAGGCGCAATCGTGTTCGGTGTGCCGATCGGACTGCTCACCGCAGTGTTTCTGGCGCGGTTTTGTCCGAAATGGCTGTATAAAGTATTAAAACCGGCAGTCAACCTTTTGGCCGGCATTCCGTCGATCGTATATGGCTTTTTTGGCTTGGTGGTCATCGTGCCGGCATTCCAGGAGCTGTTCGGCACAAACGGCAAAGGCGTGCTTACCGCATCGGTGCTTTTGGGCATCATGATTCTGCCGACGATCATCAGCGTCGCAGAGTCGTCCATCCGCGCCGTACCGGAATCGTACTATGAAGGTTCGCTCGCGCTCGGCGCCACAAGAGAGCGCAGCATGTTCCGCGCTGTGCTGCCGGCTGCAAAATCGGGTATTATGTCCGGCATCATCCTGGGCATCGGCCGTGCCATCGGCGAAACGATGGCAGTCTGCATGATCGCAGGTAACCAGCCGGTCATCCCGGGCAGCGTGCTTGAGGGTGTGCGTACACTGACCGCAAACATCGTCATCGAGCTTGGCTATGCACAGGGCTTACATAGAGAAGCGCTGATTGCAACGGGTGTTGTGCTGTTTGTGTTTATTCTCATCATCAACCTGCTCTTTTCCATCATGAAACGGAGGAAGTCGGCATGAAGCAGCAACAAAAAAGATCGCTCAAAGCACAGTTACTCAGCTATAAGCGTCATCCGGGCTCGTTTATCGTGTTTTTGCTCCTCTGTCTTGCGACGCTTTTGACGGCAGGCACATTTATTCTGCTGCTTGCGCATATCATCTTAAACGGCATTCCGAATTTATCGTTAGACCTGTTCTCCTTTGAATATACAAGCGACAACGCTTCGATGATGCCGGCCATCATCAATACGCTGTCGGTTACACTGCTCTCCTTGGTGGTGGCAGTTCCGGTCGGCATTTTCTCCGCGATTTATCTGACGGAATATGCGCGCCGCGGCAATAAATTTGTGTCGGTGGTTCGTGTTACGGCAGAAACGCTGTCGGGCATTCCGTCAATCGTCTACGGCCTGTTCGGTTACTTGATGTTTAACATCTGGATGGGCGTCGGTTACTCGCTTATCTCCGGTGTGCTCACCATGGCAATCATGATTCTGCCGCTCATCATGCGCACCACCGAAGAAGCGATTCTGGCGGTTCCGGATCTTTACCGCGAGGGCAGCTTCGGCTTGGGTGCAGGCAGACTGCGCACCGTGTTCTCGGTTGTGCTGCCGGCGGCAATTCCGGGCATTCTGGCAGGCGTCATTTTAGGCATCGGCCGTATCGTCGGTGAAACGGCGGCGCTGATGTTCACAGCCGGCACTGCAACCGAAATCGCTACAAGTGTGGGCGATTCGGGCAGAACGCTGTCGGTTCATATGTACATGCTCTTAAACGAAGGTCTTCACATGAATGAAGCACATGCAACGGCGGTTGTGCTGCTGGTATTGGTTGTCGGCATCAACGCACTGTCCGCATTTGTTGCAAAACGAATTGGAAAGAGGGGAATGGCATGAGTAAGATTGAAGTACAAAACCTTGATTTATATTACGGAGACTTTCATGCGCTCAAACAAATCAACATGGAATTTCGCGCAAACGAAGTCACCGCAATGATCGGTCCGTCCGGCTGCGGTAAATCCACCCTGTTAAAATGCTTAAACCGGATGAACGATCTGGTGGAAGGATGCCGCATTGAGGGCAACGTGCTGTTAGACGGCGAGGATATCTACGGCGATATGGACGTAAACCACCTGCGCAAACGCGTCGGCATGGTGTTCCAGAAACCGAATCCGTTCCCGATGAGCATTTATGACAACATCGCATACGGTCCGCGTACCCACGGCATCCGTTCGCGTGCAAAACTCGACGAAATCGTCGAAACATCGCTGCGCCGTGCGGCAATCTGGGAGGAAACAAAAGACCAGCTGAAGAAAAACGCGCTGAGCATGTCGGGCGGTCAGCAGCAGCGTCTTTGCATCGCGCGTGCGCTTGCAGTAGAGCCGGAAGTGCTTTTGATGGACGAGCCGACGAGTGCGCTCGACCCGATTTCCACCGCAAAGATCGAAGACCTTGCAGCGGAACTCAAAAAGGATTATACTATTATCATCGTCACACATAATATGCAGCAGGCTGTCCGTATTTCCGATACCACAGCATTCTTCCTGCTGGGCGAAGTCATCGAGATGGGCAAAACCGAGCAGGTGTTCTCGATGCCGAAAGAAAAACGTACAGAGGATTATATCACAGGGAGGTTCGGATAATGCGCAATCGTTTTGACCGTCAGCTGTTAAAGCTGAATGAGGAACTTATCACCATGGGCGCACTGTGCGAGGATGTCATCGCCGGTGCAGTGAAGCTGCTTTCTGACGCAAACACCGAAACAGCGGAAACCGTCCTTGCAAAGGACAGCGAAATTGACCAGAAAGAACGCGAGATCGAATCGCTGTGCATGAAAATTTTATTGCAGCAGCAGCCGGTTGCCAAAGATCTGCGCACCGTTTCGTCAGCGCTTAAAATGATCTCCGACATGGAGCGTATCGGCGACCAGGCAGCCGATATTGCAGAGATTTCGATGCATATCGAGGGCGATTCGGTGCCGGGACAGGTGCACATTCACGACATGGCAGTCGCTGTGATCAAAATGGTGACCGACAGTGTCGATTCGTTTGTCAAAAAAGATCTGTCGCTCGCACATTCCGTCATGAAATATGACGATGTGGTCGACGATCTGTTCATAAAAGTCCGCCGCGAGCTGATTCAGATGATCAACGCCGACGAACAAAACGGCGAACGCTGCTTGGATCTTTTGATGATCACAAAATATTTAGAGCGCATCGGCGACCATGCAACAAACGTTGCAGAGTGGGTCGTGTATTCGATCACCGGTGCGCATGATACAGAAGTGGAGTAAGGAAACGACATGATTTATCTTTTGGAGGATGACGACAGCATCCGTGAACTGGTTTGTTATACCCTGACACAAATCGGATGGGAGGCAAAGGGCTTTTCGGCGCCGAGTGCGTTTTTTGAAGCGCTTAAACAGGAGATCCCTGCGCTCATCCTTCTGGATATCATGCTTCCCGAAGAGGACGGGCTGAGTGTCTTAAAAAAACTGCGGGCTGCAAGCAAAACGAAGCACGTCCCGGTGATGATGCTCACTGCCAAGGGCTCGGAGTATGACAAAGTCATAGGACTTGACGCAGGTGCAGACGACTACCTTGCAAAGCCGTTTGGCATGATGGAGCTGACCGCACGCGTCAAAGCACTGCTTCGCCGGAGCGCTGCGGCAGAGGAAAAGACGCAGGAGAAAAAAACGTATCAGATTGAGGGATTGTTTGTCGATCTGGCGCGCCATGTGGTAACGGTTGACCACGAGGAAATCGCACTCACGTTTAAAGAATTTGAACTGCTGTGCCTGCTTTTGGAGAACCGCGGCATTGTCTTAAACCGCGATCAGATTTTAAACCGGGTATGGGGATATTCGTTCGACGGCGAAAACCGCACCGTCGACGTTCATATCCGGACACTTCGCCAAAAGCTCGGCACGTGCGGTGCACTGATTGAAACGGTGCGCGGTGTCGGATACAAAATCGACGGAGAATCGGTATGACAAAACGAATTTTTCGCGTGCTTGTGCTGAGCGCGGCAGTGGTGCTTGTGCTGAGCGTGTGTATCTCCTATGCGGTGTTCAGCGTTTATTTTTCGGCACAGAACGAGCGCGAGCTTTTGACCTGTGCGCGTATGGCGGCAAAAGGCGTGTCGCTTTCCGGAAAAGACTATCTTGAACAGGTGAGTCTTTCGGGATCGATGCGGCTGACCTGGATTGATGCGGACGGGACTGTTTTGCATGATTCAAAGCAGGATGAGAGTACGATGGAAAATCATGCCGATCGTCCGGAGTTTATCGAGGCGGTCAAAACAGGCGAGGGAGTAAGCGATCGGTTGAGCAAAACCATCGGAGAGAAAACGGTCAATGCGGCGTGTCTTGCAGATGACGGCACGGTGGTGCGGGTAAGTGAGGTGCGTCAGTCCTCATGGGGACTGTTTTTAAGCGCGGCGGTTCCGCTTTTGGTTGTGCTGAGCGGATTATTGATGCTTTCCGCGCGGTTTGCAAAGCGTGTTGCGAAATCGCTTGTATCGCCGCTTCTGGCGATCGACTTTGACCATCCGGAGCGCACAGAGGCCACCTATGAGGAGCTGTCCCCGATTTTAAGACAGCTTTCCGATCAGAACAAGCGCATCCGCGCACAGATGGAAACACTGCGCAGAAACCAGCAGGAGTTTGCGGCGATTTCCGAAAATATGAGCGAAGGCATCGTCGTGGTCGGCAGAGAAAAAGAAGTGCTGTCGTATAACACAAGCGCGCTCAAGCTGCTTGGCACCAAAACGGTCACGGGTGCGAGCGTGTTGACACTAAACCGAAGTGAACCGTTTTTTGAGGCAGTGCAGAAGGCACTTTCAGGCGAACACTGCGAAAAGGAAATGGTTCATGACGAGCGCACTTACCGGCTGATTTCGAATCCGGTGCTGGAACAGGCGCAGGTGGTCGGCGCGGTGCTTATTATGCTCGATGTGACCGAACAGGCAGAAAGTGAACGGCTTCGCCGCGAGTTTACCGCGAATGTGTCGCATGAGCTGAAAACGCCGCTCACATCGATTTCCGGCTATGCGGAGATCATTTCCTCGGGAATCGTAAAGCCTGAGGATGTGGGACGTTTTTCCGGACGGATCTATGAGGAAGCACAGCGGCTGATTCGGCTGGTGAATGATATTGTGAATCTTTCGAAGCTGGACGAAGGTGCTGTTATGCCGCAGAAGCAGACGGTTTGTGCAGACGAGATGATAGAAGGCATTGTGCGTGCAATGGAGCCGGCGGCACAAAAACGCGGCATCACACTGCATGTATCGGTGCATTGGCATACGATCTTCGGCGTACGCGCCATTTTGGAAGAAATGATTCAGAACATGGTGGATAACGCCATCAAATACAATAAAGAAAACGGCGAGGTCTTTGTGACGGTGGATCATGTCGACGATCAAACGCGCGTGATCGTATGTGACACCGGCATCGGCATTCCGCTTTGCGAGCAGGAGCGTGTGTTTGAACGGTTTTACCGGGTGGATAAATCACACTCCCGTGCAATCGGCGGAACCGGACTGGGCCTTTCGATCATCAAGCACGGTGCGCTGTTCCACGGGGGAAGCGTTTCGCTTTCGAGCGTTCCCGACCAGGGAACAACGATCACACTGCTGCTTCCGGATCAACCAGGCTAAGCCCGCCAGGCTAAGCCTGGATATAATTCACCCCGCACCGTTTGGTGCGGGGTGTTGTTGATCATGGTCATTCTCAGCGCGGGCGGTAAAATTTCTTTTCTGTAAAAAACTTAATGCGCGAGTTGCCCCACCGCAGGTGCGGGTTAAACCCGGATGTGATTCACCCCGCACTGTTGGGTGCGGGGTGGTGTTGATCATGGTCATTCTCGGCGCGGGAAGAAAAGTTCTTTTTCTGTAAAAAAACTCAGTGCGCGTTATGCCCACCGCAGGGTTAAACCCGGATGTAATTCATCCCGCACCGTTTGGTGCGGGATGGTGTTGATCATGGTCATTCTCGGCGCGGGAAGAAAAGTTCTTTTTCTGTAAAAAACTTAGTG
>NZ_JACJKY010000090.1 GCF_016901855.1 Merdimmobilis hominis | reverse complement strand
GCAGAAGAAGGAGATATTGTTGTTGCGCTGGTAGACAACGAAACCACACTAAAGAGGTTTTACAGAGATAAAAAACACCGTTGCTGTCGCTTACACCCTGAAAACAGCAAGATGAAAGATATCTATGTTCAGGACTGCACTATTCAGGGTGTTGCCCAAAATGTCATTAAAGCACTGTAAGCACATTGAATGAAGGAGGGGTTAAGATGCAGGTATATGTGTCCAACAGAGAAATCGAACAAATA
>NZ_JACJKY010000089.1 GCF_016901855.1 Merdimmobilis hominis | reverse complement strand
CGGAGGGCTTGGCGTTTTTCACTGCTGCACGTACCGTTTCAATCACCAGGCTTGCCGGCATTTGCGTTGCATATTTGTAACCCACAATACTGTTGTCATACAAATCCTTGATCATCGAAAGATACAAGAATCCCTGTTTTGTTTGTATGTAGGAGATATCTGTTACCCATTTTTCATTGGGCTTTGTCGCCTTAAAGTTGCGCATCAATTCATTGTTGTAATGGGTATAGGTGTTACAATCATAA
>NZ_JACJKY010000088.1 GCF_016901855.1 Merdimmobilis hominis | reverse complement strand
TTTTCAACGGGGGTCGGTTCGGCCCTCCATGGAATTTTACTTCCACTTCAGCCTGGACATGGATAGGTCACCCGGTTTCGGGTCTATGTCATGCAACTAATTTCGCCCTATTCAGACTCGCTCTCGCTGCGGCTCCGTACCTGAAGTACTTAACCTCGCTCCATAACATAACTCGCCGGACCATTCTACAATAGGTACCATATCACACCTTGACGTGCTCTATGTGCTTGTAGGCACAGGGTTTCAG
>NZ_JACJKY010000087.1 GCF_016901855.1 Merdimmobilis hominis | reverse complement strand
CGCTCGTCTTATCACTGTCGTACTTACTCGTAGAATTAAATCGGGTCGATTTATTCTTTCTTCGTTTTACCTTACATTGTTTAATTTTCAAGATCCCGATGAGCTTTTCGCTCATCCTCGCTCCCTCGGAAGCGACTTGATTATTATATCATGTCGTTTTCAGTTTGTCAAGTACTTTTTTCGAAGTTTTTTCGAGGTTTTCGCTCCCGCGACTCTCTCGATATTCCTTCTCATTTCCTTGTTTTTCCTGTCCTCCGTGACAGCTATATTATAATACCACAC
>NZ_JACJKY010000086.1 GCF_016901855.1 Merdimmobilis hominis | reverse complement strand
AGGCTCAAGGTGTAAGCACAGTGATGTGTTAAGCCAGCGAGTACTAATCGGTCGAGGGCTTGACCTCGAATTGAATCGAGATGTTGAGTCAAAGATAAGTTCACTTTCGGAAGATTGTTATTCGGTTTTGAAGATACCTTACAGAGTATCTTTCAAAAAGCGGTTCTTAGAAGGAAGCGCGGCAAAGACGGTGTCGATGGCGGTGAGGATCCACCTGTTCCCATCCCGAACACAGAAGTTAAGCTCACTAGCGTCGAAAATACTTGGCTGGAGACGGCCTGGGAAGATAG
>NZ_JACJKY010000085.1 GCF_016901855.1 Merdimmobilis hominis | reverse complement strand
CCGGTTCACCTGCAACTGCTTTCGCTGCATCCAGCTTCTCAATCAAAGCTGCCCAGGTTGCTGTTGTGTAGTCTGCTTCTTTGAGCGCTTCCACTTCCGCAATCAAGGTATTCAGTGCTGTTTTGTCAGCGCGTTTCACCAATGCTTCTTTTGCTTCGAACAGTGCATCATATGCTGCATCGACTGCATCCTGCAATGCATCCGGTTCACCTGCAACTGCTTTCGCTGCATCCAGCTTCTCAATCAAAGCTGCCCAGGTTGCTGTTGTGTAGTCTGCTTCTTTGAGCGCTTCCACT
>NZ_JACJKY010000084.1 GCF_016901855.1 Merdimmobilis hominis | reverse complement strand
ATTCAATCTGATCTGGACACAACGATGTTCGGCAGTGTTTTGATTGACGATCAATACTGCTATCAGTTGTATGTCCCGCCGATCACCGGCTCAAAAGAATTGTGGCAAAAATCCGCTTTGATCATTTATGACCGCGAATCGGAAGAAAAAGCCGAAGAAATCCCCATGTTCGAACAGTATGGAAATCCATATGCACTATATACGGGAGATGAACGGTATCTGTTTTTAGAATTTGAACCGGGAACGTACTATGAAAACGGAGAATATATCACTGTTTCTGACACCTACCGCACACTGT
>NZ_JACJKY010000083.1 GCF_016901855.1 Merdimmobilis hominis | reverse complement strand
GAAGCAAAAGAAGCATTGGTGAAACGCGGTGACAAAACAGCGCTGAACACCTTGATTGCGGAAGTGGAAGCGCTCAAAGAAGCAGACTACACAACAGCAACCTGGGCAGTTTTGATTGAGAAGCTGAATGCAGCGAAAGCAGTTGCAGGTGAACCGGATGCATCGCAGGATGCAGTCGATGCGGCATATGACGCACTGTTCGAAGCAAAAGAAGCATTGGTGAAACGCGGTGACAAAACAGCGCTGAACACCTTGATTGCGGAAGTGGAAGCGCTCAAAGAAGCAGACTACACAACAGCAA
>NZ_JACJKY010000082.1 GCF_016901855.1 Merdimmobilis hominis | reverse complement strand
CGCCGAGCACGCCTGCAACCAAAACAGGTTATTCCACCGGCGATCGTGTGCGCATCCGTTCGCTCGCTTCCACCTCTTCCTCGATTCTTACGCACGTAAACCGCGGTGACTCCTTTACGGTACACGGTGAATCGCGGAACGGATGGTATGCTGTCACGCTCAAAGATGGTACGAAAGGTTATATTTCCGCTGATTATGTATCATTCACTGCGCCGAGCACGCCTGCAACCAAAACAGGTTATTCCACCGGCGATCGTGTGCGCATCCGTTCGCTCGCTTCCACCTCTTCCTCGATTCTTACGCACGTAAAC
>NZ_JACJKY010000081.1 GCF_016901855.1 Merdimmobilis hominis | reverse complement strand
GACGCGAATTACGTCCAGACTTAGTCTGGTGGCTCCCCCAACTGGACTCGAACCAGTGACACCCTGATTAACAGTCAGGTGCTCTACCGACTGAGCTATGGAGGAATATTCAAGTGCAGGCTTTTGCTCTGCACCGTTTGGTACACCAACAGGGACTCGAACCCTGGGCCTACTGATTAAGAGTCAGTTGCTCTAGCCAACTGAGCTATTGGTGCATACAAAAGTACCTGTTGCCTATTATAAGCACTTCTGCACTTTTTGTCAATATAAAAATATTTGAAGCCCTGACTTCAGAGCTTCAAATATCTTTTTGTGACGGCGTCTATCTATCTTCCC
>NZ_JACJKY010000009.1 GCF_016901855.1 Merdimmobilis hominis | reverse complement strand
GCACTTTTTGATATCTTCTCCGCATATAAATTCCCCCCTGTTGTAGTTCCATTTTCCTACATCAGGGGGGATTTGTCTATTGTCCGTTTTTTCTGGCGCGGTTCACGTTCCTGCCGGGTGCTTTTGCCTGTGATTTATTTTTCTTTTAACAGTGCATCTTTTGCAATGGCGAGCGCACCCAAAAGACCGGCGCGATTACCGAGTGCGGCTTTGCAGATGACTGTTTGCTGAAACGTCGGCATCAAAAGCGTCGAAAGACGCGCTTTGATCTCGTCCATGAGCACCGATTCGTTGAATACACCGCCGCCTAAGATCACGCCTTCCGGATTGAATGCGTGAATCAAAGAGGCGAGCCCCACCACGACTTCGTCGATCCAGTCAGAAAGAGATTGCTTGATGACCGGCTCACCTAGCCGGGCGAAAATCTCGCGTCCGTTTAAGTTTTCGCCGGTACGCTCTTTGACGAGCGCACAGAGCGCCGTGACCGATGCATATGCTTCATAGCAGCCATAGTTGCCGCAGCCGCATGGTTTGCCGCCGCGGTGCGTTGTAATATGTCCAAAGTGACCGGCGCTGTCCGTTTGTCCGGATAAGAGCTGTCCGTTTAAAAATGCGGCGCCGCCGATACCGGTTCCATATGTCAAACACAAAAACGAGCGAAAGTCTTTGCCGGCACCGAATGCCGCTTCGCCGATCGCGGCGGCATGTACGTCGTTTCGCACCGCAACAGGGACACCGTATCGATTTCGCAGATGCTCGCCGAGCGGGATGCCGGTGTAATGCGGGATGTTCTCGTTTGCATAGGTGATGGCACCGGTTTTAATGTCAGCGATGCCGGCGGTGGAAATGCCGACTGCATCGAACGGGGAGAGTGTGTCGAGAATCGCCTCTGCTTTTTTAACGATGCCTTCGCCTCCGTCCTGTTTGGCGCGCGTTTCCATTTCACCAAGCGGTGTTACGTTGTCAGGTGATTCGGCGATGCCATATTTGATCGCGGTGCCGCCAATGTCCAAAACTGCAATCCGCATGAAAATTCATCCTCCCTTACAGGATGCGCTGTCCGTTGATGATGAGCTCAAACTGAATATTCAAAAATTCAGCGGCTCTGCGGCACAGCGACATACGACCCAAGAAAATTTCAAAATAATCCATGACCGGACACATCGTTGTGTCGATGGAAAGTTCGAGCACAACAGCGGAGTTATCTTCGCTGAAATAGGTGTTTGATTCTTCTACGGCGTAGTTGACACGGTCGTGGATGTCGAACGAAGAAGGGTTATGGTTGCGTACACGGGTGCGGCGCACGTCGGTTTTGTCGGCCAGAATCAGTGCTGCGGCAATCGGGTTGACCGGTGCGGCAGTACTTTCGTCGTGGTTGCCGATGGCGCTTACGACCATGGCGATTTCGTTTGGTTCCATACCGAGTTTGTCGAGCAGACGGAACGCCATGACTGCACCACTTTGTGCGTGGTCGATGCGGTTGACGATGTTGCCGATATCGTGCATGTAGCCGGCAATTTTGGCGAGTTCGGCTTCGCGCTTGGAATAGCCGAGTGTCAAAAGAATCATCTCAGCCGTTTTTGCCGCCTTGGTAACGTGTGCATAAGAGTGCTCCGTGAATCCAAGCGCACGCAGGGAACGGTCTGCCTCGTCAATATAGCAGCGGATGGTTTGATTGTGTTTGATCTCATTGAATGTAACAACCATTGTGGAAATCTCCTTTTAAGAAAGTGCATGTAAAAACAGGAATAACTCCTGTGCGGTTTCTGGTTTTAGCTTTGCGGCCTGAGCGAGCTGTTCGGGCGTTGCCTCCAAAAGCTCTGCACGGGTACGGAATCGGCTTAACAGCTGTGATGCTTTTTTGTCACCGATGCCTTTGACGCGTGTGAGTGTAATTTCAAGCGACGATTTTGTGTGCACCTGTTTTTGGTAGCGGATTGCATACCGATGCACCTCATCCTGAATCGTTGTGACGAAAGAAAACGCCACCCGGTTTGCCGAGATGGAAATTTCGCCGCCGTCCTTTGCAATGGCACGGGTACGGTGCTTGTTGTCCTTGACCATGCCGAATACCGGAATGTCAAGGCCTGACGCTTGGATGATCGGCAGGATTGCGGCAACGTGTCCTTTGCCGCCGTCGAGCAAAATGAGATCGGGAAGCCGCCCAAAGCCCTCGCCGGTATCCTTTTCCTGCTCATAGTGCGATAGGCGGCGGGTGATGACTTCCTGCATGCTCGCGTAGTCATCCTGTCCCTCAATCTGCCGGATACGAAACTTCTTATACGCCTTTTTGAGCGGACGTCCGTTTTCAAACACGACCATGCCGCCCACCTTTGATGATTCGCCGAGGTTTGAAATGTCGTATGCCTCGATATAGACAGGCGGCTTTTTGAGCCCTAACAGTTTTGCAAGCGCATCGAGTGCGGCGACCTCCCGTCCGGTGCGGGAAACGTATTTCGAAAGCCGTTCGGACGCGTTGGCAAACGCCATATCGACCATTTTCTTCTGGTCGCCTTTTTGCGGGAACACAAACGTGACTTTTCTGCCGTTCGCCGTTTTTAAGTGCTCGGCAAGCAGTTCGGCATCTTCAAACGGCTCGTCCACCACAATCCGCGGCGGAATGTCAGCGGTCATCATGTAATATTGCGATAAAAACGACTGCCGCACCGTTTCGATATCGTACACATCGGGGAAGAAGTAGTCCTCTTTGTCGCTTAGGCGGTAGTTGCGGAATTTTAACACAGCAACCGCCGCGTGCGTCTGATTTTGTGCAAACGCGATGACGTCCTGGTTTTCCGTGTTGATGAGATACACCTTCTGCGTGTCAGCAATGCGGCGGATTGCCTGAATGCGGTCACGGAGTTTTGCGGCCCGTTCAAAGTCGAGTGCTTCCGCCGCCTCTTCCATCTGGCGGGTCAGTCGTTCAAGCAGACTGCCGCCGCCTTTTTTGATATAGGCGAGCGCTTCTTTAAACGTTTGTGCGTATTCCTCTTCGGAAATCCTGCCGCGGCACACCCCCATGCACTGTTTGATGTGGTAGTTTAAGCACGGACGGGCTTTTTTGAAATCCTCGGGGAATTTCCGATTGCAGGTGGGGAGTCCGAAGATTTTGTTCACTTCATCGACTGTCTGTGTCACGGAAAACGAACTCGTGTAAGGGCCTAAGTAGTCGGCATCGTCGTCGGTCATCTGCTTTTGCGCAGAGATTTTCGGAAAACTGCCGCGCTCGACACGGATATAGTGATATCCCTTGTCGTCTTTTAAGAGAATGTTGTATTTTGGATTGTTCTGTTTGATTAAACTGCATTCCAAGACAAGCGCTTCAAACTCACTGCCGACGACGATATAGTCAAAATCGGCGACCTGTTCGACCATGCGGCGCACTTTTTCCGTGTGGCTTGGATTATTCGGCTGAAAATACTGGCTCACGCGGTTTTTTAAGTTTTTTGCTTTGCCGATATAAATGATCTCTCCGCGGCTGTTTTTCATCAGATACACGCCGGGATCATGGGTGAGATTGAGCGCCTTTTTGCGCAATTTTTCGAGCAGTTGATTCATGAAAAGTCCCCTTGCTGTTCGTTCTGTTTCAATATCATGGCACCAGAGCCGGAATGATATCTGCCATGTTTTTCGCTTGACTAAAGGGCGAAGAAAACCGGCAGTAAAACGTGATATATAATAACTGCTATATCATTATTATATATCATATCAAACGAGCAGGGCAAGTGGATTTTTCGGATTTGTTTGACAGAACAAGTACGAGCAGGTACAATAAAAAAGCAAATAAAACGGCGGAGGAACGAAATGGACACACCCATTTATGACTTTTTAAAACAATACAGCGAAAGCGGTACGGTGCGGTTTCACATGCCCGGACATAAAGGCCGCTGTCCGCATCCGGCATTGTCTGCGATTAGTGCGTATGACTTGACCGAAATCGAGGGCGCGGATTCGCTGTTTGAGGCGGACGGTATCATCGAACAGGCGGAGCGGAATGCGTCAGTGCTGTTTCGCACACAGGAAACGATGTTTTTGACCGGCGGCTCAACCCTTGGCATTCAGACGATGCTTTCGAGTGTCCTGCATCCGGGCGATGCGGTGATTGCCGCACGCAACGCACACCGGGCGTTTATCAATACGTGTGCGCTTTTAGACCTGTCCGTCTGCTGGGTGCTTCCGAATAGCCGGGATGCGTTTGGCGTGAGTGGGGCAATCTCGCCTGAATCGCTCGAAGCAGCGTTTGCACAGTGTCCGGATGCAAAGGCGGTGTATGTCACATCACCTGATTATATGGGATGGATGAGCGATATCGAAGCACTGTCTGCGGTGTGCCGCCGCCATGGTGTGCCGCTGCTTGTCGATAATGCACACGGCGCACATCTTGCGTTCGGCACAAAGAACCGCCACCCGATTGCACTCGGTGCGTCGATGTGCTGTGATTCCGCGCACAAAACACTGCCGGTATTCACAGGCGGTGCATATGTGCATACAGCGCCGGGCTTTTTTGTGACGAAGCAGGAAATGCGCAAAAATGCGTCGCTGTTCGGCTCTACCAGTCCGTCGTATCTCATCATGATGTCGCTTGACTTGTGCAATGATTATCTTGAACGTCATGCAAACGCTGATTTTGCCGCACTTGAGAAAAAAGTGCGCAGTGTCCGTGAGGCGTGTGCAGAGGCGGGCTTCTTGCCGCAGGAGGGCATCTGCGATGATACAAAGATTACACTTGATGCGTCGCATGTCGGCATGAGCGGCGGGGAACTGGCAGACCATTTCCGCAGTCATGGCATCGAGTGCGAGTATGCAGGGGAGCGGCATGTCGTGTTCATGGTTTCGCCGCAGAATCCCGATTCTGATTTTGAATGCTTCCTTTCTGCGGTGCGTGCGGTGCAGAAGCGGTTCGTGCATACGGCAGAGACCGTTTGCTTTGCGCTTCCTGCGGCAGTCATGGCACCGCGCACAGCGATGTTTTCGAAAAAAGAATGTGTTCCGATTGAATCGGCAGTCGGGCGAATTGCCGCCGAAACGCGCATCAGCTGTCCGCCGGGCGTGCCGGTGATTGTTGCCGGTGAAAAAATTGATGATACTACACAAAAAATTTTAAAAAACAGTGGCGTTTCTTCAATCAATGTGGTAAAATAGAGGTAACAAAACGGAGGACCGCATAAAATAAAAAATGGGTGTTCCGTTTGATTTGTGACAACAGGGAGGTTATCCACTATGAAACTGATTTATGCGATTGTAAGCAACGATGATAGCTCGGCCGTTTCCTCGGCTTTAACAAAGGTTGGCTTTTTTGCAACCAAACTTTCGTCAACCGGCGGATTTTTGATGGCAGGCAACACCACATTCATGATCTGTACAGAGGATGAAAAAGTGGACGAAGCCATTTCGATCATTGCACAGAAGAGTAAAAAACGCACACAGATGGTTCCTTCTCCGGCAGCATACGGCATGGGCGGTTATACGCCGTATCCGGTTGAAGTCACTGTTGGCGGTGCAACCATCTTTGTGACAAACGTTGAGCGGTTCGAGAAGATCTGACCGTGACAAGAAACGTTCCAGTAGGAAATCAGACATTGTATCAAATGCTCACTGCCGCAGTAAGCAGTGAGCATTTGTGTCATGCGTGCCTGTTTTTCGGCGAGGAGGGCATCGGAAAACGGACAGCCGCCCGTTTTCTGGCATCCGCCGTTTTGTGCCATCGCCAAGGGGAAAAGCCGTGCGGCGAATGTGCTTCATGCGTGAAATTTGCGCATCAAAACCACCCCGATTTTTATGAATATGCAGGCAAACGCGGCAAAAACGCCATCGGTGTCGATGAAATCCGCCGGATTCGGCAGGATGCGTATACGATTCCAAACGATGGCGCATATAAAGTGTATCTCATTCCGTATGCAGAGGAGATGTCGCCTGCGGCGGCAAACGCACTGTTAAAAGTGCTTGAGGAACCGCCTGCACACGCCGTCTTTCTGCTGACCGCCAATCATTATGACCGCGTGATGGAGACGATCCGTTCGCGCTGTGTGAAATACCCGGTACTGCCGCTTTCGGATGCACAGGTGGAAACGATTCTTGCAGAGCGGTTTCCCGATGCGGCGCGTGAAGCGGTACAAAAAGCATCATCGCTTTCGGGCGGAAATCCGGGCGCGGCGATTCGTGCAATGGAGGAAACCGAAGAAGGTATGCCGATTGTTCAGTCGGTGTGCGATGCACTGGCGGCCGGTGATGAATATGCACTGCTTTGTGCATGCACCAAAGCGGCGGCTTCCAATCAGACGATGCGCGCAGTACTGGCGGGACTTTTGCATACATTGCGCGGTGCACTCTCGGCAAAAACGAAACAGGAACCGCATGTGCTGGCGTCAAGGATGACCATGCACGGACTGACGGCGTGTATTGCAGTCACGGAGGAGTCGATTGCCGCACTCGACGGCAATGTGAACGGCGGACTGCTTGCAATGGAATTGACTGCACGCTTAATGAATGCCAGACGGCTTGTATAAAAAATCTTGCTTCCGACGGGGCACGGTTTTTGTTTTCTTAGAGTGAGTTTCCCGTCGGAGAAAAGGCAGAGAAAATTTATATGGCAGAAGTAATCGGTGTACGATTTAAAAATGTTGGAAAGGTCTATTATTTTGATCCGGTGGGGCTTTCGTTTTCGGTCGGCCAGCGTGTGATTGTCGAAACGGCACGCGGGGTTGAATGCGGACAAGTGGTATTAAAAAACCGCGAAGTGGACGATGAGTCGCTCGTTTCACCATTAAAACCGGTGATGCGGCTTGCGACGGAGGAAGACTTGGCGGTTGTCGAGCAAAATCACGAAAAGGAAAAACAGGCATTTGCCATTTGTCAGGAGAAAATCGAAAAGCACAAGCTTGTCATGAAGCTTGTTGACGTGGAATACACATTTGACAACAACAAAATCCTGTTTTATTTTACCGCAGACGGTCGTGTTGATTTCCGTGAACTCGTCAAAGATCTGGCATCGGTGTTCCGTACGCGGATTGAACTGCGTCAGATCGGTGTGCGCGACGAATCGAAAATGCTCGGCGGACTGGGTGTCTGCGGACGGCCGTTTTGCTGTTCGTCGTACTTGGGTGAATTTCAGCCGGTGTCGATTAAAATGGCAAAAGAGCAGGGACTCTCGCTCAATCCGACCAAAATCAGCGGTACCTGCGGAAGGCTCATGTGCTGCTTAAAGTATGAACAGGAAGCGTATGAGGATCTTTTGAAAATTACGCCGAAAGTCGGTGCTGTGGTGAAAACCCCGGATGGAAAAGGCACAGTAACCGATGCAAACTTGTTAACAGGAAACCTCAGTGTTCGGATGGAATCTGATCCGGACGGCGCGCTTCACAGCTTCCACAGAAGCGTTGTGAGTGTTTTAAAAGACGGCCGTATTCGGGTGGATCGCAGTGAAATCGCGGCGCTTTCAGACCTTGAGGATAAATAAAAGCAAATCTGCAATCTTTCTTGACATATTCACGGGTGATGTGGTAATATAATAGCAGTTTAACGACAGTTTAAACGAGTGTATATGTTAAGGAGGCGTACTGTAATGGCTTATAAAATCAGTGATGCTTGCATCAGCTGCGGCGCTTGCGAGGCAGAATGCCCGGTTTCCGCTATCGCTGCTGGCGACGGCAAATACGAGATCGACGAGGCTACCTGCATCGAGTGCGGTGCTTGCGCTGGCGTATGTCCGGTAGGAGCTCCGGAGGCTGAGTAATTTCAGAACAAAAAAATAAAAGCACCGCAAGGGTGCTTTTATTTTTTTATGTGGAAAGCTTATTTTTCTGCACTTAAAAAGGCTTTCATGCTGCCGCGTGTGAAATGACATGCAGCTTCTTTGACGAATCGATCAAAATCGACGTTTGAATCGTCGTTTGCGGAATCGGAAATGACGCGTACTACAGCGCACGGAACGTCAAATTCATAGCAGACCTGTGCGACTGCCGCGCCTTCCATTTCCACACAAGCGAGCGATTCGACGTGGCTGTAAAGCCATTCGTGTTTTTGATTGTCGCAGATAAACTGATCGCCCGAAGCAATCGTTCCGGTGTGAACAGTCGGCGATTTGATGCCGAATTCGTCTAAGTAGCAGGCGGGAATATCGCTGTGCAGATCGTTTTTGATATAGTTTTCCACCGCTTTTATAAGTGCATTGTTTAACGATTTGTCCGCTTCAAAGTATTTGATGCCTAACAGCGGAATTTCAAAAATCCGCTCCGGAACACCGCAGTCAAAATCATGCTGTACCAATCGGTCACCGATGACGACATCGCCTACATGGAGTCCTGGAGCAACACCGCCGGCTGTACCGCAGAAAATCACACAGTCGGGGTGAAACCGATCGATGAGTGTCGTCGCGGTGGAGGCGGATGCCACTTTTCCGATGCGGGATTGTACGAGTACGACATCTTTTCCGTATAGTTTGCCTTCGTGGAAGGTGCGATGTGCAATTTCGGTCATGGTGCAGTCGGTTAAATCGGGAAGAAGCAAGCGGATTTCTTCTTCCATTGCGCAGATAATTCCGTATTTCATTGTGTCTGGTTCTCCTTTTACCGGATATTGTGATTACAAATTGTTGAAATTATTATAGTATAGCGATCCATGAAAGTCAACGAAAGAAACGAGGCGAGAAAAGAATGACCCATTTGGGAAATGATTGGGACGCGCTGCTCAAGGAGGAAACGGAGCAGCCTTATATGGAAGAACTCCGCTGTTTTTTGCGGGAGGAATATCGAAACGGACCGGTGTATCCGCCAAAGCGTGATATGTTTCGTGCGCTCTCACTGACACCGTATCACAAGGTGAAGGTGGTCATTATCGGGCAGGACCCGTATCATGGCCCGGGACAGGCGATGGGAATGAGTTTTTCCGTGCGGGAGGGTATTCCGCTGCCGCCGTCGCTTCGGAATATTTATCAGGAGATCGAAAAAACCACCGGCAGACAACAGCCGCCAAGCGGTGATCTGACACGCTGGGCAGTGCAGGGCGTACTGCTTTTGAACGCAGTGCTCACAGTGCGCGGCGGATGCGCGGCGAGCCACCGCGGACATGGATGGGAACGATTTACCGACCGTATTATTTCGCTGTTAAATAACAGAGAGGAGCCGATTGTGTTCCTGCTTTGGGGAGCAGATGCACGAAAGAAAAAGCTGCTGATTACAAATCCGCGCCACACCGTGCTGGAGGCGGCACATCCGAGTCCGCTTTCTGCACATAACGGATTTTTCGGCTGCAATCATTTTAACCGTGCAAACGAAATATTAAAGCAAAACGGACAGACACCGATCGAATGGTGAAAGGAGACAATCAGATGAAACGACAGGATTATATTCATTGGGATGCTTATTTTATGGGGGTTGCACTGCTTTCCGCACAGCGCAGCAAAGATGCAAACACACAGGTCGGCGCATGTATCGTCAGCCCGGAGAACAAGATTCTTTCTGTTGGCTATAATGGTATGCCGACCGGCTGTGATGATGACTTGATGCCGTGGGGACGTGAAGGCAGTGCCCTTGACACCAAATACTTGTTTGTATGTCACGCAGAACTGAATGCGATTTTGAATACACCTGCCGGAAAACTGACCGGTGCGCGTGTATATGTGACGCTGTTTCCGTGCAGTGAATGCGCAAAGGCGATCATTCAGAGCGGCATCAAAGAAGTCATTTACTTAAGCGACAAGTATGCTGATACCGATTCGACCCGTGCATCGAAAAAGATGTTCGATATGACAGGCGTTTCGTACCGTCCATATGAAGTGACCGGCACAGAACTGACATTATCGCTGTAAGAAAACAAAAACCGGAGGATTTTTAATCCTCCGGTCTTTTATATCGATTGTTATTCCACTTTCACCACGTCAGTAAACAGCATGTGGTAGCGCGGCGGAATCTTACGGTTTAAGTGGTATTTTCCGCAGTACCACTGCTTGAATGTAATGGTTTTGCTCACTTCCTCCAAAAAGGTGTGCAGATGGTCTAAATGGTCAGCGTCCTCAAGGTCGACAGACCGCTGTAAACGAACGGGTGCGTCATGCGTAACGATGAAATCCACTTTATCACCGTGTTCTGCGAGCAGATGGCTCGCACGTTCAATTTCCTCTGCAGAGGGGAGCAGGTAGTCTTCGTTATTCCGGCTGGCGTTTTCATCCGTGGAAACACCGCCGCCGAATGCGAAAATCGTTTTTTCCTCAATCGTATAAATACCGCCGCGGCGAAGAAGATAAAGAGAACCGGATAAGTTGCGCGCGCGGTCACCTGCAAAATCAGTTTCCGGGTAGGAAAGCAGCAGCTTGTGGTTTTCGTGACTGCCGTCGACAAATAAAACCTGATACGGCAGTTTTCCGATCTTTTTAAGCGTTGCTTCTTCTTTTTTTGAGCCTTCCCATAAAAAGCCGAAGTCGCCGCATATGATTAACGTATCTCCTTTTTTAATGTGTGCTTTTTTCACATCGTGAAACCGCGAAAAATCCCCGTGCATATCACCGGTGATATAAATCAAGACAATCATCCTCCAAACAAAGACGAAACGGAAAGTTCATATTTTTTTATCGATCCGTATGCTTTTCATTTCGCATAAAATCTGGTATACTGTAGCTACGGATGAAACGAGCATCCGTTTCCATTTATTATGATACACGTTTTGTGAGGTTTCGTCTACATGAAATTCGTAAAAAAATTTTTTGCTTTTCTTTTGTGTGTATGTATCCTGTTTGTTTCGTCGGTACAGCCGGCGGCAGCAGCTTCTTATAAAATCAATTTTTCGTTAAACAGTGAGGCGGTTTATTTTGTCAATCTCGACACACAGACTGTGATGTATGAGCAAAATGCAAACGCACAGTTTTCACCGGGTGCACTGGTTGATATCATGACCGCGATTGTGACACTCGAATATTGCGAAGCAAATGGGATTTCGCTTGAAACAACGGTGACAGCGCCTTCGTATATTTACGATGAATTTGACGGATTGGGTGTAACCACCGCTGACGTCCGCCGCGGTGAGGAAGTGCGGATCATCGATCTGCTCTATGGTTTGATGTTACAGTCTGCTTGTGAAGCGGCGAGCATTCTTGCGGATTATATCGGCAACGGACAGATTTCAACATTCGTGGGGATGATGAATGCAAAGGCGAAGGAAATCGGAACGACAAACACATATTTTACAAATCCGCATGGGTTAACCGATCCAAAACAGGTTACGACGGCGTATGATATGGCGCTGATTACGCAGTATGCAATAAAAAACGAGCAGTTTACTCAAATTGCAACGACAGTCAGTTATCAGATGCCGGCAACGAATATTCACAGCGAGCCGCGCTATGTCATCCACAGCAACTACATGTTGAGTTCTGTACGCGGCGGCGAGTATTATTATAAACCGGCGAAAGGAATCAAAACGGGCGCGCTTGCCGACGGCAGCCGCAGCCTTGTTTCGATGGCGGAAAGCGACGGCTACCGCTATTTGCTTGTCACCATTTCCGCGCCTGACCGCAATGCAAGTTTTGCGGATGCGCTGAGAATGTATCAGTGGGCGTTTTCCTCGTTTTCGCTTGAAACGATCGTCAAAGCCGGCGAAACGGTTGACGAAATTCCCGTCACACTCTCAAGCAAGCAGGACTATGTTCATCTGATTGCGAAAGAAGATGTTATGGCGATTTTGCCAAAAGGAACTGACGCGTCTGCACTCAAAAGGGTTATCAAGCTTGTGGACGATGCGCGTGCGCCGATTGAAAAAGGCGATCTGCTTGGCCGGATGGAATTAAAACTTGCAGACGATGTGGTGGCAAGCGTGGATTTGGTGGCGTCGGAAACGGTGTCCAGAAATATTTTCTTGTATATGGGCGATGTACTCTGGCGATTTTTCACACAGCCGCTGATTTTGGTGCTTTGCGTTTTGCTTGGGCTTTTGCTGGTGGTTTTATTCTCGTGGATTGCACAGATGCGGAAAAATCGCCGCAGACGTGCAGAGCGTGTTCGAAAATTCGGAAAATGATAAAAAAGCAGCATCTTTGATGCTGCTTTTTTTTGTTTAAACGACAGCGTGTTAAAAAATACAATAAAAAATCATCGAAAAAAGTTGATGTTTCGCAGAATCAAGTTTGCTACAATCATGTATAACCGAAATGAGAGGAGCAAATGTCAATGAAATATGCCGTTGTATACAGCAGCCGCACGGGAAATACACGTCAGCTGGCAGATGAGATTCATGCACTGCTTGCAGGGCAGGATGTGGTTTACTTTGGCGAACCCAGCGAGAACGCACTGGATGCACAATATATTTATGTGGGATTCTGGACAGACAAAGGAACATGCGACGAGAATACCACCGCTTTTTTGAAGCAGATTACAGCACAGAAGATCTTTTTGTTCGGTACAGCCGGATTCGGCGGATCGGAAGACTATTTTGCACAGATTGTATCGCGTGTCACAGAACAGATCAATCCGGCTGCACAGGTGTTCGGAACGTATATGTGCCAAGGAAAAATGCCGGAGGGTGTTCGCCGCAGATATGAAGCAATGCCGGAAGGTCCAAAAAAGCAAATGCTTCTTCATAATTTTGACGAGGCGCTTTCCCATCCGAATGAAGCGGATTTGAATCGCTGCCGGGATGCGGTGCTGTCGGCTCACTCTGTATAAAACAAAAAACAGGTGCATGTTTTTTCTCCATGCACCTGTTTTTTATCGTATATGTTCTTAGCGAACCAGCAAAAAGTATCCGAGCACCAACAATCCGAGCACGATGCGGTAATATCCAAAGACTTTGAAGTCGTGCTTTTTGATGTACTGCATCAGGAACTTGATGGCAATGACCGATACAACGAAAGCAACCGCCATGCCTAAAAGCAGGATGATGATTTCCTGTGCACCCATGCCAAAGCCGGTTTCCATAAAGTATTTTAAGAGCTTTAAGCCGCTTGCACCGAGCATTGCAGGGATCGCCAGGAAGAAGGTGTATTCCGCCGCAACACTTCTCGAGGTTCCGATCAAGATGGCACCGATAATCGTTGCACCCGAACGGGAAGTGCCCGGGATGAGTGCGAGCATCTGAAACACGCCAACAAGCAGCGCTGTTTTGTAATTTAACTGATCGAGCGTTTGAATCGCCGGTTTGCGGGAACGGTTATACCGCTCAATGACAATGAACAAAATGCCGTACAAAATAAGTGTCACAGCAACTGTCTGGTAGTTATAAAACATGGAGTCGAGCCAGTCGTCGAGGAGCAGGCCGATGATTGCCGCCGGAATGCTTCCCACAAGAACCTTTCCCCAAAGCGACCAGGTTTCACGGCGTTTTTGCGGTGTTTTCTTTTTGGAAAACGGATTTAATTTGTTGAAATACAGCCACACAACCGCTAAGATTGCACCGAGCTGAATGACAACCATAAACATCTCTTTGAACGCGTCTGAAACATTCAGTTTGATAAATTCATCAAATAGAATCATGTGTCCCGTACTGCTGATCGGGAGCCATTCGGTGATGCCTTCGACAATGCCGAGCAAAACAGTTTTTAATAACTCGAGCAGAAACATTGGCAGTCCTCCTTAAAATATCTGAAAAAATTCCGCTTAACTGCGCTTGATTGATTATACCATAAATCAAAAAAAATATCACCCGTTTTCTTTTGTTATTTTTCCAAAACGGACACATGTGCACGTGTCTTGCTTTTTTCAAAAAAACTATGTATCATAAAAGCATAAAGAAAAAGGAGTGTATGGATATGTATTATAAGCAATACGGCAACACGGATATGAAAGTTTCCGCCGTGGGTCTTGGCACCATGCGGTATGATGACGCATTGATTTCGGCAGGACGTCTTTCTGAATGTGCAGAAGTGCCGCTGTATGCGTTTGAAAAGGGCATCAACTATTTTGATACCGCACCGTTTTACTGTCAGGATAAAAGCGAGGAAATCACCGGTATGGCGCTTTCTCAGCTTCCGCGTGACAAATATTATCTGTCGAGCAAGACAAACTTCAACGCACTGCGCGCGATTGACAAAAACATCACGCGTGATACGTTCCGCCGCCGGCTGGAACTGTCTCTTTCCAGATTAAAAACCGATCATCTTGATTTTTATCATCTGTGGTGTGTACTGAATCTTGATGCATACGAGGAGCAGTGCAATGCATTGTATCCGTTCTTTGAAGAGGCAAAACGTGAGGGGCTGATTAAAAACATCGTCTTTTCTGCGCATTTGCAGGGTGCAGACATCGAAACCGTTGTTGAAACAGGAAAATTCAAAGGGATGCTCATCGGTTACAATGCGCTCAATTACCGGTTCCGTCAAAGCGGCATTGAAGCAGCACATCAAGACGGTATGGGTGTTGTTGTCATGAACCCGCTGGGCGGGGGACTCATTCCGCAGAACCCGAATACATTTTCCTATCTGACAGAGGGCACTGACCTGACTGTTGCGCAGGCGGCACTTCGGTTTGTGGCATCGCATAAGGAAATCACTGTCACATTGGCAGGATGTACGACAAAAGCACATGTTGACGACGCAGTCAAAGCAGTCGAAGGCCTTGAAGAGCGCCCGGCAAAAGAGATTGTCAAACTGTATGAGGGAAAAGGTATGGGACTCAATAACCTGTGCACCAGCTGCGGTTACTGCAATCACTGTCCGAAAGGCATTGAGATTCCGAAATTTATGGATTCTTACAATCAAAAGCTGTTGAGCGGAAACGAAGATGAAATTGCAGCACGTCTTTCAGGTCACTGGGGTGTTCCGATCGAGCAGGCAGGTCAGTGTGTGGCATGCGGCAAATGTGAAACCCTTTGCACGCAGCATCTGCCGATTATCGAGCGCTTGCGCGAAATTGCATCTATCACATCGAAATAACAAGGAGTATTTTATGAATCAAAATGTAAAACGTATGGTATATGGCGGACTTCTCATCGCAATCGGTGTGATTCTGCCGCAAGCTTTTCATATTTTCGGTCAGTCCGCAGGGCAGACATTTTTGCCGATGCATATTCCGGTGATTCTCGCAGGTATGCTGATCGGCCCGCTGTGGGGTGCCGGTGTGGCAGTCATCGTGCCGCTGTTGAGCTCGATGATCACAGGAATGCCGCCGGTTCCGATGCTCTACTTTATGGTCATTGAACTGCTCGCCTATGCAGTGGTGTCGGGCTTGCTGGCAAAACGGAATACAAACACTTACTTAAATCTTGCGATCACGATTTTGTGCGGACGTGCAGTATACGGACTGTCGCTTGTGGTTGCAGTGCAGATTCTTTCGTTTGCGCCGCCGTTTGCGAATATGACCGCGTTTTTGACCGGATTGGCGACAGGGCTGCCGGGTGTTGTTCTGCAGTTTGTGGCGATTCCGCTTGTGATGATGGCGCTGAAAAAAGGAGGCCTTGTCCTTGTCAACGCGAAATGAAGTCGTGACACGGCTGTACGCAAATGATCTGCGCTGTGTGGCACAGACAAAAGCGGGCCTTTATGAATCGACATTGTTCGGTATTAAGCCGCTGATGATCAAACTGCGGGAGGATCGTTCGTTTTTTGAAGGCGCAGTTGTCGCAGATCGGGTGATCGGAAAAGCGGCGGCGATGCTGCTTGCCGCAAGCGGTGTGCAGGAGGTGTTCGGCGCTGTGATGAGCGAGTCGGCAGAACAGTTTTTAAAACAAGCCGGCATTTCCTACGGATACTGTGAAAAGGTGCCGTATATCAAAAACCGCACCGGCGACGGCATGTGCCCGATGGAAGAAACAGTGCAGTCACTCACCGATGCACAGGATGCATTTGATGCATTGGAACAAACGATTGCACGCTTGATGGCAAATAAATAACAACAAAAAGCATCTGCGATGTTTTGCAGGTGCTTTTTTGTGCGGCGATGTAACGAATTTGTAACTTCTGTTCATAAAATTTTGTTTGTGTTTTAAATTGGGATATATTATAATAAGGGATATGAAAAGCAGAGGCAGGTTCTTTGCGTATGGGTGGAGGTGTGCGATGAAAGGCACTGTGCAAAGGCGCGTTGTCCGTCCGAAACGACCAAGCTATGCACCGTTTTTAATTTTGCTTGGATCGATTGTGGCGCTCATTGCAGTTTTGGCATCATTTTTTTTGGCATTTTTATTCTCTGACCTTTCAAGACCGAACGTGAACACGTTTGCGCTGGAGGTCGATACCATGTTTCAAAAAGCAAAAGATTTTCCGGTGCTTGGCGACAGTGCAGCCGTTGCGGTTGCGTTTTCGCAGACAACAGGAAATGAACAATATGAAACGGAACATGTGAAAGTTGAAACGCTCGTTCCAAAATCACCGGCAGCGTCCGATTCGTATTTTGAGAATGCCATTTTTATCGGTGACTCGATTTCTGTGGGTCTGCGTGCATATGGTGTATTGCCGACGCAGAACGTATTGGCGGAACAAAGCGTCAATATTCTCAACTTGTTAAACGGTGACCCTGTTTACCGAACAACCGGCAGCGAAAAGAAACCGGTACTCCAGGCGATTGACGAGCGGATTCCGAATCCCGACAAAATTTATATTTTGATCGGTGCGAACGGTATTCCCGGACTTTCCAATGAAGCACATATCAAATATTACAGCCAATTTATCGACCAGCTTAAGCAAAAATATCCGGATGCGATGATTTTTGTTGAATCGGTGACACCGATTACAGCAACATCGAAATATATCCGCGACAGCTTTACCACTGAGAAAATCAATGATTTTAACGATAAACTCTATGCAATGGCACAGGAAAAAGGCTTGTATTATTTGAATGTGCAGGAAGTGCTCATGGATGATACAGGTCATTTGATTGCTGATTATGATGCAGGCGACGGCATGCATTTAAAAAGCAACGGACACAAGGCAATGTATGAGTATTATCTGACCCATACGGTGGGGCCGGATGGATATACCGACAAAATTGTTGAATAACACAAAACAAAGGAGTATGAAAAATGAGAAAGTTTTTAGCAGGAATGATGTGTTTGGTATTGCTGCTCGCATCGGCAGCTTGTTCATCGAACACCGAAGTGAAAAATCCGAATCTTTCGGACGTTATCGGGGAAATCCGTGCTGCGGTTGAGTTCCCGGAAATGGCGGAGATCAAAGTTGCGGATCTGCCGATGTACGGATATGATCTTGCACCGGAAGATGTTGCAGAAATGCAGTTTATCACAGCAGGCAGCGGCTTTACCGCCGATGAGGTTGTGCTGATTAAATTAACCGATGAATCAAAAGCTGAAGAAGTCAAAAAAATGGCTCAAACACGCCGTGACGGCATTGCAGAAACGGCACAGAACTACACACCGGACGAAATGGAAAAACTGACTACAGCAGTCGTGGGTGTCAAAGGTCCGTATGTGTATTACGCTGCAACAAATGACAACGCAAAAGCAAAAGAGATTTTAACGAACGCTTTTTAAAAAATCTCTGGAAAGGCGGACATCATGGTAGTTGAATCGCTTGCCATTCTATTGCTCCTGTTGATTATTGAGGTGGTATTTCTGCGCGCAAAGCGTAAAGAGCATGCTGCACAGATTGCACCGCTGTTGATTTTGCCCGCAGGACACTTTCTGACAAACTTAATTCCGGATTTGATTCGCTTCCCGCTGACTGCAACGGCAAAAACGGGAATTGATGTGCTGTGTCTGGCAATCGCTGTTTCATTGCTCGGCATTTTTTCGGTCCGGTTTGCGCGTGTACGCACAAGAGCGGCATATCTGCTGACTTGCGGCGGTTTTACGGTGATTTTAGGGCTTATTTTCATTTATAACAATTATGCGGCATGATGCTTTTGCCGCAACGGCTCAAAACAGCACAGATTCCTGTGCTGTTTCCTTGTATCTGCTTTAAAAAAGGGTGACATGAGAGATGAAAAAAACAAAACGTATTGTATTGGGAATTGCAGTGGTCATCGTTTTGCTGCTGGCGTATATTTTCTTTGCTGCGCCGAATTTGAATCCGCTGTATGCGGACGGTGCCATGTTTTGGCTGGTGCTTTTGACAGCCGCAGTCATCGGCATTGCAGTGCTCAAGTTTAAAAATCCCATTGCGGAAGTGAAAGATGGAAAAGGTGTCTCATTTGATTTTAACGGATTTCCGCTCAAATGGGTGGTCGGGATTTTAGCTGCTTTATGGGGCATTTATATCCTGGTGCATTTGATTTTTAATCCGTTGTTTTTCTGGGGAAGCTACCGCGATCAGATGAAAGAACCTGAGGTGAAAGAATTTACCTCTGAGATTCAGACGGTGGATTTAAACCAGATTCCTGTTGTGGATAAAGAGCTTGCACAGACGCTTGCGGACAAAAAGCTTGGTGAAAAACCGTCGCTTGGCAGCCAGGTCGTTTTGGGTGAGCCCACCATCCAAACGGTAGATGGAAAGCTTGTCTGGGTTGTGCCGCTGCATCACTCGGGATTTTTTAAATGGCTCGCGAACATGGATGGTGCGGCAGGATATATCGTCGTGTCTGCAACCGATATGAAAGATGTGCATTATGTTGACAGCTATAAAATTAAAATTCAGCCGGATTCGTATTTCATGGACGATCTGACGCGTACCGCGCGGTTTAAAGGCGGATTGTTCGACGGTATTACCGACTATTCGTTTGAACTTGACGATTCGGGACATCCGTATTGGGTTGTCACCACATACAAAAACACCTGTGGCTTTTCGCTGCCGGAAGCAGACGGTGTGCTGCTTGTGGATGCACAGACCGGTGAAACGAAAAAATACAGTGTGGAAGAAGTGCCGGAGTGGATTGACCGCGTTCAGCCCGAGGACTTTATCATCGAGCAGATCAACAACAAAGGCCAGTATGTCCACGGTATTTTCAATTTCTCAAACAAAGACAAATATCAGGCATCTGAAGGTTCGGCAATCATTTATAATGGAGAAAACTGTTATCTGGTCACCGGTATCACGAGTGTCGGTGTGGATGAAAGCACCACCGGCTTTATGATGGTGGATATGGTGACAAAAGAGCCGGTGCTTTACCGCATCGGCGGCGCAACTGAATCGGCTGCAATGAAATCGGCAGAAGGTAAAGTGCAGGATCTCGGATATGATGCAAGCTTCCCGATCATTATGAACATTGACGGTCATCCGACGTATTTCATGACGCTCAAAGACAGCGCACGGCTTGTGAAAAAATACACCTTTGTCAGTGTGACGGACTATATGACCGTCGGTATTGGCGATACGACGACACAGGCATACGAGGACTATAAAAAGGTGATGGCGAATACACAGGATACACCGCTTGGCGGCGAAGAGGAAGCACCGGCAGAGGAGAAAACTGTGACCGGCACCGTTTCCCGCATCAATTTTACCGTTCAGGACGGAAAAACCGTGTATTATCTGACGCTGACGGAAACCGGTACGCAGATGTATATGGCACCGATTGATGTTTCGGATACGCTGACACTTACGCAAAGCGGCGATTCGGTTTCGCTGACCTATCGCGTTTCCGAGGGACAGCAGACCGTGGAAGTGGTGTCGTTTGAAAACAGCACAATGACATCCGCATCGTAAAGAAGGAAACGATCCGCATTCGATGAACAGATGAAAAACCGGCAGAGCATTGCTCTGCCGGTTTTTGCTTTATCATGTACATGTGTGCGCAATCCATCAGAAAAAAACACAAAAATCCAATAAAGAAATCGATTGTCTCTATCTTTTCGGCGAAAAATCAGATATACTGAAACACATTGGGAAATCAATTTGCGGATGAATCGTGATGCATGAACTGTCTGCGGAATTCTTTTGGGGTGCGGCCGGTTTGACGGCGGAATACCCGATAAAAGTAATTGACGTCGCGGAATCCGATTTCGCGGCAAATTTCCGGTATCGAAAGTTCGGTGTCACACAGAAGCTTCTGTGCCTGCTGCATGCGCATACGAGAAATTTGTTCGGAAACACCGCAGCCGTACAGTTCGTATGAAAGATGATACAATGCACTGCGGCTGAGCGAGAGAACGCGGCACAGCCGTTCGCAGGACAGATCTTCAGACAGATGTTCCGATAAAAAGCGCGTCAGCTTGATGCGGTGATTGTCCGGTGCCAAGCGGGCGATACGCTCGTGATACAGCGCTTTTGCGGCAAGTGCTAACAAATCCGCCGAGGCGGAAAGCATTTGCTGTGTTGTATGGGGAAGCGCGTGATATGCGTGCTTTAATGCTTCGGATTTAATCTGATAAGAAGCGCAGCACGTTTGCACTTGCTGCCAGGTATCTTCTTTTGCAATGTGTGCAAGGAGCAGATAACCGATCACGACACCTTCCACTTCGATGGGGGTAATCATTTCAAGAAGTCCCGCATGGCAGGTGTAAATGAGTGTTCCCGATGCGGATTGTGCTGCCTGGCAGGCGTTTTGGTCACAGCGCTGACAGTTGTTTTGACCGTTTGGCGTGCTGCGGATCAGCTGGCAAAACGCAGGCAGATCATTCGGGTAGGATAAGATATCGACACCGGAAGCATCAAATACAACGGCGCGCAGTCCGGTCAGCGTGTGAAAATCGCGCAGAAGAACCAAAAGTTCGGATTCATCGAATACGGCCTGCAAAAAAACACCCCCATGATGTAGTATCAATTATCTGTATTATAATCGAAAAACGAAAACGATGCAACGTTTTCACAAGAGCGGAGGAATGAACAATGGAAACAAAAACACTCGATCTTTTGGGCACATCTCTGGGCATTGAGCTGGGTTCCACACGAATCAAAGCGGTGCTGATTGACAGCGCGCACAATGTAGTGGCAACCGGTTCGCATGAGTGGGAAAATCAGTTTGAAAACGGATACTGGACCTATGCGCTTTGCGATGTATGGGCTGGCATTCAGGATGCGGTTGCACAGGTGATGGCACAAGTGTGTGAAGAATACGGCACACCGCTTTCGCAGGTGGGTGCTGTCGGTGTTTCGGCAATGATGCACGGATACCTGCCGTTTGATGAAAACGGCAATCAGCTTGCTGCGTTCCGCACCTGGCGCAATACCACGACGGCACGGGCGGCAGAGAAACTGACTGAACGTTTTTCCTTTAATATTCCGCAGCGTTGGAGCATTGCGCATTTGTATCAGGCGATGCTGTCGAATGAAGCGCATCTTGCGTCGCTTGCTTCCATCAATACACTTGCAGGATATGTGCATGAAATGCTGACCGGCAAACGTGTGCTTGGTGTCGGCGAAGCATCCGGCATGTTCCCGATCGACAGCGAAACGGGTGATTATGATGCGCGCATGGTCAAAACATTTGATCAAATCCTTGCCGAACATCATATGAGCAAAACGACAAAACAACTGCTGCCGACCGTTTGCAAAGCGGGCGATGACGCGGGCGTACTTACGGCAGAAGGTGCGAACCGACTTGATCCAACCGGTGTTTTACAGCCGGGCGCACTGATGTGCCCGCCGGAAGGTGATGCGGGAACCGGCATGGTTGCAACAAACAGCATCAAAGTCTGCACCGGCAATGTGTCGGCAGGCACGTCGATTTTTGCAATGATCGTGCTCTCCAAAGCGCTGTCGCGTGTTTATCCCGAAATTGATATGGTGACAACGCCGGAGGGTCTTCCGGTTGCAATGGTACACTGCAACACCTGCTCGTCCGATCTGGATGCATGGGTGCGTGTGTTTGGCGAAATGACTGCGGTAAGCGGCGCATCGCTGACAAAATCCCAGTGTTACGACCTGTTTTATAAACAAGCGCTTGCAGGCGATCCGGACTGCGGCGGTTTGGTTCATTTCAATTACTATGCAGGCGAACCAATCACCGGATTGGAGGATGGCTGTCCGCTGCTTTTGCGCCGTGCCGATTCGTCACTGACGTTTGCGAATCTCGCGCGTGTACAGCTGTATTCCGCGATGGCAACCTTAAAACTCGGCATGGATTTGCTGCTCAATTCTGAAAATGTTACACTTTGCAGTCTGATGGGACATGGTGGATTGTTTAAAACACCGCTTGCAAGCCAGCGGCTGATGGCAGGTGCGCTCAATGTTCCGGTCAAAGTACAGAAAACAGCAGGCGAGGGCGGTCCGTGGGGCATGGCAGTCCTTGCGGCATACCGCAAAAACAAAAAGGAAGGCCAGACACTTTCGCAGTATCTGGATGAGATTGTGTTCCGTGATGAAGAGTGCACCGTCTGCGAACCTGATCCGGCTGATGTGCAGGGCTTTGCCGATTTCATCGACCGTTATCAAAAATGCATCTCCGTAGAAAAAGAAGCGGTCGAAGCACTCAAACAATAAAACAGCGAACAGGAGGATACCAATGTTAGAACAGCTTAAACAGCAAGTCTATGAGGCAAATATGGAATTGCCGCGCAGAGGACTTGTCACATATACATGGGGAAACGTCAGCGGCATTGACCGCGCATCGGGATTGGTTGTCATCAAACCGAGCGGCGTGGAATATGATGTGCTCAAACCGTCGGATCTGGTGGTTGTGGATCTTGCAGGCAACTGTGTGGAGGGCGATTATCGTCCTTCTTCGGATACGGCAACACATCTTGAACTGTACAAGGCGTTTGAAGAAATCGGCGGTGTGGTTCACACGCATTCGACGTATGCGACAGTGTGGGCACAGGCATGCCGGGCAATTCCGTGCTACGGTACGACGCATGCAGATTATTTTTACGGTGAGATTCCGTGCGCGCGGAATCTGACGCCGGAGGAAATCGAAGAAGCTTACGAGAAAAATACAGGTACAGTTATCATCGAATCGTTCCGCGAAAAAAAACCGCTGGAGGTTCCAGCGGTTTTATGTAAGAATCACGGCCCGTTTACCTGGGGAAAAGATGCGGCGCAGGCCGTTTATCACGCAGTCGTGCTTGAAGAAGTCGCCAAAATGGCGTGGATGACAGAGCAGCTCAATCCATCGGCTGTACCTGCACCGCAGTGCATTCAGGACAAGCACTATCTCCGTAAACACGGTCCCAACGCATACTATGGTCAGAAATAAGCCCGTTTTATAGTGTAATGCAGCATTCTTCGCCGTTTTCAACAGTCACAGTGGTTTCGCGTCCGTTTAACACGATGCGGTACTGCTGTGACTGTTTCATTTTCGGGAAACTGCCCTGACGTTTGCCGATTGTCAAGGTATTTGTTTCGTTTGAAAAGAACAGCGGTGTGACGGTATATTCTCCCTGCTCATAACGATACGAGTCACCCGCATCATCATACAGCGAAAAACTGCAGTCGCTTCCCGGATAGATGTGCAGCGTGATGACTGCGTCCTCTTCTTCGCCCGGATACTGTTCAGCCGGTCCCATCGGCACGATGGCGCCTGCTTTTATAAACAGCGGGATTTTATCGATCGGCGCATCTGCCAAAATGGTCTGACCGCCGGCGTAATAAATACCTGTAAAGAAGTCGTACCAACCGCAGCCAGCCGGGAGATAAACGCTTCTCTGTTTCGGCACATCGGCAAGCGGCACCGAACCGCTTTCATAATACATCGGTGCAGTCACTGGGCACACCATCAACGACGGTCCGAACAGGAACTGGTCACGGATATCGAATGTCTGCGGATCGTTCGGAAATGCAAGACCGAGCGCAGTGATGAACGTATCGGATTTCATGGAAACGGCAGCCGCCTGAGAATAGAGATATGGCATGAGCATCATGCGCAGGCGAATGAATTTTGCAATGGCATCATAAAACATGGTTCCCGGTTCGCCGAACCGCCAGATTTCACGCGGCGTGTTTGTACCGTGTGAGCGCATCATTGGCAGGAATGTGCCGTACTGCAGCCAGCGGGTGTACAGCTCACGATAGCCAAGATCATTGCATCCATCCGGGTAATCGCCTTTTACGAACCATTCGTTTTGGCAGTCGGTGAAGAATCCGCCGATATCCATGCTCCAGTACGGTTCGCCTGCCGCACAGAAGTTGAGTCCTTCCGGAATCTGCCGTTTAAGCGTTTCCCAGTTGGCGCTGGTGTCGCCTGACCATGTGATTGCGCTATAGCGGCCTTGTCCGGCAAACGAGGAGCGGGTCAGATTGACGACACGTTTGTCATCGGTGACGCTGCGCTGTCCCTCGTAGATGCCGCGCGAATGACAGAGGGAATATTCGCTGATCTGCGCGTCATCGAGATACTTTTTCGCCTCACCGACATTGATTTGCAGGCGTTCGTGCGGTTCCGGACGGAGCTCGCCATGCCAGTCTGCTTCAAACGGCTCGCTGCAGTCACACCACCAGGCATCCACACCGTATTGGAAAATGCCTTCGTTTGCCTGTTTCCAGTACATTGCGCGCGCATCTGCTGAAAATGCATTATAGGTCGATTGATTTCCAAGCATATAGCCGTTTGCCAGAAATTCTTTTTGGTTTTCACCCATGCCGTTCATGTTCGGCCAGACGGAGATCATCATGGCTGCGCCCATGTCGTGAAGTATGTCGGTCAGTCCTTTCGGATCAGGATACCGCGTGGCGTCAAAGCTCTTTTGTCCCCATTTTCCTTCTTCCCAGGTCATCCAGTCCTGAATGATGAAGCTCAGCGGAATCTTACGTGCACGATATTCCTTTACAATATCGATCAATTCGTCTGCGCAGTGATACCGTTCCTTTGACTGGCCGTAGCCAAACGCCCATTTCGGCAGCATCGGAACAGCGCCGGTCAGTGTGCGGTATGCGTGTAAAAGCTTTTGGTAACTTGTGCCGGCGAAGAAATAGTAATCGAGTTCGTCGACAGTGTCCATCCAGACATACGAGCCATAGCCGTTGTCTTCGAATGTCATGAGTGAGCCGCAGTCGAACAAGAAGCCGTAACCGTTCGTGGACATCATGCAGGGAACACATGCCTTCATGTTCTGCTGATAAATCTGTCTTGATTTTCCTCTGAGGTTTCCGTATCCTTCTTCATGCGAACCGAATCCGTAGATGGCTTCGTTTCCGAATACAAACGACACTTTTGCGTGGTATGCGGTACGGTCAAATACGGTTTCCGCTGGCTCAGTGACAACTTTCATGCCGTCGACCGTTTCTTTTTGAATCAGTTTGTCCTCTTTTGAAAATACATTGCGGTAAACGGATACCTTCTCCATATATTTTCCGTTTGCTTTCGGTTCCTTGACAAGCAGCGCACCGGTTGCATCAAAGTAAGAACATTGACCTGATGTTAAGTCTACCTGAATGCTGCATGCCGGAAGCGAAAGCGTGAGCGTCTGCTCGGTCGAATGGACTGTGTAATCGGAAAATGATGTTTGGCAGACGACGACCGGCGTTCTGTTTTTCGTTTCACGCGCAGGAAGAAATTCGTCTTTTGGTGTCATGGTGATGCGAACAGTCTGTTCTGTGATCGGTGAAAGCCGCAGCAAAAACTGCTCATTTTTCAAAACAACAGCCGGCGTTGTCTGAAGAACTTGATACATGAGAAACACTCCTTTTTTATAAAAGAATTCATTTGAATAATAAAAACAACAAGAAAAACGCGGTTTCTTTGTGATTTCTCATCTATTTTAACACAACGGAAAGCAAAACGGGAGTATGAAAATGCAGAAATCACAAAATCAATCGTGTTCATGCACAAAAAAGATGCTTTATGTGTTTACATATCAATCGTTTTTCTGTGTAATAGGCAAAAACTAAAGGTCGGTCATATAAAAACTATAGTTTTCCTGCTTGTTTGTCATTATTTTTTTACAGTATAATAATATTACAGAGTCATGTGTTGATGTGATCGTGATGTTTCGAATGGTGGACTTCGAGCAGATGATGCGAGCAATGCATGAGAAGGAAGGAGTAATGAAAAGTGAAGACAAGCAGAATCAAACGCGTCGGCGCCGGTATTCTGGCTGCAGTGATCACTGCATCGACTTACGCAGGTGCTGCGTTGAACGTGCTTGCAGGCGACTCGTGGCCGAATCCGACCGCTTCGGCTGAGCCGACATTCGCCGGTTACCGCGTCAAAGACGTGGAAAACTGGAGTCCGGAAACAGATCCGTATGCAGAGTTTATGCGTGCGGAGATTCCGCTGCAGGAACGCAATGAAGCGTTTAAACCAACACAGGCAAAACCATATTTGAATTCCGATGCTGAAGTAATGCTGATGCAGGGCGACTATGGCAACAGCTTTTTCGGCAGCACAATGTACACAGATACATTCGGTGAGCATGTACTGAATTTCTGGCAGTATGCAGACTACTTCTCTCCATGGCACGGTGCCGCAACTGCATATACGCCGGACGCTCTGTATGATCCGCTTACAAGCGATTGGCAGGCAAGAGGTTTTGAGTTCGGTATCGTTAATATCCCGAACCCGGCTTACACAAACGCTGCACACAAAAACGGCGTTATGTCCATCGCCTGCATCTACTTTGATCCGGCATTCCGTCCGGGCCAGACTTGTGCAGACCTTATTGAAAAAGATGAAAACGGCGAATTTTCAATCGCAGATAAATTGATCCAGATGGCTGAGTATTTTGGCTATGACGGCTACTTCTTAAACCAGGAAGAAGGTATCATGGAAGACTTCAAACCGTTCATGGCAAAACTTACGGCAGCCGGTTTGTACACACAGTGGTACGATACAAACAGCAGCTTCAACAGTGCAAAAGCTGCATGGCTCAAGGATGATACGCACGGTCAGATCAACAATTCCGTGTTTATCAACTACGGCTGGGGAAAAAGCACCGTTGATTCCGCAATCAGCTATGCAAATCAGATCGGTGCCGATCCTTTCAAAAATCTGTTCTTTGGCGCGGAGTGCAACCAGAATAAATTCTCGGGCGGCCACTCCAGTGCAAGGGACATGGCAAATCTGTATGACGAAACGGGCAACCCGCGTGCAAGCGTAGCACTCTTTACACCGAGTGACTGGTATCAGCGCGGTGTTGATGAAATTCCTGCAAACATGAACAATAAAGGTTTGCCGGTTATGCAGCAGACAGAATATCAGTGGATGGTTGCAGAGCGCGAGCGGATGTTCTTCTCCGGCGTAATGTGCGATCCGACCGATACCGGATTAAAATCGGGATACAGCCGTGATGATGTAGGCGTCAGCAATGCAAGCGGCTGGGTCGGCGTGGCTGACTTTATCAGTGAACGCTCTGTTATCAACGGCACTGCATTCTACACAAACTTCAACACCGGTCATGGTGTACAGTATTTCAAAAACGGTGAAGTCAGCGCAGATAAAGAGTGGACCAACATCAACATTCAGGACATTCTTCCGTCTTGGCAGTGGTGGATGGACAGCTCGGACGATACAAAATTGTCCGCTGATTTTGACTACGGTGCAAAACTTGTCAATAACGACAAAAACGGCACTCCGATGGAAAGTGCATATACACAGGTCGGCGCGTATGACGGCGGCAGCTCGCTCGTTGTTTACGGCAACCTGACAGGCACGGATTCTCTCCACCTTTACAAAACTGATTTGGATGTCAACGCAAACACCAAAGCAGACGTTACATTCAAAAAGACATCGGACGACGATGCACAGATGAAACTCGGCTTGATCTTCAAAGATAAAGCAGAAGAGACTGTGAAACTCGACATTGCAGATTCGCAGACAAAAGGCGAATGGACAACATCGCAGATCGACCTGTCCGCATATGCAGGCAGACAGATTGCAGCAATTACCTTGGAATTTGAAGGCACTGCAGCAAACTATCAGATGAACGTCGGCGGATTGAAAGTTTCCGACAGCGTTTATAAACCGGAAACACCGACAGGCTTTACCGTTGACTATGCATATGACGATGGTCAGATGATCGTTAGCTGGGATCTGCCGAAGAATAACTACGGCAATGTTGTTCAGTACAACCTGTACGGCACACTGTCTGACGGCCGTCGTGTATACCTTGGCGGTACATATGACAGCATTCTGTATGTCAAATCGATGTTTGACGAAGCAAAAGTTGTTAATCTGGAACTTTGCGCAGTCGGCAAAGACGGTACAGAGAGCGAACCGGCAAACGTAACCTATTCGTATGAAGACAAAGTAAGCAACATCACTGTCGAAGAAGCAGAAACCGCAAGCGGTCTGCTTGTTCGTGCAGCAAATCCGGGCAAACTGGAAGTTTCCTTTGATGCACCGGCAACAGGCGCACCGGACAGCTATGAATTTGAAGTAACACTTCGCAACATCGCATCCGATGATCCTGACAATCAGGTATATACTTCCACCGCAGAAGGAACTGCAACGAGTGCAGTGATTTCGTTGCCGGTTAAAGAAGGTTATGAATATGACCTGAAGATTTATGCAGTCAAAGACGGCGAAAAGGGCGATGCAATCTGCTATCGCGGCTGGTCGAACGACAGCTATTCCGAACCAATTGCGGAAGAAGATATCCGTATAAGCGGAACAAGCGTACGCTTGGTTGATCCGGATTCGGTCGACTGGTATAAGATGACTGCAACATTTGACGGTCAGCAGAAAGCAAGCTTTAAACGCGGTGCTTCCAGCGGCAGATCGATGACTTTCTCGATTCCGTCGAATGCAACAGGCATTCTGAGCGTTGTAACAGAAGATTTTGCAGGCAATAAATCCGAACCGACAGTACTTCAGCTTGAAAACGGCGTCGTTGTCGATCCGACGGATCTGATTTCTTCAACGCACTTCCCGGATCCGGCACTGCTCAGCGCAGTGAAAGCGCAGGTCGGTGTGACACTGTCCTCGCTGTCCGAATTCACAGGCACACTTGATCTTTCCAACACGGATGTTGCGGATCTGACCGGTATTGAGCGTCTGACGGGCATGACGGGTCTTAATCTCGAAAACTGCTCATCTCTCACAGAACTTTCGGGACTTGACGCGTGCGCGGCACTCAAAGAAATCAACGTCAAAGGCTGCACCGGCCTTGTTACAGTTGATGTGGCAGGTTTAGGCCTTGAGAAATTTGAGGGTGAAGGCGAATATCCGAACCTCGTTTCCGTTGATATTTCCAACAACAAACTTGACCTCAGTGAAGGCACACCGGAGCGTGCATTCTTAGATGCAGCTTTGAAAGCAACCGCAGATGTTACAGAAACAAAAGCAGGCGAAGAAAACCTTGTTTTGGGTGCAACATTGGTGGCATCCGATAACGTGGTCAACGCTGCATTGTTTATTGATGGTGATGTAAAGACAGATACAGCTGCGAGCGATCGCAACAAAAATGCATCTGTTACACTGGATCTTGGTGCAGAGAAAGAGATCACCGCATTCAGCATTTGGCTGAAAGTAAATGATGAAACACCTCCGCGCCCGTTCGGCGTGAAAAATGCAACACTTTCTGTATGTGACACAGCAGACGGCACATATACAGAGGTTGGTACACTGGAAACGGTTCCGGGAACGGAGAAGAACGAAATCAAAGAAACACGTGTTGAACTTTCTGAAGCAGTTAACGCACAGTATGTAAAAATTACTGTCACCGAGTGGCAGCCGCATCCGAATGGCGGCGTGGACTGGCCGGCAATGGTAGAAACCGCAGTTTACGGTGGCACTTCTACAACAGAGCCGGTGAAATTTGCAGATCAGCGCCCGGCTGTATATGCAGCAGTTCGTGCGATTACAGAACCGATTGAAAAAGCAGTCGCTGACGGTGAAACACTCGATATGATGACTTATGCAGAAAAAGCCGTAACAATTCGCGGAACTGCATATGAAACACTTGATGCACAGCTTATCAATGGTGAGAAATTTATCGCAGAAGATGTGGATGTATCTGCAAAACCGCAAGAAACATTCACTGTATCAATCGTTGATCAGAACCGTAAACCGGTTGAAGGCAGTGTCATTGATCTTTCGTTTGATGCAACTTATACAGTTACATACAAAACAGCAAGCGACGAAACTGCAGCAACACTTACAGTGATCGTTGGTGACGGCGGCGAAGTGACCACACCGGTTGTGATTACAGAGAATCCGACCATTCTGTATGCAACAGAGCAGAGCGATCACAATTCGAAAGAAGATCCGGAATTTGCATTTGATAACGATGAAACCACCAAATGGTGCCCGGGCGGCAACGCTGTACAGGCACAGATGGTAATCGATGTAGGCGCATACTATACGCTTACAGAATGGAATATGTCACACGCAGGCGTTTCGATGAGCGATGGACCAGGACGCAATACCCGTGATTTTGAACTTCAGATCCTGAACGTAGCAAATCCGACTCCGGAACAACTGGCAGACGAAGATTTCCTGACCAATGATGCAAACTGGACAACAGTGAAAGCGTATGTGAGCAATCAGGAAACTCGTACACATTACGAGTTTACGGAATCCGTAGTCGCACGTTACTTCCGTTTGAATGTCACAAAAGGCGACACCAGTGCACAGTGGCCATCCACCCGTATTTACGAATGGAGCATGAAAGGTATCCTGGCAGATGGACCGGTAGTGCCGGAAGTCGACAAATCGGAACTTCAGACAGTGTATGACGCAAACAAAGACCGTGTTGAAGGCGATTATACGCCGGAAACATGGACAGCATTTAAAGCAGCACTTGAGAAAGCAGCAGAAGTACTCGCTGCAGAAGATGCAAATCAGGATGAGGTTGATACTGCAAAAACAGCACTGGAAGCAGCAGTAGCTGCACTTGAGAAAGCAGCAGAGAAAACAGAACTTTCTGAAGTGTATAATGAGTATAAAGATTTTGTAGAAGATGAGTATACTTCTGATACATGGGCAGCATTCAAAGCAGCGCTTGACAAAGCAGCAGAATTGCTTGAAGACGAGAACGCAACACAGGCTGAGGTTGACGCAGCGAAAGCAGAGCTTGAGCGTACGGCAGAGGCACTGGCTGAGCGCGGAAACAATGCAAACCTCAATGCATTGATCACTTACGCAGAAGCACAAAAAGAAAATGCTGAGTATGAAGATGTCGTATCGGCAGTGAAAGAAGCGTTTGAGACAGCGCTTGCAGACGCAAAAGAAGTTGCAGGCAATATTGATGCAACACAGGCTGAAATCAATGCAGCATATGATGAATTGCTTGCGAAGACTTGGATGCTGTCGTTTGTAGGCTCACCGGAAAAATTAAAAGAGCTCTATGATTTCGCAGAAGCACTCGATCTTGAATGCTACACTGAGAAGACAGTAGAAGCACTTCGTGCAGCAATGGAAGCAGCAAAACCGGTTCTTGATAACGAGAACGCATTGCAGGCAGAGATTGATGAAGCATACAATGGACTGAAAGCTGCAATTGATGGACTGAAGCTGAAAGTTGACAAAGATGCACTGGCAGCATTGATTGCACAGGCAGAAGCAATTGATCTCTCGAAATATTTAGAGAGCAGCAAAACCGATTTTGCAGCAGCACTTGACAATGCAAAAGCAGTATATGAGAACGAAGAAGCAACGGCAAAAGAAGTGTATGACGCATACAACCGTTTGCAGAAAGCAATCTTTGATCTGCGTTTGATCCCGGACAAATCTGTTCTGGAAGATCTGCTGAACAAAGCAACAGAAGTGGACGAGAGCAAATACACAGCAGCAAGCTATGGCGTGCTGAGAATGGCAATGGCAGAAGCAAGTGTTGTGTTTGAGAACGCAGAAGCAACAGAAGCAGACGTGAAAGCAGCAGAAGAAAAACTGGAAGATGCACTGAACGGACTGGTTCTGACGGATGCAGGTGAGACACCAGAAGAGACACCGGCAACTACACCGGATAAAGAGAATCCGGATACAGATGACTCGATTCCGTATGCAGTACCGATGGCGTTGGTTCTTGCAGCAGGAGCAATCTTCATCATTCGTAAACGTGCAATGAGATAATTGTTATTCTTTCCTTGTTTCCTTTCATTAGGGGAAGAACCCGACAGGCAATTTGCCTGTCGGGTTCTTTTTTGTTTTCATATATTTTAAACCGAATGTTATTCACCCAACGATTCTTTGACTTCACGGCCTTGTTTAAGCAGTGCGTTTAGTTTTTGGGTGTCTTGTTTGTCGAGTGCGGATTGGATATGCGTGAGGTTTTCAATCAGTGTCCCGATTTCATTGGAGAGTGCTTCACGGTTTTCTAAAAACAACTCTGTCCACAGCGTTTCATTGATTCGTGCAACGCGCGAAACATCCCGATAGCTGCCTGCGGAATATCCTTTGTGCATGGGACAGCGAGGGCTTAACACGTATGCACAGGCGAGTGCGTGAGGAAGCTGCGACGTATATGCAATCATTTCATCATGGTGCTCAGGTGTTGTCCAAACAACTTGTGCAAATCCGATCTGTTTTGCAAGCTCGGCCATTGTATCAGCAGCCCATTGCGGCGCTTCACAAGGCACAAGCAGATAACTTGCCTGACGGAACAGCGTCGCTTCGCTGACATCAAAGCCGTTGCGTTCTTTTCCTGCCATCGGATGACCGCCGACAAAATGAAAGTGAAGTGTTTTTGAAAGTGCGACCATCTGCGGGCAGACAGCGTTTTTGATGCCGCAGGCATCCGTTACGATGCAGTCAGGAGAAACGTGCGCGCCGTATTTACGGACAAATTCAACTGCATCATTTGGATAGAGGCAAAGCCATAAGATGTCGATAGACGGCAAATCTTCCGCGTAGCCGATTCGCTCAATCGCACCGCATGCAAGTGCTTGGTCGAGCACTTCCGGATTGCGGTCCATTCCAAGTACATGGTGTGGTGTAAATGCCGATAATGCTTTTGCGATCGATCCGCCGATCAATCCAAGACCGACAATCAAAATGGTTTTCTCTTTCATATGACATTCCTGCTTTCTAAAAAACGTTAGAAAAAAACAGCGCCGCAATCGCGACGCTGTCCATCAAAGCGTGTTGATTTTTATTCAGCATAAAACGCTTTTTAAAAAAAGTCAAGTACTTTTACGCTTTTATGCGATAAATCGTTCGTTTTTTATGTTTTTTACGAAAGCCACATATGTTCGACAAAAATTTTGATGCCGATAAAGACAAGAATCACACCGCCAAGAAGCTGAGCTTTTGTATTTAACTTGTCACCGATCCATTCGCCTACGCGTACGGCGATTGTGCTTAACAGGAATGTGGAAACGGCAATCAGCGAAATCGCAAGCAGGATGTCTGCACCGGAAGCAGCAAAGCTGATACCGACTGCCAGTGCATCAATGCTTGTGGCAATCGCCTGCATAAACAGCATCCACATACCAAACGGCTTTACAGAACAGGCTTCTTCGCCCTTGAATCCGTCAACGATCATTTTGCCGCCGATGAAGCAGAGCAGAATCAGTGCGATCCAGTGATCAAATGCGGCAATCTGTGCGTAAAACAGCGAACCGGTCAGATAACCAATCAGCGGCATCAGACCCTGAAACAGACCGAACGCAAACGCAATCAGAAACGTTGTGCACCATTTTGGCTTGTAGCACATGCCGTTCGTCATGGATACGGCACAGGCGTCCATTGAAAGACCAATACCGATTAAAATCAGTTCAAAAATCCCCATGTAAGATCGTCCTTTCCGTATGTTAAATGCGGGTGTCCAGAAGATCTGCATACTGTGCACGGAACTGTGCAAAACGACCTTCGTCAAGCGCCTCGCGAATGCGCTCCATCAATGTGTTGTAGAAGTACAGGTTGTGCATGACAGCCAGACGCATGCCGAGCATTTCGTTTGCTTTGAGCAGATGACGGATGTATGCGCGGGAATGATGGCGGCAGGTCGGACAGTCACATGTTTCGTCGATCGGACGGTCATCCTCGGCGTATTTTGCGTTATTCAGGTTAATGATCCCCTGCCAGGTGTTTAAATGACCGTGGCGAGCGTTTCGGCTCGGCATGACACAGTCGAACAGGTCAACACCGCGTGCGACCGCTTCGATAATATTGCCCGGCGTGCCGACACCCATCAGATACCGGATTTTGTCCTTCGGCATATAGGGTTCCACCACTTCAATGATGTGATACATTTCCTCTTTCGGTTCGCCTACGGCAAGTCCGCCGATTGCATAGCCGTCGAGGTCGAGTTCACGGATTGCTTTCATGTGTTCAATACGCAGGTCGTCAAATGTACAGCCCTGATTGATGCCGAACAGCATCTGATGCGGGTTGATCGTTTCCGGCAGGCTGTTTAAGCGATCCATCTCTGCTTTGCAGCGAGCAAGCCAACGGGTTGTGCGCTCACAGCTTGCTTTGGAATACGCATAAGGCGCCGGATTTTCGACGCATTCGTCAAATGCCATTGCAATCGTCGAGCCTAAGTGCGACTGAATCTGCATGCTGACTTCCGGCGACATGAAAATTTTTCTGCCGTCCACATGGGAGTGGAATGTGACACCTTCCTCTTTAATTTTACGAAGCTTTGCGAGCGAAAAGACCTGAAATCCGCCGCTGTCGGTTAAAATCGGGCGTTCCCATCCCATAAAGCGGTGCAGACCGCCGCGGCGGTAAATCAGTTCATCGCCCGGACGAACGTGCAGATGATATGTATTGCACAGCTCCACCTGACATTTTAAATCGACAAGGTCATAGGAAGAAATACCGCCTTTGATGGCAGCGGAAGTACCCACGTTCATGAATGCCGGTGTCTGAACCGTGCCGTGAACGGTATGAAACTGGGCACGTCGAGCTGTTCCTTCTGTTTTGAGCAGTTCGTACATGAAAATCTCCTTTCGTTATTCGAGAATCAGCATCGCATCACCGAAGCTGAAGAAACGATAGCGTTCTTTGACCGCCACTTCGTATGCGTGCATCGTATGTTCATAGCCGCAGAACGCGGAAACAAGCATAATGAGTGTACTTTCTGGCAGATGGAAGTTCGTAATCAGTCCGTCCATCGTTTTGAAAGTGTAGCCCGGATAGATGAAAATATCGGTGTCGCCGCTTGACTCGCCGAATTGGCCGCGCTGAGCGGCACTTTCAACGGTGCGGCAGCTTGTCGTGCCGACACAGATCACGCGGCCGCCGTTTTTCTTCGTCTGTGCGATCAGATCGGCCGCTTCTTGCGGGATATGATACCATTCGGTATGCATTTTGTGGTTTGTTACGTCGTCCACTTTGACCGGACGGAATGTGCCAAGTCCGACGTGAAGCGTCACCTGTGCGATGTTTACGCCTTTGTCTTTGACTTTCTGCAAAAGCTCCGGTGTAAAGTGAAGTCCTGCCGTTGGTGCCGCAGCCGAGCCTAAATCTTTGCTGTAGACGGTCTGATAACGCTCTTTGTCGTTAAGTTTTGCCGTGATATACGGCGGCAGCGGCATCTGGCCGATTTGGTCGAGTACGGCGAAGATGTTTTCCTTGCAGTCAAACGAAATGAGCCGGTTGCCGTCGTCCTGTACTTTCGTAATCGTGCCGGTCAGCAGACCGTCACCAAACGAGATGACAGCGCCTTCACGCGCACGCTTGCCTGGTTTTACAAGCGTTTCCCAAACACCTGCTTCTTTCTGCGACAACAGTAAAAGCTCCACATCGCCGCCGGTATCGGTGCGTTTGCCGTACAGACGTGCCGGAATGACGCGGGAATTATTGATGACAAGCAGATCGCCCGGCTTTAAAAAGTCGGGCAGATCGTAAAAATGACGATGGAGGATTTCTCCCGTTTTGCGGTTTAAGACCATCAGCCGGGAGCTGTCGCGCGGCGTAAGCGGTGTCTGCGCAATCAGTTCCTGCGGAAGATCGTATGCAAAATCACTTGTTTTCATAAAGGATTCCTTTCCGAAAAAGTGTACGTATATAAAATACACATGTATTTATTGAACAGAAAATCCTGAAAAAGAAACGGCTCTTTCATGGATTTCATTGGTTGACAATTTGCATGCTGAGTGGTATGATAAAGCAGACACAAACGAAAAAATGAATCGGATAGAGGCCGCGGATTTCATCAGTATCTGTGCACAGGCTGCCAAGCCGTTTGACGGCGCAGTGAAAGGGAAATTCGCCGAAGGTGCGCCGCCGGCAGCGGCAGCCTGATCCGGACGTGAATAATGTCCGGATTGTCATCATACATATGGTGGAGAGCTATCGGCTATTTTTTGTAATCGAAAACAGATAGTCAACACGTTTTCTATTATAGTATACGACAGGCCGGTTTTCAACCGGTTTTTTTGTTATCCGGAGAGATTTTTCCGAAAATCAAATTTGAGGAGGTTGTTTTTAATGAAACAGTTTAACGTAGGAATTATCGGTGCAACCGGCATGGTAGGTCAGCGCTTTGCTATTTTACTCGCGGAGCATCCGTGGTTTCATGTCAAGGTGCTTGCGGCATCTTCCCGCAGTGCAGGCAAAACATATAAAGAGGCAGTCGGTGCACGCTGGGCAATGAAACAGCCGATGCCGGCATTTATGGAAGACATGGTCGTTTTGGATGCAACTGCTGATATTGAAACGATTGCGTCGAGCGTTGACTTTGTGTTCTGCGCTGTCGATATGAAAAAAGACGAGATCAAAGCACTTGAGGAAGCATATGCAAAAGCAGAGTGCCCGGTCATTTCGAATAACTCTGCAAACCGCTTTACACCGGATGTCCCGATGATTATTCCGGAGATCAACGACGATCACGCTGAGGTTATCGCTGCACAGCGCAAACGTCTGGGCACAAAACGCGGATTTGTTGCCGTCAAATCCAACTGCTCGCTGCAGAGCTATGTGCCGGCACTTCATCCGCTCATGAAAGACTTTGAAGTAACCGAAGCGCTCGCTTGCACCTATCAGGCAATTTCCGGTGCGGGCAAAACGTTTGAAACATTCCCGGAGATCGTCGACAACGTCATTCCGTACATCGGCGGCGAGGAAGAAAAGAGCGAAAAAGAGCCGCTCAAAATCTGGGGTAAGGTTGAAAACGGTGAGATCGTGTGTGCATCGTCTCCGGCAATCACCACCCAGTGCCTGCGTGTTCCGGTGAGCGACGGCCATATGGCAGCAGTCTTTGTCCGCTTTAAAAACAAACCGACCATCGAGCAGATCAAAGAGAAATGGGCAGCTTTCTCGGGCGCACCGCAGGAGCTCTCCCTGCCGAGCGCACCGAAACAGTTCTTACATTATTACGAGGAAGACAACCGTCCGCAGACAAAGCTTGACCGCGATACTGAAAACGGTATGGCAGTTCATATCGGACGTCTGCGTGAGGACAGTCAGTATGACTATAAATTTGTGTGCCTGTCGCACAACACCGTCCGCGGCGCAGCAGGCGGCGCAGTGCTGATGGCAGAGCTTTTGGCTGCAAAAGGATATCTCGATTAATCGGAAACCTCCGCGCAGGAATCGCATAAAATAGAGAGAATACGATACGCAAAAGAAAAGAGGGAACTTGCAGTGAAAAAAGAGATTTTCTCCGGCGCAGGTGTTGCGATCGTCACGCCAATGTATCCGGACGGATCGATTCACTATGAAAAACTCGGGCAGCTGATTGACTGGCAGATCGAAAACCATACCGACGCCATTGTCATCTGCGGAACGACCGGCGAATCGGCGTGCATGACCGATCAGGAACATATTGACTGCATCGAATTTGCTGTCAAACACACAGCAGGACGTGTGCCGGTAATTGCCGGTGCGGGCAGCAACGATACTGCTTATGCCGTTCAGCTTTCCAAAGAGGCAAAACAGCTTGGTGCAGATGCGCTGTTGCATGTCACACCGTACTATAATAAGACGTCGCAAAAAGGTCTGATCGCGCATTTTAATGCGATTGCCGATGCAACCGATCTGCCGATCATCCTTTATAATGTGCCGAGCCGTACCGGTGTGAACATCAAACCGGAAACGTATGCACAGCTTGCAAAACATCCGAACATTGTTGCGGCAAAAGAGGCGAGCGGCAACATTTCGCAGGTCGCACAAATCAAAGCGCTGTGCGGCGATGACCTCGATCTTTACTCGGGCAACGACGACCAGATCGTTCCGCTTCTGTCGCTTGGCGCAAAAGGCGTCATTTCTGTACTTTCGAACGTGATGCCGAAAGAAACGCACGATATCTGCGCGCTGTTCTTTGAAGGAAAGGTGCAGGAGTCGGCGGCGCTTCAGCTTAAGCTTCTCGACCTCATCAATCATCTGTTTATGGATGTAAACCCGATCCCGGTCAAAGCGGCGATGAATCTGATGGGCTTTGATGTGGGTGAATGCCGTCTGCCGCTCGTTTCGATGGATGACGCACAAATCGGTGTGCTCCGTGAATCGATGAAACAGGCAGGACTGCTCGCATAACGGAATAAATTGCGAAAAAACTGCACACAGTCGGACGTTTTGTTTGAACTGTGTGCAGTTTTGTGTTATACTGGTCGCAAACGAACGAAAAAGAAAGGAATGACGAAAAATGACACGAATTTTATTGTGCGGCGCCAACGGAAAAATGGGTCATGTCATCCGCAGCTGTGTATCACAGCGGGATGATATGGAGATTGTCGCAGGCGTCGATTTGAATACAGCGGGAACCGAATTCCCGATCTATGCTTCGATTGATGAGGTGACGGAAACAGCCGATGTAATCATCGATTTTTCGAATCCGGCACTGCTTGATTCGCTGCTCGCGTATGCGAAGCGGACACATACACCGCTTGTTGCGGCAACCACCGGTTATAGTGCAGAGCAGACAGCAGCAATCAAAGCGGCTTCCAATGATGTGGCAGTGTTCTTTACCTTTAATATGTCGCTGGGTGTTAACCTTTTGCAGTCGCTTGCAAAACAGGCAGCACGTGTACTTGGCGGACAGTTTGATATCGAGATCATCGAAAAGCACCACAATCAAAAGGTAGACGCACCGTCCGGAACCGCAATCATGCTCGCGGAGTCGATCAACGAAGCGCTGAACACCCCGTATGAGCTTGTCTATGACCGTCATGCCCGCCGCGAAAAACGGCCGGTAAACGAAATCGGTATGCATGCGGTTCGCGGCGGTACGATTGTCGGCGAACATGAGATTTTGTTCGCAGGACGCGATGAGCAGATTTCGTTAAAACATACGGCAACATCCAAAGAGGTGTTCGCAGTGGGTGCTGTTAATGCGGCGTCGTTTTTGGCAGGCTGCAAACCGGGCCTTTACACCATGCAGGACTTGCTCCGCTCGACCAGCGATGAGGAGGCAAACGCATGAAATTAAAACACGGCAAAAAAAGACGCTTGAAACCGGCGGGGATTGTGCTGATTGTTGTGCTGGTGCTGTTATTGGTAGCCGGTGCAGTGTTTGGTGCGATGACATTGCTTAAGAGGGACACAGTTCCGGCAGGTCCGGTGGATACGGAGTCCTCCGTATCGTCCGAGGAGTCGTCCGAACCGATTCCGGAACCGACGTCTGCACGTCTGATTGGATTTGGCGACGATTTGATTCACGTTTCGATTTTTAGACAGGCGAAAGCACGTGCAACAGACGGCGGATATGATTTTTCGTATGCATATGAACCGGTCAAAAATCTCGTAAATCTTGCAGATATCGCTTCGATCAATCAGGAAACGATGATGGCAAAAGACCGCGAGCCGTCCGGTTATCCGCTGTTCAACTCGCCGCAGGAGCTTGCATATTGTCTGGCAGACATGGGATTCGATCTTGTAAACCTTGCGAACAACCATTCACTTGATCAGCGTGCAAGCGGCTTGCAGTCGACACTTGAACTCTGGAACAGCATTGACTCTGTGGAGACGACCGGCGCTTACTTAAATGAAGAGGATTACAGCCGAATTCGTTCCATCGAGAAAAACGGTATCACCTTCGGCTTTATCGGTATGACGGAACTTACAAACGGATTGTCGCTGCCAAAAGATACCGAGCTTATTCTGCTGCAGCCGCAGGCTGAGGAGAAAGTGAAAGCAAGAATCGAAGAAGCACGCGAAAAATTTGATGTTGTAGTAGTCAATGTACATTGGGGCGTTGAATATACATTTAAGCCAACAGATTTTCAGCGTTCGTTTGCACAAAAGCTTGCCGATTGGGGTGCAGACATTATTCTTGGACATCATCCGCACGTGATTCAGCCGGTGGAATGGGTGGAGCGTACGGACGGCAGCGGAAAAGCGCTTGTTGTCTATTCGCTCGGCAACTTCATTTCCACGCAGGAGATGGGACCGACCATGATTGGCGGCGCGCTTGATGTTACAGTGGAAAAAGAATACGAGAACAATACCATTTCGATTAAAGAAGCGCGGTTTATCCCGCTTGTCACACATTACGGCTACGGCAAATCGGATGTGCGTGTGTATCCGCTCGACGAATATACCGACGAGCTCGCAGCAAAACACGGCATTCATCAGCATATCAGCCGGTTTGATATCGATTATATCAATGAAACGGTTTCTTCGGTAATTGACGAATCGTTTTTGACGCCATACCAATAAACCGTTTATAATAAAAGGAGGTTTTATCCATGAAAGTCATCCATGAAGTGTATTTTACGGAAAATGTCGCGGTGCTGTCGTTTGACAATGCACCTGCCAACAGCCGCTTTTTAAGCGAACTGTTTTGCGGAGTGGCAAAGGCGGGTGTCAATGTGGATATGATCTCGCAGACGGCGCCTAAGGGCGAAAAGAATACGATTTCGTTTACGGTGGCAGACGAAATGGTGCCGACCGTGCTGAAAGTGGCATCGTCACTGTCGGCAAAAATGCGGCCGATGGTGTCGACCGGCAATGTGAAAATTGCGCTTTACGGCGAGGAAATGCCGAGCAAAGTCGGCGTTGCAGCAGAGGCGTTTGCGCTTTTAAGCGAAGCGGATATCGACATTTTGCTCATCACGACGTCGGAAGTGGATATTTCGCTTGTCGTGCGCAGTGCACAGAGCGACCGCGCGTATGAAATTTTAAAAAAAGCGTATCAAAACGCGTAAAAAACATTTGACAAGCACCACTTGACATGATAAAATAATAAGGCCGCATGTATAGGGCTTTTAAGTCAAAGCAGTACGCTTTGCCCCGAACACAGCGAGATTATAGAAAAGGCAGGTGCCTTCTTAGAAATGTACGCAATTATTGAAACTGGTGGAAAACAGTACCGTGTCAGCGCAGGTGACCAGATCTTTGTTGAGAAACTCAACGTCAATGAAAACGACACTGTTGAATTCGACAAAGTCATCGCAGTTTCCGGCGACGAAGGAATGAAAGTCGGTGCTCCGTATGTTGACGGCGCAGTTGTTAAAGCAACCGTTGTCAAAAATGGCAAAGACAAAAAAATCACAGTCTTCACTTACAAACCGAAAAAGGGTTCTGCGCGCAAACTCGGCCACAGACAGCCCTACACAAAAGTAAGAATCGAAGCAATCAACGCGTAATCCAATGATTACGGCAGAATTTTTTTTACAGGGAGAGCGGTTTTCGGGCGTTTCGGTACGCGGACACGCTGGCTATGCCGCATATGGACATGATGTCGTTTGCGCTTCGGTGACTTCCGCTGTGGAGTTAGTTGCAAACGGTATTACGGAGATTTTAAAGATTCCGGCTTCGGTCGGCGCCTTTGAAAACGAAGTACGTATTGACCTTCCTGACGATCTTCCGGTGGAGGCAGAGCAGTTTTTAAAAGCACTGCGGCTTCATCTGGAGCTTTTGAAACAGGACTATCCTGAAAATTTACGATTGACCGATACGGAGGTGTAGATCATGTTAAAACTGAATATGCAGTTTTTCGCACACAAAAAAGGTGTAGGTTCCACAAAGAACGGCCGTGATTCCGAGTCGAAACGTCTTGGCGCAAAACGTGCTGACGGCCAGTTTGTGTTGGCAGGCAACATCCTGTATAAACAGCGCGGCACACACATCCATCCGGGTGAGAACGTCGGCCGTGGTTCTGACGATACACTGTTTGCAAAAATCGACGGCGTTGTCAGATACGAGCGTATGGGACGTGACCGCAAAAAGGTCAGCGTTTACCCTGCACAGTAATTGAAGATTTCACAAAAAGGCGTGCCGACCGGCACGCTTTTTTTGTGGAAACTCCGATTGATAAGAAAAGGAAAATCCGGTATAATAAAATCGGATGTTTGTAGTTTATAGATATCAGAAAGAAACGCATCAGAAAGGAAATGCTATGTTTATTGATCGTGCAAAAATAACGGTTCGTGCCGGCAACGGCGGCAACGGTGCTGTGAGCTTTCGCAGAGAAAAATATGTCGCAGCAGGCGGACCGGATGGCGGTGACGGCGGAAAAGGCGGCGACGTCATTTTTGTTGTGGACAACAACATGTCGACGCTTGTCGATTTTCGCTATAAACGCAAATATATTGCCGAAAACGGCCAAAATGGCGGCGCAAAGCGTTGTTCCGGAAAAGCCGGTGCGGATCTTTTGGTAAAAGTGCCGCGCGGCACACTCGTGCGTGAGGCGGAAACCGGTCGTATTTTGGCGGATCTTTCGTCGGACGAGCCTGTCGTTATTGCAAAAGGCGGAAAAGGCGGCGCTGGAAACTGGCACTTTGCAACTTCGACACGTCAGATCCCGCGCTTTGCAAAACCGGGTAAGCCGGGCGATGCATTCGAGCTGTCGCTTGAATTAAAACTGCTTGCAGACGTTGGACTTGTCGGATTCCCGAATGTGGGTAAATCGACGCTCATTTCCGTCGTCAGCGCGGCAAAACCGACGATTGCAAACTATCACTTTACAACGCTTACACCGGTGCTCGGTGTCGTACAGCTGGAAGCCGGCAAAAACTTTGTCATGGCGGATATTCCGGGTCTCATCGAAGGTGCCGCGGACGGCGTTGGCTTGGGCCATGACTTTCTGCGCCATGTCGAACGCTGCCGCCTGATTGTTCATGTCGTAGACGTTTCGGGAATCGAAGGCCGTGACCCGAAAGAGGATTTTAAAATCATCAATCGTGAACTTGCAAACTTCAGCGAGGAGCTTGCCGGCCGTCAGCAGATTGTCGCAGGAAATAAGTGTGACATGGCGACACCGGAGCAGATCGCGTCATTCCGCACGTTTGTAGAGGAGCAGGGCTACCGCTTCTTTGAAATTTCCGCGGCAACCAATCAGGGCACGCGTGAACTGATCGGTGCGGTTGCACAGACGCTTGACACATTGCCGCCGATCAAACAGTATGAAGCACAGCCGCTCACAGACGAAGAACGGTTGCAGCGCGATACGGTTTCCCGTTCGTTTACGATCGAGGTGGAAAACGGCGTGTATTATGTGGATGCCGATTTCCTGGAGCCGGTGCTTATGACCGTCAATATGGACGATTATGAATCGCTGCAGTATTTCCAGCGCACACTGCGCCAAAGCGGCATTATTGATGCACTGGAAGCGAAGGGAATCGAAGAAGGCGATACGGTCGATATCTTTGGATTCCAATTTGACTTTGTCAAATAACAAGAAAGGATGAGTGAATGGAACAGTTATCATCCGATGCAATCAGAATGATGAGTCCGTTAGGGCTTGCCTATATCGGCGACGGCATTTATGAGCTTTTGACGCGTGAGCATATCGTTTCCCGCGGCAACATGCCGGTTGCGAAATTTCACAAGGAAACGGTGTCGCTTGTCTGTGCAGCTGCACAGTCGGAGGCAGTCGATGTGATTTTGCCGATGCTCGATGAAGAGGAAACGGCTGTGTACAAACGCGGACGCAACGCGCATGGCAGCCAGGTTCCCAAAAATGCCGATGCCGTACAGTACCGGCGCGCAACAGGGCTGGAGGCCTTGTTTGGCTATTTGTATTTAAACGGCAGAATGGAGCGGCTGCATACGCTCTATGAGGCAATTTACAATGCGGCTTGCTGCGCATAGAAAGGAGAAAACCATTGGGAATTAAACGATTGTTTTCGACCAATCAAAAACCGGCGGTTCGGTGGACGATTGATATTATCTGCACGATTTTCGGCTCGTTTTTGTTTGCGCTGAGTACACATATGTTTTCTGCACCAAACCATTTTGCACCGGGCGGTGTCACCGGTATTTCCACGATCATCAACTTCTTGACCGGAATCCCGATTGGTACAATGACCATTATCATCAACGTTCCGATCGTTATTCTGGGTGTTTGGAAAATCGGCTGGCATTATATGCTGCGTTCGATCATTTCGATTTTGGCCTATTCGATTTCGATTGACTTTGTTTTGGTCAATGTACCGGTGTATACGAATGACAAAATGATTGCCTGCATCTTCGGCGGTGTGCTGATGGGCTGCGGTGTCGGCATTGTCATGTCGCGCGGCGGTTCTACAGGCGGTATGGACATCATCAATAAGCTGATCCAACGCCGTTTCCCGCACTTAAAGCTCGGTCAGGTCACGTTTTCGACCGATATGGTGATTGTGGCAACATCGGCAGTGGCATTCGGCAGCCTGGAACCGGCGCTGTATTCGCTTGTCTGCCTGTTTATCTCCGCGACGGCGCTCGATACCGTGCTGTATGGATTCAATAAGTGCAAAGCGCTGTATATTGTATCGCAAAAGCATGAAGAACTTTGCCACCGGATTCATTCGGAGATGAACCGCGGTGCAACCGTGCTGCGGTCGTATGGTTCTTACACCAATGAAGAACGCCCAACCATTATGGTGGCTGTGAAGCAAACAGAATATTATAAACTGCGAAAAATCGTTCAGCAGACCGATCCCAATGCGTTTATCATTATGACAAGTGCGTCAGAGATCGTGGGCGAAGGATTCGCAACCGGAAAATAAAAAAACGCTTCCGGAATATTTCCGGAAGCGTTTGCAGGAAAACAGTGATCAGTCGTGTACGGACGGGGTATTCATTTTGTTCTGCATCGACGATTGACGCTGTTTCATCTGCGCTTGTTTTTTGGTGCTGTTTTTTGCGGATTTGCGTGTATAAGCGGAAGAATCGGAATTGGATTGCATATTGATTTCATTGGTGCAGTCATAAGATTGCTGTTTTTTCATGGTTATCACCTCTTTCGCAATTAGTATGTGTACATGGTGCACACGATATCAGTAGATAAATTTTCCTTTTTTAAAGGGAATGGAAACAATAAAGAAAGGTTTGAGAGGATATGTCCGGACATTCGAAGTGGAGTACAATTAAACGTAAAAAAGGCGCAAATGACGCTGCACGTGCAAAAGTATTTACAAAAATCGGCAGAGAAATTGCCGTTTGTGTAAAAGACGGCGGCCCGGATCCGGCTGCAAACGCAAAACTGCGCGATTTGATTCAGAAAGCAAAACAGAACAACGTGCCGAACGACAACATCGAGCGTGTCATTAAAAAAGCAGCAGGCGACGGCGAGAAAAACAACTACGAGTCTGTGACGTATGAGGGATACGGCCCGAACGGCATTGCAGTCATTGTTGAAACACTGACGGATAACCGTAACCGTACCGCAGGCGATGTGCGTCACTACTTTGACAAATTCGGCGGCAATATGGGCCAGCCGGGCTGTGTGTCGTTTATGTTCAGCCAGAAAGGTATGATCGTTATTGAAAACGACGGCCTTGATGAAGAAAAAGTGATGGACGACGTCATGACCGCAGGTGCGGACGACTTTACGTTCTCGGAAGATGCAGTTGAGGTTGTAACTGATCCGGCATCTTTCTCCGAAGTGCGTGATGCACTCGAAGGAATGGGATACACCTTTGCATCGGCACAGGTGGAGCAGGTTCCGTCTACGTATACATCGATCGACGATCCGGATGTTCGCGTGAAAATGAATCGTCTGCTTGAAGCACTCGAAGATAACGACGACGTGCAGGAAGTTTGGCACAACTGGGAGAACCCGGACGAGGAATAAGATCGCTTGATCTTCATAAAAGGCAGATTGTATGGGCAAAAAGCACCGTACGATCTGCTTTTTTATTTGAAGAATTGACAATCCGGCGAAAACCGAGTAGGATTAAAGGCGGTGAAGAAAAAAGGAGGACATATTGGTGAAAAGGGAAAATGATCTTGAGAATGACAGCATAAAACAGCTTGTGTGGCGAATTGCGATTCCGAGTATGCTTGCACAGTTTGTCAGTGTGCTCTACAGCATTGTCGACCGTATTTATATCGGCAACATTCCGCAGATCGGTGATCTTGCGCTTGCAGGTGTGGGCGTGTGCGGCCCGATTGTGACAATGGTCGGTTCGGTGGCGTTTTGGATCGGAATCGGCGGTTCTCCGCTGATGAGCATTCGAATGGGCGAAAAAAACATCGAAGCCGCACGAAAAATATTGGCGAATTGCTTTTTGATGCTTTTGGTATTTTCCGGATTGATGATGGCGGTTATTATGCCGCTTACAACACCGATGCTTCAACTGTTCGGCGCCTCCGAAGCAACACTTCCGTATGCGAAAACCTATTTTCTTGTCTATATGTGCGGTACCGTGTTTGCGTTGATGGCAACGGGACTCAATCAGTTTATTATTGCACAGGGCTATGCAAATACCGGAATGAAATCGGTTGTGATCGGTGCAGTTTTAAACATTTTGCTTGATCCGCTGTTTATTTTTGTGTTCCATATGGGCGTGGCCGGTGCAGCGCTTGCGACCGTTTTGTCACAGCTTGCAAGCTGTATATTTGTCCTGCGGTTTTTATTTGGCAAATATGTTCCGGTGCGGATTACGTTTGGAGGATACGATCTGCGCGTGATTGGCAGAGTGCTTTTGCTTGGATTTACGCCGTTTTTGATTATTGCGATTGATAATGTTATGATTATTGCAATGAATGCAGTCTTGCAGCATTACGGCGGCGCGGCACAGGGTGATACGCTCATTACATGTGCAACGATTGTGCAGAGCTTTATGCTGGTGATCACGATGCCGTTGAGCGGTATTACCGGCGGTACACAGACGATTCTCGGATATAACTACGGCGCGCGCAGACCTGACCGTGTGATGGGCGCGCAGAAATATATTGTGCTGCTGTGCGTGGTGTTTACGGCGATTATGTTTGTGATTGCTTGGACCATAAGTCCGCTGTTTATCCGCTTGTTTACACAGGATGCGGCACTCATTGATCAGACAGCTTGGGCAATTCGTGTGTGTACGCTGGCCATTGTTCCGCTCGGTGTGCAGTACGAGCTGGTGGATGGATTCACAGCAATCGGAAAAGTGCAGTTTTCGCTGCCGCTTTCATTTTGGCGGAAGCTTGTCTATTTTTTAGCGGTATTTTTGATTCCAATGTTTTTTGAAGTGCGTTATGTCTTTTTTGCGGAAACGATCTCTGATATTTTGGGACCGGCAGTCACGATTGTTGTATATTTGTTTTCCATGAAAAAGCTGATGCGCGCGTGTCGGCCGTTACCTGCGCAAAAAGAGAATGCGTGACCCCGTTTTTGCGGCAGTGCGTCCGAATACTATCTATTGTGGAGGGATCTTATATGCATGACGAACCAGATGTTGTCACGCAGGTACTGTGTGCGCAGAAAAGTACACAGGCAGCAGATCGTTTGATTCGATCGTACCTGCCGTTTATTCGTTCGGAAACATCCCGTTTTTTAAAAGGAAAACGTGTGACAGATGAAGATGACGAACTCAGTGTTGCTATGACGGCGTTTTATGAAGCGATTGTGCACTATGAAAAATTCAAAGGCGCATTTTTCAAATACGCTTCCCTTGTGATCAAACGCCGTCTGATTGACTATGTGCGCAAAGAACAGCGTCATCAAAATAAGCTTTCAATCGATCAGCCGACAAACGATGAATCAGCAGGTACAATCGGGGACACGCTTGCGGATCCGAATCAGCAGACAGATCGTTACGAATTGGTGACGGCAACCCGTCAGGAAATTACAGAGCTTTCTGCACAGCTTTCGGATTTTGGAATTTCGTTTTCGGATATTTCGGAAAACTGTCCGAAGCAGGCACGGACACTTGAAAGCTGTTCGCGTGTGCTCATGTATGCGAAAGAGAATCCAGCTTTGCTTGAGGAATTGCTTCAAACAAAGCGGCTTCCGATTACGGCACTCTGTGCGGGAACAGGCGTGGAACGAAAAACGCTTGAGCGGCATCGAAAATATCTGGTGGCATTGATGGTTGCGTTTACAAACGGGTATGAAATTATCCGCGGACATCTTTCCCAAGTCCACAGAAAAAAGGAGGCGTCAAAATGAGCTATCTTGTGATGGAATGTCATATGGGGTATGCGGTTGTATTGGATGAATACGGACGCTTTTTGAAAGTGGTCAATCGCCATTATGAAGTAGGACAGACAGTATACGATATTATACCGGTTCGGGAACGTACACAGCCAACCGTTTATATTCGTGCAGCGCGCATTGCTGTGGCAGTTGCAGCGTGTCTGTTGTTGGTGATTGGAGTATCGTGGTGGAACTGGTGGATGCCGTATGGCTCTATTTATATGAAAATCAATCCGGAAGTACAGATGGAGCTCAATCGATATGGTGATGTGCTTCGTGTGGAGGGCGTCAACGAAGATGGCAAGACGCTGTTAGAGGGGTATGAGTACAAGGGAAAAGATAAGACGCAGATTGCAAAAGAGCTCATTGAACGTGCAATTTCGCTTCAGATGCTTTCATCCGGTGGGGAAGTGCGGTTTGATGTCGATTCTTCGGATCAATCGTTTTCCGATGATACCAAAGCGATTTTAACACACGCAGTGCAGTTTGATATCGAAGATGCATCTGATCTTGTCTTCTTTGTTGGCGGAAATAAAGTTTGGTCGTTTGCATCTGAAGAACAGCCGGAAACATCCAGTCCGGAAGAATCATCTAAAATCGAGGAGTCTTCTAAGATGGAAGAATCCTCTTTGACGGAATCCTCTCATTCTGATGATGACGATAGTGACGATGATGATAGTGATGACGACGATGACGACGATGACGATGACGACGATGACGACGACAGTGACGACGATGATCAGGATGATGACGATGATGAAACACACTGAAAAATAAAAATAGACATGAAAAAAGCATCAGCCCTGGCTGATGCTTTTTTATATTTGACGCTTGACGTTAACATACGTTTGATGTTCATTTTACAGGAATCCGCATGTAGTGTTAAAACAGTTTTGTTATAATAAATCCGTTCAAAGGTGAAAAGAAATGAGATAAAAACGGAGGAATGGATATGGATTCGAAAAAACGGATTCTTTCTGTATGTATGGCGGCGGCAATTACTGCATCGTCGCTTGTACTGCCGGCAGGATCGGTTTTGGCGCAGACAAATGTGCAAAACGATCAGCCGAATACAGAGAATTTGTGGATCACAGAAATCTATCAAAATGACGTCAAACGTGAAAGCGTATACGGAAATGGCAGCGATCAAATGGAGTTTGTGGAAGTCACAAACACAACAGATCGGGACATTTCATTTAATCAGGAGTTTGGCTTGTGGTACGAATACAAGTCGGGCAGCGATTATACAATGAAACAGCTCACGGTACAGACAGTTGACGGCAATGACGAGGTTGTTATTCCGGCAGGTGAAACCGCAGTTTTGTGGAGCCAGCGCAAGGATACTGACCACTATGCAACGGAAGAGGAATTCCGTGAAGCAATGCGTGTTCCTGAGGGCGTTCGCGTGTTTACAGTGAGCGGTCAGAACGGATTTGCTGAAAACGATCGCGGCTTTGCTATCAAAACAGCATCCGGTGAGGTTGTTTCGCATTATCGTTACAATCAAAACGCAACCGATGAGGTAACGGCAGACGGTTTGTCTGTGCAGCTTTCGGTGCCGGATTTCGGCAGTGAAATGCTTGTATATCAGGCGAAAAAACCGACAACCGCCGGTGTTGTGTCGTTCCGCCAGCTCAACGGTCAAAAAGAATTTACCGCACCGACAGAGGTTCCCAAAGGCGTTTACATGACAGAGATTCGTCCGAATGATACCGCACGTGAAGAAGAATTCGGCGGTACCAGCGGAAATCTGAATGATTTGATGGAGTGCGTGGAGCTCACGAATACCACCGATCGCGACATCAACTTAAACGAGGAATACGTTTTGTATTATCGCGTCAAAGAGAACAGCACGGTTGAACTTCCGCTGATGACATCGTCGATGGAGAGCGGAAACTGTGTAATCAAAGCACATTCCACAGCAGTACTTTGGTGTTATCGCGCGGAACAAATCGGCGATCAGTACACAACATTCCCGACGGAAGAGGATTTCCGTGCAGCGTACGGACTGTCTGATGAAGTACCGGTTTATATCTTCACCGCACAAAATGGTTTGGGCAATACCTTCCGTGGATTTGAACTGTATCAAAAACAGGAAGACGGCACAAAAACACTCGTTTCGAGCTACTTCTGGGACGGTTCTTCCGACTTAAAAGACAATAAGAGCGTCGATTTAAAAGTCAATCCGGAAGGCCCGCAGATGCTTGTTTATCGCTCACGGTCCACAACCAATATGGGCGTTGTCAGCGAAGAGCAGCTTTGCTATGCGCCCGATGATCAGTCTTCGCCGAAGATTGAACAGCTCGAAGAAGTGACTTCTGTAGAACAGGGTGAATTTGTACGGATTCCATATTCGTATGCAGGCAGCGATACAATGCCGGTTCGTGCAATCGAGCTGTTTTATAAAACATCCGAAATGGATTCATATGTAAGCGAACGTACAACAAGCTTCGCAATCTATAACAAATGGTATGCATACATCCCGTCGGCAGCAATTCTGAATGCGGATTATGTAGACTTTTATGTCAAAGCCGAGAACGATTACCGCACCACGATGACGCCGGTCAAACGCGTGACAGTCAATCATCTGGATGACGGCGTGGAGGGCTTGCGCGTTAATCTGGATACAAGTGAAACACTCAGCGGAACCGTACCGTTTAGTGCAAAAGATTTTTCGGATGAGTCCGCAGGATTGACCGCACAGGTGGACGGTACACCGATTTCGTTAAACAATACGATGGAAAACGGCGCATTCTTCACATTCTCTTACCGCGGTGTGGACAGCTACTTTCAGAATGCATTGACAACAGGGAATACGGTCATTCGTCACTTCTCAAAATCGAGCGAAGTGCCGACGGATTCTTCGATGTCAATTCTCGTGGATGAATCGCTGTTCACTTATCACGAGGATGGTTCGGCAACGATTGAACTGACGCTTCGCACCGGTACCTATGGTTCGCCGTGGGAGTGGAACACCGATGCAAACAACGACGATTTCTATATCAGTGATATGGCACTTTCCATGACAGACGGTACAGTCATTCGTCCGGATTCGGTTGTCAGCGAAACCGGTGCTGATTTAAGCAAAGAAACAGAAATCAAAGTCGGCGACAGTGCAGGATATAACCTGTATGTCACCATGATGTTCACACTGCCGGCAGGCGCCGCAGATGCAGTATCGGGTATGATTGATACCACAACACTTGCTGACGGCGAACATACGCTGACGGTAGAGAGCACTTCCGGTCTGCGTCAGAGCGTGACCTTTACAACCGATAATACACCGGAACAGGTTGTGACAGAAGAAAAACCGGCACTCGACATGGAACTCACCGTTTCAGCATCGAAATATCCGGCTTCCGCACAGGTGAATGGACCGGAGAACACCGATAAAGTACTGCTTTATAGCGCAACACCGCTTGACGACATGAATGTCTACACCGGTGTGGGCGACAGTACGGCAAATGCATCGGCTGCACAGGGCTTTGGTACTGCTTCTTCACAGAACGGACAGATTCCGTATCAGATCTTTGAAATCAGCACAAATGGTGCAGCAACAGGTACACTCCGTGTGGATGTGGATGCAGTATCAAACGACGGCAAAGACGTAAACCTCTACGCAAAACGGACGGAAACAGGCGAGTGGGAGCTGCTTGATACCGTTTATGAGAACCAGAAAGCAACCGCAGTATTCGCAATGGATGATTATGTTGAAAACGGCAAAGTCACTGTACTTGCACAGGCACGCGGCACAGAGTATACACCGTATACCGAGGAACAGGCAACAGCGGATACCGTCAAAAACGACTATGAGTGGGACGGCACCGCAATTCCGGAGCAGTATGACTTTGCACTGGCATGGATTACGGATACACAGTATTATTCCGAGCAGTACATGCAAAATTTTGATATCATGACCGATTGGATTGTCAACAATAAAGACACACTCGGCATTGAGTATGTGCTTCATACCGGCGACATTGTCGATGAATTCAATGAGGAATATCAGTTTATCAACGCATCCAATCAGTTGCAGAAATTCGAGGATGCATCGCTTCCGTACGGTGTGCTGGGCGGCAACCATGACGTTGCACACGGCAATGCAGTGTACGACCTGTATACGAAATACTTCGGTGCATCCCGCTATGAGAACAATCCGTGGTACGGCGGCACCTACGATAACAACAAAGGCCATTACGACTTTGTAACCGTTGACGGTGAGGAGCTTTTGTTCCTCTATATGTCCTGGGATACCTCAGACGCTGAGATCGCATGGATGAACGAGGTGCTCGCGAAATATTCGGACAAAAAGGCATTCATCTGCATGCATCCGGGCATCAACGCAAATGCTGAGCCGGACTACTTCAGTGACCGTGTCATGAATGAAGTGTGCAGTAAAAATCAGAATGTTGTCGCTGTATTAAACGGTCACTATCATGGTTCTTCGCTGAACTTCGTAGGTTTTGACGACAACAACGACGGCGTTGAAGATCGTGTGGTATACCGCATCTGCACCGACTATCAGAGCGCAGAGGGCGGCGGAAGCGGTTATGTGAAAATGCTCTACTTTGACCTGGCGAATGATAAGATTTACTTAAACTCCTATTCGCCGGTGCTTGATGACTTCAACTACTACGACCGTGAGAAACTTGATTCGTATGGTTCCGGTACAGTGGAATATGACATCGATATCACAGAGCTTTCGGTTGACTTTGACCGTGAAACGGGAAAAACATTGACTGTAAGCGATGTTTCTGCTGATATTCTGTCTGACACACTGGTCGGCGGCGGTGAGAGCTCAAAAGAGATTCAGCTTTCTACAAAACCGGGCGAAACCGCGACTATCTATGCAGTTGCATATGATAATGCCGGCAAAGTACTCGCTTTCTCCGATGCAGTGACGTATACGGTGAAAGATGCATCTGTTGATCCGGAAAAACCGGGTGACGGCACGCAAGACGGCGGAGATATGCCGGATACCGGTGATCAAAACGCATTGCTTCTGGTCATGCTGATGCTGGCTGCCGCAGGACTCAGCGCAGGTGGATTCACATACTGGATGCGCCGCAGAGCAAGATAAGTGATAACAAATAGTAAACAAAAAGATCCTGTCGTTTGACAGGATCTTTTTTATGCTGCTGAATCAGACCAGATGCAGTCAGACGAAAAAAGAACCCTCCGTACAGCAAAAACGCCGTCGGAGGGTTTGGTTTGTGTTATGCACTCATGATCTCGGAGATTGTTTTCATAATCTCGTCATGACAGCCACCGCAGCCGGTTGAACATTTGGTGATCCGCTGAACGTCAGCAAATGCTTCTTCCACTTCGGTAAATGTTTTGTTGTTGTGCAGTGCGTTTTCTACATCAAAATACGTCACTTTTTTGCAATGGCAGATTTCGTAGTTTTCTTTCATTTCTTTCATGAAAACCGACCTCCTTTATTTGGTAAAGATCTCATTGTGATTACAGTGTACCATATCAAACGCATTTTGACAAGGTACCCAAATGGAATGTGTTTTAAGATTGCGGTTCGTTTAATACCGACTCGTAGATTTTAAGCAGCTGCTTTCCAATCTGCGACAAGTCTTTATCAGAAACCAGTTCATATCCCGCATCCTTTAAACACGGTAATGTGTGCTCACAGATTCCACGAATCCGCGCTTCAAACTCGTTGAGCGTCTTTGCTTTATACACATTGACACCGTCTGTCAGCCATGATTCGTAAATCGGGATGTCACGAATCAGCGTGTTTTGCCGGCAAGCAAGCGATTCGAGCAATACAATTCCCTCTGTTTCTTCGTAGGTCGGGAACAGGAATAAATCAGCGCCCGAATACGCATTTCGAAAATGCTCCGGTTCTACATAGCCCGGGAAAAACAGGTTTGGAAGCTTTGTTTTGACCGCTTTGCGCACTTTGCGCGGCACTTGATAAAGCGGTGTGTAGCCAAACCAGACAAACTTGTATTCCGGCATCCGCTTTGCAAGCTCGACGAAGTCAAGAATGCCTTTGCGTTCGATGTATAATCCGACGGAGATTATGACTTTGTCGTCCTCGGAGAATCCGAACTGTTTGCGGAATTCTTTTGCACGTGCTTCATCGTAGCAGAAAAAGTCAAGCTCAATACCGTTAGAAAGCGCATAAATCGGCTTTTTGATACCGTATGCTTCGATCAGCCGTTTGGAGTACGGCGTAGGAGTGATGAGCGCGTCTGCTGTATTATAGCAGCGCACAATCCATTTTTGAAACAGCGGCGCAAGCATATTGGAAAACATAAAGGACCGCTCAAAATCCTCACGCGTGGAATGTGCATGATAAATCACTTTTTTGCCGTTTTTGCGGCATTTTTTCGCCCAGAAATAGGAACTCGGGAAAATGGTATTGATATGGGCGATATCGAACGAATCGTTTCGATCGGTTGTATATTCGATGTGATTCAGTGTGAGCGCGCGTTTTTGGTGTTTGATCGCACGTCCGACCCCTGAACGGCCGACGCTGTGCAATCCGCCGCTGTAAAGCTGAACTTTCATAGAATATATCGTCCTTCTTTCCTCTTAATAATCATAGCCCATCTGCAATGCGCGCAGATTCGGCTCAAGCAAATGCTGTTTTCTTGCTGGGATACACCGCTTCATCGCTTCTTTTAACACGTCCATCGAGCAAAATCCCGTTGCTTTGAGCGTCTGACCCAGCATGATGATGTTTGCAAGTCCATGCAGGCCGTTGTCATTTGCCATCTGCGTTGCAGGAATTGCACACACAGTGATATCATCACGTGTGGAGTCCGCTTCGATCAATGTGGAATCGAGAACCACGGTACCACCCGGCTGAACTTCATTGATGAATTTATCATAGGACGGACGGTTCATAACCATCAGTGTTTTCGGATTTAAAACGATCGGGCAGCCGATCGGTTTATCGTCGATGCAAACCGAGCAGTTTGCAGTACCGCCGCGCATTTCCGGACCGTAAGAGGGAAGCCACGAAACTTGTTTTTCTTCAATCATACCGGTGTAAGCGATGATTTTGCCGGCGAACAAAACGCCCTGGCCGCCGAATCCGGCAATCAACATATGTACGCTCATCAGAATACCCCCTTTTCGGTTGCGTCTTTATAACATCCGAGCGGATAGTACGGGATCATGTTCTCTTTGAGCCATTTGAGTGCTTCCACCGGCTCGAGTCCCCAGTTGGTCGGACAGCTTGAGAGCACTTCGACAATCGAGAAGCCTTTTTTCTCAATCTGTGCGGTAAACGCCTTTTTGATTGCTTTTTTCGCATTGCGGACATTCGGAACATCCGTCACAGTGACACGCTCTGCATAAGCCACGCCATCGAGTGTGGAGAGCATTTCACACATCCGGATCGGATAACCTGCACGAGTAACATCACGGCCATACGGAGTGGTCTGTGTGACTTGTCCAGGCAGAGTGGTCGGTGCCATCTGACCGCCGGTCATGCCGTAGATTGCGTTATTGATAAAGATGATCGTGATATTTTCGCCGCGGGTTGCCGCATGAACGGTTTCTGCGGTGCCGATCGCAGCCAAGTCGCCGTCACCCTGATAGGTGAATACGATGTTGTCCGGATTTGCACGTTTTGCGCCGGTTGCAACAGCCGGTGCACGTCCGTGCGGTGCTTCAATCATATCACAGTTAAAATAGTCATATGCCATAACTGCGCAGCCAACCGGTGCGATACCGACTGTTTTTCCGAGAATGCCGAGTTCTTCCAAACACTCTGCAACCAGCCGGTGCACAATGCCGTGCGTACAGCCCGGGCAGTAGTGGAAAACTGCGTCTGTCAGTCCGTTTGTTTTATGAAATGATGCCATTACTCAGCACCTCCTGCATATTTTTTGATCTGCTCAAGCACTTCTGCCGGTGTCGGCACAATACCGCCGGTACGGCCAAAGAAATGTACATCGCACTGTCCGTTTGCGTACAGGCGAACATCTTCCACCATCTGGCCCATGCTCATCTCGACGGTAATCATGTGATCGACGCGTGCAGCTGCTTTGCGGATTGCTTCCTCCGGGAACGGCCAGAGTGTGATCGGACGAATAAGACCTGCTTTGATGCCGCAAGCTCTTGCATCCTCGACTGCACTTCTGACAACACGCGCTGTTGCACCGTAAGCGACCAGAATGATGTCTGCGTCGTCGGTGAGATATTCCTCGCAGCGGACTTCGTTTTGTTTAATCACGTCGTAGCGTGCAAAACGCTCGCGGACGGTGCGTTCGAGCTCGTCCGGTTTTAAATACAGAGAGTTTGTGATATTCGGTTTGCGTTTGCCCTGTGTGCCGGTGGTTGCATACGGTTTTTCTGCCGGTTTAGAGACCGTTTCCGGGAATTCGACCGGTTCCATCATCTGGCCGAGCATACCGTCTGCCAAAATGAGTGCCGGCATGCGGTACTTTTCTGCAAGATCAAATGCAGTGCCGATCAGGTTGACGATTTCCTGAACCGTTGCCGGTGCGAATACGAGCAGCTGGAAGTCGCCGTGACCGAGTGCTTTGGTTGCCTGCCAGTAGTCTGCCTGCGAAGGCTGAATGCCGCCAAGACCCGGGCCGCCGCGCATAACGTTTAAGATGACGCACGGAAGATCAGAGCCTGCGATGTAGGACACACCCTCACTTTTTAAGCTGATGCCCGGAGAAGAGGAGGAGGTCATTGCACGAACGCCGCACGAAGCTGCGCCCAGCACCATGTTAATTGCCGCGATTTCCGATTCTGCCTGCAAAAATGTGCCGCCGATTTTCGGCAGGACTTTTGACATGTATGCACTGACTTCCGTCTGCGGAGTGATCGGATAGCCGAAGAAATGAATGCAGCCGTTGCGGATTGCCGCTTCTGCGATTGCTTCATTTCCTTTCATCAAATATTTTTCTGCCATGATTGTCTCTCCTTTGTTAGTCTTCGATTGTGATGACGCAGTCAGGGCACATCGTTGCACACATTGCGCACGAAATGCAGGCCGCTCTGTCGGTGATTTCCACCGGATTATATCCTTTGCGGTTTAGCCGCGCGGTGTCGATCATAAGGATTTTTTTCGGACATACGGAAACGCACAGTCCGCATCCTTTGCATCGTTCATAGTTAATGCTGAACTTTTCCATGTTGTTGTTTCATCCTGCCTTTCTGAAATGTTTTATAAAGAAGTATGGTCTGCCCCGCTCATTTCCCACGGTGATTTGACAAGCCGCTTGACAGGAAACGGACAGGGGAGGCCGGATACCGTCTGTGTGGTACAGGTGCCGACAAGCGGCAAACCGGTTTGTTCGCAGACTGCCTGTGCAAATGGCAGAGAGTCTAAAACGGTTTGTGCAGTCGTTTGCGCACCCAGATTGGTGTTATTTAAAATACCGGTTGCAGAAAGTCTTGCTGCCTGTTCGATTTCGCGCAGCAGCTCGACCGCTTCCGCCGGATTTTTTGTCAGATAGCGGCGGGCATTGATTACATACAGCATCTCATAGCCCTGTGCTTCAATTTTTTTTGCATATCTGCCGAGTGCAATCGCACCGGCATCATCGCCGCCGACGTCTACAATGACCTGTCGGTCTGACTGCGAAAATGCAGCGTCAACTGAAGCCGGAAGCACGGGAATATCCAAATTGGAATTGGCATAAACCGGTGCGATCACTTGAATGTCGTGTGCTTTGAGCGGTTCCACGAAATCAGCGGTTCGAAAATAGGGATTTACAATATCCAAATCAATAATTGTCACAGCTTGACCCGATTCTGCCGCAGACAGTGCAAGATTGACCGCAGCGTTCGTTTTGCCGCTGCCATAGTGACCGGTGATGATTGTAATCGGTTTTTTTAAGATTTGCATTGTGTTTCACCACCTTTTCCGACTATTATACCACATCTGATTTCAAATTGACAGAGGAAAATCATGATTTTTTTAGTTTTTTAAAACGGTAAAGCGTTTTACGAAAAGAAAAGCCCTCCCGAAAGAAGATGGCTTCCATCCGGGAGGGCTTTTTGATTCAAGTGTTTGGATTACGAATATTTTAATACGGAATCCGGCAGGTCGGTCTGATCAGCCGACACAGTGAATGTCAGTGTGACATCAGCAGGAATTTGTTTGTACAGTTTTTCAAGCAGTGCGCCAAAGCCTTCATAATCTTTTGCACCGTCTTTTGCGCCGATTCTCAAAATACCGTCGACAAAAATCTCTTTGATATCATAGTTACCGGCGAGAACACCCGAAACAAAGCCGTAAAATGCGTCATAACCCTGAATTGCATATTCATCTGCGTCGATCAGACGAACTTTATGATCAAGCTCAAACGTGAGTTTCATGCTTTTTTCGATGCAAACGACATTGCCGTTTGTGGTGTTGACTGCGGCATTGACTTTGTCGATCAGCAGCTTTGTTTTTCCGCTGCCTTTTTTGCCGATAATCAGTTTAATCATAGTTTTGTCCTCCATTACTTTTAATTAGAAACCGGTGGGACACCGGGAATCTGCTTATTCTGCGCCGAGTTTTGCCTCAAGTGCTGCTTTTTCTTTTTCATAGCCCGGTTTGTTCAAGAGCGCGAACATATTCTTTTTGTAGCTCTCAACGCCCGGCTGGTTGAACGGGTTAACGCCCAGGACATAGCCCGAAAGACCGCATGCTTTTTCAAAGAAGTAAATCAGATAGCCGAGTTCAAACTCGTCGATTTTCGGCATTTCCAAAACGAGATTCGGAACGCCGCCTTCGGTGTGTGCAAGGATGGTGCCCTGCATTGCTTTGCGGTTGACTTCGCTCATGTTTTTCTCAGAGAGGAAGTTTAATCCGTCAAAGTTTGTAGGATCTGCTTTGATGAAGAAGTCTTTCTTCGGTTCTTTGATATCCACAACGGTTTCGAACATGACGCGTGCGCCGTCCTGGATAAACTGTCCCATGGAGTGCAGGTCGGTCGAGAAGATGGCGCTCGACGGATAGAGACCTTTTTTATCTTTGCCTTCGCTCTCGCCGTAGAGCTGTTTAAACCACTCTGCCATCATGGCAAATGCCGGATCATAGGAAACGAGAATTTCGATTGCTTTGCCTTTTCTGTACAGTGCGTTTCTGTATGCGACGTATTTGTAGCAGTCGTTTTTCTCGAGATCCGGTTCTGCATATGCTTCACGTGCAGCAGCAGCGCCTTCCATCAGCGAACGGATGCATGCACCCGAAACAGCGATCGGCAGAAGACCTACTGCGGTCAAAACGGAGAAGCGTCCGCCCACATCGTCCGGAATAACAAAGGTTTCATAACCCTCTGCGTCGGACAGTTCTTTTAATGTGCCGCGTGCTTTATCGGTTGTTGCATAGATGCGTTTTTTCGCCTCTTCTGCACCGTATTTGTTGATTAAGAATTCACGGAACACACGGAATGCGAGTGCCGGCTCGGTTGTGGTGCCCGATTTTGAGATGATGTTGACGGAAACGTCTTTGCCTTCACACAGCGAAAGGATTTCATTCAAATAGGTCGGGTTAATATTATTGCCGACAAAATAGATATCCGGCGTGTCTTTTTTCAGGTTGTTATAAAATGGTGATTTGAGCAGTTCGATGGCTGCGCGTGCACCAAGATAGGAACCGCCGATGCCGATAACGATCAGTACATCGGAATCATTGCGGATTTTTTCTGCTGCTTTTTCGATGCGTGCGAATTCCTCACGGTCGTAGTTAACAGGCAGATCAATCCAGCCTAAAAAGTCATTGCCCAGACCGGAACGGTTTGTAAGCATTTCCTGTGCGGCTTTGATTTGCGGCGCCATACCTGCCAGTTCATCTTCTGCAATGAACTGTTTTACATATGTATCATTCAGTTTGATTGCCATGATGTTCATCTCCGTTTATTACAGATTAGGTTATGGTTTAATTCTACAATAAAACGAAGAATGATTCAAGCCTTTTTATATGATTTATGAAAAAAATTTATGAACATCTTTATCGAAAAGCAAACACGCGGGAGAACATCAAGCAAATTGCTGACCAAAGGCCCATTTTTGGTACATCTGCGGATGCGCAGATCGGAATGGTTTGTGTGATTTTACCTGCGGTGATGGTCAGCGTACCGACTTCCTGCCCTTGTTTGACGGGCGCATTTATTGATTCAGGAAGCGAAACAGATTCTGTTACCGCCTCTTGATCTGCTTTTTGAATCAAAAAAGCGGAGGCATCAACAGACAAGGAAACAGATTCACTTGTACCGTGGATGACAGGAAGTGCAGGCAGTGTATCGGTTGTTGTGGCAGGTGTGTAGCGTACAAATGAAGCGAATCCATAGTTTAACAGCGCACGCGCACTGTCAAACCGCTCAGCAGAAGTTGCACATCCCATCACAACGCTGATGAGAGAAACGTCATTCCGGACAGCCGCCGCGCTCAAACAGGAACCTGCACCGTCGGTGGTACCGGTTTTGACGCCGATGCATCCATTGTAAAACCGTACGAGTTTGTTGGTATTGACAAGCTGTGTCTGTCCGCCGCGCAGTGTATCCATCCAAACGGAGAGATACGGTGTTACCGTTTCATGCGTTAAGAGTTCTTTTGACATGAGCGCGATGTCATATGCGGTGGATACATGGCCGTCTGCATCAAGGCCGGTCGGATTTTTGAATACGGTGTTGTTCATACCGAGTTCTTTGGCGCGCTTGTTCATCAGTGTGACAAACGCTTCCTCGGTTCCTGCCACATGCTCTGCAAGTGCCATGGAGGCGTCGTTTGCACTGCCGATCGCCGTTGCTTTTAAAAGATCGTCAACAGTCATTTCTTCGTTTTCCTTAAGCCAGATCTGACTGCCGCCCATACTGACCGCATGTGCCGATGCTTTGACCATGTCAGTTAGCGCGAGCTCATTATTTTCGATTGCCTCTGCAACCAGCAGCAGTGTCATGACTTTGGTGATGGAAGCAGGCGGGAGCGGCTCATGCGGATTTTTTTCATATAAAACCATGCCGCTCTGTGCATCAATCAATACCGCACTTTTCGCCGAAACGAGCGGGCTGTCTGCCTCGGTTTCCTCCGCGCGGACGGTAGGGGCGGATATCGCTGTGCAGATGAGCACAAAGCTCATGAAAAAAGCGAACCATCGCTTCATAGTAATCTCCTCCAAAAACGATTTGTTTGCTTATTGTTATGCGTTTTCGCGCATGTCCATGAACTGTGCGGCGGATAATTTCTTTAAAAACCGCATACGTATGGCAAAAAGGAGGAGAGAAGGCATGGCATACGATTTATATGAGGCGGCCTGCGAGGCGGCCGATGAATCCCGATGCACAGGAGTGGATGAAACAGCGTGCGATACGGAAGGAAAAATAGAAAAACCGGATACACCGCCGCGCCGCGGGCACTCGTTTTTGATGGTGCTTTATATGCAGACGGCTATCTGTATTGCAGCGGCGGCAGTATTCTTGTTTGGGAGACTTCTTGTGCCGTCTGCGGCATCGCTCGTGTCTGATACTGTCAAGCGGCTCATCATATCCGATTTTTCGTTTCATGAAACGGTTCAGGATACCGTGAGCCGGGCAGTGGTTCAAATTTTTACATATGAAGCAGCCGCAGCCGGTACAAACGGGGAAGTCCCTGCAAATGCAACACTTGCGCCGGTTGTCTATACGGGAACACCTGTGTTTCCGCTGGAAGCAGACGCGTATCGGCTCAGTTCGCCGTTTGGATTCCGCACACATCCGATTTCGGGGGCGCTTGATTTTCATACCGGCGTCGATCTTGCGGCTGCGGAGGGGACACGCATCTTTGCCGCAGAGGACGGAACGGTGATCGAAAGCCGCTATGACGACGCATACGGCAATTTCATCAAAATTGATCATGGAAACGGGTACTATACGTATTACGGACATTGCAGTGAACGAATTGCACAAACAGGAATGCGCGTGCGCGGCGGCGATGTGATCGCACTGGTTGGGTCCACCGGGAATTCAACAGGAAACCATCTGCACTTCGGTGTCATTACAGACGGATTGTATGTAAATCCCGCGTATTTGTTTGCATCGCTGTCGGAAGAACCGGTTTCTTTGCTGATTGAAAGCGGGGAAGGCACTTGATTCGGCTGATATTCGGTCCGTTTACCGTAAAAATCACCTTTTTGTTTGTGGTGACTGTGGCATTTTGCTTGATTAGTGATGAAACTGGGATTGCTGTGTTGGCACTTTTGGCTTGTTTTTTGCATGAGTGCGGTCATTTGGCGGCGTTTTTGATCACAGGATACACACCGCGCGCGCTCATTTTTGAGCTGACGGGAATCCGGCTTGTTCCGCCTGGGGATTGTCCACGCTTTTTTTGTGCGCTGTTCATTCATAGTGCAGGTATTCTTACAAATGGCATCACGGCAGCAGGCCTTCATTGGCTCGGCTATGAAACAGTAGCGGCCGTTCATTTTCTGCTCGGATGCTTCAGCGCACTGCCGCTCGCCACATTGGACGGCGGACAAATCGTTTTGCTCATTTTGACAAGGCTGTTTCCGATGCGCGGTGCGCTGGCGGCATGGGGGATTGATCTTGCGTGTACGGGTGTGCTGTGTGCAGGGTGTATCTGGATGTTTTTGATTGACCGCAGCAATTTGACGCTGCTCATTTTTTCGGGCGGATTGATTTCTGCACTGGTCGGCGGGATGTTGGGCGGACGAAAAAAGCCGCCCGGCAAAACAAGCAGGGCGGCGAAATAAGTGGTCAGCAGTCAATCAGCGCAGGCAGATCGTCAAGCAGACAGAGCAGTGAATCGTATTTTTTGAATAACAGTGCGGCTGTTTCATCGTCCGGCTGCACCTGATCCGGGATCATGATCGGCTTCATTCCGGCAGCAAATGCCGAACGAATGCCGTTTTTAGAATCCTCTACGGCAATACAGTCAGCAGGTGCCGTATGAATGGCACGGCATGCCATCTCATAAATTTCCGGATGCGGCTTGCTGTGAACGACCATATCGCCGGTAATCACGTCGTTGAAAAAATCGGTGAGATTGGTGCGGGACAGGTGGGACAGCACGCTTTTTTTCGAAGTGGAGCTTGCAAGCGCCGTGGGAACTTTGCGCGCACAGAGCCACGAAAGAATTTCGTACACACCCGGCTTCATCGGAAGTTCCTGTTTAATCAGCTCGTGAAATTTTTGGCTGCTTGTTGTCTGGAATGTTTCATACGGAAAATCGGCGCCGTAAATGGAGAGAAACATCTCACGGGTGTCGCTCCGGTTCATGCCGATGGCACGGAGAAACACCGGTTCAAACTGCGCTTCAATCCCCATTTGACGCGCTGTGTAAAACCAGGCTTCGCGCGAGATGCGTTCGGTGTCAAACAGCACACCGTCCATGTCGAATACAACTGCTTTGATCATCGGATCTCCTCCTCAAACAATATGAAAATGAAATGCTGCCGAATCCGGCAGCATTTCGCCTTTGTTTATGTTCGTTCGGAAAGCGGCACGTATGCGCGGCGATCCTGCACGTTTTTGTATGCCGGACGAATGATTTTTCCGGCATTGACAAGCTCTTCGATGCGGTGCGCGCTCCAGCCGGAAATGCGTGCAATTGCAAAAATCGGTGTAAACAGCTCGGACGGAAGTCCCAGCATATCATAAACAAAGCCGCTGTAGAAGTCAACGTTTGCGCTGACGCCTTTGTAGATGCGGCGTTCTTCTGCGATGACTTCCGGTGCCAAGCGCTCAACTGCGGAATAAAGTGCGAATTCTTTCTCTTTTCCTTTTTCCTCCGCAAGGCTCTTGACGAACGATTTAAACACGTTAGCGCGCGGATCGGACAGCGAGTAGACCGCATGCCCCATACCGTAAATTAAGCCGGCACGGTCAAACGCTTCTTTGCGAAGCAGTGCACGCAGATGATCGCGGATTTCGCCTTCGTCTGTCCAGTCATGCAGTGTATTTTTCATGTTTTCAAACATCTGGACAACCTTGATGTTTGCGCCGCCGTGTTTTGGACCTTTGAGCGAGCCGAGTGCTGCTGCAATGACCGAGTATGTATCAGAGCCGGACGAAGTGACCACATGTGTGGTAAAGGTGGAGTTATTGCCGCCGCCGTGCTCTGCGTGGAGGATCAGTGCGAGGTCCAAAATACGCGCTTCCAGTGCGGTATACTGACTGTCCGGACGCAGAATGTGCAGAATATTTTCCGCGGTGGAAAGCTCTGCAACCGGACTGTGAATAAACAGGCTGTTGCCGTCATGATAGTGGCTGTATGCCTGATAGCCGTAAACCGAGAGCATCGGGAACAGTGCAATCAGCTGCAAGCATTGACGCAGTACGTTTGGAATACTTGTATCGCTTGCAAAATCATCATAAGAGTAAAGTGTCAATACACTGCGCGCAAGTGTGTTCATCATGTCACGGCTCGGCGCTTTCATAATAATGTCGCGGACAAAGCTTGTCGGGAGCGAGCGGTATTTTGCCAAAAGTGCTTGGAACTCTGCAAGCTGTTCTTTGTTCGGCAGCTCACCAAACAAGAGCAGGTAGGTTGTTTCCTCAAAACCGAAACGTTTGTCGCGGACGAATCCGGCAACAAGATCTTCCACATCAATGCCGCGGTAAAACAGTTTGCCTTCGCAGGATACTTTTTTGCCGTCCACAATCTTGCTCGACTGGATTTCGGAAATTTCCGTAAGACCGGTCAAGACGCCGTTTCCGTTTAAATCACGCAGGCCGCGGTTTACTTCATATTGTGTGTATAATGCGGGATCGATTGCACCGTTTTCAGTACATAATTTTGACAATTCAAAAATTTCCGGAGTAATTTCAGAAAATTTATTCTCGTGATGCTGCATCATATCATGTACGCCTCCTTTGACTGAAAAAACAAGATTTTATTCATTATAGCATCAATTTATGTCTATATTATGACTAAAAAAGAGCAAACGGCCAAAATTCGAAAAAGAAATCAATTTACGCACGATTTTTTTGCAAATATCTATATTTTTTCTCGTTGCAACCTGAAAAAAGGTATGATATGATGAGCGAAGGAGGGGTTTTTTATGAATGCCTATTTTGATTGGAACGGAAAAAAAGCAGTTTTTTTGGGTGACAGTATCACGGAAGGCTGCGGTGTCGAAAACAAAGAAAACATCTATTTGGAAGAAGTCAAACGGATGCTTGGTCTGCGGGAAGCCAAAAACTACGGCATTGGCGGCACTCGAATTGCAGCGCAGGCGGATGACGAAGGCAGTGCTTTCTCTGTGCGGTATACGAAAATGGATGATGACGCAGATCTGGTCGTGGTGTTCGGTGGAACGAATGACTTCGGTCACGGCACTGCGCCGATCGGCTCTCCAACGGATGAAATCTGCACAACATATTGCGGTGCATGGAATGTGCTTTTACGCGGACTGATTGAAAAATATCCGGAAGCCGTCATTGTGATGATCACGCCGCTTCACCGCGACAACGAAACGGAGGTCAACCGTACCACAGGCTTTACGCTTGCGGAGTATGTATCGTTGGCGCGCGCAGCGGCTGAGGAATACAGCATCCCGGTGCTTGACTTGTATCGTGCCGGCGGCATTGTGCCGATGGTCGAAGCAAACAAAGAACGGTTTTGTCCGGATGGTCTGCATCCGAATGATGCAGGACATCATTTGATTGCCAGAAAGCTTGCCGCATTTTTGCAAACCGTATAATTGCGGTGAACGCAGGGAAAAGAGGAAGCGACAATGAAAGAATCAGACAAAGGACTTCATTACAGTACGCCGTCTGCGTGCGGTGTTGATCCGCGCGGTGTTCTGCGCATGATTGAGCTGTTTCGTGAGAGGGACGCAGGCATTCACGGATTTATGCTTCTGCGGCATGATCAGGTGTTTGCAGAAGGATGGTACCATCCGTATGAAAAAGAGCTGACGCATACGCTGTTTTCGCTGAGCAAGACGTTTACGGCGACAGCGGTTGGATTTGCCGTGCAGGAAGGACTGCTGACGGTTGAGGATGATGTGGTGGGCTTTTTCCCCGACAAAGTGACGGATGATGTGTGTGACAATATGCGCAACATGAAAGTCAAGCATCTGCTCACGATGAATACAGGACACGACCCGGCACCAAATATTTTTGACCCGTCCGTGCCTGACTATGTCAAAGCATTTTTGCATACGGACGTGCCGAAAACACCGGGCACACAGTTTGTGTACAACAGCGCGGCGACCTATATGCTGTCAGCGATCGTAACGCGCGTGACGGGACAAACGGTCAGCGAATATTTAAAACCGCGTCTGCGCGACCCGCTCGATATGGGTGCATGGCATTTTGAACAGTGTCCGGAAGGCGTTGATCTTGGCGGTTTTGGACTGCATGTGACACTGCCGGCAATCGCGAAGTTCGGCTTGTTTTTCCTGCACAAAGGAAATGTTAACGGAAAACAGCTGTTAGACAGTGCATGGATCGAATCGGCAAGCAGTGCACAGGTGGAGAGCTTTGGTGACGCGGGACCGGACTGGCTGCAGGGCTACGGCTATCAGATGTGGCGCTGTCAGGTGCCGAATGCGTTCCGTGGTGACGGCGCGTTTGGACAGTATATGCTCGTGCTGCCCGATCAGGATATGGTCATTGCAATAAACAGCGGCTCGAACTGCTTGCAGACAGTGCTGTCGACGATTTGGGAAACGATTCTTCCCGCACTTCACGATGCGCCGCTTTGTGGACTTGGCGCAGAAGAGAAAGCGCTTTCATCGGCACTTGCGTCGCTTTCGATTGATTTTGAAAAAGGCGATGGTGTTGTCGATGCACAGGCGGCGGGCAGGACATGTGTGCTTGCGGACAATCCGTGGGGACTTACAAAAATGAAGCTTGAGGACACTTCGCTTTCGCTTTTCTTCGGCGAAGAGGAGGAAATCATTCATTTTGGACAGAACACCCACGTGAACGGCACGGTGTCATGGCGGTCAGATGCCAGGGAAGAAGGACTGCTTCTTGGCAGCTATACCGCGTCATTTGCAGGAGACAGCCCGATGAAGCTTCGTATTGTATGGCGTGAAACACCGTTTATTGATGATATTTCATTTGACGCAGATGCGCAGGGAATGACGGTTGCGATTCGTCGAAACTGCTCTATGTCGGGTCAGAACGACCGTGTTTTGACCGGTGCGTGGGAGAATATAGGAGAATAAAGAAAAACGGCAGAATATTCTGCCGTTTTTTGTTTTTCGTTTTTTGCATAAACGCGGGCAACCGGTTGCATTTTTTTAAAAAAGCCGATATAATGAAAGGTATCAATAAAAAGGGGTGCGCCTGATGGATATTTCAAAAAGTTTAAAAACGTCTGCAATCGGCGGATTTAAAAAAGAAGAAGTTCTCTCGTATATTGACCAGCTTGTCGCACAGTACGAGGAGGAGCGCAGAAATCAGGCAAAAGAACTCGAAGAAGCAAACAGCCAGATTGCATCGCTTAACAGTATTGTGGACGAGCAATATCAAAAGCTGATGAGCTTGTCGGCGGAGCGGGATGAGTTTATGGTCAAAGCTGCAAAGATTGATGAGCTGCAAAAACTGCTTGCACCGTATCAGAACGCACAGATGACCGCGGATGAAGTGGTCAGACAAGCGAAGGAAAAAGCACAGGCGGCAGAAGAAAAGCTGCGGCTTTTGTTAAGAGATGCGCAGGAACGCGCCAACGTGATTGTGGCCGAGGCAAACGAAAAAGCAAAACAAATCACAGCTGCCGCAGAGGAAGAAGCACAGCAGCGGATTGAAAGCGTGAAAAAAGAGGAGTTTTTGCTTCGTCAGAATGCGCAGCATGAACTTGATCATGCAAAAGAAGCCGCACAGCAGCAGCTTGCGGAGGCGGCGCAGGCCGGACGTGATCTGCTTGCAAAAACGCGGGAAACGATTGCGCAGAAAAATGCTGCGTGCGACGAAAAGGAAGCACATGCTGATCAGATGCTCAAGGAGGCACAGCAAAAAAGTGATCAGATGCTCAAAGATGCAAAAATTGCAGTGAAGCATGAACACGAACGGTATGAAAAAGGACTCAGAGATTTAGAACTGCAAAAATCGGAGTTTTTGCGCACACTTGATGAGATCAAACTGGTTGTCCAGGCAATCGCAGTTGAGAGAACCACTTGTACAGATGAGGAAATTGCGGCACAGTCGCGGCAGGCAAACACCGAAACAATCAAAAGACGGTTTGCGGAATTAAATCAGAAAAATCGAAATCCGGGACAGTTTCGCCGGTCATAAAAGCGTTTGAACAAACAGCACATTTCCCGCATCTTGCATTTTAAAAGGTGCGGGATGATGTTTGTTGAGAACCTTTTGTCAAACGAAAGAAAAGGAGAACACAAAGAGGTTATGGTGACACAGCCGATCATAGGAAAACCGAAATTTGTGCGGGAACGCGCGTTTTATCAATCGTTGTTTGCGCTTGCGGTACCGGTGATTTCGCAGAATATCGTTGTGTTTTTGACACAGATGCTCGATACGGTGATGCTTGGGGAGCTCGGAGATGTGGCAATGACGGCATCTTCGCTTGCAAATCAGCCGTTTTTTATCTTTAATATGCTCACATTCGGCCTTGGAAGCGGCGCAGCGGTGCTGACAGCACAGTATTGGGGCAAAAAGGAAACAGAACCGATCCGCATCATTCTTACGATGATTGTGCGGGTGACTGTGCTGATTGGTTTGCTGCTCACAATCGTTTCACTGCTCATTCCCGAGCAGCTCATGATGATTTTTTCGCCTGATCCGGACGTGATCCGGGAGGGTGCGTCCTATATGCGCATCATGTGCATTTGCTATGCGTTTTTCGGCTTTTCGAGTTCGTTTTATACAACGCTTCGCAGTGTGGAAACAGTCAAAATCGCTGTCGCGTCAAACGTGGCGGCACTTGTTGTAAACGGCGGATTAAACTACATTCTGATTTTTGGAAAATTCGGATTTCCGGCACTTGGTGTGCGGGGTGCGGCGATTGCAACACTGTGCGCACGTTTGGTGGAATTTTTGATCGCCGTCATCTACATGCTCTTTTTTGATAAAAAATTAAAACTCTGCATGCGGGACTTTTTTAGATTTGACAAGCAGCTGTGTCTTGACCTGATCCATATCAGTACACCCGTTGTTGTAAACGAGGTGATGTGGGCGCTCGGCACATCCATGCAGGCGCGTCTGCTCGGTCAGCTCGGTACACAGATTGTCACGGCAAACTCGATTGTAAGCGTCGTGCAGCAGCTTGCGACCGTCATGGTGTTCGGCGTGGCAGGTGCCGCAGCAGTGCTCATCGGAAAGGCGATCGGCGAGGGCAATATGCAGGAGGCGAACGACCGCGGATATACGTTTAAATGGCTGTCGGTCGGTGTTGGTGTGATTGTGTTCGGTATTATTTTGGCACTGCGCAGTGTTGCCGTCGATTTTTATAATGTATCGGCGCAGGCGAAGAGTTTTGCTTATGACATGATGCTCGTGACTTCTGTTGTGGGATTTTTCATTTCTGTCAGTGCGGTCGGTATTGTCGGTATTCTGCGCGGCGGCGGAGATACCAAATTTTCTTTAAACGCAGAGATGTTTGCACTGTGGGCAGTTGCTGTTCCGATTGCATATTTTACTGCGTTTGTACTGCATTGGCCGCCGATTCTGGTCTACTGTATGATCAAATTGGACGAGCCGGTGAAAAATATTTTGGTTTGGATTCGTCTGCGCGGTACCAGATGGCTGCGTGACGTCACACGATAAGATAGGGGAGGGGGAGTTTCTATGGCAGTCAATATTTTGGCAGACATTGAACGGCGAATGCCGGAATTTTCAAAGGGACAGCGCAGCATCGCGTCTTATATTCTGTCGCATTATGACAAGGCAGTGTATATGACCGCGTCAAAGCTTGGTGCGGCGGCGCATGTCAGCGAGTCGACGGTGGTTCGTTTTGCATTTGAAATGGGGTTTGAAGGATATCCGGAGCTTCAGGATGCACTCAAAGAGATGATCAAAAGCAAGCTCACCGCAGTCCAGCGCATTCATGTGGCGGATGAACAGCTTGGCGGAACCGATATTTTAAGCAAGGTCATGAATGCCGATATCGATAAAATCCGCCGTACAATGGAGGAAACATCGCGTGCAGATTTTGAGGGTGCAGTCGATTCGATTGTTGCGGCGAAAACGATCTATATTATCGGTGCGCGCAGTGCACTGGTGCTTGCCCGTTTCATGAATTTATACTTCAATATTATTTTTGAGAATGTCAAACTGATCGATACAACAAGCTCGACGGAGATGTTTGAACAGATCATGCGAATCGGAAAAGGCGATGTCATCATCGGTTTAAGCTTCCCGCGCTATTCAAAACGAAGCGCAAAAGCACTTTCGTTTGCATCGAAAAACGGTGCAAAGGTGATTTCGATCACCGACAGCCGTTCGTCGCCGATTGCGGAGATGGCGGATTACTTTTTGCAGGCACGCAGTGATATGGCATCGTTTGTTGATTCGCTTGTTGCACCGCTCAGTCTGATTAACGCGCTGACTGTAGCAGTCGGACTGCGCAAAAAAGAAGAACTGATGCATACATTTGAACGCCTGGAATCAATCTGGGATGAATATGACGTCTATCAAAAAGCGGAGGAATTGTCATGAGAGAAGCGGATGTGATCGTGGTCGGCGGCGGTGCGGCCGGCATGATGGCAGCGGCAACAGCAGCGGAATACGGCAAACGAGTCATTCTGGTGGAGAAAAACGACCGCTTCGGCAGAAAAATTCTGATCACCGGAAAAGGCCGCTGCAACGTGACAAACGACTGTGATGCGGACACCTTTTTTCAGAATATTCCGACGAATCCGAAGTTTTTGTATAGCGCATATCACGCGTTTGATACACAGGACACCAAACAGTGGTTTACATCGCGCGGTGTCGCACTCAAAACCGAGCGCGGCAACCGTGTGTTTCCCGTTTCCGATCATGCGTCGGAGATTGCTTCAACAATGGAAACCGCCTGCCGAGAAAGCGGCGTTTCCATGATGAAAGGCGAGGTTTCTTCCTTGCTGATCGAAGGCGGTGCAGTGTGCGGTGTCACACTTTCAAACGGAACAGTGCTTCATGCACCGGCGGTGATTGTTGCAACAGGCGGTGCATCGTATCCGCTGACCGGTTCAACCGGCGACGGATACCGATTTGCCGAAGAAGCCGGACATACCGTCGTGCCGATTCGGCCGTCGCTTGTGCCGCTTGTGAGCGAGGATGAGGATTGCCGTGATTTGCAGGGCCTTTCGTTAAAAAACGTAACACTTTCGCTCGTCGACAATCAAACGGGAAAAACGCTGTATCATGAGCTTGGCGAAATGCTGTTTACGCATTACGGCATGTCCGGCCCGCTTGTTTTAAGCGCTTCATCACATTTAAAAACGATCACACCGGGACGTTATTCGGTTGTGATCGATTTAAAGCCGGGACTCGATGAAAAACAGCTTGATGCACGGATTCTGCGTGATTTTGCGGAATTTGCAAACCGCGATTTTATCAACAGCCTTTCAAAGCTGCTGCCGAAAAAGATGATTCCGGTTATTGTGTACCGCTGCCGGATTCCCGCGTTTTTAAAGGTGAACAGCATCACCAAGGAACAGCGTCATACGCTCGTTTCGAATATCAAGCGGTTTGTCGTTCCAGTCGACGGGTTTCGTCCCGTGGAGGAGGCGATCATCACGTCAGGCGGCGTAAACTGTGCGGAAGTGAATCCGCGTACGATGGAATCGAAGCGTGTGAAAGGGCTTCATTTTGCGGGCGAGGTGCTTGATGTGGACGGCTATACGGGAGGATTTAACTTGCAGATTGCATTTTCCACCGGCTATGCCGCAGGACTGTTTTGCTGAATGAGATTGTTTTACTATAGGAGGAGTTTTCATGTTTTCAGTTGCGATTGACGGACCGGCAGGCGCCGGAAAAAGCAGTGTAGCACGCCGTGCGGCGGCGGCGCTCTCGTTTATTTATGTGGATACCGGTGCGCTTTATCGTGCAGTTGGCTATTGTGCCGCACAAAAAGGGTCGGATACAAAATCTGCCGCAGAAGTTGAACCGCTGCTCGATTCGATTTCGGTCGATTTAAAATTTGTAAACGGCGAACAGCGTGTGTTTGCAAACGGCGAGGATGTGTCCGAAGCCATCCGCACACCGGATATGGCGATGCACGCATCGAATGTATCGGCAATTCCGGCTGTTCGTGCAAAACTTCTCGATATGCAGCGTTCGCTTGCTGCGCGCAACAATGTCATCATGGACGGACGTGACATCGGTACGGTTGTGCTGCCGAATGCGCAGGTGAAAATCTTTTTGACCGCATCGCCTGAATCGCGCGCAATGCGCCGTCTTGCCGACCATAAAGCACGCGGTGAGGAGATTTCGTTTGAAACACTGCTTGACGACATCAAACGCCGTGATGAAGCGGATTCTACCCGTGCGGCTGCACCGCTTAAACAGGCGGAAGACGCTGTATTGGTCGATACGACAGAACTCTCTTTTGAGGAGTCGGTGGAAACAGTGATTGCCCTGATTCAAAAGGGAATGAACCAGGGGAAAGAATGAGGAGAGAATACGATGGGATTTTATCAGATTGCAAAACCAATCGTGCGTGTGGTGCTGTTTCCGTTTTATAAAATTGAAGCAGAATATGCGTGTGAACTTCCGAAGAATGAAGGGTTTATTCTTGCAAGCAACCATGTGAGCGATATGGACCCGGTGATGTTTGGACTGGCGTTTCCAAAACAGATTCAGTACATGGCAAAAGAGGAATTATTCCGAATTCCGGTTCTCTCACCCATTATCCGAAAATTGGGTGCTTTTCCGGTAGCACGCGGAAAAGGTGATCAGGGTGCGATCGAAAACGCAGTCACTGTGGTGAAAAACGGCGGCGTGCTGGGGATTTATCCGGAGGGCACACGGTATACGGACGGAAAACTGCACCGTGCAAAATCGGGTGCAGTGCTCGTGGCATCGAAAACAGGCGGAGATATCTTGCCGGCATGTATACTTTACGGGAAACGCCATTTCTTAAGACGTCATGTGACGATCAAATTCGGCAAGATGATTCCAAACGAAGAGCTTGCCGTCAAAGAACAGACAAAAACGGAGCTTCGCGCTGCCAATAAACGAATGATGTGCGCGATTGCTGAGCTGATGGGTGTGGAAGCGCCATGAAACAATATACACTTGCAAAGACAGCCGGTTTTTGCTTTGGCGTCAATCGCGCGGTTGATCTCGTTTATGATCTGATTGCAAAGCAGAAAAAAGCGGCGACACTCGGACCAATTATCCACAATCCGCAGATGGTGGAGGAACTTTCTAAAAAAGGGGTGCGGATTATTTCGTCACCGCTTGAGGCGCAGCCGGATGAATGTGTCGTCATTCGTTCACACGGCGTGTGTCAGTCGGTTTATGATGAACTTACCGCACACCGGATTACTTATGTGGATGCAACATGCCCGTTTGTGGCGAAAATCCATCGAATTGTGGAGCGCGAATCAAAAGCAGGCGCTGTGATTTTGATTGCAGGCGATCCCGACCATCCGGAGGTGCAGGGAATCAAAGGGCATGCATCCGGGCCTGTATTCGTGGCAAGGGATGCCAAAGAATTAAAAGATTTGTCGGATACGCTTGAATTTAGCCAAAACACCCCGTTTGTTTTGGTCGCACAAACGACATATCACACAAGTTTTTGGCGTGAATGCCTTGAAATTGCGAGAAAACACTATACAAACGTCAAAATTTTTGATACAATATGTAGTGCGACCAGTGAACGTCAAAGCGAGGCGGCAAGACTTGCTGCTGAAAATGATTTGATGATTGTCATCGGCGGGAAACACAGCTCGAATACGCAGAAGCTTCGTGCACTCTGTGCGGCATACTGCGAAACCGTGCTGATCGAAACGAGCGCTGAGATAAAAGACATTGATTTTTCCGCTTATGATAAAATTGGTATTACTGCCGGAGCATCAACGCCGGCTCATATAATCAAGGAGGTTCTTAAAACGATGAGTGAGATTTTAAGAAATGAAGAAAACGAAGATTTTGCGACTTTGCTGGAGCAGTCGCTGGAAAGCGAAAAAGTCTACAACGGCAAGCGCGTGACGGGCGTTGTGACATCCGTTGCCCCGAATGAGATCCATGTGGATATCGGCGCAAAACAGGCAGGCATCATCCCGGCAGAAGAAATGACCGATGATCCGAACGTCAAAATCGAAGATATCGTTAAAAAAGGTGATGAGCTTGAACTGATCGTTGTTAAAGTCAATGACCAGGAAGGCATTGTTACCCTGAGCAAAAAACGCTGCGATGCAATGCGTGGCTTTGAGAAAATCAAAGAAGCATACGAAGCACAGACCGTTCTGGATGCAGTCATCACCGACGTTGTCCGCGGCGGCGTTTTGGCTTACACCTGCGGCACAAAAATCTTCATCCCGGCTCCGCACTGCTCGAACACCCGCGTCGAGGATCTGAGCACTCTGCTCAAAAAAGAAGTTCGCCTGCTGATTATCGAAGTCAATGAAGGCCGCGGCCGTGCAAAAGGTTCGGTCAGAGCTGTTTTGAACGCTGAGAGAAAAGCAAAACAGGAGAAATTCTGGGAAGAAGTCGAAGTTGGCAAAACTTACACCGGCGAAGTCAAATCCCTGACTGCATACGGTGCATTTGTTGATTTGGGCGGCATCGACGGTATGATTCACATCACTGAGCTCGCTTGGAAAAAACTCAAACACCCGTCTGAGGTTGTAAACGTCGGCGATATGGTTGAAGTTTACATCAAAGAGTTTGACAAAGAGAAAAAACGCATTTCCCTGGGTTACAGAAAAGAATGCGACAACCCGTGGACCATCTTCACCACCAAATATGCGGTTGACGATGTCATTCCGGTGAAAATTGTTTCGTTCACCACCTACGGTGCATTTGCTGAGATCATCCCGGGCGTTGACGGCTTGATTCACATTTCTCAGATCGCAAACAAACGCGTTGAGAAAATTGCTGATGTTCTGACCGTTGGCCAGGAAGTCGATGCAAAAATCATCGAGATCGACACCGATAAAAAACGTGTCAGCCTGTCGATGAGAGCGCTTCTCTCTGCTGATGAGCAGAAAAAAGAGCATGTTTCGGAAGAAGCAGCGGAAGAGACTGTTGAAGAATAATTTCTGCAAAGAGAATAAAAGAGCACGTCCTTTTAGGACGTGCTTTTTCTTTTTTGAAAACCTGCTCTTGTACCGTTTTATTTCGTATGGTATGATAAAGAAAACGATTTCATTCTTTAAAAGAGGCGGCCGTATGACAATCTATGAGCTTTCTAAAAAAATCGGTTATTCCGCATCGACAATTTCAAAGGTAATCAATGGATATAAAGGTGTAAGCGAATCGACCAGAAATGCAATTTTGGCAGGAATCAAGGCGTATGATTTTGTACCGAATATCAATGCACAGTCGCTTATGTCAAAGCGTTCGTATATGATCGGGACATTGATTATGGACGGTCCGAATGATATTTTAAGCCCGCATTTGTCTGAGATTCTCAATGCATTTAAATCTGAATGTGCAAATTGTGGGTATGATATTACGTTTTTAAGCAACCGGATGGGCAAAAAGGAAGTCACCTATCGGGAGCATTGTATTGCACGCAATCTTGATGGATTGCTGCTTGCGGTTGGAATGGAAAATCTGCCGGCGGGTAAGACGGCACAATTCGAAGAATTACTGGCACTCGATATGCCAAAGGTATCGGTAGAGGGCTTTCATGACGGTGTAAGCACAATCATATCGGACAACCCAGCCGGTGCGTTTTCTGCGCTCGAATATTTGTATCAGTTGGGGCATCGCAGCATTGGGATTGTAACCGTAGCAGGAGAGAATGAAGTCAGTATGCAGCGCCTTTTTGGATATCAGAAGTTTTTGCAGGCGTATGGCATAGAAAATAACCCCTCGCTCATTTTTCCGGCAAAGTCATACAGCTATGAGGCAGGGGTGGCAATTGCAGACCAAGTGGCTGCACATCCTGAGATTACAGCGCTGTTTTGTATTTATGATGAGATCTCGCTGGGATTGATCGCAGGACTTCATCAAAGAGGAATTGATGTGCCAAAGGACTTAAGCCTTGTAAGCTTTGATGACATTGCTGTGGCGAAGTACAGCGGGTTAACAACGGTTCGTCAAAATCGTGAACGTATTGGAACGCTCGCAGCCAAAAAACTGATTGCGCTGATTGAAGATGAGACACAGCAGGCAGAAGACACGCTGGTGGAAACGCAGCTTGTTGTACGTAACTCCTGTCGTATGTATTAAAAAGGCGTCGCTTTTATGCGACGCCTTTTTTGTATCGTTACAGTTGGGCGAAAAAATCGATTACACACGTTTCTTATAAAGTACTGCAATGACAATACCAATCAGCAGGACTATTCCACTGATAAGAACAAACAGCCAGGATGAGTCGTTTTACGAAACAGCTGTGGATGCAGACTGCTGTTGTCCGGGACGCTCAGATGGCATTGTCATACCGTTTTGCCCGGGCTGTTCAGTGGTGCTGTCAGGCAGTTGCATTGTATCATTTTGACCTGAGGCACTGTCTGGCGTTTGTGTGGTGCCGTCGTTTTGTTCGGTTGCACCGGCCATTGCGTCAGGGGACTGCGATGTACCGTCTTGACCGAATGCCCCTGCCATACCGCCGGGCGGTTGCATTGCTTGACCCTGATCGGATTGTCCGCCCATGATCTGTCCGCCAAACTGCGGCCGTCCTGATGGAATCTCTGCTGATGTGCTGTTGTCAGATGAAGAGTGGGAATCGGTGGAACCACTCGAATCATCCCAGATGATTTGTCCCTGTTCGGTTTGTGTATCAGAGGAATTCGATTCCGTTTCGTTTTCCTGTCCTTGCGTGAGCGGTGTGCTGGATTCAGCAGATTGTTCGGACTCGGATGATGGCTCGAATGGTTTGCCCATACCACCGTTCATACCATCCATTTGATGGTTCATCGTTCCCATTGCACTGATATCAATGCTTGATGCGTCAATGAGTGCGCTGTCGTCGAGTGATTGCGCGTCAGAAGTAGACGGAATCGTCCCGTCAAGCTGTCCGCTGATGCTTTCGGCACGCAGCAGGCAGAACTCTTTCAGTGTCGCAACACCTGTTTCAAATTCTTCATATGTGCAGAATTTGGTCGGATCTTGTTCGACATAGGGTGCGATCAGTGTTTCGACCTCGTCAATTATCTGCGCAAAATCGCCGCTGTCAAACATGTTTGAGATGAAAGTCTCGAAATATTCATGGTAGAGATTCGTGTATTCCTCACTTGCAAAAATCCACGCAAGCATTGGCCTTGAATCAATGGTACCGCCGGACACCGGTGAGTCAATCGGATAGTTTACAAGTGCAGTTGCATCCTGTGCGCCCTGGAAGCCGCCAAAAGCAAGGTTGTAATCCCACGGAATCATAAACAGCTGACCGTCTTCTTCATATAGATAATAGTTATGAATCATCGAGCCGGTGTAGCTGTCAAAGTTGCAGACAAAGTTGTGTACGACAAAATATAGTTGTGATACGTCAGAATATCCACAACTGCTTCGGACATGGCGCGCTCGTCCTCTGCATACAAAAGCTTCATGATAATCCCTCCGCACTGCAATGATCGCACAGAAACCTTTGAATCACCTTAGAAATAAATTATATCATACATGCGCGTGTCAAATCTATGAAAAATGTGCCGGTGTGTCCGCCTTCCTTCTTTTAAAAAGCGGCAGACCCACGAATACAGACAAAAAAATACGCTTCGGAACATTCCAAGGCGTATTTTTTAATGTTTATATTACGAATTGTTATGACTTTTGCGCGGCTTCTGCTGCCTGTTTGTCTTTCGTATGACGAATAACCTTCAGGCGGGAGAACTCTTCGCGCTCTTTTTCCTCCAGCGCGTTCGTAATAAACCGAACAGTTTCTTCGAAGCGGGGGATATTGATATTTTTCAGCGCGTTTGCACGGCGCTGTGTCGTTTTGATCGCATTTGCCAAACGGTAAACGCTGTTTTCCACCTCAGCCAGCACTACGGTCAATTCCTTTGCGCGGTTGAAGCTCATGTACGCCACGTCAAACTGGGAGTTTGAGCTTAATAAGCCGTACTGGCTCTGCTTGAGCGTTGAAGAATAGCTCACCTGCGGGATATCCACACCCATGACACTGCGGTAGGTGATGTGGATGCCGTTTTCAATGCCGGTTCCCTGTGAAAGCTCCTCGATGACACCGAGTGTGATGTTCGCACGCTGCAATGCAGCATAGGCGTCACTGTACGTTTTCTCGATCTCGCCGTGCAGCGATTTTGCCTGTTCCACCAAAAGCATCATTTCACGAATCAGAATGTTGCGTTTGCGGTCAAGCAGATCGTAGCCGAGCTTTGCAAGTGCCAGCGATTTTTTTGTTGCGATCAAATTGCCCTTGGTAGGGAATACGGTCGTAGCCATCAGCGATCACTCCTAAAACGCTTTGCACGGTCCGGATTATAGTTTTTCTCGACGAGTGCAGCATCCATACGGGACAGCTCACTGCGCGGAAGCAGCGAGAGAAGATCCCAGCCAAGTTCCAGTGTATCCTGGATGGTGCGGTTTTCGCCCGAATCCTGGGAGATAAAGTGCTGTTCAAATTCGCGGCCGAACACAAGGTATGCCTTGTCGCTTGCGGACAGCTCTTCTTCACCGATGACGCTGCCGAGTGCACGTGCATCCTGTACACGCGCATACGAAGCAAACAGCTGGTTTGCCACATCGCCGTGGTCGGCACGTGTGAAGCCCTCACCGATACCGTCCTTCATCAGACGCGACAGCGACGGAAGCACGGAAACAGGCGGGTAAATACCGCGCTGGTCAAGCGCACGATCCAATACGATCTGACCCTCGGTGATGTAACCGGTCAAGTCCGGAACCGGGTGGGTGATATCGTCGTTCGGCATGGTCAGAATCGGAATCTGTGTAACAGAACCTGTGCCGCCTTTTACAATGCCGGCACGCTCGTACATCGAAGCCAAGTCCGAGTAAAGATAGCCCGGATAACCTTTTCTGCCCGGGATCTCGCCTTTGGAGGACGAGAATTCACGCAGAGCCTCTGCATAAGAGGTCATATCGGTCATGATAACCAGAATGTTCATGCCGTGCTCGTATGCGAGATATTCTGCGGCAGTCAATGCACAGCGCGGTGCAAGAATACGCTCGATGATCGGGTCGTTTGCGAGGTTTAAGAACATGACAACGTTCTCAAGAACGCCGGATTCCTCAAATACGCGTTTGAAGTAGTCTGCGACGTCATTGTTAACGCCCATTGCAGCAAAGACGATTGCGAATTTCTCGTCAGAATCATCGCTCAGCTGCGACTGACACACAAGCTGTGCTGCCAGTTTGTTGTGGCTCATACCGGAGCCGGAGAAGATCGGCAGTTTCTGACCGCGGATCAATGTCATCAGTCCGTCGATTGAAGAAATACCGGTACGGATATAGTTTCGCGGATATTCACGTGCAACCGGATTTAACGGTTTGCCGTTGATGTCACGGTAGTCTGCGCCATACACTTCGCCCAAACCGTCGATCGGTTTGCCTGCACCCGAGAAGATACGGCCGAGCATCTCCGGAGAGAGTGCCAGTTCCATCGGTTTGCCGGTCAGGCGGGTTCTTGTATTGGTCAGCGAAAGGCCGTTTGTGCCTTCGAATACCTGCACAACAACACGGTCACCTTCGATCTGTACGATACGGCCGGTGCGGGTGGTACCGTTTTCTAAGATCAGTTCGACGACTTCGTCGTAGCTTGCACCGGTGACATGGTCAAGCACAACGAGCGGTCCGTTGATGCTTGAAAGTCCTGTAATCTGGATACTCACTGTGCGTTCACCATCCCTTCAGCTGTTGTTTTTTCAAACGGAGCAAGTGCGGTGTTGATTTTCTCATACAACCGGTCAAATGCCTCCGGATGATCGTTCGGAATCTCGTATTTCATGCCTGCCAGAACATCAAACAAGCCAAGCTCTACAAGCTCAGAAAGTGCAGTGCCCTGTTTGACGATGGCTTCACAGCGGTCATTGACGTAGAGGATGATCTTCATCATGGCAAGCTGTTTTTCAAGCGGCACATACGTGTCGTCCTTGTGGAATGCGTTCTGCTGTAAGAAGCCCAAGCGAATTGCTTTTGCAGTTTCGATGGTCAGCTTCTGGTCGTCCGGCAGAACGTCTGCGCCGATCAATTTGACGATTTCCATGAGGCTTGCTTCCTCGGCAAGCAGTGTGGAAATGCGGCGGCGGCAGGTTAAGAAGTCCGGCGACACTTTTTCGTTATAATAAGCGGTCAGGTCGTCGACATACTCGCTGTAGCTCTCGGTCCAGTTGATTGCCGGATAGTGACGTGCATATGCGAGCGATTTATCAAGTGCCCAGAAGGTACGTACGAAACGTTTGGTGTTCTGGGTAACCGGTTCGGAGAAGTCTGCGCCCTGCGGCGAAACAGCGCCGATGATCGAAACGGAGCCTTCGGTTCCGTTTAAGTTCACCATGTAGCCTGCGCGCTCGTAGAACTGCGACAGACGCGACGGCAGGTAAGCCGGGAAGCCTTCCTCTGCCGGCATTTCTTCCAGACGGCCGGAGATCTCACGCAGTGCCTCTGCCCAACGGGAAGTGGAGTCTGCCATGATTGCAACATGGTAGCCCATGTCGCGGTAGTATTCCGCAAGGGTAATACCGGTGTAGATCGATGCCTCACGGGCAGCCACCGGCATGTTCGATGTATTTGCGATCAAAACGGTACGGTCGGTCAGTTTGTTGCCCGTTTTCGGGTCAATCAGTTCGCCGAACTCATCGAGTACCTGTGTCATCTCGTTGCCGCGTTCGCCGCAGCCGACGTAGACGATGATATCTGCATCGCACCATTTTGCAAGCTGGTGCTGTGTCATGGTTTTACCGGTGCCGAATCCGCCCGGGACAGCTGCAGCGCCGCCTTTTGCGATCGGGAACAGGGTGTCGATGACACGCTGACCGGTAATCAGCGGCAGGGAAATCGGTTTACGCAGGGAAGCCGGACGCGCGGTACGAATCGGCCATTTCTGGCAGAGTGTAAGCGATTCGATTGCACCCGACGGAGTTTTGATGCGCACCACTGTGTCGTTTACCGTGTAAGAACCGGACGGCATGACCTCAGTGACCGTACCGCTCATGTTCGGCGGAACCATGCATTTGTGTAAAATAACCGGCGTTTCCGGACAGGTTGCGTAAATCGAACCAGCCGAAAGCTCGTCGCCCGGTTTTACCAAAACGGTGACGTCGTAGCGGCGGGTCTGATCGAGTGCAGGAACGTCTGCGCCGCGCTCGATGAAAGCACCGGATTTTTCGTGGATGTCACGAAGCGGACGTTCAATGCCATCGTAAATATTTGTAAGGATACCGGGACCCAGTGTGACGCTCATCGGTGCGCCGGTGCCTTTGACAGGCTCGCCCGGACGAAGACCGGAGGTTTCTTCGTAAACCTGGATGGTTGTACGGTCGTCGGTGATACCGATGACTTCACCAACCAGATTCGCATCACCAACGTACACCATTTCCATCATTGCAAAGTCTTTTGTGTCTTTGACAGTGACGACAGGTCCGTTGATCGAATAGATCGTGTTGTTCAAGCTGTTCACCTCATACATCACACAGGATCAATCGTTGAAGATACTGTGTTCGATAAAATAGGATTTTTGATCGGCAAGTTTCTGTGCGAATGTTTCGTCGTAGAAAAGTCCTTTTTCTGCGTCGCGCACAACGAAACCGCCCAGTGTAATTGCAGCATCGCACACGACTGTACAGTCACGTCCGAACGCTTTTTCGATTGCCGTTTTGTTTTGAAAATCCGATGCACCGACCAAAAGTTCCGGTTTGTCTGCCGAAACAGATGCGGAAAACGATGCGATTTTTTTGAGCAGGAGTTCCTGATATTCTGCTGTTTTTGAAAAAGCAGCCAGTTTTTCTGCGGTTTCATCAAACAGCTTTTGTGTCAGTTCACTGCGTTTTGCAAGCAGATTACGTTTTGCATCCAGACTGCATTTTGCGGTTTCCTGGCTGAATTTCTGACGGATCTGCTCTGTTTTTGTATGAATTTCTTCCGAAGCGCTCCGATCAAGCTGTTCTGTGAACTTGCGGATTGCCTGTTCTTTTTTCTCGTCAGCTTCGCGGCGGATCTGCTCTGTTTTCGCGTCAACTTCACGAAATACAGCGTTTTTAAATTTTAAAAGTTTCTCTTGCTGTTCCAATCAAGTGTGCTCCTTTCCTCAGCATAAACAGGGTGTCAAATTTTGATGCCGACAGCCTCTTGAATGTAACGGGAAATCGTATCGCTGATTTTTGACGTCGCATGACGGTCGGGAATTTCAACGATCAGCGGGCGTTTCCGATTCAGTTTCAAATCAAATACGAGTTCCGGACATAAATGGATGAGCTTTTGCGTCATCAAAACGATGCCGATTTCGGGATCGGAAAATGCGCGGTGAAGCGCTTCTTCGACCTCATGTGCTTCGTGCACCACGACACCTTCGGCACCGGTCAAACGCATTCCGTTTTGGGTATCCTTGTTGTCGCTGATGACAAAAAACTTCATGAACGGATCGTCCTTTCTCTTTATGCGTTTAAAAATTACAGTCTGTTGAGGATGAGGATGGAGATGAGCAAGCCGTAGATTGCAACACCTTCACCGAGCACGACGAAGATCATTGCTTTACCGAACGATTTCGGATCTTCGCTGACAGCGCCGATTGCAGCCGGTGCAGCAGCAGCAACTGCGATACCAGCGCCCAAACAGGAAAGACCGGTTACGAGTGCAGCAGCGATGTAGCCCATGCCTGCAGCAGCGCCGGAAACAGCGGCTGCGGTCTCAGCAGAAACCAGGTTGCCGATCGGCAGAACGAATGCCAACACACAGACACCTGCAAAAGCGCAGAGGTTTGCGATAACGGAACGTTTTGCTTTTTTGCCGGTGGTAACGCCGCGGTAAACCGGAACGAGCGGAGCAGCGAGAAGAACGATTGCAGCGAGCGGTGCGAGCAATAAAAATGCGAGATTCATAATAATACCTCCAAAAGTTATTTCAAAAAAATCATATATTGAACAGCAGGGGATTACGCGTTCTGCGTGTAATCGACCACTGCCGGTTCATACGGTTTGCCGTTGCCTTCAAAGTTACGGCTGAAGATTTCGTAAAATTCAAGACGCAGCACCTGGATGCCGACGATCAGGCCCTCAAGGCACATGACAAACAGGTTGCCGATCACAACAACGACCGGGCTTGCGCCTGCGCCGACCATCTCGGCCAGCGACATAACGACTGCCATCATGCCTGCGTGGCTCAAGATAAAGCCGCCGACACGCAAAAACGACATCGAGTTTGACAGATAGCTCAGTACATACTCAAACAGTTCGAAGAAGTTTTCGATGATGAATTCGCCGACGCCGTTCGGGAACGGTTTTCCTTTGTGGAACAGCACAGCGGTGATTGCATGTTTGAAGAAGATGAGCAGAAGCGGCAGGACAAGTACCACAAGAATGTACGGCAGTCCGACGATACCGGTGTTTAAGAGCATCATGTCGCTTACTGCAAACACGGCGCCTAAATAGAACACAAGTCCTGCGATGCCGTTGTGGCCGAACACAGCGCGTTCGTAATCTTTATCGCGGAATCCAAGATAAATGTTGATGCAGATGGACACCGCAATGAGGGTGACACCGATGAAGATCGCGAGCATCAAAAGCATATTTGTTGTGTTCGTGTTGAATACTTCGACCGGTTTTTCATGTAAACCGAACAACGCTTTGTACATCGGATCAAGCAAGTGTTCATAGCCGAATACCGAACCGTATACAAGACCGAAGAATGCACTCGAAAAGCCGATGCGGATCATGATTCTGCCAAGATTCATCTTCTTCCACTTGTAGAAAATGAGGCCGGCAAGCGAAAGCAGTAAGCCTTGTCCCAAATCACCGAACATGATGCCGAACAGAAGCGTGTAAGTGATTGCAACCAGCGAGGTCGGGTCGATGTCCTTATAAGACGGAAGGCTGTACATGTTGACAAACATTTCAAACGGTTTGGTGAACCGGTTGTTCTTAAGCTTCACCGGTGCCGGAACCGAAGGATCTGCGTCATGCGGTTTTGCGACAAACGAAACACTTTCGATTACGTCCATTTCCTTGCGGAACGATTCGCACTGTGCCGCAGGGACAAATCCCACAACATAGAATCGGTTGTTTAATACCGCGACATATTTGCGCATATCGTACACTTTGTGCCAGAATGCTGCCGCACAGTAATGTGCCAAGAATTCATTTTCTGATTTCTTTTTAAGTGCATCAATCTGGTCTTGTACTTCGGCGAGTTTTTTCTTCTCCGATTCGATGACATCGGTCAGGTTTTTGTATGCCTGTTCCGGTGTGCCATGTGCGTAATCCGGGATGTAAATTCGCTCAAAGTAGAGAGAAGCGAAAATATCATCAATTGAACCGGCTTTTGTTGCCGGTGCAAAATAAACACCCCAGTAATATTCCGTATCATGGTCAAACGGGAAGAAGAAAAATTTGCGGTCGTCATAATAAGAAAGCTTCGCAAAGCTGTCTTTTGGAAGACGTCCAAACCGAGATTTTACATATCGGCAGGCAAAAATATCATCGAAGCTTGTGTTCAGGCCCTCGAGGTGCTTTAACTGAATGAGCGCCTGTTCATGCTGGAGAATATTTTCCTTGATCGACCTTTTTTGTTCCGCCAGTTCGGTTGACTGACCTTCAAGACCTTCCACAAATGACGTGACGGTCTCGAGGCTGAACCGGTCAGGATCAAAATCGGTTTCGTGCAAATCGATTTCCAGATCGGAAGCTAAATGCCGGAGCGAAGAAAGCACCGGTGTCCACAGATTTTCGCCTTCTAAGATTTTAAATCCGTGCGAAGGCTCTGTGGTGTGGATCGCTATTTCCGGGTGGAAATAGCCCGAACGCAGACAGACAAGCAGCGTTTGATCCAGATCATCCATGTTTCCAATCAGGTTGATGAGAGACATCTTTTCGATTGCCACGTGTTAACACCACCTTTGATTTCATAATTCTATTGAGACTGTTCGAGCAGAAGCATCTTTTCGATTTCCTCAGGATTGTTCTGATAACGAATGCCTTCGATAATCGTTGTGATGTTGTCAAGCTCGATACGCAAGTGCGTCATCAGTGCGTAAAACGCAACCGGCGCGCCTGCAGGAAAACGAATCAATCGTCTGCTTTGAGTAAACAGCAGGTTTTTTGTATATTCTTCAATATAAGAGAATGAAGAAGCTGTCTGGGCAGAGGGATATCCGTTTTGCGAAAGCAGCGTCAAAAACGCATCGCCGGAAGGTGCTTCTAACAGCACGTTCATGCGGCGTTTGGAGAGCTTATACGAAAACGGAAGAATCAAATTGCAAATTTCCTGCGGTGTTTTGCGGAAATAGACCTTCAAACGATAAATCAGCGAAATATTTGCAAGTTCGATTTCCGATAAAATGAGATCGGTGAGCTGTTTTCTTGTTTTGCCGCGGTATTGTTCTTTGACCAGAGAGAGCATGTGTGCGTAATAATACGTTTTTAAATCGTGCTCACAGCGCATCAGATCGATCTCTCCGTTTTTGGCATCGTGACGTTTTAACACCTTGGCATAAGGGGTATTCGACAAGATGTCAAGCATGTCCGAAAAGGAACGGATTTTTGAAAGCGACAAAAAGTCAAAGGATGCATGATCTTTCAAATAAGCAGGCAGAGAAAACAGCAACAGTTCCTGCTTATTTGCGTTTAACATCATAATCGCAGAGAGAATCACGCTGATTTCCGCATCCGCCACGGCATATCGGTAAAAACTGTTTTTTCCCGAAAAATCATACCGGCAAAGCCGCAGATAACAATTAAGCCGCGCGCGATGAAGCAAAATCTCAAGCTGACCGCGGTGAATCTGTGTTTCGTTGATCCCCGAAAATTCCGATTGATACGCGGTGTTGTTTTTTAAGTACGCTGCCACTTCCGCCACAGATCGCTGTCTAAGCAGTTCCTTGTAGTTTGAAAGGGTCAGCCGTTTTCCGTAAATTGCACGTGCTTTTGCTGCAATTACATTTCCGGAAAGAGAATTGAGCATAGGAAAAATCTCCTCTTCATTGGATTACGCGCTGAAACAAGTCTTCGATGACAGCATCTTTTTGAGATTCATACCGTTTGACAAGGTCCGAAACGGCTTCGTCATGACGGCGCAGAATCTCATGCTGTGTCTGCTGTGCCTTTTTCGACTCTTCCTGCTGCGTTTTTTCCAATGTTTCGTCAATCACTTTACGTTTTTGCTCAGTCAGTGCACGCGTCGTTTGTTCAATTTCACGCTCACATACGTCTTTGTAGGAAGCCGCTTCGTCCAAACGTTTTTGTGCGTCGGAATCAATGGCGATAATCTGTTCAATAATGGTTGCCAAAAAAACTCCCTCCTTTTTAAAAAGGTAAGATAATTTGCCGAAAACTTCATTTTTACGGCAAAAAACGATGATGTGTACATATATAGAATATGAACACGCCACCGTTTTCTTAATCATATTCTAATTATATGAACATTTCAAACAAAAGTTTAAATATATAAACTTATTCACAAATTAGTTTTTAAGGCTTTGCAGCGGTGCAGGGATCTGTCCGCCGCGGTTTATAAACTTCGAAGAGCCAAAGGTGTTGAGTTTCATGACAGGGCCGCTGCCGAACAGTCCGCCGAACGAAAGCTCATCGCCTACATCGCATCCGATTGCCGGAATGATTCGGACTGCCGTTGTTTTGAAGTTCACCATGCCGATTGCAGCCTCGTCTGCGATGATTGCAGCGATTGTATCGGCAGGGGTGTCGCCCGGCACACAGATCATATCAAGACCGACCGAGCAGACTGCTGTCATTGCTTCGAGTTTTTCAATGCACAGCGAACCGGATTTTGCCGCGTCGATCATGCCGGCATCTTCAGATACAGGAATGAATGCGCCGGACAGACCGCCGATGCGCGACGATGCCATAACACCGCCTTTTTTGACTGCGTCGTTTAACATTGCAAGCGTTGCAGTGGTACCGTGTGTGCCGCATTTTTCGAGACCGATTTCCTCCAAAATATGAGCAACGGAGTCACCGACTGCCGGTGTTGGTGCGAGCGACAGATCGACGATGCCGAACGGAACGCCCAGACGCTCAGATGCGACAGTTCCGACCAGCTGACCCATACGGGTGATCTTAAACGCTGTCTTTTTGATGACATCGGCAATTTCACTGATGCTTGCGTCCGGATATTTTGCGACAGCCGCACGGACAACACCCGGGCCGGAAACACCGACGTTGATGATGCAGTCCGGCTCGCCGACACCGTGGAATGCGCCCGCCATGAACGGGTTATCCTCCGGTGCGTTGCAGAAGACCACAAGCTTTGCAGCGCCGAAACATTTTTGATCGACGGTGCGTTCTGCCGCTTCACGTACCACTTGACCCATCAGCTTGCAGGCGTCCAGGTTAATGCCTGTTTTTGTGCTGCCGATGTTGACAGATGAGCAGACGCGCGTGGTGCAGGCGAGTGCTTCCGGAATCGAACGGATGAGTGCTTCGTCGCCGTCACTGAATCCTTTTTGTACGAGCGCCGAATAGCCGCCGATTAAGTTGACGCCGACTGCCTCAGCCGCTTTGTCGAGTGTTTTTGCAAACGGGACAGGGCTTTGGTTGCATGCCGCGCTGACAATCGCAATCGGGGTGACGGAAATGCGTTTGTTGATGATCGGGATGCCGTATTCACGTTCGATATCCTCGCCGACTTTGACAAGGTTTTTGGCACAGCGGGTGATTTTCTCATACACCTTTGCGCACGCTTTGTCGATATCGGCATCGATGCAATCCAAGAGCGAAATGCCCATGGTGATTGTACGGATATCAAGGTTTTCGTCCTGAATCATCCGGATCGTTTCCAAAATATCATTTACATTGATCATCGTTTCAAAAAGGCCTCCTTTCAGTTTGTGCGAACACTCAGATCTTGTGCATGGACTGGAACAGATCCTCATGCATCACGCGGATTGAAAGGTTTTGCTCTTTTCCGAGCTCTTCCATCTTCTGCGAGAAAGCGGTGAAATCGGTTTTCATTTTATCGATCTGCGCAAGCATAATCATGGCAAACAAGTCCTGCATGACGGTCTGTGTCACGTCGATGATGTTTGCGTTGTACTCGGCACAGATTGCGCTTACTTTTGCAAGGATACCCACGGTATCCTTTCCGATGACGGTGATAACTGCACGCATAAAAAATCCTCCTGTTTATTTGCTGAATGATTGTCAGCAGAATTATCTTCATTATATCATATCCGCACTGTTTGAGAAACGGGTTTGCTGCCAATCTTTTTTTATAAAAACGCCGAAAAATAGTGCAAATTATGCATGGATATGATATAGTATATTGAAAAAGCATGAAAAGGAGGCGGTCTTTTTTGAAGATTGATACGCATACGCACAGCAAATGGTCGTTTGACGGCGAAGAACCGGTGGAACGCATGGTGCGTTCGGCAGCGGTGGCAGGTATTTCTGTGCTGGCGGTGACTGATCATGCGGAGATCGACTGTTTTGCAGAGCACGATCTTAAAAACAGCATCGCGGGTGCGCAGGCGGAGATTGCAGCATGTCAAAAAGACGCGCCGGTTTCGCTTTTGCGCGGAATTGAGATCGGACAGCCGCTTCAGGATATCGAAAAAGCCGAGCTGCTTCTTTCGGCACATTCGTATGATATGGTGATCGGCTCGATTCACACCGTGACCGGGTACGAGGATTTCTATTTTCTTGATTATGAGAATATGGATGATGATGCGCTCGCATCCCTGCTTTATAAGTATTATGACGAACTGCTTTCGCTTGCGCAGTGGAACCGGTTTGATACACTGGCGCATCCGATCTATCCGTACCGCTATTTTGATATCACAAAACGAAGTGCTGTCTGTGCACCGGAGCGGTTTGACGCCGCGATGGAGCAGGTGTGCCGTACATTGATTCGAAATGAAAAAGCGCTCGAATTAAACACAGCAACGTTTGCCCGCGGCGGGCAGGAACTTTCGCTTTATAAACGGTATCTTTCCATGTACCATGACTGCGGCGGAACGCTCATCACCATCGGAAGCGACGCGCATCGAGCGGCGGATGTGGGCAGATATTTCGACGAAGCGAAAACGCTGTTAAAAGAAATCGGCTTTTCGTCTGCTGCATATTTTAAAAACCGGCAGCCGGTAGTAGCTGCACTTTAATTGAATCGGAAAGACAGGAGGAAATGATTATGAATAAAGTCTTGCGTATTTTGGAGGAAAACGCCCGGTATACAAACGAAGAAATCGCCATGATGACCGGCAAAACGGCGGTAGAGGTGGCTGAGGAAATTGACCGGCTCGAAAAAGACGGAGTCATCCGCGGATATAAAGCCATTGTGGATCGTGACCGGCTGTCGGATGAGATGCCGAATATGGTTTCGGCAATTATTGAGCTGCGTGTCACACCGAAACGCGACGCAGGCTTTGACGAGATCGCCGAAAAAATCGCGCAGTATTCCGAGGTGGAAGATGTCTACCTGATGTCGGGCGGCTATGATTTAGCGCTCACGATCACGGCAAAATCGTTTAAAGATATTGCGCTGTTCGTGTCCCAGCGGCTCGCGACACTCGATTCGGTGCTGTCCACCGCCACGCATTTCATTTTGTCGCGCTATAAAGAAAAAGGCGTCGTGCTGCACACCGGCCAGACGGACGAGAGGGAGGGCAACTGGTTTTGATCGACTATGAATCTTTGCTCTCAAAACGGGTGCAGGCATTAAAGCCTTCAGGCATCCGCAAATTTTTTGATATCGCACAGACGATGGAAGGGGTCGTGTCGCTGGGTGTCGGCGAGCCCGATTTTAAAACACCGTGGGCAGTGCGTGCCGCTGCAATCGAAACGCTCGAGCGCGGACGCACGTCTTATACCGCAAACGCCGGTTTGCTCGAACTGCGAAAAGAAATCTGCAACTATTTAAACCGGCGGTTTTCCCTTTCATATCATCCGACTGACGAAACGGTTATCACAGTAGGCGGTTCGGAGGCAATCGATCTTTGCATCCGCGCACTTATTGAAGAGGGCGACGAGGTGCTCATCGTGGAACCGTGCTTCGTGGCGTACAGCCCGATCGTTGAAATGATGCACGGCGTCCCTGTGCCGATTGAAACGGTGGCGGAGGAGCATTTCCGCTTGACTCCGGAGCGGCTGCGCGCGGCAATCACCGAAAGAACAAAGCTTTTGGTATTCCCGTATCCGAACAATCCGACCGGCGGCGTTATGCACAAAGAGGACTTGGAAGCGATTGCCGAGGTGTTAAGAGAGACAAACATCGTGGTGTTGTCCGATGAGATTTACGCAGAGCTTACGTATGGAAGCCGTCATGTGTCGATCGCGTCGATTCCCGGCATGCGGGAGCGCACAGTCGTCGTCAACGGCTTTTCGAAAGCGTATTCCATGACCGGCTGGCGCTTAGGCTATGCGTGCGGACCGGAGCCGATCATCCAGCAGATGACGAAAATCCACCAGTTTGCCATCATGTGTGCGCCGACAACGAGCCAGTATGCGGCGGTCGAAGCGCTCAGACGGTGCGATGAGGATATCGAAGCGATGGCGGAAGAATATGATATGCGCCGTCGCTATGTGGTGGCAAGCTTTAACCAGATGGGGCTTACCTGTTTTAATCCGGAGGGCGCGTTTTATGCGTTCCCGTGTATTCGTTCGACGGGACTTTCCTCCGATGAATTCTGCGAGCGGCTTCTCTATTCGAAAAAAGTGGCAGTTGTGCCGGGCAACGCGTTCGGCGCAAGCGGCGAAGGATTTGTCCGCGTGTCCTATGCATACTCGCTGCGCCATTTAAAAGAGGCCATGAAGCGGATTGCTGAATTTTTAGAAGAACTGAAGGAGGAGCGCGGTGAGTAAGTTTCCGGCAGTTGGCGTGACACATACGCCTGACTATACGATCGAGCGGGTGTGTTCGGATGTGCGCCGCCATTTTGCGTTTCACAATATCGACAAACAGGTGTTAAATGGCAAACGGGTGCTTATAAAGGCGAATCTTGTGATGAAGCGTACGCCTGAGGAGGCGACAACGACGCATCCAGCTGTGATTGAGGCGATTGTCCGGTGCGCGCAGGAATGCGGCGCAAAGGAGGTCGTAATCGCGGACAGCCCAGGCGGACCGTTTACGGTGGGTGCACTGCGCGGCATCTATGCGTCGTGCGGAATGCAGCAGGCGGCGGAACATACGGGTGCAGTCTTAAACGAGGATGTCACCTCGTTTGAGCGCGAACGGCAGGAGAACGAGCTCGTCCACCGGTTTACGCTCATCCATACGATCAAAGAAGCGGATTTCATCATCGACGCGGTAAAACTTAAAACGCACGGGATGACAATGCTGTCGGGCGCGGTGAAAAACCTGTTCGGCACGATTCCGGGACTGATGAAACCGGAATTTCACTGGCGGTTTCCGAAAAAGGACGTTTTTTCAAATATGCTCGTCGATCTGTGCGAAACGGTGCGTCCTGATCTGGTGATCACCGACGCGATCGTCTGCATGGAGGGCGACGGCCCGTCGGGCGGTGTGCCGAAGCAAGTGGGCATGATTCTGTCCTCGCGTTCGCCGTACGAGCATGATCTGGCGGCGTGTGCGCTGATGGGATTATCGACTGACGAGGTGTTTACCGTTTCCCATGCAATCCGGCGCGGATTGTGCAGTGAAACGATCGATAAGGTCTCCCTTGTGGGTGACCCGCTGATCCGCTGTGCGGACTTTTTGATGCCGAAGTCGAAGAGTATTTCGTTTTCCGATAAGATTCCGAAGGTGTTTTTGCCGGTGGTCGATAAGCTTTTGACCTCGAAGCCGGTGATCCGGAAAAAGGACTGCGTCGGCTGCGGCAAATGCGCCGAGAGCTGTCCTGCCAAGACGATCCGCATTGTCGATCGGAAAGCGAATATCGACTACTCCGCGTGTATCCGGTGCTATTGCTGTCATGAGATGTGTCCGGTGCGCGCGATTGACATTAAACGCATGAAACTGTTTGACTGGTAAAGGAGCCAAGACGCATGAAAACAATCGTTGGGTTTGCGCCGGCAAAGGTGAATTTGTCGCTCGATATTGTCGGGGTGCGGGAAAACGGATATCACGAAATGGATATGGTGATGCAGGCAGTGAGCCTCGGCGATACGATTACGATCGAAACGACCGATACACCCGGAGAAATCCGTTTTGTCTGCGATGCGCCGAACATTCCCTGTGACGAAACAAATCTTGCGGTGAAAGCCGCGCGGCTGTTTTTAAACGAAATGGAGATTCAGACGGGGCTCTGTATTTCTCTTGTGAAACGGATTCCGTCGGGCGCCGGTATGGCAGGCGGCAGTGCGGATGCGGCATGCGTGCTGTTTTTGTTAAACCGGCTGTTTGCGTGCGGGTATTCACTGTCACAGTTATGCGAACTCGGCGTGCGGCTCGGTGCGGATGTACCGTTTTGTCTGTGCGGCGGGACTGCACGTGTGCAGGGCATCGGTGAGCGGATTTCGCCGCTTGCGCCGCTAACTTCGGGATGGATTGCAGGGGTCAAGCCGCCGCTTTCGATTTCCACAAAAGAGGCGTTTGCACAGTTTGATCGCGGCGAGATCACAAAACGTCCCGACACGGCGGCGATGGTGAAAGCGGTCAAAGTACACGATCTGGCTGCGATCGGTGTGCACATGGAAAACGTGTTCGAGCAGACGTGCGAACTACCGGTACTGCATGAAGTGAAAGCACAGCTGTTAAAAAGCGGTGCATGCGGCGCGGTGCTCACAGGGAGCGGGTCGGTCATCTACGGACTGTTCTCCGATGAGGACGCCGCGCATCGTGCGCAGACGGAAATCGCTTCGTATGGGGAATCGTTTGTCTGTCGTCCGATTGACGAAGGACCGACGGTGATAAAAGAAGCAGAATCATTTGAATAAATTGGAAAAGAAACGTCCATACTTTTGTCAGACAAAAGGAAAGGACGTTTTTTCATGGATAAAAAAACACGCGGGTTTGCCGCTTTGTTTGTAGGACTGATTCTCACTTTGTTTCTCTCGTCGGCACAGGCGTTTGCCGACACGTGCGACCCGATCCGGGAAGAGGTACTAAGACTTCATATCCTTGCCGATTCCGACAGCGAGGAAGATCAGCAGGTGAAACTTGCGGTGCGGGATAAGCTTTTATCGCTTCACTTGTTTGATACAGACGGTGTAAACAGCCGGCTCGAGGCGGAACAGGCGGCGCAGGAAAATCTTTTAAACATCAAAGCGGCGGCACAGCAGGAAGTGTATGCACAGGGACATACCGACCAGGTAGAGGCGGAGATTGTGCGGATGTATTTCTCGACGCGTGTGTATGACACTGTGACACTGCCGGCAGGGTATTATGATGCCGTGCGCATTACAATCGGCAGCGGCGAGGGGCATAACTGGTGGTGTGTGCTGTATCCGCAGCTGTGCATTCCGGCGGCATCCGAAAAAGAGGACACGCTTTCGGATGTATTAACCGAAGAGGAAGAAGAAATCGTCACAGAGGACGGCTATGAGGTGAAGTTTTTCTTCGTCGAGCTGTATGAGTCGGTGTGCCGGTTTTTGTTCGGTGAATAATTATAATAAATAAGCGGATGTGATGTCCAATAAACGGGACATCACACCCGTTTTCTTTTTGTGTGGTTTGTGGTAAGATAATCGTAACAGACAAAAAAGGAGAGAGCAATGTGCTCAACATGATCATAGGCCCTGCCAAAAGCGGAAAGACGACGCGGGTACGCGAGGAAGTTAAGACGGCGGCAAAAAACGGGGAACCGGTCTTTTTGATCGTACCCGAGCAGTATACATTTGAAACAGAAAAACAGCTTTACTTGTCGCTCGATGCGTCGCTGATGCAAAAAGTGTGCGTGACGAGCTTTACGCGGGTTTGTTCGCTCATTTTTAAAACATACGGCGGATGTGCCGGGACGTATTCGGATGAGGCGGCGCAGACAGTGCTGATGGCGCAGACGGTGGCGACGCTTCACGACCGGCTTTTAGTGTATGAAAAATCGGCGCGGAACGATTCGTTTGTGCATACCATGTGTGAGACGATGACACTGCTAAAAAACGCGGGCATCGATGCGGATACGCTCAAAATGCGCGCACAGCAGATTGCTGACGAGCGGCTGCGGCAAAAGCTTTTCGAAACGGCGGAGCTATATGCCGTGTATGACGCGCTTTTACAAGAACAGTACGCCGATCCGCTCGACGATCTTTCCCGCGCGGTGAAGCTGTTAAAGACCCATCCGTTTTTTGAAAACAGTGTGGTGTTTTTCGATGAGTTTAAAGGGTTTACGGGTGTGGAGCGTCAGTTTTTATCGTGCGTGATCGCGCAGGCGAAGGAGACGACATTCACCTTTTGCGAGGACGAGACGCGCGCAGGTGACGACAGTGTCTTTTCGCCGGTACACGCGGAGCGGATGCGGATTGTGCGTATGGCAAGAGAAGCAGGCGTTGCCGTACACACGCCGGTGCAGCTTACGGACACACATTATGAGAGCGAAGCGATTGCGCAGATTGAACGGATGCTGTTTTCAGATACGATCGAGCCGCTGTCACACGACACCGGTGATGTGATGATCATGATGTGTGAGGACCGGTACGAGGAGGCGGAGTATGCGGCAGCGGAGATCCACCGGCTTGTACGGCAAGAACACCTGCGCTGGCGCGATATCGCGGTCATCTCGCGCGACGCGTCGCCATACGCCGCCCCGATTGAAATGGCGTTTTCCAAATTATCGATTCCGTATTTTTCCGATCAGACGGTAAGCGCCGCGGATCATGCGATCATCCGCTTTTTGATCGGCGTCATCGAGTGTGCGGCGTACGGTATCAATGCCAAGCGGCTCAATGTCTTGTTAAAATCGGAGCTGTGCGGCGTCGATCAGATGGATGCCGGTATTTTTGAAAATTACACGTTCGTCTGGGATATCCAGCCGGACGAATGGGCACAGCCGTTTTTTGCGAATCCGAGCGGATTCAAAGAATCGATGAGTGAGCAGGAAGCCGAGACGCTCGCCCGTGCCGAATCCGTGCGCAAGCGTTTGGTCGAGCCGCTTCTTTCGTTTATTGACGCGACTGCCGAAACGGACGCACGCACGTTCTGCGAAGAGGTGTTCAAGCTTTTCTGCACGCTCGGGATTCGGGAGTCGATGGAAGCGCGCGTACAGCGGTTTTACGATGCAGGCGACTACGCGCAGGCAAAAGAGGAACAGACGATGTACGAATCAGTACTCCACTTACTCGATACGATTGTACTGATTGTCGGGCAAAAGCCGCTTTCTCCTAAACGCTTTTGCACGCTGCTGTCACTTGCGTCCCGCTCGTTTTCGCACGGCGTACTGCCGCAGACGATCGACAGCGTGACGGTCACAGCCGCCGACCGGTTCCGGTTTGGTGACAAAAAGGTCGTGTTTATTTTAGGCGCGACGCAAAAAGAACTGCCGCGGCTGCCGACAAACGGGACGATTTTTTCAAGCCGTGAATGTGAGCTGATGGCGTCTGTGTCGTTAGAATTAAGCAAAAGCGACGAGGAAATGATGCTCGAGGAGCGGTTTTTGGCATACCGTGCGCTGACTGCACCGTCTGACCGGCTTTATCTGCTGGCACCCTGCCGCGGTGCGGATGATGCGTCGCGCGAGCCGTCGGCGCTTTTGCAGATGGTGTCGCAGATTGCGTGTACGCCGGTGCAGTCGAGTGCGTCGCTGCCTGTACTTTTCTGGTGCGAAAATGCGCAGACCGCGTGGAGCACGCTTGCGCGCCGGTACTGGAGCGACACACCCGAAACAGCGTCGCTGCGGAAAGTACTCAGCAAGCTGCCGGAAACAATGCCGCTCATTGATTCGATGGACCGTATTCTTTCGGATCAGGGATTTCATTTGACAAGCGCCGAGCAGGCGAAAAAGCTGTTCGGCCGGCGGATGTTTTTGTCCCCGACACAGATCGAATCGTTTTACCGCTGTCCGTTTCGCTATTTTCTCGAGTATGGACTTCACGTGCGGCCGCTGCGGCGCGCGTCGCTTGACCCGCTTGAGAGCGGCAGCATGATCCACAGGCTGTTGTATGAGCTTACGCAGACGCTTGACTTTCAAGCGGAATACGACGAGCAGATGATGCGCGCCGCCGCGGATGAGGCGATCAAACGATATATGGAATCGGTGATGGGCGGCCGGTTTGCGAAATCGAAACGGTTTTTGTATCTCTGCCGAAAACTGCGGGAAACGGTGCTGCGATTGCTTGCGCATCTGCATATGCAGTTTGCGGAGGGCGGATTTTTGCCGTGTGCGTATGAATATGAAATCGCGGACGGACAAGAGGTGCCGCCGCTCACCTTATATACAGCGGACAATACCTGCGTGCGTGTGGCGGGCAAGATCGACCGCATCGACCGGTACTACAGCAAAAACGGGAAACAGTATATCCGTGTCGTGGACTATAAAAGCGGGAACAAGCAGTTTAACTTAAACGATGTGCTGGCGGGACTGAATCTGCAGATGCTGTTTTATCTGCACTGTATTGTAAAAAACGGGACAGGTCAGTTTGAAAACGCACTGCCCGCAGGCGTATTATATCTTCACGCAGCCGATCCTGCATCCGATCACGGACACAGCGATCCGATTGAAAAAATCGAACAGGAGCGCAAAAAAAGCTACCGCATGAACGGGCTTTTGTTAAACGATCTTGAGGTGCTCGATGCGATGGATCACGGCTTTTCCGGCGTGTTTATTCCGGTTTCCTGCAAGAAAGACGGGACGTTTACCGCCGATTCCGTGCGCTCGCTCGCGTCGCTTAAAGATCTTGGACATATCGGCAATTATTTAGAAAAGCTTGTCCGGAACATGGCGACGGAGCTTCATCACGGGCAGATTGCGGCAGACCCGATTGAGCAGTCGTGCGATTTTTGCCGGTACCGCAGTGTGTGCGGACGAAGTGAACAAAAGCAGGCGCGTTGCATTGCAAAACAGTCAAACGAAGAGATTATCAAGGAAATGGAGGCATACGATGGCGGCGATTCAAATGACCAAAAATCAGCAGATGGCCGTTGAGGCGAGCGGGTGTCCGCTGCTTGTGTCGGCGGCTGCCGGCAGCGGCAAAACAGCCGTGCTGTCCGAGCGGGCGCTGCGGCTGTTGACAAAGGAACATCCGGTCAGTGCAGACCGGCTCATGATCGTGACGTTTACGACAGCCGCAGCGGAGGAAATGCGCCGCCGAATTGCCGATAAGCTGTCTGACGCGGTGCGCAGTCATCCGAAGGATGCGAACTTAAGACGTCAGCAGATGCTGTTGGCCCGTGCGCAGATCAGTACGATTCATGCGCTGTGCGCGTCGCTTGTGCGCGACCATTTCGCGGAGCTCGGACTGCCCGGAGAAATGCGCATCGGCGACACGGCACGGCTTGACATTTTAAGAAAAGAGGCGGCAGAAGAGGTGATCCTCTCGCACTATGAGGCGGAGGACGCGTCGTTTTTGTCGCTTGTTGAATACTACTGTGCCGACCGCAATGATTCGATTCTCGCCGATTTGATGCTCCGGCTCTATACGTATATCCGGTCGTTTGCGTTTCCGAAGGCATGGCTTTCGGATGCGCTGTCGATGTATGAAGCGGATCTTCGTACAAGCGAATGGGTCAAAGAACTGTGTGTCGGTGTATGCGACAGCGCGTCGTACGCTGTGTTTTTGATGAAAAAGGCGCTTGATGAGATGGCGGGGAGCAATCTTTTCGAAAAATATGCGCCGTCGTTTCAGGATGACCTTGCATATTTTGAATCGGTACATGCGGCGGCAGAGCAGAATGATCTTGACGCGGTTGCCGGACTTTCTTCGTCGCACAAAAAAACAAAGCTTGCACCTGCACGCGCACCGATTGATCCCGACTTTGCCGATCAGATGAAAACGCTTCGGCAGGAGGCGTATAAGGCAGTTGACGGACAGCTTGCGCTGTTGTTTGACACAGAGGAATCGACGTTTCCGCTTGAACGCCACGAAAAGGACCGTCAGATTCTTTTGCCGCAGATCCGCACGCTGTTTTCGCTCACGGAGGAGCTGTATGAAAAGATTGACGAGAAAAAACGCGCGGAGAATCTGCTCGATTTTTCTGATCTTGAGCATTTTTCCGTACAGCTCTTAGCGAGAAAGACAGAAAAAGGCATAGAGCCGACGCCGCTCGCGCTGTCTTTACGGGAAACGGTCGACGAGCTGATGGTGGACGAGTGTCAGGATATCAGCGAAGTACAGGACACGATTTTCCGGATGCTCTCAAAAGACGAGAAAAACCTGTTTATGGTGGGCGACGTCAAGCAAAGCATCTATCGGTTCCGGCAGGCGATGCCGGAGCTGTTTATCACCCGGCGCGAGCGGTATGAACCCTATCCGCCGAAAACCGATACCGGCGCGCTGATTCTGCTTGAGAAAAATTTCAGAAGCCGCGACGTCGTATGTGAGATGACAAACGGAATCTTTTCGCAGATCATGAAAAAGCACACGGCGGAAATCGAATATGACGAATCGGAATATCTGGTGCCGGGCGCTTCGTATTTTGAGCATCCCGAAGCTGTCTGCGAGGTGCTCATCGCGGACGGCACAGAGGACGATGAGGGAGAAACGGTCTCGTCGATGGAGCGGGAAGCCGATATGATCGCAAAAAAAATCCGCGCGCTTTACGAGAGCCGCTATCTGGTAAAGGACGGCGACAGCACGCGGCCCTTGCGGTTTGGTGATATCGCGGTACTGATGCGGTCGCCGCGCAATACGGCTGAGGTGTTTGCAAACGCAATGCGCAAAGCCGGCATTCCATGCCTGAGTACGGCAAACGACGCGTTTTTTACCGCCTATGAGGTGGCGGTCGTGCGTGCGTTTCTGCGTGCGGCGGAGAATCCGCTCGATGATGTGTCGCTCGTTTCGGTGATGCTTTCGCCGATCGGCGGATTTGATGCCGATCAGGTGACGGCGGTGCGTCTGCTTCGTAAGGATGCGCCCTTGTATACGGCGCTGTTCGCGGCGGCGACAGAGGAGGAGAATGTCCGCTGCAAAACGCTGCTCGAGCGGCTTGATCTCATCCGGCAAAAAAGCTTGTCGGACGGGGTGCATGCAGCGGTCTTGGAACTGTATCTGCGCACAGAACTGCCAAAGCTTGTGTATGCGTTCGGCGACGGTGAGAAAAAGGAAGAGAATTTAAAACAATTTCTCCAAATTGCAAAGCAGTTTGAGGAATTTTCATCGGGCGGACTGACGGGATTTTTGCATTATCTCGACCGCGCGGAGGAGAGCGGCGTGACGTTTGACGGAAATAAGACACTGGATGCGCATATTGATTCTGTGCGGATTCTGTCGATCCACGCGTCAAAAGGGCTCGAGTTTCCGATCTGCATTGTGGCGTCATGCGCAAAGCGGTTTTCCGATCAGGACTTGAAGCGCGATTATCAGATGAATGCGTCGCTTGGCTTTTCGATGAAAACGTATGTAAGAAGCGAGCTGCGCGGCTATGTGTCGCTGCCGATGGCGGCCGTTCGATCAAAGAACCGCCGTGAGCTTGTTGCGGAGGAGATGCGGCTGTTCTATGTGGCTTTGACGCGGGCGAAGGAGAAGCTTATTTTCTCAATGTGTGAGAAAAACGCCGCGTCAAAGCTTTCGCGTGCGGCGCTGATGGCGGTGTCCGCGTGTCCGCATGCATATGAAGTCTGCCGTGCCAAAAGCTACAGCGACTGGATTTATTCCGTTTTGCTTCGTCAGCCGCAGAATGTGTTCGGCGATTTGCAGCCGTCCGTTCTTGTGCCGCACACGGACAAGCAGCTGCCGGTTCGTGTGACCATCGACTCAGCGCGCGATACAAACGAGGAAGAAGCACAAACGCATGTGTCTGCGTCGCCGGACGATCAGATGTGCACTTTACTCAAAGAGCGGATTGCGTTTTTGTATCCGGACGCGGTGCTTCCGTCACTGCCGGTAAAGGTGACGGCGACCGAGCTCTCTAAGCGGGAAGCCGATACGATTCGGCTTTCCGAACGGCCGCGCTTTTTGATGGATGCGGGACTTACACCTGCGGAGCGCGGTTCTGCGCTTCATGCGTTTATGCAGTTTGCGGATTATACCGCGGCAGCTTCCGATTTGGAAACGGAGATTGCAAGGCTTTGTGAGAAGCAGTATCTCACGCAGGCGCAGTGTGACGCATTAAACCGCCGGGCAATCGGACGTTTCTTTTCCTCAAAGCTATATGAGCGGATGTGCCATGCGCAGTTTTTAAAACGCGAATATTCTTTTATCTATGAGGTTTCGCCCGAGTTGGTGGCAAAGGAAGCGTATGAGATCAAAGAACCGATTATGCTGCAGGGTATTGCGGACTGTGTGTTCAAAGAGGAAGACGGGATTGTGATTGTCGATTATAAAACCGATTATGTGACGGAGGAGTCTGAACTGCGGGAACGATACGCGATGCAGCTTGCGATTTATAAAGAGGCGATTGCGGCACAGTTTTCGCTTCCGGTCAAGGAATGTTTGCTCTATTCACTTCACCTTGGACGGGCAATCGACGCGTGTAAATAAAAAATAAGAGAAAATTCAAAAAAGTACTTGATTTTTTCGTCTGTCTGCTGTATAATATCTAATCGTTACAGCATGTGCCGGTGTGATGGAATTGGCAGACGTAGTGGACTCAAAATCCACCGGTGGCGACACCGTGCCGGTTCGAGTCCGGCCACCGGCACCATAAGAGGGCACTAAAAAAGATGCCCAAGCGAAAAGCCTTGATTTATCAAGGCTTTTCGGCATTTTCAGGGCAAGTTTTTCAGCATAGATTCTATAGATGCCAAACGGCAAAAATCCTATACTGACAGGACTTGAACCCACAAATAGCAAAAA
>NZ_JACJKY010000080.1 GCF_016901855.1 Merdimmobilis hominis | reverse complement strand
TTAAACAATGTAAGGTAAAACGAAGAAAGAATAAATCGACCCGATTTAATTCTACGAGTAAGTACGACAGTGATAAGACGAGCGAGGATAAACGATTACAGCGTAAGAGGGATCTTGCGAAGTGATACCATTAAATTAAGAGTTTGATCCTGGCTCAGGACGAACGCTGGCGGCGCGCCTAACACATGCAAGTCGAACGGAGTTAAGAAGAAGCTTGCTTCATCTTAGCTGAGTGGCGGACGGGTGAGTAACGCGTGAGTAACCTGCCTCAAAGAGGGGGATAACGTCTGGAAACGGACGCTAATACCGCATGACATATCGTTATGGCATCATGATG
>NZ_JACJKY010000079.1 GCF_016901855.1 Merdimmobilis hominis | reverse complement strand
TAACAAAGGAGCCTACCACAACCGAAACAGGTTCCAGAGAACGTACCTGCTCCATCTGCAAATATACGCAGGAAGAGACGATTCCGGTTCATGAACACAGCATCCATGATGAAGCATGGAAATATGACGATACCGAGCACTGGCAGGAATGCTCCTGCGGCGAAAGGCTGAATGTGGCAAACCATATCTACGGCGATTGGAGAGAGACGAAGCCGGCCACCGAAACCGAGGCTGGTTCCAGAGAGCGTGACTGCACGGTCTGCGACTATGTGCAGACCGAAACCATTCCAATGCTTGAACATGAGCACAGCTACGGCGACTGGCAGAAGGATGAAACCCAGCACTGGAAGGAATGCC
>NZ_JACJKY010000078.1 GCF_016901855.1 Merdimmobilis hominis | reverse complement strand
GATAGGATAGTTCCTCCTGTGACAGCCCGGCTTCTTTCCGCAGCTTTTGTATTTTTTCCCCGAAGGTCATATTGGTATCCTCCTTTCGCTATCAGTATACGATTTTTACCGATAGCACACCACCAGATTGCGGTTTCTTTTCCGCAACGGGCGGTTGCAACCACAGAAATCAGCGGATTTTTCTCGTTTTCAAAAACAAATAATGTTGCCGACTTCATTATACTATGACAGGCCACATTTAGGAATAGATGATTTGTAAACTTGCGGAATTGAGACAAGGGTTTGGGGATATGCCCCAACAAGCAAAATCCCCGGCCCGGCAGGGGCAGCCGGGTCAGGGATTTGCCCGTATTTATAGGCTCTTTGGGATAATCAGG
>NZ_JACJKY010000077.1 GCF_016901855.1 Merdimmobilis hominis | reverse complement strand
TTTTGTTTGTATGTAGGAGATATCTGTTACCCATTTTTCATTGGGCTTTGTCGCCTTAAAGTTGCGCATCAATTCATTGTTGTAATGGGTATAGGTGTTACAATCATAATGACGAAATCGTTTGCGTTTTCGTATAGCCAACAGATTATATTTGCGCATAATTCGCAAAACTGCTTTGTGGTTGATCACAAGTCCCGTTTCTCTCAGCAACCATATCTTAACACGGCGATAGCCATAGGTTCTATTTGCTTTCTTGTGGCATTCCACGATTAAATCTGCAATCACTTTGTCCTTGTCGGGTTCGTCTTTTCGATTCAACCATTTGTAATATCCGCTACGGGATACTTCAAGCAGCTTGCAGAGTTCTTCGACCGTGAAACGATCTCTGAACCGAT
>NZ_JACJKY010000076.1 GCF_016901855.1 Merdimmobilis hominis | reverse complement strand
TGGTGTCCCTTTCTTTCCCATTCCTATTCCTCCTTTTTCTCTTATTTTACTACGAAAAAAGTAGACACCCACACTTTTGTGAGTGTCTACTTTCATTTTACAGGTGCACAGACCACACCCCTGCTTTCTCTTTTTTTATTTTCAAACAATGATCAGAGGCGAACACTATGAAAAAAGCAATTTCCCTTTTTCTGATTCTCTGCATCAGCACAGTGTTGTTAAGCGCATGCAGCCCGCCCATCCCCACAAGTGACCAATACGTTGAAGGATATGATCTGCAAAATATGTTTGGAAATGCACCGGAATTTCGGATGTGCGCATCAGACGACAGCTATTATTATTTAGCGCCGACCGGAACAATCTATATCATTGACAAACAAACACTCAACTGTGTACCGTTTTGCAGCAAGCCGAACTGCAAGCATGACAACGCACAGT
>NZ_JACJKY010000075.1 GCF_016901855.1 Merdimmobilis hominis | reverse complement strand
CCCTGTCAAGTAGACATTTTTTGTGGACACCTGTTATGCAGCATAAGCATAACGGACTTCCATCGGGGTTTGTCCTGTCTTGAGCTGTATTCGCTCATTGTTGTAAAAATAAATATATTCATCCACAAGAGCCTTTGCTTCGTCAAAGGTTTGTGGCTTTGCTCTGTAAATACATTCGGTCTTCAGCATGCTGAAGAAGTTTTCGGCGCAGGCGTTGTCGTAAGGACACCCCACCGATGACATAGACGGTTTAATACCGTTTGCTATGGCAACGTTGTAATATGCCTGGGAGGTGTATTGAAATCCATTGTCACTATGCAGGATAAGCCCTCCGGAGGGCTTGGCGTTTTTCACTGCTGCACGTACCGTTTCAATCACCAGGCTTGCCGGCATTTGCGTTGCATATTTGTAACCCACAATACTGTTGTCATACAAATCCTT
>NZ_JACJKY010000074.1 GCF_016901855.1 Merdimmobilis hominis | reverse complement strand
CTCTCTGACTGGTGGGCTCAAGTGGACTCGAACCACCGACCTCACGCTTATCAGGCGTGCGCTCTAACCACCTGAGCTATGAGCCCATTTCGTTAGTCTTTCCGGCGTTCTTGCCATCTCTACCCGTGGTGGAGATGAGGAGGATCGAACTCCTGACCCCCTGCTTGCAAGGCAGGTGCTCTCCCAGCTGAGCTACACCCCCACGTCCTTCGAGACTTTTTTCTCTTTTGAAGATTCCCTTTCGGGATCCTCAAAATTAAACAATGTTCGGTAAATTCAGTATAACGTTAAGACTTACTTGCAGTTTTTCTTCGAGTGTCTGCCACACTCTTTATCCGAACCATAGGTTCGCTGACTCCATAGAAAGGAGGTGATCCAGCCGCACCTTCCGATACGGCTACCTTGTTACGACTTCACCCCAATCGTCAACCCCACCTTCGGCGGCGTCCTCCTT
>NZ_JACJKY010000073.1 GCF_016901855.1 Merdimmobilis hominis | reverse complement strand
AAGGAGGACGCCGCCGAAGGTGGGGTTGACGATTGGGGTGAAGTCGTAACAAGGTAGCCGTATCGGAAGGTGCGGCTGGATCACCTCCTTTCTATGGAGTCAGCGAACCGCAAGGTTCGGATAAAGAGTGTGGCAGACACTCAAAGAAAAACTGCAAGTAAGTCTTAAGTCTACTGAATTTACCGAACATTGTTTAATTTTGAGGATCCCGAAAAGGAATCTTCAAAAGAGAATGAAAGAAGTCTCGAAGGACGTGGGGGTGTAGCTCAGCTGGGAGAGCACCTGCCTTGCAAGCAGGGGGTCAGGAGTTCGATCCTCCTCATCTCCACCACGGGTAGAGATAGCAAGAAACGCCGGAAAGACTAACGAAATGGGCTCATAGCTCAGGTGGTTAGAGCGCACGCCTGATAAGCGTGAGGTCGGTGGTTCGAGTCCACTTGAGCCCACCAGTCAGAGAG
>NZ_JACJKY010000072.1 GCF_016901855.1 Merdimmobilis hominis | reverse complement strand
CCAATGCTTGAACATGAGCACAGCTACGGCGACTGGCAGAAGGATGAAACCCAGCACTGGAAGGAATGCCGCTGCGGCGAGAAAACTGAAGTGGGCAACCATACTTTCGATGATTGGACGATAACAAAGGAGCCTACCACAACCGAAACAGGTTCCAGAGAACGTACCTGCTCCGTCTGCAAATATAAGCAGACAGAGACGCTGCCGGTTCATACGCACGATGTTCACGATGAAGCATGGAAATATGACGAAACCCAGCACTGGCAGGAATGCTCCTGCGGTGAAAAGCTCAATGTGGCAAACCATACCTACGGCGATTGGAAAGTAACCAAAGAGGCCACCGAGACTGAAGCGGGTTCCAGAGAGCGCGACTGCACGGTCTGCGACTATGTGCAGACCGAAACCATTCCAATGCTTGAACATGAGCACAGCTACGGCGACTGGCAGAAGGATGAAACCCAGCACTGGAAGGAATGCC
>NZ_JACJKY010000071.1 GCF_016901855.1 Merdimmobilis hominis | reverse complement strand
GACAGGTGGTGCATGGTTGTCGTCAGCTCGTGTCGTGAGATGTTGGGTTAAGTCCCGCAACGAGCGCAACCCTTGTTGCTAGTTGCTACGCAAGAGCACTCTAGTGAGACTGCCGTTGACAAAACGGAGGAAGGTGGGGATGACGTCAAATCATCATGCCCCTTATGACCTGGGCTACACACGTACTACAATGGCTGTTAACAGAGGGAGGCAACACCGCGAGGTGAAGCGAAACCCGAAAAACAGTCCCAGTTCAGATTGCAGGCTGCAACTCGCCTGTATGAAGTCGGAATTGCTAGTAATCGCAGATCAGCATGCTGCGGTGAATACGTTCCCGGGCCTTGTACACACCGCCCGTCACACCATGAGAGTTGGCAACACCCGAAGTCGGTAGTCTAACCGCAAGGAGGACGCCGCCGAAGGTGGGGTTGACGATTGGGGTGAAGTCGTAACAAGGTAGCCGTATCGGAAGGTGCGGCTGGATCACCTCCTTTCTATGGAGTCAGCGAACC
>NZ_JACJKY010000008.1 GCF_016901855.1 Merdimmobilis hominis | reverse complement strand
CAGTCCTTTGACGGAACTACCGTGATAAAAAATCACAACTTACCCACTCCTTTACACAAAGGGAGGCAACTTCCATACGAAGCGCCTCCCTTTGAAGCGTTCTTTTTTTATCAGTTTATTCTTTTTCCTGCACTGCCGGTTTAGGCGGTGCTTTTTTCTTTAAGGAAAGACGGCGGCGCACCTCTTCTTTTCCGAGTGCATACAGCACCGAACAGATCGGGACGCTTACAAACATTCCGATGATTCCGCCGACAGCGCCGCCAACCGTGACAGCGAACAGCACCCACAATCCCGGCAGTCCCACCGAACTGCCCACCACATGGGGATAAATGAGATTTCCTTCGATCTGCTGCAGTACCAAAAACCAAACAACAAACCAGATTGCCTGTATCGGATTCTGCACAAGAATCAGAAGCGCGCCTACAATACAGCCAATGAACGCGCCGACAATCGGAATGAGCGCTGTGACAGCAATCAAAACAGAAATCAGCAGTGCATACGGCATCCGGAACAGCGTCATGGAAACAAAAAACAGCGAACCTAAGATCAAAGCTTCCAAGCACTGCCCAGTCAGGAAATTGGAAAAGGTACGGTTGGTGAGTTCTCCGATGTGTGTCAGGCGACCAAGCAGTTTTTCTTGATTATACGCCGTCAATACACGCTGGAACTGACCGGAAAGTGTTTCTTTCTGCGCCAGCAGATAAAACGCGAAGATAATGCCAAATACCGCCTTTGCCGCACCGCCGAACAGCAGAGAAACAAAACGGAACAGTCCGGTTGTCAGCATAGAAACCGAGCCGCCAAGCATCGAGAAAAACGATTCGATCGTTTTCTCAAGATTCAGGTTCAAAGACGAGGCCTGACCGGTGATTTCAGGGAGCTTTTGATTGATGTTGTTAAACAGCTCTTCGATCTTGGTTAGAAACAGCGGAATTTGCGCGGAAATAGAGCTTGCTGTGCGAATCAGCTCCGGCACGATCAAAAAGACGAGAATGCTTAAAACACCGAAAAAGCAAAGGAGCGTGAGCGCCATTGCCGCAGGCCGGCGCAGCTTTTGGGCAATCGGAGGTTTGGCATTTGGCCAGAGGTGACGTTCGATGGCGCGCATCGGAACGTTTAAAATAAATGCAATGCAGGCGCCGATTAAAAAGGGCGTGAACAGCGACAGCACCCAAAAAAATGTGGCTTTTGCGGCAGAGAAATTCTCAAATACCCAGAATACCGCAATGCCGAATGTGATCAAGAGTGCAATGCGAAACATGTTTCGCCGGTTAAGTTCCATGAGATCATTCACTTTCTGTTTGAATTGCTTTTAGTGTATCATATTTTCAAAAGAGAGAAAACATCTTTTTGTAAAAAGATTCAATTTTGAATTTACAAAAAAGATACGAAAAAGCGCATCCAATGCGCATCCTTTGTGGTATGCTAAGAAAAACCGATAAGGAGGCGTAAAGATGTTTTTATTGACCGATATTGATTTGCGCGGTCAAGAGATTGATGCAGAGATAATTGATACAAGAAAAGTGGATGTCGCACCGTGTGTCGGCTGTTTTGGATGTTGGATCAAAACGCCGGGACAATGTGTGCGTTCGGATGATGCCGCAGAAATTGCAAAAAAGCTGGCGCAGGCAGAACAGGTCGTTTATGTGACGCGCGTGCGCTGCGGATGTTATGATATTTCCATGAAAACGGTACTGGAGCGGATGCTTCCGATGCAGCAGGCGTTTTTGCGCATTCACGAGGGTGAAGTACACCATGTGCAGCGTGATGTCGCAAAGAAAGAAGCGATTGTCATTGCCTATGGTGCAAAAGACGAAGAAGAACAAACGGTGTTTAAACACATGATTGCCCGAAATGCGAAAAATATGAATTGGGTGGAGTACCGCGTGGTATTTTGTGAAGAATCGGAAGCGCCTACGCGCACAAAGGAGGAGATTGCCACATGGAAATACTGATGATCAACGCAAGTCCGCGTGCACCGATTTCTCATTCAAAAGAGTATGCGCGTATGCTTGCACAGCAGTTTTTGAGCAATCAGGAAATCACCGTGAAGCATACGATTGCGCTGGGAGAAAAACGAATCGAGGAGAGTGCCGCATGTACGCAAAGCGCCGATCATGTGGTGCTCGTATTTCCGCTGTATGTGGATTCCGTCCCGGTGACGGTGCTTTCCCTGTTTTCATGCCTTGAGCGTCTGTATGCCGCGAAGAAGGCGAAGTTTGTGATGCATGTTGTCGTAAACTGCGGATTTTTAGAGGCATATCAAAACGATACGGCAGTTGCGGCGGTCAAGCTGTTCTGCAAACAAAATGATATTGCGTTCGGCAGTGCGCTGTGCATCGGATCGGGCGAAGCAATTTTGGGCACGCCGTTTCGCAGACGAGTGGAAAAAGCGCTGTGCAAGCTTTCAGAATCGATTGTAAACGGCGAAGAAGAGACATATTATGTGCAAATGCCGCTGCCGAAATGGATGTTTGTTCGTGCAGGCAATCGGTTTTGGCAAAAACGCGGTGAGGCAAACGGGCTCACATACGCACAGATGGCAAGCGGCGAAATCAAAGGAAACAGCTAGGACAAAATTAAAAAAGATTCTCACGGGAACCTCTTGTCACAATCGCACGGTTTGTGTATAATGAGGGTAATATATAGAGAGGAGAGATCCCGTTATGGTTAATCTCATTCCACAGCCGCTCCACGTGGACGAAAAAGTGGGCGGCGTGTTTTTTTCCAAAAAAACAGAACTTTCGGGCGCATTTGCAGAGATTTTTGATGTGCTCAAAACAATGCTTCCGGAGGCAGAAGACGCTGAGGAAAACAAACTGATCTTTGCAGAGGACAAGACGGTTCCGGCAGAGGGCTACCACATTGCATGCGAAGACGGTGACATCAAAATCACAGCTTCCGACAAAGCAGGTGCATTTTACGGCGTAATGACCCTGCTGCAGCTGTGTGGCGGCGCAGACAGCTTTGACGCTGTTGAAATCGAGGATGCACCGCGTTATCATCACCGCGGATTCATGCTCGACTGTGCGCGCCATTTCTGGACCGTGGACAAAATCAAACAGATCTTGGACGTCATGGCGAAAATCAAAATGAACATTTTCCACTGGCACCTGACCGAAGATCAGGGCTGGCGCATCGAGATCAAAAAATATCCGCTCCTGACCGAAAAAGGTTCAATCCGCAAGAGCACTGCGCTCACCTTCACCGGCTATGAAGAGCACAAAGAGCCGCGCGATTACACCGAATACGGCCGCGGTCTGTTCTATACCCAGGATCAGGTGCGCGATGTGGTCGCTTATGCGGCAGAACGCCAGATCAACATTATCCCGGAAATTGATATGCCGGGTCACTTTGTGGCGGCAATCGCATGCTATCCGGAGCTTTCGTGCACCGGAGAGCAGGTTGAGGTTTCCGACCGCTGGGGTGTGCTTGACAACATTGCTTGCTGCGGCAAAGAGAATATCTACAATTTCGTGAAAGATATCATCGACGAGCTGTGTGAGCTGTTCCCGTATCCGTATTTCCACATCGGCGGTGACGAAGTGCCGAAAGGTCACTGGGAAGTCTGCCCGGCATGCCAGGCAAAGATCAAAGAGCTTGGCCTAAAAGATGAAAATGCGCTGCAGGGATATTTCAACAACGTCGTTTCCGACTACTTGAAATCCAAAGGCAAACATACCGTTGGCTGGAACGAGATTCTGGAGGCAAGTGAAAACCTTGACCGCAGCATCATTCCGCAGTGGTGGATTTTGATGGAAGGCTCAAACCGCGAAAAACAGTGGCTCGATGACGGCGGAAAAATGATTCTGTCGCTTGTGGACTATGTGTATATGGATCATCCGTATGCAATTCGTCCGCTTGAGAAAACATATAGCTACGGTCCGGAAAAAATGGGCATCACCGATGACTCGAACGTGCTTGGTATCGAAGCACCGCAGTGGACCGAGTATATCCGCGATGAGGAAAAATTCGATATGAACACCTATGCGCGCCTGCTTGCAATCGCAGAGGTTGCATGGACCGCACCAGAGAATAAAGACTACGACGATTTTGAATCGCGTCTTGAGCATCTGCGCGAGTATTTCGCATCGATTGGTGCAGTGCTTGCACCGTCGTGGATTTACCGCGGCGATACACTCGGCGAAGTGCCGGAGGAAGAGCGCATCGAAGCAGGCTGGAAAGCATGGAGAGATGACTCTTACTTTGAAGTCAAGCTGATGAACCGCACAAACAGCTGAACAATAAGGCATATAAAAAACGGATATCCTATTTGGATATCCGTTTTTTCGGTTTAAAAGACTTCTGATGTGAGTGCTGAAACGATATTCATTTTTTTCACTTTTGAAGAAGCGTAGAGCATTGTAAGACTAACGATGAAGAAAATGGTGCACACAGCAATCAGAATCGGTACAACAGGCAAAAAGAACGAAAATCCGAACTCACGGTTTAATCCCATATACATCAGCACACACAGCACAAGGCTCACTGGAAGGCCGTACAGCAGAGATTTTAACCCGTAAAAGACACTTTCCATTCGAATCATACGGTTAAAGCCCTTTTTCGTCATGCCGACGCTTCGAAGCATTGCAAATTCACGTGTGCGAAGGGTAATACCGGTCGAGATCGTATTGAATACGTTCGCAACGGCGACGAGTGTGATGAGTGTAATGAATCCGTAGAAGAATACACTCATTAAATCGACCATCCGGCGGCCTGTGCGCATCTGAGATGCAATATCGGAGGTGTATCCGCCGTATTCACCTTGGTAATCGTTTAAGAGGTTCACAAGCGTTTGGGAATCGGTTGTCTTGAATGAAAATGTTTCTGTAATCTGTGTATAGACATTGATTGGTCCACTGTCGAAGGGATAGGTGTTTTCCATTGTTGATGAGTGGATTTCTGTGTCGATCGACTTGACGATTGCGTCAAAGGTTTCTTCCGATACGATCAGCGTCGGCGTGGATGCTGAACTTTCCATATGAAGCGGGCGCACATCCGTATAGGCCGCAAGTGTAAGCGTGCCCGCGTTTACAGTGATGAGCTGTTCATGGTCTTCGCCTTCCGGAACGTTTTCGTTATACACCCATGTGTTCCATGAAACCGGAAGTGTTTGACCGGTTTTCTCGGAAAAGGCGTTGATTTGCGCGTATTTTTGGTTGGAAGAGGAAACACGCACCTGATTGGCCACAATCGCGGCGTTGGGTGTATTCAAAACATCTGGGGGTAACTTGGCTTCCTTGCAGTATTCAGCAAAACTCTGTGATTCGAGCGCCAGAACAGAAAGTTCGAACGGGTCGGTGGTACCAGTGCCTTGGCGGTAGGCTTTCATTTCCTTGGAAAACAGGCTGTCGTTTTCGGTGTATAAACTGATTTTTTTGCCAGCCTGCATCTGTGTTACAGTGTCGAGGGTGCGCAGTTCATTGGCCACATTTTGGGGCAGAAACGACGGCGCATCTTCCTGTGTATGTTCCATCGGATACCGGACATACAGCACATCTGCGCCCATGGTGGACTGTGCTAAGGAAAGCGACTGTCCCATATAGGAGGTGAATGTTGCGGTTGTCAAAAACAGAATAATGCTTACCGTGAGCGAAAAGACAGTGGCACGGTATCGTTTGGCATACCGTTTTAAATTCTTGAGTGCGAGTGTGCCCTCAAATCCGAACAGCTTTTCGATGAATTTTGATGTTTTGACCTTCTTGGCGCGAAGCTTGATGTCGCCGGTCTGGCGAATTGCGTCGATCGGTGTGGTGCGTGCCGCACGTCGTGCCGGAATCCATGCGGAAACAAAAATCGTCACAGCCGCGAACAGCACAGCGCCAAGCAGTGCCAGCGGGACAACTTTGACCTGTAATGGCACCGTCATTCCGAACGCTTCCATCATCCAAGGTGATATCGCCCAGAACGTGATACCGATGCCGATAATGCCGCAGACAATACCAATCGGGATGGCAATGGCACCGAGCACAAGCCCTTCAAAGAAAACGGCGTTGCGTTTTTGTTTGCGGGTGGCACCGATGCTTGCGAGCATGCCAAACTGACGGCTCCGCTCGGAAACAGAGATCGAAAATGCGTTGTAGATGAGCATGATCGAGGCGACGAAAATGATGAGGCCTACAATCACAATCGGAACAAACAGCGCTTCCATCATATCCATATCGCCGTAAATACCGCTGTAGTAAAGCAGAGTGGTGTGCGTCTGTACACCGATCTCACCTGAGTAGTTTGAAAGGGTTTCGTACAGCGAAGAGGGGAGCGGATCGATGTGGAACGTGAAGTTCTTTGTCGGCAGTGCGTCAAAATAGGAAAAGTCTTTGACGGCAAATGCACTGCCGGTACGTGCTAAAAATCCAACCACCGTGAAGGTTTCGGTGCGTGTGGGAGACAAGCGCCAGGAATGTTGTTCATCCTCGCTTTCGACCACTTCACCGATTGGAAGTGTGATTGTCTGTCCGATTGTGATTGGCTTTTCGTTTTGTTCGTTATAGTCTTCAGGCAATGCGATTTCTCCTGCCGCGTTTGGCAGGCGTCCTTCGGATGCTTTGATGCCGTTTAATGACAGCACGCTTTCTTCACAGAAAATGATCGAGAAAAAGGAACTGTATTCCGAAGTCTCTTCAAGCGAGGTGGCTTCCTCTGTGCTTCGTCCGGCACGGGTGATCGAAAAGTCGGACTGCGCCCGTTTGATGTCTTCGTTGGTTGCACTCCGCAGAGAAACGTGCCAGTCGCCGCTAGAGTCAATTTCCTGTCGGTAAAATAAATCGGAAAATGATGCCGAAAACGTTGATACAGCGGCAATCATGGCAGTCGACAAAATGATGCCGATGATCGTGACGATCGTGCGGCGTTTGTTCTGCCGGAGCATCTTTAAGGTGATGCGGTTCATGATGTTCATGCGCGAACCACCTCGTCCCGGGAAATTCTGCCGTCCTCGATGGCAATGATGCGGTCGGCCTGCAATGCGATCCGTTCGTCGTGGGTGATGACGATGAGCGTCTGATTCATTTCACGGTTGAAGTATTTTAGCAGCTCGACGATTTCAGCGCTGTTTTTGCTGTCGAGGTTGCCGGTCGGTTCGTCTGCGAGTACGAGTGCGGGATGGTTGATGAGTGCGCGTCCGATGGAAACGCGCTGCTGCTGACCGCCGGAGAGCTGGTTTGGCAGATGATTCACACGGTTTTGAAGCGAAAGCATCGAGAGAAGTCCGGAAAGCTCCTGTTCATCCACCTTTCTGCCATCCAGCCGCAGCGGCAGCGTGATGTTTTCCGCCACGGTGAGCACCGGAATCAGGTTGTAAAACTGATAAATGAGCCCGATCTGACGGCGGCGGAAAATGGCGAGGTTTGATTCATGTAATGCGTAGATGTCGTTGCCCTCAATGCGCACGGTGCCCGAGGTGGGACGGTCCACGCCGCCTAAAATGTGCAAAAGCGTGGATTTTCCCGAACCGGACGGTCCGACAATCGCAACAAATTCTCCTTTGGAAACGGAAAACGATACATCGTCAAGTGCGCGTACAGCGGTATCACCTTTTCCGTAAATTTTCGTCAAATGTTCAATCGTTAAAATTTCCATTATCCGAAAAGCTCCTTTCGTTGTTGTTTGTCTTTATGATACCGGTCGGGAATGACAGCCGCGTGACTTTGCGGATGACAGTTTTGTCATAATATAAGCTTATAAAACCGAACAGTGAACTGCGCGCCGGAATCGACGTTCTGTGCGGAAAGCTCGGCGTTTTGGCGGTTTAAAATCGCCTTTGAGAGCGCAAGTCCGATGCCGACACTGTCGCTTTTGGCATCCTTTCCGCGGTAAAACCGTTCAAAAATATGCGGCAGATCTTCCGGGGTAAATCCGTTTCCCGTATCGGTGATGCACAGCTCAAAATGGAGCGGATTGTTTGTGCATGATACTGTGACGGTTCCGCCGGAGGGTGTGTGCTCAACGCAGTTTTTAATGAGATTGGTGATCGCTTCAGCAGTCCAGCTTTTATCACAGCAGAGGAGCGCGTCGGCTTGTCCGATCGTTTTGATCGTCACGTCTTTTAACTCTGCGCGGATGGTGAGCGGTGAAACGGCAGCGTCAATCAACGCGGCAGCAGAGACCTGCTCTTCAGCAAACAGTACCGCATCGGCATCTAACCGCGCCATCTTCAAAAGCGATTCAATGAGCCACTGTGTTTTGGCAAGCGAGCGGTTGATTTCGCTTAAAAAGGTCTGCCGTTCGTGTTCAGGAAGCGTCGGGTCTTCGAGCAGTTCCGCCATTACCATCATGGAGGTGAGCGGCGTTTTTAACTGATGAGAGATATCGGCGAGCGCGTCAGCCAAATATTTTTTGTCCTTTTTTAAAAGCTCCGCCTGTTCGCGCAGCTGTACGGTCAGCTTGTACAGATCATTTTTGAGTTTAGAAAGACTGCCTTCCTCGTTGTCGCGGATGTCTAAGTCATACTGCCCGTTTGCGATTCGCCGCAGGTACATGCACAACTGATCGATTTTGCGGTTTGACTGCCATACGCTCAGAAGATAGAGAATGCTTGCGAATCCCGCAAATCCTGCGCAGAAAAGCAGAATCTCTGCCGAAGCGCCTAAAATAAGCAGCGAAAGAAGCAGGAATCCGGCGGCAAGCAGACAGAACAGAATCCCCCATTTGATATTTTTGTTTCTCATGTGTCCCCTCCTCATATCTTATTGTTCGCCGAATCGGTAGCCGAGTCCGCGGACAGTGTGAATATAGCGGGGAGATTGCGGATCAGGCTCGATTTTTTCGCGCAGCCGTTTGATATAGACGGTGAGGGTGTTGTCGTTGACAAAGTCGCCCGCTGCGTCCCAGAGGCTTGAGAGAATCTGCCCGCGGGAGAGAACTTGTCCCTTGTGGGAGGCGAAAATGAGCAGCAGCCGGTATTCGAGCGATGTGAGCAATACTTCGTTTCCGGCACAGAACACACGCGCCTCATTTGTATAGATCGTAAGATCGCCAACGGTAATCTGATTTTTCTGCGATTCGCCGCCATAACGCCGCAAAACGGTGCGGATGCGGGACAGCAGCTCGCGCAGGCGGAACGGCTTTGTGATATAGTCATCAGCGCCAATGTCGAGTCCCATGACGACATTGCCTTCATCGTCGCGTGCAGTGAGAAAGATGACCGGCGTGTCGCTTTTTTGTTTGACCTGTTTGCAAAGCGAGAAACCGTCGCCGTCGGGAAGTGATACATCAAACAAACACAATGCAAATGACTGGTTTTTGATGGCATCGGAAGCGGCGGAGAAGGTCGGGCAGTGTGTGACGCTGTAGCCTTCTTGTGTGAGGGAATAGGTGAGGCCGGCCGCAATGACGCGGTCGTCTTCGACGAGCAGTAAATTCAAGAGCGCGCCCTCCTTTTGGTTTGGTTTGATTTTATTATACTGGATTCCACACGGTTTTGCATGACAATTTTGTCACGCAACCATCCAGAAGAAGCGGTTTTTTCTTTGAAAAATGCAGGGTTTCGCGCGGAAAAATAAAAAAATAAATTTTTTGATAAAAATGCTTGACATTCACGATTTCGCATGGTATTATATATGAGCACGTTAGATGATGCGCCGGTAGCTCAGCTGGATAGAGTGTTTGACTACGAATCAAAAGGTCGGGGGTTCGAATCCCTTCCGGCGTACCAAGTCCCGATACAATGTATCGGGACTTTTTACTTTGGGCCCGTAGCTCAGCTGGGAGAGCGCTGCGTTCGCAACGCAGAGGTCAAGAGTTCGATCCTCTCCGGGTCCACCACACCTGCGGTGAGCAGTTCACGCACCGCAGGTTTTTCTTTTGCTTATCATAAGGTGCCCGCGACGGAAGTTAGGGAATCGTCGGGTGTAATCCGTTGAGTCTGGAGCTAATTTCGTGCTCCCGGCTCTTTTTTTATTTATCATAAGAGTGCTCGTGTGAAAACCATGCGGATCTAAGTAGTTTGTCAGAGCCGATAAATTGACAGTGAATTCCCCTGATGATATACTGAAACTGCAATACAGCAAGTCGGAATTTGACGGAGGGAAACAGTATGAATTATCGGATACGGCGCGTAAATAAAGAAGATGCCGCCGCCCTTGCAATGATTCAAACAACCAGTTGGAAAACGGCATTTCGCGGTATCCTCTCGGATAGTGCTTTAGAAAGACTCACAGACATAAAAAAGGCTGCTTCCATGTATCAGCGTTTACTGGATGAGGGAATAGGCAATGGATATATCGGCGAAGTAGACGGGAAAGCCCACTGTATGGCTTATTGGGACAGCGCAAGAGATGCAGATATGCCGGAATATGCGGAGATCATCTGTATTCACAGCCTTCCGAATAATTGGCGAAAAGGCTTTGGCGGACAAATGATGGACCGACTTCTTTTGGATATTTCGCAGGCGGGTTTTCACAACGTTATGCTGTGGGTGTTTACGGAGAATATACGCGCCAGAGCATTTTACGAAGCAAAGGGTTTCCATCCAACCAATAAAACGAAACCCTCTTTTGGGACAACGGAAATCTGTTATGAAAAAGAAATATGATTGAAAGATTCCGGGAAATTTTATTTTTATAAAGTATGCCGCAGTGGAAGTGTCAAAGAGATTATCGGGTTTCATCATAAAACAAAAACAGCGTCTGAAGCGAAAAAACGTTTCAGACGCTATTCTTTTTCAAATTTAATAATATCACTGACCTCACAGTCAAGCGCATAACACAGCGCATCCAATGTAGTTGTGTTGATGGGCTTTCCTTGTTTCATCCGATGCAGTGTGTTGGCGGAAAACCCTTGCTTAAATATCAGATGATACTCTGTGATTCCTTTTTTAAAAAGCGTTTCGTAAAATGGCGCATAACTGATCAATATAATCACCGAATCAATTTTATCATACTTAATATCTTGACTATACTCAATATATTAAGTATAATGAGGACAGTACATCAATATGCAAAGGAAGGGGACCAATTATGAGTTTTAGAGATGAAATGGAACAATACAGAGCCACGGATCTCGAGTTGATTTTAAACACACAGCAGGCGTTTTATTCCGAAGAGGAGCAGTGTATTTTAAGAGAGTTGCTGGCACAAAAGAAACAGCATGAAGAGGCGGAAAGACAGGCGAAACTGCCGTCGACGATTCCCTGCGAAAAGTGCGGCGCGCCAAACGATTCTCACAATGAGAACTGTGCGTTTTGCGGAAGCAGGCTTTTAAAGGAGAAATATTATATTTCAGATGACACGGACAGCGATGACGAGCAGGATGAGTCCGAAGAATACGGACAAAATTTCACGTTTCACTATGTGATTTCGTTTCTGATTCCGCTTGTTGGGCTGATGGTCGGCGCAATTATGCTCACAAAAGATGATGCAGAAAAAATCCGGTGCGGAAAAACGTGTATCATCACAGCAATCGTGTCAACGATTTTGTTAGGAATTATTTGGGGAGCGGTTGTGTCCTCATTATTTTAAATTGCGGCTTCGTGGCAGAAACCGTATTGAAAAACATGGCTTGATACGGTATAATAACTTTGAAAACGGGAAAAATCCCCGAACAAACAGGAAAAAACGGAGGAACTGCCATGAAACAGGATATGATTGTTGTCTTGGATCTCGGAAGCGAAGAAAACCCGAAGATTGCCCGTGAAATCCGTGCACTCGGCGTTTACAGCGAGATTCATCCCCATGATATTACCAAAGCAGAGCTTGACGCACTGCCGAACGTCAAAGGCATCATCTTAAACGGCGGTAAAAACCGTGTTGTCGATGGTGTGGAGATCGACGTTTCAGACGAAGTTTATGCGCATTCTGTCCCGGTGCTTTCGGTCGATCACAAAGGCAGTGCGCCCTGGCCGCAGGACGATGATGCCCGCACAGAAAAACTGCGTGCATTTTTGTTTGACACCTGCGGTGTACAGGCAAACTGGAATATGGAAAACTTCATTGCCGATCAGATCGAACTGATCCGCCGTCAGGTCGGCGATGGAAAAGTGCTACTGGCGCTTTCCGGCGGTGTGGATTCCTCCGTCGTTGCAGCACTGCTGATTAAAGCGATCGGCAAACAGCTCACCTGCGTCCATGTAAACCATGGCCTGCTGCGTCAGGGCGAGCCGGAGCAGGTTGTGCGTGTGTTTGGCGATGAGATGGATGCAAACCTTGTATATGTTGATGCGGTCGATCGTTTCCTCGATAAACTGGCAGGCGTTTCCGATCCGGAACAGAAACGCAAAATCATCGGTGCAGAGTTTATTCGTGTCTTTGAGGAAGAGGCGCGCAAACTGTCGGGTGTTTCGTTCCTCGGTCAGGGCACCATTTATCCGGATATTATCGAAAGCGGTACAAAGACTGTGAAAGTAGTCAAATCGCATCATAATGTCGGCGGTTTGCCGGAGGATCTTGATTTTGAACTCGTCGAGCCGCTCAAAATGCTGTTTAAAGATGAGGTTCGTGCATGTGGTGCGGCACTTGGTTTACCGGATAGCATGGTGTATCGTCAGCCGTTCCCGGGTCCGGGCTTGGGTGTTCGCTGCCTTGGTGCAATCACACGCGATCGATTGGAGGCGGTTCGTGCTTCCGACGCAATCCTGCGTGAGGAGTTTGCAGCAGCAGGCCTTGAGGGTAAAGTCTGGCAGTATTTCACCGTTGTACCGGATATCAAATCGGTTGGTGTTCGCGAAGGCAAACGTGCAGACGAGTGGCCGGTTATTTTGCGTGCGGTCAATACGATTGATGCAATGACGGCAGAGATTGAAGAAATCCCGTACGCACTGCTCAAAAAGATTACTGCACGGATCACCAGCGAGGTACCGGGCGTGAACCGTGTGCTTTACGATTTGACACCGAAACCGACTGGCACCATCGAATGGGAATAACTAACAGTGGTTTGACCCTCAGGCAAAAAGTCCGATGTATCAAGGGTTTTTGAACGCAATAAGCCTTCAAAAAAGCTGAAAAACGGCGTTTTGATACCAAATTGATACCAACACCGGACTAATAGAGTAATATATTCGTCCCAAATAGCCCTTGTTTTTCCATGTATGAAGTGGAAGAACAAGGGCTTTTTTTATTGTTTTTTTACTGTAGTCCCACAGTTTTATCTGTGTCTCTGATACCAAGTGATACCACGAGTGCTTTGCAATTATTCATAAAAAAATCTCCGACATGGGTTGACTTTTACCCCTCTGAAATTCGGAATATGTGAAAGGCTTCGGTCTTTCACTAACTGAACAGGAGGATTTCAAATGGCTAAAAGTTTATTTGTGAAGGCTGAAGAACTTCAGGAATTGTTGGGGATCTCCAGATCTGAATCATATCGAATTATAAAGAAATTGAACGACGATCTGAAGGAGAAAGGTTTCATTGTGCTCAGTGGCCGGGTGAGTCGTAAATACCTTGAGGAAATGATTTACGGGTATCCAACGGATACTGAAGACAAGGAGGAAAACTAATGGCAGTGTACAAAGACAAAAACGGGACATGGTATGTCTCTGCTCGGTATGACAACTGGCAAGGAGAGCATGCCAGAAAAGTAAAGCGCGGCTTCAAAACAAAGAAAGATGCTATGGAGTGGGAACGCGATTTTCTGCTTGAAAAGGCAGGAAGTTTGGATATGACATTCGAAGCGTTTGTCGAGCTTTACAAAACAAACTTAAAGGAACGACTAAAGCAAAGCACCTGGCAGACCAAAATAAGCATTATCGACAATAAGATCTTGCCATACTTTCGCAAGAAGCGTATGACTGACATCAAAGTCAGCGATGTTGTCGCGTGGCAAAATAAGCTGCTGAACATGGCTGACGAAAACGGCACCAGATATTCCCTGGTATATCTAAAAACCGTTCATAACCAGCTCAGTGCTATCTTTAATCATGCAGTGCGCTTTTATGATTTGCCTACCAACCCAGCGGCTAAAGCCGGTAATATGGGAAAAGAGAAAACGAGAGAAATGCTTTATTGGACCAAAGACGAGTATATCAAATTCTCAGAAGAGATTATGGATAAGCCAGTATCCTTCTATGCCTTTGAAATGCTGTATTGGTGTGGCCTACGCCTTGGCGAAATGCTTGCATTAACACCTGCAGACTTTAACTTTGAAAAAGGCATAGTTCGTATCAACAAATCTTATCAGAGAATTGGCAGCGAGGATGTTATCACAGATCCAAAGACTGAAAAAAGTAATCGTAATGTTCAAATGCCCAGTTTCCTAATGGATGAAATTAAGGAATATTTGGACAGCCTATATGGTATTGAGGAGAATCAGAGAATGTTTCCGGTTACAAAAAGCTATATGCACAACGAAATGTCTCGCGGCAGTAAAGCTGCAGGTGTTAAACGAATTAGAATTCATGACATTCGACATTCGCATGTCTCCCTTCTTATTGAAATGGGCTTTGGTGCAGTAGCAATAGCAGATCGTGTAGGACATGAAAGTATCGATATCACTTTTAGATACGCACACTTATTCCCGACAACCCAGCAAGCAATTGCAGAACAGCTGAATTTAGAAAGGATTTGATGATATGTATAGAAGACCTAACCTTAAAGAAACCCCGCCTCCAAAGCGTAACAAAAAGATTCCGGATCCTACGAGCGAAAATCCAAGAGCATTGAGAGATGAGCACAACAGGGTCCGTTACATCACTGTAGGCTTCAGAGTTTCTGCAGAGCAGAATGAAAAGATCAATGCCGCTGTTGAGATATCTGGCCTATCGAAGCAAGAATACTGTTATCGCAGGTGTTTGTGCCAAGACATCGTAGTTCAAGGCAATACTAAAGTGTATAAAGGACTGAGAGTACAATTAGAAAGAGTGTTCAACGAGCTCCAGCGCTTATCCAGTGCAGATGAAATCTGCCCGGAAACAATGGAGACAATAGCGCTTATAGGCTCAGTTTTGGATAGATTGCAAAGTGAATAAAAGAAATATTGCCCTCCAATAAAATTTTTTTGTTGGAGGGTTGACTTTTACCCCCTTCAAATTCGGAATGTGTGGAGGGGTTCCTCCCATCCAAGGGGCGGCGACCACTTCGCCGCACCTTGAAAATTTAATATCAGGTTATCAGGTACTTTACTCAGGCTGATGAGCCAAGCAGCATGTACGCCTTTCCTTATATAAGGAGCGAGAATCCAGTGCTGTAATTATCGGGTTGCTCCCGGTAGGGCGACGACAGGTCTGACGATAATGATACTTCTCTACGGAGCTGGCGGAGAACCCGGCAGAGGTGAGACTCCTATGAGGCTATAGCAAATAGCCGCCTGATAACTTCCCTCCACAGGGGTGTCGAGGACAAATACTGTGGCTTTTACATGCCGTTTATAACGGCTACTAAAAGAAAGGAGGAATCCCGATGGACAACTGCAAGGTGATCGCTATCACAAACCAAAAAGGCGGCGTCGGAAAAACTACCACGACTGTCAATCTGGGTGTGGGTCTCGCTAATGAAGGATACCGAGTTCTTCTCATTGACGCTGATCCGCAAGGAAGTCTGACAGTCAGTCTTGGAGTCAAAAATCCTGACGAACTTCCCGTCTCTCTGGCCACGGTTCTACAAAGGGTGATTGATGACAGACCGATTGATGGTGGTTTGGGAATCATACAACACGAAGAAGGTGTTGACCTGCTTCCCTCCAACATCGAATTATCCGGCCTGGAAATCAGTCTCTTTAATGTAATGAGCCGTGAGTTCATTCTGAAGGGTTATGTCGATGAAATTCGAGGAAACTACGACTACATCCTTATAGATTGTATGCCTTCTTTGGGAATGATGACGGTCAATTCGCTGGTTGCCGCTGACAGCGTAATCATCCCATCACAGCCGAACTTCTTATCAACTAAGGGACTTAATCTGTTGATGCACTCCATATCTAAGGTTAAAAGACAGATCAACCCCCGACTGCGAATCGATGGCATCCTATTAACTATGGTAGACAGCCGCACGAATAACGCAAAGGACATCATTTCTTCTCTGCGTTCAACAATGGGTTCTAATATCCGTGTTTTTGATACGGAAATTCCTCATTCTGTTCGTGCAGCTGAATGTAGCCTGGTGGGAAAAAGCATCTTCGCACACGATAAGAGTGGCAAAGTAGCAGCGGCATATGAAAATCTGACAAAGGAGGTGAATGACATTGGCAGAGAGACCCAAAATCGATCTGGGCCTGACTGGGTACGATGAACTTTTCATGACCGATGCTGAGAGAAAAGAAAATAAGCTCCCCCGAATTCACGATATTCCACTTGAGCTTATCGACGATTTTCCTGGTCACCCATTTCAGGTCCGCATGGATGAAGACATGCAACAGCTTGTCGATAGCGTCAAAGAGCGTGGCGTTCTAACACCGATTACACTCAGACAGAAAGAAGACGGCAGATACGAGATTGTATCTGGGCACAGACGCAGAAAGGCGTGTGAATTAGCCGGATTTGAAACTATTCGAGCTGAGGTGCGCGACATGACAAGAGACGAAGCCATTATATATATGGTAGAGTCCAACTTCCAACGCTCACAGATCCTACCGAGTGAAAAGGCCTTCTCTTATAAAATGAGACTTGAGGCTATGAATCGACAAGGAAAGCGCACTGATTTAACTTCGTGCCCAGTGGACACAAAGTCAGACAGTGGTGCACAGGTGGGCAAAGACCAAGGAGATAGTCGTAGACAGGTATTTCGTTATATCCGTCTCACAGAGCTAATTCCCGAAATCCTCCAAATGGTAGATGAGGGTAAAATCGCATTTAGACCCGCCGTTGAGCTCTCGTATCTCACAGAGGTCGAACAACGCTGGCTTCACGAGGCGATGGAATACGCCGATGCGACACCTTCTCTTGCTCAGGCAATCAAGCTCAAGGCGTTTTCTCAGGACAAGACACTTGGTCCCCATGTGATCGAGTCGTTGCTCTCGGAAGAAAAGCCAAATCAGCGCGAAAAATTCAGCTTTCGAGCAGATCGACTGCGCCGGTATATCCCGGATTCTGTGCCCTTCAACCAGACAGAGGATTTTGTCTGCAAGGCACTTGAGCACTACCAGCAATTCCTGGAACGACAGCGAAGGGATCGTGGTGATCGATGACCGGCAAGCGTTTCCCCCTCTCACACTCTCCCCCTGTAATACACTGAGCTCTTTACTGGCTGAGAAGAAAGTATTAGCAGGTTTGACAGAGAGACGGCGAATCCGTATCCTGAAGGCGGAAACGGAGGTAATGCCATGAAAAAAGCATTCGCAATAATCGTGCTGCTTACGGTGCTCCTTCTTTCAGCCTGTAACAGCGCAGAAGTTCCGCAAAACGCTTACAGCGGGACGGATTTTCAGCAAACGGAAGTCTCAACAACCGCAACTGAGCAAGAGACGATGACGCCGGAAAATATTACCGGGGCGGCTAATAATTCGTCTTCTCAGCCGGTTACAGAGTCTTCTGCAACGACCGGTCCTTCGACAGAAGAAACGGTGAAAAAGACGGAAGAACTTCCGAGTTCTCAGCCTAAAGAAACGGTTCCTTCAGCCGAGAAAGAAACAGTTGCAGAGACAGAGCAGCAAAAGCCACCTGAAACCACAACTGCGACAGAGCCGCCTGAAGAAACCAAACCCGCAGATCCGGTTGAAACCACACCGACTCAAAAAGAGCCTGAAGTGGAAAATAAGCCGGAAGCTACGGAACCACCTGAACAGACCACTCAGGAGACAACCCAGCCCAAAGAAACAGTTACCGAACCGGAGTTTGATATAAACTACTGGGTCGAATACGCAAAGAACTATGCAGTCTCAAAGGGCTTGGTGCTCAGTTCTGCTGCAGTGGATTGTTGGGACAATCCAATTGGAGCCGGTGCTCACTGTATTTACCTGGAACGGGACATACAGAGCCGACTCAATCGCTATGCGAACGATGAGGATATTAGCGATGTTTGGATTTGGGCAGAGCCCACAGGCAACGGTCGTTATGATCTCTATATCGGGTACGCATAAATCAAATAATTCAGTGAGAACGCATCGATGAAAGTCGGTGCGTTTTTCTATGTCAAAAAGGAGGAAATTACCTTGAAGAAAAGTGTTTTCAAGAAAGGCATGTCGGCATTTCTTGCTTTGCTGATGTGCTTTTCTGCTTTGATTGGCATGGGCACCACAACGGCCCTTGCCGCTGAAGCCGGTGAAACCGACACCGTTGTTATGATGTCCTTCCCCCGTGAGGGTGATGCGAATTACAGCGGAAACTGGGGTCATCCTGAGCTTCACTATATGAACGGCTGGTCGGCGCAAGAGTCCAGTAAGATTACCGCGTATACGGTTGGTTCCTGGAATGGAACAGCTTGCTACTGTATCGAACCGGGCACACCGCTTGCAATTGGTGATGTGATGACTGCGCGTGACGAAAACTACTGGGATAACTACCCCTCAGCCTATAACAAGACGATCTCTGCAGATGAAATCAAGCTGTTTATCGGTCGTATCTTCCAGTACGGTTATACTGGAACGATTACAACTGAATGGAGATCTCAGAACGCCGCCGACGCCGACAAGATGGCGCACATGATGGCAACACAGACCTTGATTTGGGAGACTGTTGTTGGTGAGCGTGACAGCAACTTTAATCATGTGGATCCCGGCAGCTACGACGCAGTCAGTGACCGCATCAGCACAAACCATCCGCTGTACAGCCAGTATATCTCTTACTACAACAGCATGGTTTCCAATGTGCAGAAGCACTCTAAGGTTCCCAGCTTCTTTGCAAAGTCCACTGCAAAGGCGCAGGAAATTGACCTTGAGTGGAACGGCAGCAATTATTCTGCTACGCTGACTGACACCAACAATGTCCTTGGCAACTTCACCTTCTCTGCAGACACTTCCGGTATCAGTTTCTCTGTTAGTGGAAACAAGCTCACAATTACTGCAGACAAGGCACCTTCCGGTACCGTTGGCATTACGGCCACGAAGACCGGCTCCGTGCGTAAGGGCGTTATTATCTGGACTGACGGTGTATATGCACCCGGTCAGGGACAGCAGGACCTTTCCACTTATGCTGCGGAAGTCAATGACCCTGTTAGAGGTTATCTGAATATCGCTGTGAGCTTGGGTGCAGCCAAAATCGTAAAAACTTCTGAAGATGGCAATGTCTCCGGCATTTCCTTTACGATTACCGGCAACGGTGTGAATCAGACGGTTAAGACCGGTAGCAATGGTGAAATCACCATCAGTAACCTTGCGCCTGGCACCTACACCATTACTGAGCAGTCTATCAACTACTATGAGCCCCAGCAGTCCAAGACCGTAACTGTTGTTAGCGGCCAGACCGCTTCGGTCAGCTTTAATAATGTCCTCAAGAGAAGCGACTTGAAGGTTATCAAAACTTCTGAGGACAACATGAACGAAGGCGTTAAATTCCGCCTTTACGGTAAATCCAGCTCCGGTCAGAGTATCGACCTCTACGCAACTACCAATGCGGAAGGCGTCGCTGTGTTCAAGGATGTTTTGATCGGTACAAACTACACCTTGGAAGAAGTGGATACCGCAGAAAGATATATCGTTCCTGATAGTCAGAACGCGGTTATCGAATGGGAGAAAGTTACCGAAAACGACTTCTATAACGAATTGAAGCGCGGCGATCTGAAGGTTGTAAAAACCTCCGAGGATGGCCTGGTGGAAGGAATGAAGTTCCACCTTTACGGCACATCCCTTAGCGGCATTGCCGTTGACGAATATGCTGTAACGGACAAGAACGGTATTGCTGTTTTTGAAGATGTGCTTATCGGTTCCCGCTACACTCTTGAAGAGGTAGACACAGCTGAGAAGTATATCATTCCTGACGCGCAGACGGTAGAGGTCGAGTGGAACAAGGTCACTGAAACTTCCTTTGAAAATATCTTGAAGCGCGGCGATTTGAAAGTAGTCAAGACCGCTGAAGATAAGCTCGTTGAAGGATTGAAATTCCATCTCTATGGTACTTCCCTCAGCGGAATTAAAGTCGATGAATATGCGGTGACTGACGCTGACGGCGTTGCCTATTTCAGTGACATCCTTATCGGCACTGGTTATACCATCGAGGAAGTAGACACTCCTGTGCGCTATGTGGTTCCTGAAAGCCAGACCGCTGATATTGAGTGGAATAAGGTGACGGAGAAATCCTTCGAGAACATCCTCAAAAAGTGGAGAGCTGATGTATTCAAGCTTGACGCTGAGCTTGCTAACGGAAACGGCAGCACTGGCGTTCCTGTGAAAGTGCTTTCAGCTGATTCCGACGAGATGGTAAAAGACCTGGGTGGCGCGTATGGCCAGACTCAGGGCGACGCCACTCTTGCCGGTGCCGTATACGGCGTGTACAAGGGTGAAGAATTGATCGACACTTACACTACCGACGAGAACGGTTATTTTGTAACCGACTACTATGTATGTGGCGATGACTGGAGCATTCGCGAAATCACTCCTTCTGAGGGATACTTGCTGGATCCTACCATTTACCACATCGACTGCGTCGCCGAGAATTACACGGTTGAGTTGAATACCGAGTATCCTGATGTTTATGAGGATATTATCAAGGGCAACATTTCCATCATTAAGCATACCGATGACGGCAGCACTCAGATTGAGACGCCTGAAGAAGGTGCTAAGTTCGAAGTGTTCCTGAAGGCCTCCGGCAGCTATGCTGAAGCAAAGGAAACTGAGCGAGACATCCTTACTTGCGATGAAAACGGATTTGCACAAACCAAGGATCTTCCTTATGGCGTGTATATCGTTCACCAGGTAAGCGGCTGGGATGGTCGTGAGCTTATGGATGACTTTGAAGTGTATATCTCCCAGGACGGCGCGACCTACCGTTATATCATCAATAACCGAAACTTTGAGAGCTATATCCACATCGTAAAGGTTGACGCCGAAACCGGCAAAAACATTCCTTACACAGGTGCCGCTTTCAAACTGTTCGATCCTAACGGTGAGATGGTCACAATGACATTCACCTATCCTACGCCTACCACTGTGGATACCTTCTACACTGACGAGAACGGTACTTTGGTGACTCCGGAAAAGCTGCCTTATGGCAAGGGCTACTTCCTGGTTGAAGTTGAAGCTCCTTATGGTTATGTTTTGGACAGCAATCCTGTCTACTTTGATGTAACCGAGGAAAATTCTGAGTCTGCCGAAGGCATCACTATTATCAAGGTGAACAAGGAAAATATCGCGCAGAAAGGCACGATCAACATCACCAAGACCGGTGAGGTCTTTAGCGATGTGTCCGTGGAGAACGAAATCTATCAGCCTGTATACGGTGAAGCCGCACTGGAGGGTGCCGTGTTTGAGATCCGCGCAGCTGAGGATATCGTAACTCCTGACGGCACCGTTCGCTATACTCAGGGAGAACTCGTTGACACCATTACTACCGGTGCTGACGGGATTGCGAAGAGCAAAGAACTCTACCTGGGCAAATATGAAGTGAAGGAAATTACTGCGCCTTATGGTTATGTGCTCAGCGATGAAATCCATGTTGCTGAACTGATCTATGCTGGGCAGGAAATTTCCGTAACGGAAACGGCGGTATTCGCCTATAACGAGCGTCAGACGGCGACTCTTTCCATCTTGAAGGTGCTTGAGACCAATGATCTTTTCGGCATTGGTAACAAGAACGAGATTATGGATGTTGTCTTCGGCTTGTATGCCGGTGAAGAGATTGTCTCTATCAGCGGCAATGCAATTCCTGTGGACGGCCTGATTGAGGTCATTACCTTCGATGAGAACGGCCTTGCAACCATTAAGACCGACCTTCCTATCGGCAGCTACTATGTGAAGGAGATCGCAACCAACGAGCACTATATTCTGAACTCCGATAAGTATGAGTTCACTTTTGAGTACGGTGGTCAGGAAATCGTCACCATCACACTGGCTGTAAACGGCGGTGAAGCGATTGAAAACGAGCTGATCTACGGCTCCGTTTCCGGCGTGAAGGTGGACGAGGACAGCAATGGCCTTGCCAATGCTGTAATCGGTCTGTTCAAGAAAGATGAAACCGTCTTTTCCAAGGAGACCGCATTGATGACTGTAGTTTCCGGCGAAGATGGCAGTTTCTCTTTTGAGAATATCCCTTACGGTGAATGGTTGATTCGAGAAATCGAGCAGCCTACCGGATTTGTTATCAACGACACCGTATATGATGTTGTAATCAGTGAGAACGGTCAGGTCATCGAAGTGAAGATCGAGAACAAGTTTGTCAGAGGCGATATCACCTTGACTAAGGTGGATGCAGACTATCCTGAGAACAAGTTGGCTGGTGCTACTTTTGAGGTTTATGAGGATGTCAACGCAGACGGCAAGCTGGACGACGGCGATATCCTGATTGGTACTCTTACCGAAGGTGAAGCAGGTATCTATGAAATGAAGGATATGCGCTATGGACACTATCTCGTAATTGAAACAGTTGCTCCTGAAGGATTTATTCTGGATACCGGCGTTTACGCTGTATTCATCGAGGAAAATGGCAAGGTGTACGCTGTTGAAAACAAGGCCGGTGTCGGCTTTATCAATAACGCGCAGACCGGCAGCATTCGAATCGAAAAGACTTCGGAAGACGGCGTCGTGGAGGGCTTCACCTTTAAGGTAGAAGGCACCGATATCAGCGGTAATCCTTACTCCAAGGAGTTTGTGACTGACGCCAACGGTGAAATCCACATTGATGGTCTCCGTATCGGCAACTATGTAATCTCCGAAGTTGGTAACGAAGCCAACAAGAGATATATCTTGCCTGACGACATCACTGTAACCGTCCACGCTGACAAAACCGTAGTGGCGCAGTTCCACAACAAGCTGATCCCTGACAATCCTAAGACCGGCGATAATTCCAACATCGCTCTGTGGGCAACGCTGGCTGTACTCTCCCTTGCAGGAATTGGTATTACCGGCTTTGTAACATTCAAAAAGAGAAAGAAGGAGGATGAATAATGGAGCCTAAAACCATCATTGGTATTGTGCTTGTGGTATTCATTATCGCAGGCCTCGTGTTCCTGAGATTCAGGAAAAAGAAATAAGAAACCTATCAACCGGGCGGCATCTGAAAAATGATGCCGCCCATCATATTAAGGAGGCGATTTAATGTATATCGACAGAAATCTTGTACAGCGCATGAAGGAACAGTATCCTGCTGGCACACGAATCGAGCTGGATTATATGGGCGACGATCCCAGACCTATCGCTCCCGGTACCAGGGGAACTGTGCGCGTCGTAGACGATATGGGTACGGTCCACTGTGACTTCGATAACGGCAGACGATTGGGCCTTGTCCCCGGCGAAGATTCCTTCCACGCTATTTCTGAGAGAAACCGCGCCGATAGAGACGCGAGGTGACGCCTATGGAAATGACAATCCGTCCGATGACGGCTCCTGAAAGAATGTACTGCTATTCCCAGTCGCAGCAGATCATGGCGCAGACCGGATGCATTGGACACCTGCGCGGAGATATGGGAAGCTCCGGCGAACAGTTCTTTTCTTCTTGGGATGACCATCAAGGCCAGCTGAAAACACAAGAATTTAAGGATGAGTTTGATGCGGTTATCAACGCATTGCGCTTTGATGAGGCGCACGGCGGCGTCCTTGCAAGTCGAAGAGCCATGGCAAATTATTGCTGGGATTATCCCGATTCCAGGATGGTGCCTGGTGAGGATGATTTTGGTTTCCGTCTGGATACGGAAAGCTATAGCTATATGATTCGCCTGAACCCTAACAGAGGCATGTATAACATTTACTGCTACTGTTATCAGCGTGAGTGGCTGGATAATCATCTTCAAAACGCTGCTAAAGGCATTCGCTTTATCGACAGCCATTATAACGAGAAGTTCCGAGTTCCTGACGGCGAGAAGGTTCGAATCATTACGGCAGGTGGCGAACACCGAGATATGCGTGTTCGGTATATCGACGACTACCACATTGAAACAAATGCTGACTGGGGCAACACTTTATATCATATCTGCGAGTTCGCAGAGCGATTTGAAGAGCGTGGCTGTCAGGACATCTTCCCGCTGCGGTCCACTTTACCGAACCGATGTTATAGTATCCTGGAGTCCACAGGAGATATCATTATCATCCAAAAGGGCGAAAAGGGATATTATCACATCGATGTGACGGAAGGAACCAAAGAGGAAAACCGCGCTTTTGTGGACAGTCAGAATGCAAAGCTTGGCATTACCAAAGCGCAGGAGGAAGCTATGAAAGCCGGTTCCATGTTTGGTTGGGCTGTACCTGCAGCTGATCCACAGAACTATGATGATAAAGGAGCTTTGCTCCACCCGAACCAGAAAGACAGAGGTGATGCACGATGAAATTTATCGTTGATGTTAAGGATATCAGCTATGGCACCGTAGAGGTGGAAGCTGATTCTGTAGAACAGGCTGAAGAAAAGGCTCAAGATATGTATTTCAGCGGCCAGATCAACTGGGACGAAGCCGATGTAAGTTATTCTGCAAGACCCGATGAACGAGAGCGAGGTGCCAGCCGATGATCCCTTGCTATCTTGATAAAAATGGCAACGCTATCAAACCTGGAATGAAAATTCTTATGGCAGATGGTAGCGTCAAATTGGTTTATGAAACCACCGATGAATTCGGGAATCTGGATCTTGGAATATCTGCAACTAACAAGGCGTTTCTTGATAGACATCCTGACTGGGAGCAAGAGTTCTACTCACTCTCTTCGCTTGATACAAGAAGCGCAGAGATTTGTCTCTCTGAACCCGAAATCCGAAAGGAACTGGACGAGTTGGAAGCATTTATCCAAGGCACGGAAATGACTATTGATTATGGTCAGCGACCGCCCGAAGGGGACTTCGAAAGATACGAAGCTGCTATTGCTCGAAGAAGTCGCTTGACAGCCATGCTCGACCATAATGACAAACCTGAAACGGATCATAAGAACGAGCAAAAAACCGTGCCCAAGGAACGAGGCGATTCTCGATGAGCCTGAACACTGCTGAAGGAAACTTCGAATATGTTATTTGGTCCAACGAATATTTGGACTGGGCCGATTGGCAGGAGGCTTTTGACGGCGAATTTGACCATTGCAGTGACGAGGAAAAATACCGTCTTATGAGCAACCTGAATAACGATTATTTGGAGGATGACCGCAACGAGATGAATGTCTGCGTGGGTAGTCCGATCATTATTATTGCCGATATTGGCAAATGGGATGGACGGCACACTGGGTACCGCGAAATCGAAAGCGGTTGTTTGAAGGACTGCCTTTATACAGAGCTGGACGGCGTTACCTGGTATGTAGACAACAAAGGTGATTTCCGTATGGATGGCTATCACCACGACGGTCATAACTATTACCTTTACCGCCGTTACCGCGATGGGGTCAGCTCGGAGGATATTGAGGACTTCCAATGCAAGATCCTCGACCACACGCTGACAGAAGAAGATATCGACAGAGTGACCGTTCGCCTGGGCGATGACATTGCCAAGATATACGGGTTCACTTTGCCGGATCAAGCAAAGAATAATCATGAAAGGAGCGATGCACGATGAATGATAATTGTGTATGTTGTGGGGACCTTTTGCCAGAAGGCAGAATGGTATGTCCCACATGCGAAAGACACGCAGTTCGCGGAATCGATAAGAAATCCGCAATATGCACTTATCTGAAAGAACATCATACGGGCAAAGGCCGCGCAATCCACAGTCGGGATCTGCAGCGGCTTTTTTCTATAGACGGAAGGAATCTGCGACGCAAGATCAGTTCTCTGCGTCAGGATGGATATCCCATCTGCAGTGACGAATCCGGCTATTATTACGCGGACAATCAGAAAGAGATCAACAACACGGTGTACAGGCTCAACGGCCTTGTAACAAAGGTTTCCAACGCCAGAACCGGGCTTTTTTTTGCTTCAGTCTTCCCGGCGTCTGTGAATGTTGAGATTACCGTACTGGTAGATGGAGGTGCTGCAAATGGCAATTCCTGAGTTCCTGGACCAGGACAGATTTTATCTTGACCTGGAAAATGACAAAATTGAATGGATGTACTACAATCCCGATTCTGTTTCTGAAGGTCAGTTCGTAACCAATGTTTTCGACCTGGACCTGCTGGAAGAAGCAATGGAGCGTATGGTAGATCCGGAAGACGCTTTCGATTATATCGGAAGCTGTTGCCGTCAGTATTTATCTGACAGGGGCACCGATTTCTTCGGTGAAGCCTGGAAACGAATGGAGACTGAAGAACCCTTCGCAATCGGTTGTGGTCTTACCACGCTGGAGAATATTCGTCTGGCTTACCTTGCAAAACAGCACATCAACGAATACTGCCAGCAAGAATTTGAGTCTCACGCAGATTTTTCCGATATGCGCAGAGTTGGTATCGGCTATACGACTATTACGGATGAGGAACATGAAGTACAGGCATATGCCAACCTGATTGACCACCGTATTGAGGTATATCTGAATGGCAGTTTGGCTAAATATCAGCAGCACAGTTCGCTGCTTGATATGGTCCATTTTGGTCTACCCAATCTGGACTTCAGCGACCTGATTGACATTCCTGACTGGGTTGTTTCGAATCATGAGCGCACCGCGCAGCTTGAGGATCTGGCAATTCGATTGACCTTCTTTATGAAGGACCATGACCCGCATGGATACGCAGATGTCATGGAGGTTGGTGAAACCGACGCGGATATGGTTGCCAAAATGAGGGCGGAACTAAATGACACATCACTCATTCCTCCCACTATCGCTGAAATGGAGACCATCATAAAGGAAGGAAATCTGTCCGGTGCAGACAAAGCTAAGTGCTATGACATGATGACGGACCTTTATCACCTGTATGCAGAGGAAATGTTTGTTCCGGTATATGACCGTGAAACAGATATTCTCTACACAGCACTGGACGCTCTTGGCTTGGAAGGCTATGAGTTAAGCTTTGACAGCGAAGGTATTTGTATGTCGAAAGATGGCGAAGAATGGCACAACGACGACATTTACAGATACCTGGCCAACACCATTTCGGTCGATTCCTGCCGCGCATTCCGCGATAAAGGCTTTATGGACTACACAGATTTCAGCGACTTGGCACTGCACTACGATGTCCGCATTGGAACGAAGCTGAGAACGCCGCCTGTCGCAAGGCTTGATTTCCTTGGCAGTAACGGCGCAGTTGGAGACAGTGTGGAATATCAGACGGAAGCTGATTTCCTGAAGGCGTTAAAAGAAGAACTTGACCACGGAGTTCCGCTGGTGATTGTCCTGTACCGTGACAGTGATGGCAAGACGATTTCCCGTAGCTTTTTGGAAGACCTGGACACTATGCCGAAGGGCCTGAAGGAAGAGGATGCGCCGGTAATGCAACCGTTTAAGAAACCTGCAGAAAGGAGTGATGCGCGATGAAGCGTGAAATTATCTTCATTGATGAAGAAACCCTTACCCCGGAAGAATTGGAGGTGATTGACGATGGCGAGACCGAAGAATAAAGACGAATACCGCGCAGAACTTGCGGAGACCTTCGCTCATGTTCTGGAGGAACGCGGCTTGGAGTGGCGCAAAGAATGGCGCGGCTCCGGTGGTGACGCGCCTCATAACGGTATCACCAAGGCTTGCTACCGTGGAAGCAATGCGTTCTGGCTCTCCCTCATTTCTATGATGAAGGGATATACCGATCCCCGTTGGGTGACTATGGTTCAGATTATGGACAACGACGGCAAGTACCACCCTAAGCAGAAATGGCACTTGAAGGCCGGTTCTAAAGCAACTTATGTGGAATACTGGTACCCCTATGATATTCCCAATAAGAAGGCGCTTACCTGGGAACAGTATAAGCAGGAAATTGCTGATGGCAGAAGCGATTCGGAGTTCAAGCTGTCCACCCGATATACAGCCGTATTTAACGCCTGTGATATCGAAGGTATGCCGGAACTTCCTGCTTTTGAAGAAACAGATATCACCCAGGATGAGCTGATTGCCAAGCTCAGTGCCGGTATGGGCGTCGAGATTCTGACGGACGGCGGCGACCAGGCCTATTATTCGCCTTCGCAAGACAAGATCCATTTGCCTACGCCCGGTTCTTTCACCAGTGAGTACGCATTCAATGCGACGGCACTGCATGAGTTATCTCACTCCACCGGGCACCCTTCGAGACTGAACCGCGATATGGGTGGATTCTTCGGAACATCTCAGTATGCTTACGAAGAGTTAGTTGCGGAGATGTGCTCCTGTTTCATGGGTGTCAATCTGGATCAGACCGCGTCTCCGGCGCACATCGATAACCACAAGGCCTATGTGCAGTCCTGGATTCAGGCTATTCGAGATAAGCCTGAAACGCTGATTCGCGCTATCAAAGATGCGCAGTCTGCAGCGCTGTTTATGGACTGGAAGGCCGGTCTTATCACCGACATGGAGTATTCCAAAGGAGTGGGATCTGCAATGGAAATCACTACCCGCAGCCGTGATCGCGACGCCAGATAATTTGCACATTTTTCTTTTCGGAGCAACTTTCGTATAATAAAAGAAAAACGGAGGTTGTACTATGAGAATCAAGAAATCCCAAAAGCGCATCGTAGAGTTGAGTCCTGCTGAAGCAAGACTTTTAAGATATGCGCTTATGCAGTTTCGGAACAAAGTTCTCAACGCCGGTAAGCCAACCGAGGATATTGAGAGCCTGTTACTGATGCTGGTGTAAAACAGAATAGCGGAATAGCAAATGCCGTGGAGCCTAAAAACTTCACGGCATTTTTCTTTTCCCGGAAAGGAGAATAACGATGTATGGGTAGCGTTCTGTATATGGCGTTTCTGTTCTTTGCAAAGATGCTGGATAACGCCTTGAGCACAGCAAAGACCATCCTGATCCAGCGTAACCGGTGCTTGCTTGCAGGTATTTGTCTGGCTGTCTCCAACTATATTTATCTGCTGATTACAAAGGATGTTGTTTCCTCAGATAGCAACCTTGCTATGATTGTGGTCTCCGTTGCCAGTGGTGTTGGATGCTGCTTGGCAGTGGCAGTGAGCAACAAATTCTCCAAGGAAAGAACTTATGTCAATGTAATCATGTCGGATAACCGAGAGGCTATGCAGGAGTTCAGAGACTTCCTGGCAGAGCGCCACATTACCAATGTGACCACTGACAGTTATACGCTGGATTGGGAAACGAAAACAATCACCATAACTGCCTACGCTGAAACCAAAGAACAGCACCGGCTTATCGGACAGTATATCGAAGAGAGTCCGCTGAAGTTCAAACGGGTTATTCAGAAGGCATAGAAAGGAGTCCTATGACTGCAGAAGAAATCTATTCCCAACTGTATGAGAGAATGTTGGCTGAGCAGGAAAAATACCGAGAATGGCTGTTGACGCAGTCTCCCGAAGAGGTTCTGAACCATTGCTATGAGTACGCTATGCGTGAAGATATTCTCATGGTATTTGAGAGCTCAGAAATCGATGAAAAACATGCCAGGGTGCTTCTTGAGAAAGGCGTAACGCTGGCAGACATTTATGACGACTTCATTGATCTTGAGACGGATCATATGCAGGATATCCGAGATACAATCGGAGATCGCGCCGACAAGATCATTCGTGAAGCCGAGAAAGGAGGCAGATAAAATGCCTTATATTAACGCAGAAGATATCTTGGCCGCAAGGCAGATCGACCTTCTGTCTTATTTGCAAACCCATGAACCCGGTGAGCTCGTAAAGCTTCCCGGCAATAACTACTGTACCCGTGAACATGACAGTCTGAAAATCAGCAACGGTAAATGGCACTGGTTCTCCCGTGGTATCGGCGGCAGAACGGCGCTGGACTACCTCGTGAAGGTCAAAGAAATGTCTTTCCCTGACGCGGTAAGACTTCTGACCGGAGCACCGATTCAGACCTATGTGCCGCCCAAGGAGCATAGCGCTCCGAAGGAAAGGAATCTGCTTCTCCCCGAAGTAGATACCAACTGTGACGAGGTTAAGAAGTATCTTCAGGGGCGCGGGATTCACCCCATTATCATTGACTACTGTATCGAGAACAAGCTTCTTTTTCAGACGGTCAATTACAAAAATGCCTTGTTTGTCGGGTACGACAATACCGGAAAGCCGAGGTACGGCGCTCTGAGAAGCACCTTCAGCTCTTACAAATCCGAGGCCACCGGCAGCGACAAACGCTATTCCTTTTCGATTGCAGCTAACCCAACGGCGGATACCGTGCATGTTTTTGAGTCAGCAATCGATTTGTTAAGCTTTGCAACGCTGCAGCTTTACGAAGGTGGCGATTGGAAGAGCATGTCGATGCTCTCCCTCGCAGGAGTCTTTGCTCCTAAAAGACAGGGTGTTGTCCCAGTGGCGCTGAGCAGGTTCCTTAGTGAGAATCCGCAGATTAAAACACTGCGTCTTCACCTGGACAACGATGAAGTTGGCCGCGCCGCTGCAGCCGGAATCGTAGAAGGTCTCAAAGATTACACCGTAATTGATGAGCCGCCCGACAGCGGCAAGGATGTAAATGAACAGCTACAACTCAAGGTTGGGCTGATGAAACGAAAGGAGGACCGTGACCGATAATGGAAGTCAAGCTATACCAAATTGATTTGGATCGTGACGCTGAAGGACGCGCCTTCATGTCTCAAGAAGCTCTTGCCCGAATGGGCGCAGATCCTACGGTGATCGACAGTTCCATCTATGACTGCGTCTTTGATGGCGAGATAGACGGCGATAGTTTGGAAGACGCTTTTGCTGCTTTCAACTTCGACCATCCTGATGGTTTCCGTGGACGCTCTATGTCGGTATCTGATGTGCTCGTCACAGAACTTGAAGACGGCAAGGTTGCCGCATATTTCTGCGACAGTGTTGGCTTCGCCAATGTTGAGTTTGATATGGATGCCGCAAAAGAACTCCGTAAGGAAATAACCGTTGTGGTGTTGGAGCCGGGAAAGATGGCTCGAACGGCGACTATTGATTCTTCCCTTGAAGGAATGCAAAAGATTGTAGGAGGTCTCATTGAGCCGTTCTATCCCTTCGAAGAGCAGGTATGTATCATCTGCAATGAAGAAGGCAAGATGAATGGGATGCCTCTGAATCGCGCGATATACGCTGAGCCAGAAGAAGTTGAAATGTCTTATACGGAGATGCGCAACCTTTTTCATCGCGCAGAAGACGAAGGAAAGCACATCACCGGTTATGTCGTTTTCAGCCAGGAGAGCTTCACCGAACCTTATTCAGAACTCTCCCGAACTTACGCTATTTCCAGTGACAACAAAGCGTTCCAGTCCCGCATGGGAGGCTATTCCATCTATGGCTACTGCATGGATGGTTCTGATCCTTGCGTTCGACTTGAGCAGTATATGGCCGTTGAGCACGGCGGTAAAGACGGCTGGAAGATCGAACGCTGTTATATGAAATCGGATACCCGGCAGATGATTGACATCATTGCCGGTCCTTGTTTTATCTGTGACTGCAGTGGCGAAGACTTCGGAAGTCTTACCGATGAACAGATCCAGAGGTATATGGAACAGTTCAAATATCCCGAACACTTTTTCAAAGTGGGCGATGAAATCAAGGCTGTGCCTTACCCTCCGGAGAAAAATCAGGAGCGATAAGTCGCGGGGCTACCTCAAGGAAAATGCCAACGGCATTTTCTTAGCAAGCATCGTGCTTTGGGCACATTTACGCTTGTTGGGGTAGCCCCAAACCCTTATACCAGCTGAAAGGAGGCATACTGTGAAGCGTAACCGCGAGGTAAGAGTCCGCCTGTCAGAAGACGAGCTTGCGGTTCTGAACCGAGACACAGAAAAGTCCGGATGGTCGAGAGAAAAGTATATGCGAGCTCTTATCGCGCACAGCCCAATAAAATCGAAGCCATCAATGGACCTTGTTTCTGTGCTCAGAAACCTACAGCAAATCAACAATAATATGAACCAGATTGCGATGAAGGCGAACACGCTTAACTTCGTGGACACTGCAGCTTACTGGGAAAATGTTGACGGGCTGAAGAAAACCATTCAAGAACTTTTGGAGGTGATGTACGGTTAATGGCAGTCACATCTCTGTGGCGCGTCAAGGGATATATCGGCAAGGTCCTCCTCTATGCCGAGAACCCGGACAAGACCACCAACCCAGAGACGATCCCTGTTGCTGAAGAACTCAACCGGGATACTCTGGAAGATGTTATCTCATATGCAGGTCGTGAGGAGGCGACCAACCAAAGACAGCATGTTTGGGGCGTCAACTGCACAGCAGAAAATGCCCGAAGAGAAATGATAGCCGTGAAGAAGCAGTTTGGGAAGGAAGACGGAACGATTGCTTATCACGGCTATCAGTCTTTTAAGGAAGGCGAAGTCACGCCGGAGCTGGCACACCGAATTGGAATAGAGCTTGCAACTCAGTTATGGGGAGACCGTTATCAGGTGCTTGTGGCAACTCACCTGGATAAGGATTCACACATTCACAACCACTTTGTTAGTGCGCCCATAAGGAGCAGAGTAAATCCGCTTAGCAAGCGGCTGGCGTGAGGTTTCATGCCTGTGGTCAACGGCTAACCTGGATGGGGAAACCCAAAGGGGACAATAGCACGACCGTGAAGCTGCGAGTTGGCAAGTTGTCATGCCACGACTGAGCAGCAAGACCAAAGTTCATATGAGGATAAAGCCTACACTGGTTGAACGGCAGTCCGAGGGACATTTGTGGTGGTCGCAGCGGAAGACAGCTATATCCGCTGCGCTGTACATCTCCGTCAGAAAAGATGACTGGCTGGAGCGAAACCAATGTGCAGCCCATATGTATCAGCATAAAAGGACGAAAACCGTATCCGACAATGAACACTGCTTTTTACTCTGTTACTAAATGGGGATTGCCTAAGTTGGAATGCTCACAAGAGCTATGGGCGTAGGCCCTGAATATCCAATATGGCAACGGAGCCGTCGTAGTAGTCCGAGCGTGTTAATGGCACGTACATGGCGAAGGGCGGCAGTTCATTCAATTCAATACAAAAGAAAGGAAGGTGCGTGAGGCACTATGAGAGATCCAGAAAATGTATTGAACAGTCTGCAAGAGCATTCAGCTCAATCCGGCTATGTCTATGACAGGCTGTACCGAAACCTGTTCAACCGGGACTTTTTCCTACAGGCATATCAGAATATCTATGCCAGTCAGGGTAACATGACCGCAGGCACAGACGGAAAAACCATCGACGCAATGAGCCTTGAAAGAATCGATAGGCTTATTGCAGCCCTGAGAGACGAATCCTACCAGCCCATACCGTCCAGACGGACATATATCCCTAAAAAGAACGGAAAACTCCGTCCTCTGGGTATACCGTCCATTGACGACAAGTTGGTGCAGGAAGTTGTCCGTATGTTGCTGGAATCTATCTACGAAAACAGCTTCGAGGACACATCCCATGGATTCCGGCCTGACAGAAGTTGTCACACAGCTTTGAGGATGATTCAAAATCGCTTCACCAGATGTAAGTGGTTTGTTGAGGGAGATATTAAAGGCTTCTTCGACAATATCGACCATAATGTCATGATTGGCATTCTTCGCAAGAGAATTAAGGATGAGCGTTTTCTGCGCCTCATCCGTAAATTTCTCAACGCAGGATATATGGAAGATAACCAACTGCATCAGAGTTACAGCGGCACTCCGCAGGGCGGCATTATCAGCCCCATTCTTGCCAATATCTACCTCGACCAGTTCGACAAGTATATGGCTGAATACAAGAAACGGTTTGACCGTGGGGACAAGCGGGCTGTGAACGTGGAATACCGCAAACTGAGCGATAAGAGAATCCGACTCAAGAGAAAGCTGGCAAAGACGCAGTCCGAGGAAGAAAAGCAATCCCTTTTGGAAAGCATCCGGGAACTGGATAAGGTACACAAATCCATTCCTTGTAAAAATCCAATGGACGCAAATTTCCGCAGACTGCAATATGTCCGCTACGCTGACGACTTCCTTATCGGTATCATCGGAGCCAAAGAGGATGCACAGGCTGTTAAACAGGAAATCGGCGCATATATTGCCGAACAGTTGAAATTGGAACTGTCGGACGAAAAGACGCTGGTAACCAAGGCAACAGACCGGGCAAAATTTTTAGGATTTGAAATCAGGGTCACACCGCAGAGTAATCACACCAAGAAAACAAAAAGCGGTTCTACAGCCAGAAATTACAGCGGCCATGTAATGCTGGAAGTCCCAACTTCCGCCATTCAGAAAAAGCTGCTGGAACTGGAAGCCATGAGAATCGATGTTCGCAATGGAACAGAGATTTGGCAACCCACGCACCGTGGAAAACTTGTAGGGCGAACAGACCTGAGTATTCTTGACCAGTACAACGGCGAGATACGAGGATTCTGTAATTATTATGCGATTGCAAATAATCGCTCTAAGCTCCACAAGTTCCGCTATATCATGGAGTACAGTTTTTATAAAACTCTGGCATGTAAATACCGTACAACAAAACGCAGAATCGTTGCTCAATATCGTATCGGCAAAGACATCGGTGTAAGATTCATGGACAAACATGGCAATGAGCGTATTCGCCTACTGTGGAAAGGCAGTCTCGCCAGAGACCCCTACCCACTGGGAAAAGAAGCGGACACTATCCATAAGCCGAAAGGTATCCTGAAAAAGCCCAGTCTTGGCGCTCGATTGAAAGCAAATCGGTGTGAATGGTGCGGAAAAGATACTTCAGTGTTGGTGATGCACCAAGTAAGAACGCTGAAAGAGCTGGATGAAAGTCAACCGTGGGCAGCTTTTATGAAGAAGATTAACCGAAAAACATTGGTGGTCTGCGAAAGCTGTCACACGAAAATTCACAGTGCAGACTGTGAATGAATAGAGAGCCGGATACAGCGAGAGTTGTAAGTCCGGTTCGGGGGCGAGTGCTCGGAAACCTACCGCAGCAATACGGCAAGGCGCTGGGTACTTAGCCTACTTAACACGGTTTCCTTCGTGGATGGGATTAAGTTCTACCGTTCCAACAGTGACTATCAACAGATGCGCGATTTATCGGATAGGCTCTGCAGAGAGCATGGTCTTTCCGTAGTGCGCCACCCGGAGGGAAAGCGCAAGAACTACAGTGAATGGTCTGCAGAACAAAACGGCAAGCCAACGCATAGTGGCTTGATCCGTGCTGATATCGACCGCGCTATTGCAGTGTCCGTTACGGAACGAGACTTCTATGATCTTATGGAATCCTGGGGATACGAGTTCAAGTTCTATGGGAAGAACGGTCAGCCATTGGAGCGACCGTCACTGCGGCCTAAAGGCGCTGACAGGTTCCGTCGATTTGACCGCCTTGGAGACGACTACTCCGTAGATGAGATTTGTAATCGAATTTTGGAGAATTATGTCGAAAAGGAACCCTTCCCCGAAGAGGAAGAGCACCGATATCATCGGTACCGCAGCGAGAATCCTCCACGCACTAAAGCAAAAGGCATTGCCGCACTGTATTACTATTACTGCTATGAGTTGCACATTATTGTGCGCTTCCCGGCATCGGTTAAGAAGGTGTCTGCCGCAGTACGAGAGGATCTTCGAAAGCTGGACCGCTTGGATGAGCAGACAAGGTTCCTTGCCGCAAACGGCATTGAGAATCATGAGGATCTCGACCGATATCGCAGTAATGCTACCGATGAACTTGCGGCGCTGACAAGCGAAAGAGATGCCCTGAGAAACAAGCTGAAACGAGTGATTCGTACCGGTGATGAGGCCGCTATTCTGGAAGTGAAGAAACAGATTGCAGCCGTTTCGGATCGTATGAAGAAACTCAAAACCACATTCAAAATATGTGACAGCGTGGAAGAACGAGCGCTCCGTATCCAGGAGCAGCTTGAAACGCTGTACAACGAACAGCCTGAGAGAAAGGAGAATTCTGATGAACTATTCAGGAGACGCGGCGGAACAAGTCGTAAGGATGTCCCTAAACGGCGTTGAAGTCGCTGCTAAAATCAGCGGTAAGGCAGCTGAGCGATTGGCTGTCCTACTTTATGCAGTCCTCCGAGATCAGAAGAAGACACGCGGCAAGACGCGACTCACCAATATGCTGAGAAGCGGCAAGGAGCTGAAGGTCTTCGCTGTTAAGGATTCCGAGCTGCAAAAATTCTGTGAGGAAGCAAAGAAATACGGTGTTCTGTATTGCGTTCTTAAAGACCGCAATGCGCAGGATGGACTCACGGACATTATGGTCCGCGCTGAAGACGCCAGTAAAATCAACCGTATCTTCGAACGCTTTAACCTTGCTACCATCGATATGGGTTCTGTTAAAACAGAAATTGAGAGAGGCCGCGCTGCAGAGCAGACTGGCGGCGATATCCCGGTGCCCGAACGCACAGGTCCCGTTGAAGATAAGGTAGACGCCTTCCTTAGCGGTGTGGTTCATGAGCAGCCGAACCCCACTGCAGAAAGGGGTCAAAACGAAAACCCCACCACGGGCCGGACGACGAAGTCCCGTCGGTCCGAGCCTTCATCCGTGCGCAGAGACGCACCCGGCGAGGGCGCCCCTGAGCGCACACCTCAGAGAGTCCGACCTTCTGTAAGGCGTGAACTTGAAGAGATCCGTGCTGAACAGAGGAGAAAACCGGATACCGGCAGAGGCGACCGTCCCCGTACCGGTGAGACGCGCCACAAAGCGCCTCAGCCTCCGAAACGAAAACCTGCTAAGGAGGTGCGCTGATGAGTGGAGAAAAGGTTGTCGTGACGCTGGACGACTTTGAACAGCGTCTTATGGTCAGCGGACTTGCTGACTTTCGCAATGACCTGATAAGAGACGCTAAGCCCACAGAAGATGTGGATGAGCTTATTTTGAAGGTTATTGACGCCCCGACTAAAAAGGAAAAACGAAAGGCCGACCGTGAGGCAAGATAAGTTTTCCAAACAGAATATCATTCTGTATGTCTGCGGCGCGGTACTTGTTGCCTGGCTTGCCCTTCTGATTGCTCCCTGTATGAGCGATGGCATTATGGGCTTAATCAATAATTTCGGGACTGTGATGAACAATCCGTTCCGAATCCAGCTATGTGAGGACAGCTTAAAAACTGTCCTCATTTTAGTTGGTGCCTACGGACTTGCCATCGGAATATATCTCTCCACGGCGCGTAATTACCGAAGGCGCGAGGAGCACGGTTCGGCAAAATGGGGCATGCCGACCCTGGTCAACAAGAAGTACGCAGATAAAAACCCCACGCAGAACAAACTGCTCACACAGAATGTAGCCATTGGTTTGGACGGAAGAAAACACCGCAGAAATCTTAATATCCTAACCTGCGGCGGATCTGGTTCCGGCAAAACCCGCTTTTTCGCGAAGCCCAACATCATGAACGCTAACACATCGTTTGTGTGCCTCGATCCGAAAGGCGAACTTCTGCGTGATACGGGCAACCTGCTGAAGGCAAAAGGCTACGACATCCGTGTGGTGGACCTTATCAATATGTCCAAGAGCCACTGCTACAACCCGTTTGTATATCTGCGTGACGACAATGATATTCAGCGACTCGTTACAAACCTCTTTAAGAATACAACGCCGAAGGGCTCACAAAGCCAGGACCCATTTTGGGATCAAGCGGCCACGATGCTTCTCTTAGCGTTGGTTTTTTACCTGCACTATGAAGCTCCTCCGGAGGAACAGAACTTCCCGATGGTCATGGAGATGATTCGCGCCGGTGAGGTTAAGGAGGATAACGAGAATTATCGTTCCACCCTTGATATCCTGTTTGAACGGCTGGAGTCCCGCAATCCGGAACACATTGCTTTGAAGTATTACCGAAGCTACCATTCCGGTTCCGGCAAGACTCTGAAGTCGATTCAGATCACCCTGATTTCCCGCCTTGAGAAATTCAATCTGGAATCTCTGGCAAGCATTACACAGACTGATGAATTGGAGCTGAGTCAGTTGGGAGAGCGCAAGATGGCGATCTTTGCGGTTATTCCCGACAACGACAGCTCCTTTAACTTTATCGTCGGTATGCTTTATACGCAGATGTTTCAGCAGCTTTATTATCAGGCGGATATCGTACACGACGGAAGACTTCCGGTGCATGTGCATTTCGTGATGGATGAATTTGCGAATGTCGCCTTGCCCGATGAGTTCGATAAGCTGCTTGCTACAATGCGAAGCCGTGAAATTTCCGTCTCCATTATCATCCAGAACTTAGCCCAGTTGAAAGCACTGTTCGAAAAACAGTGGGAGTCCATCATTGGTAACTGTGATGAGTTCCTCTACCTCGGCGGCAATGAGCAATCGACTCACGAATATGTGTCCAAGCTTCTCGGTAAAGAGACCATTGACACAAACACCTATGGCCGTTCACGAGGTATGCATGGCAACTACTCAACCAACTGGCAGATCAGTGGGCGTGAGCTTCTGGATTCTGCTGAGGTGCGTATGTTGGATAACCAGTACGCCCTTTTATTCATTCGTGGTGAACGCCCGATTGAGGACTTTAAGTATGACATCTTGAAGCATCCCAATGTGAAGCTGACTACGGATGGCGGAGCCGCGCCGTATCGACACGGTGAGGATCTGATAAGTATAGCTTCGCTGTCTCTGGATGATGACCTGCTGAAGAAGGCTACAGCGGAGCCCGTCGATGAAGATGAGTACCTCTTCTTGTGCGAGGAGGAACTCGAAGAACTTATTAAACACAAATTGGAGGTAATGCGCAATGAGCGAAAACAAGAAGAACAATAAGCTGCCTATGCCCGGCAAGGTTAAAAAGGGCTTCCGTTTCTATGTGGTAACAATCCTGGCACTGACTCTGGTTATGGGTATGAGTATGACGGCCTTTGCTGCCGGTGACGACCCTCTTACTGTGGTCAACAACCTCAGTGATTTCATCTTCGGTCTGATCCGTGCGGTTGGTCTCATTCTCCTGGGCTGGGGTATCGTCCAGGTGGGTCTCTCCCTTCAGAGCCACGATCCTTCCCAGCGTTCTAACGGTTTCCTGACTCTTGCAGGTGGTATTGTTATCACCTTCGCAAAGGAAATCCTGACTCTTATCACCGGCTAAGTTATTCGTAAACATTCAGGGCGGGTCCAGCTAAATGGGCCCGCCCGAAAGGAGGTGCATGAATGTCGGATAACTGGGTTGTGCAAAACTTAGAGAACGCACTGGAAGTTTGGAACGAAAAGCTGGCCGAGATATGGTCCCTGATTACGCAGTCGCCCGAGACTTTTAAGGGCGGTGCGATCTGGTCAGTTATAACGGATATTCACGGAGCACTACAGGCTATCGGTTATGCACTGTTGGTGCTCTTTTTTGTTATCGGTGTCATGAAAACCTGCGGTTCCTTCGCAGAAGTGAAAAAGCCGGAGCATGCGTTGAAGTTATTTATTCGCTTCATCTTGGCTAAGAGTGTTATCACTTATGGCCTTGAACTCATGCTGGCATTCCTTAGCATCATACAAGGTGTTATCAGCACCATTATGAATGCTGCGGGATTTGGCTCATCTGCAACGACGGTACTACCTACGGAAATCGTGACAGCAATCGAGGATTGCGGATTCTTTGAATCGATCCCTCTATGGGCAGTAACGCTGATCGGCGGTCTGTTCGTGTGGATCTTGTCATTCATTATGATCCTGAGCGTGTACGGGCGTTTCTTTAAGCTCTATATGTACACGGCAATCTCTCCGATTCCTCTTTCCTGCTTTGCAGGTGAGCCTACACAAAATGTCGGCAAAAGCTTCCTGAAAAGCTATGCCGGTGTTTGTTTGGAAGGAGCTATTATTGTCCTCGCATGTATCATCTTTTCTGTCTTTGCCTCTTCGCCACCCGATGTGGATACCACAGCAGCAGCGGCGTCGATGGTGTGGAGCTATATTGGTGAGCTGATTTTCAATATGCTGATCCTGGTAGGATCTGTGAAGATGGCTGACCGTATTGTCAGAGAAATGATGGGTCTGTGAGGTGTGTAATGGCAAAGAGAATCTTAAATCGCTGGAAGGGCTATAGCGTAGCCGACTGCGATTGCAAATACTGTTTATATTACGGCGGCAAGCGTCATGGCGAAGTGAAATGCCTTGCAGACGAATGCGTTTGCAAGGAAGAGCTAAAGGCTGCAGCCCGTCGGGAAAGGATGAACAATGGAAGTAAAGATAAATCGAGAAATCCGTAACTATACGGAATCTATGTTTTTTGGACTGTCGCTGAGACAGTTCATTTTTTCTGTCCTGGCAATGGGCGTTGCGGTGCTTTTGTACTTTCTCCTGAAGCCCTATGTCGGAACAGAGACCGTGAGCTGGATGTGCATCCTCGGCGCGGCTCCGTTTGCCGCAATGGGCTTCATCACTTATCACGGTATGACCGCAGAGCAGTTTGTTTGGGCGTGGCTCAGATCTGAACTCATTGAGCCTCGTTTCCTGCGCTCAGAACCGGTCAACAACATCTACTACGAAGCTGTAAAGGGCGTCGTGGAATCTCATGAAAAGGAGGCGTACAAAGCCCATGTTGAAAACGATTAAAACAATCCTGACTCAGGACAAGGAACGCTACACCGTTCCTCGCAGAGTTCAGGACATTATCCCTATTACCTGTATCTGGCCTGACGGCATTTTCAAGGTCGGCGGCAAATTTGCAAAGTCCTTCAAATTCACGGATATCAACTATATGGTTGCCTCCCGTGAAGATAAGGAAAACATGTTCCTGACCTATTCTGAATTGCTCAACAGTCTGGATAGCGGCGCTACCACAAAGATCACTATTTACAATCACCGTATGAATGAGGCTGATTTCGAAGATACCAGCCTGATGCCTATGCAAGGTGATTGGCGCGACGAGTACCGCGAGGAGTATAACCGTATGCTCCTGGACAAGGCGGTAAATGCGGAAGGTGTTATGCAGGAAAAGTTCATTACCATTTCCATTGCCAAAAAGACGGTGGAAGAAGCAAGAGCTTACTTCACCCGTATTGCGGCGGATCTCCAGGCGCACTTTGCTGCACTGGGGTCGAAATGTGTCGAACTTTCTGCAACGGAGAGACTTCGTGTGCTCCATGATTTCTACCGCGCCGGTGAGGAGAATTTCTTCACCTTCAATGCAAAGGACATGATGAAGAAAGGTCACGACTTCCGTGACTATATCTGTCCTGACAGCGTTGAGAAGTATGCTGATTATCTCAAGATCGGTGAGCGATTTGCTCGTGTAATCTACCTCAAGGACTATGCTTCCTATATCAAGGACAGCATGGTGTCTGAGCTTACTGAGCTGAACAGAAACATGATGCTCTCTATCGACATCATTCCGATTCCTACGGATGAGGCTGTTCGTGAGGTAGAAAACCGCTTGCTTGGTGTTGAAACCAATATCACCAACTGGCAGCGTCGTCAGAACAGCAACAATAACTTCTCTGCGGTAGTTCCGTATGATATGGAGCAGCAGAGAAAGGAATCCAAGGAGTTCCTGGATGACCTGACTACCCGTGACCAGCGCATGATGTTTGCGGTCATTACGATGGTCCACACGGCAGATACCAAGGAGCAGCTGGACAGTGATACTGAAGCAATTCTGGCGACGGCGCGTAAGCATATGTGTCAGATGGCAACGCTGAAGTATCAGCAGTTTGATGGTCTTAATACCGTGCTCCCGGTGGGCGTTCGTAAGATCAATGCTTTCCGAACCCTCACCACTGAGAGTCTTGCGGTATTTATGCCGTTCAAGGTCCAGGAGATCATGGATAAGGGCGGTGTCTACTACGGCCAGAACGCCATCTCCAACAATCTGATCCTCTGCAACAAGGCAAATCTGCTCAACCAGTCTGCCTGGCTGCTTGGTGTTCCCGGTTCCGGTAAGTCCTTCTGCGCGAAGGGTATCATGGTGCCTACCATTCTCAACAGTGACGATGAGATCCTGATCTGTGACCCTGAAGGCGAATATGCACCTATGGTGGAAGCTCTTATGGGCGACGAGTGCGCCGTCATTCGAGTTGCTGCTGGTGGTAAGGACCGCTTGAACGCTATGTATATGGTTGATGGCTACGGCGAGAATGACCCCATTATCGTCAAATCTCAGTTCATCATGTCTTTGATTGAACAGATCGACAGTAAGGGCGTTGGTCCTCAGCAGAAATCTATCATTGACCGTTGTACGAGAGCCGTCTACCGCGAAGCTGAACAAAGCGGTATCGTGCCTACGCTCAGCACTTTGAGAGACAAGCTCATGCAGCAGCCTGAGCCCGAAGCGAAGCAGATCGCGCTGTCTATGGAACTCTTCACTACCGGTTCTTTGGATATCTTCGGACAGCACAGCACCGTGGATCTTGATAAGAGAGTAATCGTCTTTGATATTCATGGGCTTGGCGCGCAGCTGAAGCCTACCGGACTCCTGGTTATCACGGATACCATTTTGAACCGTGTTACCCTTAACTGGAAACGCGGTAAGAGAACGCATGTCTTTATTGACGAGTTCCATGTGGTATTCGAGAACGAGTTCTCCGCGTCCTTCTTTAACTCTGCATGGCGTCAGTTCCGTAAGCGTAATGCTTATCCTACTGCAATCACGCAGAATGTGGAATACCTGCTTGACTCTGTTCAGGCCAGCACCATGCTCTCTAACTCTGAGTTTGTTGTTATGTTGAACCAGGCTGCTTCTGACCGTGAGAAGCTTGCCAAGCTCCTGAACATTTCCAATGAGCAGCTCAGTTATATTACCAACGCCGATGCAGGTTGCGGTTTGATTAAGTACGGTTCTGCTTTGGTTCCGTTCGTCAATCGCTTCCCGAAGGACACCAAGCTCTATAGCTTGATGACCACCCGTCCCGGTGAGGGTAAGTTCTCCGGACAGGCCACATAAGGCCTGTCCTACAGGAGGACGCTATGACAAGAAAAATCATTGGTGTAATTATCATGGTCGCGCTCCTTGTGTTCGGATGCTTTGCCGGAACTATGTTCTACAGGCAGTACGCTGACGCAAAGAGCAGCGCTTCAACATTTGAGGAGCTGCAGGAGCAGATCAAAAACACGGAAGAACTTCCGAGTTCTGAAACGGAAGGAACATCTGCTACGGGTGAAACTGAGAGTACACCGGCTGAAACGGAAACGACAGTTTTCGACAAATATCGACCACTGCAGGAGCAGAACGGCGATATGGTCGGATGGATCTTTATCGAAGGAACCGAAGTCAATTACCCGGTTATGCAGACTCCGGATAATCCCGATTATTATCTCAAGCATAGCTTCGATAAAACATGGAGCGATTACGGTGTGCCTTATGTGGATGAGTCCTGCACAGTCGGCGCCAGCAACAACCTGGTAATCTACGGGCACAACATGAAAAACGGATCTATGTTCAGCGGCCTTGTGCAGTATAAGAGCAAGGAGTTCTTTGAGAGCCACCCGGTTATCTGCTTCGATACCGTTGATGAACCTGGGCAGTATCAGGTGATTGCGGCATTCCGCTACAACACCAATAACGAGACTTTCAAATACAACAAGCATTCGGATATGGACGAGTTTGAGTTTGCAGAGTATGTGGAAAATTGCAAATTGCGCAGTCTTTATGACACCGGCATTACTGCCGAATACGGCGATATGCTGATTACGCTGTCTACCTGTGAGTACACCTACACCAACGGAAGGTTTGTTGTAGTCGCAAAGAAAATTGTCGAATAATGTCGAGAAAGGAGGTGCTTTATGCCTGACATTAAAACTCGTGAGATCGTGAAGGATGTCAAGGTCATAGACAAAGCTGCAGTTGCCGGAGAGCGAATGCGCAGTGCGTTTGTCAGGACCAAAGACCAGGCCGAGAATCTGATGGATGACGGTCAGGCATCACCGAGCGAATATGCTGAGGATAAGATTCGATACGCGGTAGAAGACACAACTCGTGAAGTTGGGCACGAAGCGAAAAATGCCGCAAAGAAAACTGTCGAAAAAGGTCGAGAAGCTCACCGACGCTATAAGGAAACTAAGCGTACTGCAGATCAGGCTAAGGACGGAGTCAAACAGACTTCTGATACTATCAAGCAAGCAGAGCGCGGTTCCACTCGCGTGAGAAAAGCGCAGAGCAGAACCATCAAATCTACCAATCGTTCCGCTAAGACGATTAAGCAGACGGCTAAATCTACCGGACAGGCCACAGCAAAGACTGCCAAAGGTACGATTAAGACAGCGGAGAAAGGCGTCAAGACGGCCCAGCAGACATCTAAGGCGGCGATTAAAACTGCGGAGGCCACGGCTAAGGCTTCAAAAGCAGCGGCTCAGGCAACAGCTAAAGCGGCCAAAGCGGCGGCGCATGCTGCCAAGGTTGCCGCAAAAGCCATTGTTGCGGCGGCAAAGGTCGCAGCCAAGGCGATTGCAGCTGCGGCGAAAGCAATTGCAGCGGCAATTAAAGCACTGGTGGCAGCTATTGCTGCAGGTGGATGGGTTGCCGTCGTTATTATTGTGGTTATCTGTCTGATTGCGGCTATTGTCGCGTGCTTTGGTATCTTCTTCTCAAGTGAGGATACCGGCAGTGAGAGAACAATGCAGATGGTCGTTCAGGAAATCAACCAGGAATACCAAACCGAACTGGATAACATCAAATCCTCTGTGACCTACGACACATTGGAGATGTCCGGTTCTATGGCGGTGTGGCCTGAAGTTCTTTCAGTCTATTCTGTTAAGGTCACTTCAGATCCCGATAACCCGCAGGAGGTTGCTACGATTACAGACGAGAAGGAGCAGATCCTACGAGATATCTTTTGGGAAATGAACACGATAACGCATTCGACCACCACTGAGGAAGTTACGGTTATCATAGAAACAGATGATGGTAACGGTAATATTCTGGAGGAGGAAGTCACTGAAACCAGGACCACACTACACATCACTGTAACGCATAAATCTGCAGATGATATGGCTTCACAGTACAACTTCAATGACGATCAGAACGAGCACTTAGATGCCTTGCTGGAAGAAGGAACAGCGAGTATGTGGGCGGCGGTTCTGTATGGCGTTTACGGTGAAGACGATCAGATTGTAGCTGTTGCGCTATCGCAGATAGGTAATGTCGGTGGTATGCCGTACTGGAGTTGGTATGGTTTCGGTTCCCGTGTTGAGTGGTGCGCTTGCTTCGTAAGCTGGTGTGCTAACGAATGCGGTTATATCGACATCGGTGTAATTCCGAAATTTGCGGGGTGTGTCAATGGTGTACAGTGGTTCAAGGATCGTGGCCAGTGGGCTGACGGAAGCTTTGAACCGGCTCCTGGTATGATTATCTTCTTTGACTGGGATTCACCTGACGGGGCCTCCGGTCCGCAGGACGGACTTTCTGACCATGTTGGTATTGTTCAGAAGGTTGAAGACGGTCGTGTTTATACCGTTGAGGGCAACTCTGGTGATAGTTGCCGTCAAAAGAGTTATCCTCTTGGTTACTACGAAATCCTGGGATATGGTATCCCGGCATATTAAACGCAAGCACCTCACACTGGGCTTCACTGCCTGGTGTGGGGTGCTTTTTGTCGTTTAGGTGATGAATAGAAGCATCACCTATTGGTCGAGAAGCAAAAATCATGTCGAAAACTCACGATTTGGTGCTATAATATACTTGTAGAGTCCGTTTTATGGGACATATGATAATGTAAGGGCAGAAAAGAAAAAGAGGTGCTAAAAACACCGAAAAAGGAGTAGCGTATGAATTACATAGTATTGGATATGGAATGGAATCAGCCCTTTAATATGAAAAGTATGGTCAAAAAGCCATTGATGCTTCACGGTGAAATCGTGCAGATTGGTGCGGTGAAGCTGGATGAGAATTATCACATTTTGGATACATTCAAAATCATGGTTTCTCCTAAATATTATACCAAGATGCACAAGAAGGTATCTAAGCTAACAAAGATTACTACTGAGGAACTCCAATACGGCTTTCCGTTTCCGGTAGCATTTAAGCATTTCAAAAAATGGTGCGGCGAGGAATTTGCATTCCTCACTTGGGGCCCGGATGACATTGATATTCTTCGCGATAATATGGTTCTGCATAATTTGAACACGGAATGGATTCCGAGTACATACAACATTCAGGTTATCTTTGATGACCAAATTGCCAAAGAAAAGAGACAGGTTTCTCTTTCTTATGCAATGGAGAGAATTGGCGAACCGGCGCTGGAAGCTCACGATGCTTTGAATGATGCAAGAAATACGGTATGTATCTGCTTGCATTTAGATATGGTGAAAGGCTTGGCGGAATATGCTACTCTGCAGAAGCAGATGAAATGTTACGGAAGCCATGCAAAAGAAAGAAGTCAGTCTACAAGAACATATTCGACACGAGAAGCTGCGCTCAATGATCCTGAACTTATCAACTTCTTTTGTCCTACCTGTGGATCCAATGTTGAGTGCGTGGATTTTGTTCGTCAGAATTCTGACAAGTTCATTTGTATTGGAAAATGCGAAAACGGTGATGAGCTGTTTGTACGCTTTAAGTTTACTAAGTGGCCGGATGGAAAGTTTAGCGTTGCGAGAATCCTCTACGAAATGGACGAGGATAACAAAGGCTACTATTTAAGCAAAAAACAACAGGCTGAAGAAGCAGAAGCAGCATACCTGCAAAGCTTAGCTATCGCTGGATGATTGGAGGAGTTATCGTGAAATATTTAAGCATTGCCCTTGATGTTATTTCTATCTTTTTGAATATCGCTATCATCATTTGTTTGGTATCCTCATTTAAGAAGAAAAGCGAGGAAACGGAAAATGTCGAAAATGGCTAAGGAGTTTGTCAACAGACTAAAATTGTGGCTGTCACAAGGTAAGAACTGCCGCCATTGCTGTGTCTGTTGTGAGTATTACAATATGTGTAAAGAAGAAGGATAAGGTGATTAGTATGGCATTTAAGATTGGTTTTGCAGCAGAGCATCCTGCAGAAAAGCAGAACGAAGCCGCATATATTACTCAAAAGGTTCAAACAGTTCCGCGCAAATCTGTTGTTCAGGTCAGGTTCCCTGGACGCGGAATGGCGTTGGCGTATTATAACGACATGTTTGATTTGAAGTGTGGGGATATGGTTTATGTGGACGGCAAGCTGGAAGGCATGCTTGGTCGCGTAACTGAAGTCAATTATAATTTCAAAATCAAGATTTCTGACTACAAGCGTGTTATCGCGGTGGTAGACACTACCGTTCATGGTCAGTTTTTTATGGCTGGTAGCCACTTTGTAACATTTGATCGTGAAGCACTGCCTAATAGCAAGGTGGTAAGATGGTTCAAAGCACCGGCAAAGGAAGATGATGAATTCGTCAGCGGCAGCGACGATACCACATTCCGTCTGGATGACCTCAAGGGTATGAATGTCAGCGCAGCGATCGCAGAGCGTGGTCACGAATACTACCTTGAGAACAAGGTTAGATATATTAGCATCGACGGCTCTAAGGGATATGCTATCGTGGAAGGTAGCGAAAGCTATGAGGTTGAATTCGAATATCGCAATGGCGAGATTGGACAGCTAATCTGCTCTTGCTTCTGCAGTTATAACTGCAAGCATGAGTTTGCCGCGATGCTTCAGCTGAAGGAAACGCTTGAACTTATCGAGAAAAATTACGCTTACGAATATGAGCGTACTGGTTACTTCGCAGCAATAAACAAAGGAACGCTGTTCGCCTTCGCCATCGACGGCAAAGACACTGGCAACTTCATACTGTAAGGAGGAATTAACAATGTCAATGGAACGCAAAGAAACAGTTACATGCCCCGAATGCGGACAAGAACAGGACTTCATCGTCTGGCATTCCCTTAATGGTGATTTAGATCCAGAAGCAAAGCAACAGCTGTTGGCCGGAACACTGTTCCACTTCGAATGCAATAACTGCGGTCATAGAAGTAATGTGAACTACGGTATGCTTTATCATGATATGACAAACCAAGTGATGGTTTATTATGTGGATGAGGATTCCGTAGAAGAAACATTGGCAACTATGAACGACGCAGAAAACAAGATCGGTATTCCAATGCCTGAATACCGCAAACGCATCGTCACTGATCAGAATGCACTGCGCGAGAAGGCCATCATCTTCGACCAAAAACTTGATGACCGTGTAATCGAGATTATTAAGCTGATTTATTACTCTAACGCCAGCAAGCAGGTACCGGACGCAAACATCAATGCCGTGTACTTCTTGGTAGCAGACGGTAAATACATTCTGCAGTTCATCGGAGATAAACCATTGAGCGCAGAAGTGCCTGTAGAGATGTATGAGGAAATCAAGCGAGACTTCGCAGAACAGTTGGCTGCCGTAGGCGACAAAGATGCGCTGGTCGATCTCCACTGGGCATCGGATTTTTTGAAGCGTGAATGATTTTGAAATGACATCTCAAATTTGGGTTGACCAATCCAAGTGTGGGGTGCTTTTTTGCTTTAGGTGATGAACAAAATCGACACCATTTTGGATTATTCGTGGGAATTCACCGAAACCCGTTGAAAAATGCGAGAAAAAGTGTTATACTGTATTATGACTTTTTGTATCTTCACGAAGATGCACACAGAATCATAATTAGGAGGTATGACATGACTGTTAGATACGATAAACTTTGGGCAGTAATGAAGGATAACAAAATGAAAAAAAGCGACCTTGCCAAGGCCGCAGAACTGTCGCAATACACAATGACTAAACTCAATCAGGATAGAGTCGTTTCGATGGAAGTCATGCTCCGGCTCTGCAAGATTTTTCACTGTGATATCGGTGATTTAATGGAAGTAATCGAAAACGACTAAATACGAGAGGAAGAACAGATATGTTAGGTGCAATAATTGGTGATATCGTCGGCTCTCGTTTTGAGTGGGATAATATCAAAACAAAAGAGTTTGACTTTCTTACATACAAGTGTTCCGTAACTGACGATAGCATTATGTCTTTGGCAGTTGCCAAGGCAATCGTTCAGTGTAATGGAGATTATTCCGCGCTGAGTAAAAACTCTGTGAAATACATGCAGAAGATCGGAAGACCCTATCCGTTCTGCGGATATGGCGGAATGTTTCGTCAGTGGATGTATTCTGATGATCCCAAGCCTTACGGCAGTTACGGCAACGGTGCAGCTATGCGTGTTAGCGCATGTGGTTTTGCGGCAACTTCTATGGACGAGGCTATTGAGCTGAGCAGAAAAGTAACCGAAGTAACGCATAATCATCCTGAAGGAATCAAAGGTGCTGAAGCAACCGCAGTCGCTATTTATATGGCAAGAACCGGAAGTAGCATATTAGAGATCAGAGATTACATTAACAACAACTACTATCCTATGAATTTCACTCTGGATGGTATTCGAGATAGCTATTCCTTTAATGAAACTTGTCAGGATACGGTGCCTCAAGCAATAATGGCCTTCTTGGAGTCTGAAAACTTTGAAGATGCCATTCGTAATGCTATTTCCATCGGAGGAGATAGCGATACCCTGGCTGCTATTACTGGCGGCATTGCTGAGGCATATTATGGAATCCCGGCTGAAATAAGAAAACACGCTTTGACTTTCTTGGATGAGCTGCAGCTCAGTGTCCTAAATGAGTTTGAAGCTAAGTTTGGTTTCACCTCTAACAAGAAAACCGAAAACGGTAGCCGTGTTGTGAAATATGTTCCTATAAGCGTTAATGAGACACGCAGAGTAGAAACAACTGTTTCGGAGCGTGAACAAAGCATGTTGGATGCTGTCAACAGCGCTGATAGTGCAGATACTTCAGATGTGGAATGGAAGAAAACGACCAGCACAATGCTATTCAATCACCTGTTTGAGGCTTGCAATATTCTTAGAGGTCCTATCAACCAGGATGAGTTTAAGACATATGTAATTCCTCTTCTTTTCTTTAAGAGAGTATCAGATACATATGATGAAGAAACGCAAATTGCATATGAAGAATACGGCGAGGATGTTGCCGATTTCGACGAGGACGAGATTCATAAGTTTATTATTCCCGAAGGATGTCATTGGGTGGATGTAAGAACCCAAAGTGAGAATGTCGGTGCTGCTATTGTAAATGCGATGATTGGCATTGAACGAGCCAATCCCGACACCCTCAGCGGACTATTCTCCAGTTTCGATGATGCCAACTGGACAGATAAAAACAAGCTGTCTGATGAACGCCTGAAAGATTTGATCGAGCATATGTCCAGATTAAAGGTGGGCAACAAGAATTATTCTGCAGATGTTATGGGCGATGCGTATGAGTTCTTGCTGAAGAAATTCGCTGACCTTTCAAAAAAGAATGCCGGTGAGTTCTATACTCCGAGATCCGTTGTAAAACTCCTTGTAAAGATACTGGCACCTAAAGCAGGTGAAACCGTGTACGATCCTGCTTGCGGTACGGGCGGTATGTTAATCGAGGCTATTCGTCAGATGAACGACGAAAAAGCGGCTTACGGCAGAATCTATGGTCAAGAAAAGAACCTGGCTACTTCTGCTATTGCGCGAATGAACCTGTACCTCCATGGCGCACTTGATTTCAAAGTGACGCAAGGCGATACTTTGCGTTCTCCGAACTATATCTACCGTGGCGAACTGAAAACTTTTGATTGCTGTATTGCTAATCCTCCGTTTGGCCTGTCCAAATGGGGCGCTGACCAGTTCTTAACAGATGTGTATGGCAGAAACATTTGGGGTTGCCCAACTGATTCTAATGCTGACTTTGCCTGGCTGCAGCATCTTGTAAAGTCGATGGATCCTAAGACTGGTAGATGTACCGTTATCCTTCCTCAAGGCGTTTTGTTCCATGGAGGCAAGGAAGGCGAAATCCGTCAGAAACTTATTGAGTCTGACAAACTGGAAGCCGTTATCACTTTTGTTGGAGGCTTGTTCTATGGTGCTGGCGTATCTGCTTGTACGCTTGTTCTCAACAATAACAAACCTGCCGAGCGTAAAGGCAAGGTAATCTTAATTGATGGGTCTACCCTGTATACCGCCCAGCGAGCTCAGAATATTATGACAGATGAGAATGTAGAAGCAGCGTATAAGCTCTATGCAGATTATCAGGATGTCATTGATCTGGCCAAGGTGGTCACTATTGAGGAAATTGCCGCCAAGGATTTCACTCTGTCGGTTAATTCCTATATTGAAAAAACGCAACAAGAAGTTGTTGATCCTGCAGTTGTGCGTCAAAGATATTTTGATGCTGTTGAGGAAGTGAGAGCTGCAGAAGACAGCTTGCTTGAATTACTTCGGAAGGAGGGCTTGCTGAATGAGTAATCGTATTACACTTGATGAACTGAAGTCTTATCTTTGGAATTCGGCAGTTCTGCTCCGCACCAGCATCGACGCCGGTGCATATAAACAATACATTTTCCCGCTGCTCTTCTTTAAGAGAATCTGTGATGTGTACGACGAAGAAACTCAGAAGGCCGTCGAAGAGTATGGCGACGATATCGTTGACTTTGATGAAGAAGATATCCATACCTTTGTTGTTCCTGAAGGTTATCATTGGAAAGATGTGCGACAGGTTTCTGAAAATGTTGGCGCAGCTATTGTCAATGCCTTCCACGCAATTGAGAAAGCGAACATCGATCAGCTCCATGGTGTATTTGGGGATGGCGCTTGGACAAACAAAAATCGTTTGCCCGACTCTTTGTTAAAGGATTTGATTGAACATTTTAGCAGCAGAACTCTTTCTATCGAAAACTGCCCGGAAGATGAACTTGGACAGGGGTATGAATATCTTATCAAAAAGTTTGCTGATGATAGCGGACATACTGCGCAGGAGTTCTATACCAACAGAACAGTTGTCCATTTGATGACCGAGATCCTGAAGCCCCAGTCTGGCGAGTCTATTTATGACCCGACTTGTGGTAGTGCTGGTATGCTGATCTCTTGTATTGCTTATTTGAAGAAGCAAGGCAAGGAATGGAGAAATGTTAAAGTATACGGTCAGGAAATCAATCAGCTGACATCAGCTATTGGTAGAATGAACCTGTTCCTTCACGGTGTTCAGGATTTCCATATTGTAAACGATGATACGCTGAAGGCTCCTGCGTTTATTAAAGGTGGTGAGCTCCAGAAGTTCGATTTGGTACTTGCTAATCCTCCGTACTCAATTAAGCAGTGGGATCGGGCTGCCTTCGAATCTGATAAATATGGAAGAAACTTCCTTGGTACTCCGCCGCAAGGCCGTGCAGACTATGCTTTCTTCCAGCATATTCTCGCAAGCATGAATCCTGGATCCGGTAGATGTGCAATCCTCTTCCCTCATGGCATTTTGTTCCGTAACGAAGAAAAGGAAATGAGAAAGAAACTTGTTCAGAGCGACATGGTGGATTGTGTTATTGGCCTTGGTCCGAACCTGTTCTTTAACGCTCCGATGGAAGCATGTATTGTTATTTGCCGCACATACAAAGAACCTGAAAAACGCGGCAAGGTCCTCTTCATCAATGCAGTCAAAGAAGTAACTCGCAAGAATGCACAAAGCTATTTGGAAGACGCTCACATTGCACATATGGCGTCTGCTTACGAAAACTATGCTGATGAGGAAGGATATGCAAAAGTCGTCACAATAGACGAGATTGCAGAAAAGGATCATTCACTGAATATTGCACTTTATGTACGAAGCGGAATCGAAGTAGATCCTGTATTGTCTGTCGAAGAATGCGTCGATGACTGGGTATCACAAAGCCTTACAGCCAGAGAACAGACGGACGCCCTTATCGCATTACTGACAAAGGAGGGAGAATAAAATGGCACGAGTAAAACTTGGTGATGTCGCTCGTGAATATAAAGCGACAATAAAAGATACGGCTGATCTCCCTATCGTAGGTCTTGAACACCTGACACCGGGAGAGATTACTCTGGATCGATGGGATGTTGGAACAGAAAACACCTTTACCAAAGGCTTCAAAAAGGGACACATGCTATTTGGCCGCCGGAGAGCCTATTTGAAAAAGGCAGCATTGGCTCCTTTTGATGGAGTTTGCTCCGGAGATATTACCGTCATTGAAGCAATCCCTGGCAAGATCAATCCGGAACTGTTGCCGTTTATCATTCAAAACGACCTTCTGTTTGATTATGCAGTAGGAAATTCTGCCGGTTCTCTTTCTCCCCGTGTTAAATGGGAAAGTTTGAAAGGATATGAATTCGAACTCCCTGAATTGGCGGAGCAAGATGGTTTGGTTGAGCTCCTGAAGGCAGCTCACCGCACAAAAAAGGCTTATCAAAAGCAGATAACTGCAACTGATGAGCTGGTGAAATCGCAATTTATCGAGATGTTTGGTGCAGATGAATTTCCGGTGTGTACCTTGTCCGAAGAGTGTGATTTGATTACGAAAGGAACGACTCCAACAACAATAGGATTTAACTTCACCGACGATGGAGTCAATTTCGTAAAGATAGAAAACATCGATGAACACGGAAACTTTAATCGAGAAGGCATGATGTTTATTAGCGAAACTTGCCACGAAGCGATGAAACGTTCCCAACTTAAAGAAGACGACATTTTGTTTTCTATTGCTGGCGCAATTGGTAGGTGCGCAGTGGTTTCAAGCGATATATTACCTGCTAATATCAATCAAGCATTAGCAATAATTCGACTTAAAAAAGGTTCTGTGTTAGACCGAAAATTCGTTATGGCTGCTCTTAAATCTGATTATGTTATAGATCAGTATATGGAGTTAAAGCGTGGAGTGGCTCAGTTAAATCTTTCATTGAAAAACATTGGAGATTTCAGAGTCCCGGTCCCACCAATAGATGCACAGAGAAGATATGTTGCATTTGTCGAACAAAGCGATAAATCAAAATTTGAACTCCAAGAAGCTATTGTTCGCATAGACAACTTCATAAAGTCCCTAATTCAACAGGACGACAACTAAAAATATCATGGTGTAGGATGTTGGTAAGAAGGAGAAAACCAATATGACACACCAAATGATAGAAAAAATCGAGCAAAGAATGCTCTCGTACCTTGATAACGAGCAAAGAGAACGCCTTCATAACACGCTGATGCAGTGCATGCTTGAAGAATCGACTCAGGAACATGAGAATGACACTCAGAGTTTCCTGAAGATCTTCCTTGCAGCTAAGCGTGTTGAAGGCTGCTCTGAAAAAACGATCCGATATTACGATTCGACTATTCGCAATGTGCTAACGGCGATTGGAAAAGAGGTAAAACATGTAACGACCGACGATCTGCGCGTCTATCTTGATGAATATCAAAAGCGTAGTGAAGCAAGTAAGGTTACAATCGACAATATTCGACGCATTCTCTCAAGCTTTTTTGCTTGGCTGGAGGATGAAGATTACATCGTCAAGAGCCCTGTTCGACGAATTCACAAGGTTAAGACCTGTAAAACGGTAAAGGAGACTTATTCGGATGAGGCTTTGGAATTGATGAGAGATCATAGTGAGTGCGTGAGAGATCTTGCTATTATTGATATGCTGGCATCGACCGGCATTCGCGTTGGAGAACTTGTCAAACTGAACCGAAATGATGTGGACTTTGAGAATCGAGAATGTATTGTACTTGGCAAAGGCAATAAGCAGCGTCGAGTATATTTTGATGCGAGAACCAAGATCCATTTGCAAAATTACCTGAAGAGTCGCACAGACGATAATGATGCGCTGTTTGTATCGCTCCAGAAGCCGTTTAATCGTTTGTTGATTAGTGGCGTAGAAATTCGCTTGCGTGAACTGGGTAAGAAGCTGGAGCTAAACAAGGTCCATCCTCATAAGTTTAGACGAACCTTAGCAACGATGGCTATCGATAAAGGCATGCCTATTGAACAGGTACAGCAGTTACTTGGACATCAAAGCGTGGATACAACCCTCCAATATGCAATGGTAAATCAGAACAATGTTAAGTTGTCTCACCATAGGTTCATCGGATAAACGAGTCGCAATTTATCGAGATGTTTGGTGACTTCAAAACTAATCCCAAGAATCTTCCAATTGTGCCGATTTCTTCATTATTTGAAGTGGGATCCAGCAAGCGCGTTTTTCAAAAAGATTGGTTGAGTGAAGGAATTCCATTCTACCGAGCTCGCGAAATAGTAAAGCTTGCAGAGCAAGGATATGTTGATAATGAACTATTCATTTCACAGGCAATGTACGATGAGTATTCTCAGAAGTACGGAACTCCAGTCCCCGGTGATATTATGGTCACAGGCGTTGGAACCCTTGGTATATGCTATTTAGTGCGCGAAGGAGATCGTTTTTATTACAAAGACGGCAATACCCTATGCTTCCATAATAGAGGTGAGATCAATTCACGCTTTGTCTTGGAGTGTTATAAAATGCCGTTTATTCGTGAGCAAATCGATGCAAAGGCCGGCGGCACAACAGTCGGAACCTACACCATTGACACTGCAAATAAGACTCTCATTTTTAACCCACCAAGGGCGCAACAGGATGAGTTTGTTGCATTTGTCGAACAGAGCGATAAATCAAAATTTGTCGTTTCAAATCGCAATTTATCGGGCTGAGAAGACGAATTGGAGGTGCTGTTTATGCCTAAGTATCGTTTTACTGAAATAGCTATTAACAGCACTGAAAAAAAGAAGCCGACAGAGGCAGATAAAGAGACTTATATTGGCCTGGAACATTTAGACTCCGGTACACTGACAGTTTCTCGTTGGGGCTCTGAGGTCGCTCCTATTGGTGAGAAGCTTCTCATGAAAAAAGGAGATGTCCTTTTTGGCAAGAGAAGAGCTTATCAGAAAAAAGTTGGCATCGCTCCCTTCGACGGAATCTTCTCTGCGCACGGAATGGTGCTGCGGCCAAGAGAGGAAGTAATCACTAAGGAATACTTCCCGCTGTTTATTAGTTCGGACTACTTTTTGAATGAAGCAATTAGAATCTCTGTTGGATCTCTGTCTCCTACAGTCAATTGGAAAGATCTAAAAGATTTGACTTTTAACATCCCGACAATCGAGGAGCAACGCAGGATCACACCGCTTGTTTGGGCAGCGATAAAGGCCAAAAATGCCTATAAATCCTTGATTCAGCGTACTGACGACTTGGTGAAATCGCAATTTATCGAGATGTTTGGCGATCCAAATTCCTCACGAGACACAGTACCGTTTGAAGTAGCCTTTACGATTAGAGATGACTTGAGAAAACCAATCAACGATGCAGTCCGCGCCGAAATGCACGATGGTGCAACCTATCCTTATTACGGCGCAAACGGTCAGGTGGATACAATAAATCAATACTTGATGGATTGCACGGCATTGTGTTTAGCAGAAGACTGTGGAGCTTATGGCCCTGGAGAGCCAAGTTCTTATATTGTTCAGGGAAAATGTTGGGTAAATAATCATGCTCATGTAATAATTCCTAATGACAATTGTGATCTCCACTATGCAAACGCATTCTTTAGAATTTTGGATATGAGACCATATGTGTCTGGTTCAACACGGTTGAAACTAACTCAAGGAAAGATGAAAGAAATCCCTGTTGTGCTACCGTCGTTGGACGAACAAAAGCAATTTGCAAGGTTTATTGAACAGAGCGATAAATCAAAATTAACAAGTAAATATAATCAGGAGGTATGTATATGTTTACAGAAGCCGATTTTGAAATAATGGTATATCAAACGATTGCCAAGAATGGATGGAAGTATATCCCGGCGGAACAGCTGCCGAGACAGCATTCCGATGTCATGGTCGAATCTATGGTAAAGGACGCACTTATCCGTCTTAACCCGGTGATCGCAGAAGACCCGTCCAGAGCAGATGAGGTTATTTATAAGCTGCGCACTCTTATTCTGTCCGCCCAGGCTAATAACCTGATTGCGGCCAATGAAGAGTTCAAGAAGCTGGTGTTTGAAAACAACTCTTTCCCGTTTGGAGAAAACGGTAGAAGTGTTTCCATCGACTTCTTTGGCTCTCTTACGCCTGAAAGATTGGCGTTAAACGAATATGTTGTTACAAACCAGTGGGTTTACCCTAAAGCCGAAGGTGGTAAGCGACTGGATATTGTGCTGCTTATAAATGGCTTCCCTATTGCTATTGGTGAGCTGAAAACACCGGTGCGTGAAGCTATTTCTTGGATGGATGGTGCTGGCGATATCCTTGCTTATGAAAAGAGCATTCCTCAGATGTTCGTAACGAATGTTTTCAATTTCGCTTCTGAAGGCAAATGCTTTAGATATAGCTCTGTAAACGCGCCTCTTACCGTTTGGGGTCCTTGGCATACTGAAGAACACAAGTCCGAAGGCACAATGGCTCAGGTTCAGGAGTCTATCACAGACATGATGAAACCGGAGATTATTATGGATATCTTCCGCTTCTTCACTTTGTTTGCTACGGACAAAAAGCATAGAAAGTATAAGATTATTTGCCGTTATCAGCAGTTTGAAGGTGCTAACGCAATTGTGCAGCGTGTGTTGGAAGGTAAAAACAAACAAGGCTTGATCTGGCACTTCCAGGGCTCCGGTAAATCACTGCTGATGGTATTTGCTGCGCAAAAACTGAGAATGATGCCGGAACTAAAGGCTCCTACGGTAGTTATCGTTGATGATCGTATCGACCTTGAAACGCAGATTACTGCAACATTTAACGCTTCGGATATTCCTAACCTGGCCAAGGCTGGTTCTAAAGAAGAACTCATTGAGTTCTTTAAGGCGGATATGCGTAAGATCCTCATTACTACCATTTTCAAATTTGGTGAGGTTGAGGGTGTTCTGAATTCTCGCGATAACATTATCCTTATGGTGGACGAAGCACACCGTACTCAGGAAGGTGATCTTGGCGAGAAGATGCGTAAAGCTCTGCCAAATGCGTTTTTCTTTGGTTTGACCGGTACGCCTATCAACAAGCTTGATAAGAATACCTTCCGTACATTCGGCTCTCTGTCTGATGCGTCTGGATATATGAGCAGATATTCCTTCGCTGATTCAATCCGCGATGGAGCAACTTTGCCTTTGAACTTCGAACCGGTTCCGGTTGACCTGCATGTCAATCAGGATGTAGTTGACGAGGCCTTTGATCGAATGGCTCGTGAAGCTGGGCTGACAAGAGAAGAAAGATCCGATGTGGCTCGTCGCGTTCGTATGGAGGCTATTATGAAGTCTCCGGAGCGTATTGCTAAAGTCTGCGCTCATATTGCAAATCATTTCCTCACAAAGATTGATCCGAATGGATTCAAGGGTCAGGTTGTTTGCTACGATAGAGAGTGCTGCTTGCTTTATAAGAGAGAGCTGGATAAGTATCTTGGCGAATATGCAACGACTATCGTTATGGATACAAACAATGATAAAGAAGACCGCTACAGAGAGTGGAGACGCGACCGTGACGAAGAAGCAAAAGTGCTTGATAACTTCCGCGATCCTCGTCATCCGCTGAAGCTGGTTATTGTTACTTCTAAGCTGTTGACTGGTTTTGACGCACCTATTCTCCAGGTAATGTATTTGGATAAGCCTATGAAGGATCACACTCTTCTGCAGGCTATCTGTCGTACTAACCGTGTTTATGGTCACGACAAGAACAACGGTCTTATCGTTGACTATATTGGTATCTTCGATGATGTTGCAAGAGCTTTGGACTTTGACGAGAAGAGTATTCAGAAGGTTATCTCTAATATCGAGGAAGTCAAGAGAAAGTTCCCGGCACTGATGAATAAGTGCTTAGAATACTTCATTGGCGTTGACCGTACTGTCGAAGGCTGGGAAGGCCTTATGGCGGCACAACAATGCTTGCCGACAAATAAAGAAAAGGACGAATTCGGTGCACATTATCGTGTTGTAAACCGAGCATTTAATGCGCTGTCGCCGGATCCGTTCCTGGATGAATACCGTTATGACTACCGTTGGTTGTCTAAGGTGTATGAGTCCATTCGTCCTGTAGACAACAGAGGTCAGTTGATTTGGGCGTCTGTCGGCGCAAAGACGATGGAACTCGTTCACGAAAATATTACGGTAGAAGATGTTCACGAAGCTTCTGATCGCGATATTCTGGAACTGGATGCCGATTTGATTGATGATTTCATCCAGGGACGCGAAGGAGCACAGAAGAAAGCCAAGAAGATTGAAATTGATCTCGTTGCTCGTATTCTTACACACACCGACGATCCCCGTTTCATCAAGCTTGGTGAGCGTCTGGAAGAACTGCGTGAGAAACACGAACAAGGCCTTATTACCAGCATAGAGTTCCTGAAGCATTTGCTTGAATTGGCTCATGATGCTGTAAAGGCTGAAAAAGAAGTTGTTCCTGTAGCTGAAGTTGACAGAGGCAAAGCTGCTCTTACTGAGCTGTTCAATGGCGTCAAAAACTCCAACACTCCGATTATCGTTGAACGCATTGTAAAAGATATTGATGACATTGTACGCATTGTTCGTTTTGATGGTTGGCAAGATACCGTTGCTGGCCGCAAAGAAGTCAAAAAGGCTCTGCGAAGTGTTGTCTCTGTCAAGTATAAGATTAAAGACCGTGAAGTCTTTGATAAAGCATACCAGTATGTAGAACAGTATTATTGATGTTAACTATGGCGAAATGAGGTGAGACAATGGACAACGACGCAAAATTAAGACCGTTGTATCTTGCTAAAATTTTATATGAACAGACAGATGAGGATCACTTTCTTACTACTGCCCAGCTGATACAAATTTTAGAGGAGCAGTATGGAATTAAATCTCATCGTCAAACGATAAAAGCAGAAATTGAGCTGTTGCGTCTGTTTGGCTTGGAGATCGAAGAAGTTAAATCTACTCAGAACAGATATAATCTTTTTGGTAGACGCTTCGATGCTCCGGAGCTGAAACTTCTAATTGATGCAGTGGAATCATCAAAGTTTATCACAGCGAGTAAAAGCAAGGAGCTGGTTGAGAAGATCAGCTCCCTTGCCAGCAACCATGTTGCATCATCTCTGAAACGAAATGTCAGTTGTGAAGGACGAATTAAACCCGGTAATGAAAGAATTTACCTTATTATCGATGCGATTAACGAAGCGATAAATACGAACAAGCAAATCTCCTTCCAGTATTTCCAGTACAATGTTCGGAAAGAAAAGAAGATTAAGAGAAACGGCGAGCCGTATGTTATTACTCCGTTGCACCTCGTTTGGAATGGTGATTGCTATTACATGGTGGGTGTCTATGAGTATAAGCAACGCTTGGGTAGCTTCCGCGTGGATCGCATTGCAAAGTGTCCGGTTATTCTCAAAGAAGAAGGAACTCCTGCGCCGGAAGGATTTGACATCGATAAGTATATCAATACCACTTTCCATATGTTCAACAGCGAACATGAAGAAGTGGAACTTATTTGTGACAATGAGGTTATGGATTCAATCATTGACCGTTTTGGCGAGGATGTAACCACTTATGCCAATGATATGACTTCTTTTAGAGCAGTGGTCAACATTGCGGTGAGCCATGTCTTTTATAGTTGGGTGTTCGGTTTTGGCGGAAAGGTGAAAATCAAAGGACCTGAAAATGTAAAAGAAAAGTATTCCGAGATGCTCAGAGCTGCTGTTACAGGTCTGGAGTAAAGGAGGAGAATTATGAAATATCAAGAGACAGGGTTTAGAGCCCTATATAAGAATTTCGCAGCATTTCCACTGAATGATAAATTTAGAAAAGCTATGGAAGGCTATCCCAATGTGGACGATGCAACTTGCATGCTTGTATATGGATATATCGATCACGAAGCGGGATTAACGCTTGAGGTACTTGCTGCAGGTGTTGAGTGTGAGGAAAGATTCAAATTCTTTGATCCGTCTGAGGATACACGATTCTTTATTCGTGTAGGTGCTGTAGAGGATGAAGAGTTTGCTTTATTCGATGACAGTGATAATAGTCTTAGCAATCGATATTCCAAGAAACTTGAAATGCTCGATACATACAATGTAGACGAGGAAATTGAAAAGACGCGAGAAATGGGATTTTTGGATGATTGCCGTCATCCTCACTACCCCGACGATGTTCAGGTTTATCTTATGAGAGACGGACTAAATCCCGAACTCTGCTGGTCTCGTATTATTGGCCTTGGTGAGCATTGGATCATGGGTGTTTTGCTCAACGAACCGAATCAGAATTTTGATTACCATCAAGGAGAGAAAATAGCTTTCTTCGTTGAGAAAACTGAAGACGAGAAAATCATTTGCTATTCTGACATGAATCCAAGCCAGCTTTTGAAACCGGAAGACTTGGAAGACGGTTCTATGCTGAGAGAAGCTATTGCTGCCTTTAATGCAGAACGAACGGAACAAGGTCTGATTCAAATTATGGAGATCCTGCGCGACAGCTTTGTGTGGGTTCCTTGCAATGCAGTTCTTAGTGAGCTGGATCAGAAAGCCTTCGCTGATTTGATTGATAAAGCGGACGGAAATTTGGATTCTTTGGTTGGCATTGAATTGTCAAACCAGGATAACATCCGAATGATTCCTGACATTCTGCAAAATGGCGACCAGTTCTTCTTCCCGGCCTTTATTACCACTGAGGATATGGGCGAATATGGCCAACACTTTTCTAAAGTACAAAAACATTTTCTCGAAGTAATCGCACTCGCCAGAAATAACGAAAAGAATGTTAGCGGCATTGTAATCAATGCTTTTACAGAGCCTTGGGTGCTTGATAGAGAAATATTTGATTTAGTTGAGAAGATGAAATCCAGACTGGTTCAGGAATAAGCGCTCTGTTAAAGGAAATCTAAAGATGAACGAGATAACTGTGTGGGAGAACTTATCTCCTGAAGAAAAGAAACGAGAGTTGTTCTTGCGGCAGAAGCGAACATTGGATATGTTTTTAGAGCGACATGCAATATCACAAGCGCAATACGATAAAAGTCTTGGCGATTTGCGTGAAAAAATGGGCATGCAAGATGTCGAATAAGGGAAATTAAGCAATAAGGAGTATCATTATGCAATTAGGATGGGTGGACTTTTCGAAGGAAGATAGAGAGAAAGTTCTCGATGTAATGAACCTACTGCAGGAACAAGGCGCAGTGGACGAAATTGGCATCGGGCTGATTCGTGACGCTTTTGCAAATATGTTTTTCCCAGGAACCTCTACCGTTCAGACTATTGCTAAGTATTTCCTTATTGTTCCCTATGTCCTGAAGGAAGCTACTGAGGGACAGTATGGTAATGATATGAGCAGAATTCTTCGCCGAATAGATCAGGAAGAAAAAGACTGCGGTATTCGGTTGATGCAAAACTGTCCTACAGAAGAAGGTATCATTGGGCGTCGCGTGTTGCCGAAAGGCTGGGTGGCGAGAAAACCTTCGAACATTTACTGGAACGGCATTCGTACATATGGCATTTGCACTCAGGATCTTACGATTCCGGAATTGTTGAAGGCGTCTATCGTATTGCAAGCACAAAAGAAAACCTCTGCACTTGGTAACAAAGGCGACGACACAACGGATTCGGAGCGTGATGATGCTGACGCAGGACGCGATGTAGCAACGCAGTTGTTCTCTGTACCGGACGATTATTATACTGACTGGAGAGAAAATTTGTCGATCTATTTGACGGCCTCTGAGGCTGCCTTTCTAAGAAAGATGATTGAGACGAGTGTTGCGGACTCCTTGTTGGGATATCTTTTGAAAAACAACATTGATGTAACGAAGTACGATTCGTTTGAGGCTGTTTATGAAGACTTGAAGGAAGAAACACCTGCAGAGCTCAGCAAAAAAATGAAGATTGCCTGTGACTTCAATAGACTTGTATATGTTGCTCGTGTTCGCTATAACCATATTCTGTCTAACGGCCAGAACGATGATGCTGTAGCAGAATGGGAGTTCATCGAAGAAAATATGGCCTATATGATATCGGTCGATATAGATGAAGTCTTGCGCGTTTTGAACATTACTAACTTCCGCTTGCGCCGGTTTTTAACTACATTCAAAAATGCTTTGCTGGCCGGCGACTTAGAAGCAGCAGATAAGGCTTTGGTGGACCGTGAAGTGGAGATCAAGACGCGCAGCAGAGCAAAACTTTGCAGACGCGACGATTATGCAAACGACACCTGGATTGGTGGGCGTTATCTTGATTATAGACTATTTAGCGCTAAACGCATTATTACTGACATTTATCATGGAGAGGAGGGCTCTCATGTTTAAGACAAACGATACGAGAAGTCGTGTGAATTACGGCAATATCCTCCTCCCTCCAGAAGGATATACGCTGAACTTTGCAGTTGGTACAACATATTCCTTGGATCTTGAAGCACTTACTACAGTGTGTCTTTCACTTGGACTTGCTGAGGACACGGATAGTGCCTTGCTTCAAAATCCCGTAAGCATGTTAAACGCACTTCAGAAAGTATCTGAAAAGGTGCTGATTTTCTGTGAGGCTGGGCAAATAAAGATGCCCGGTGCTCCAAATGCACTAAGTTTGATGCTGGAAAAAATGATTGTGCCTATTGCCTTACCTAAAGCCAGAGGTATAAACCATTATCCGGCATTTCATTCGAAGACCTGGATTCTTCAGTATGTGAATGCTGAGGGTGAATATTGCTACCGTTTTGCTGTGTTAAGTCGCAACTTAACTTTTGACCGCAGCTGGGATGTGAGCTTTTCAATGGATAGCTCTAAGACGGCCAAAACTGCGAAGAAAACACAACCTATTATTGAACACTTGGAATTCTTGCGCAATCAGGTTAAGCCTACCATACAGAATGCCAGAGCAAAACGAAGTGCTCTACGCAGACTGTGTGAGTCTTTGGATGGAGTTTCTTTCTCAACTGATAGCAAAGAATTTGGTGATGATTTTGAAATTATGCCGCTGGGGATCGGCTCTGGCGCTTACGATATGAATAAAGATCCTTTGCTTTGCCAGAAGCAGTGGATAGCAGATTATAGTTTTCATGAGTTGGTGGTCTTTTCACCATTTGTGTCTGGAAGCCTTATTGAATATTGGAACAAACCTGAGCATTCGTTGACCGGCACAACACGAACCCTGATTACTCGTAAATCTGAATTGTCAAAGTTTACTGCAGAGCAGTGCAGCCGTTTTCAGGTGTACACACTGAAAGACGACATTGTAGATGGCGAAGAGGCCGTGTCAGATGAAGCTGTTGAAAAACAAAAGCAAGACATTCACGCAAAAATCTTTCTTCGCAAAAAGTACAGTGATGTTGATCTTTATTTGGGATCAATGAATGCTACTTATTCCGCAGTAAATAAAAATGTGGAGATGATGATCCGTCTCCGCACAAAGAATAGATATTATAACAGCGATATGTTCCTGCAGGATTTGTTCTGCGGCAAGGCAGATAATCCTCAGAACCCGTTCGAGCTTTCTTCTCCGAAAGAAGCATTGCCAGATCCGGCACAAGAAACAACTAATCATTTGGAGCAAGTCGTTAAGGCGATCTGTCGTTTGCCGATGAAAGCCGTCGTGACTGAGCGTGATGGTAAGTATGATGTTTCTTTGGAGATCGGTGGACATATTCCAGACGAAGCCATCACTATTACGCCGTTTAGACGCAATGTTCCTATGCGAATTGAAAACACTATGGTTTTCCCGCAGTTGGATATTCTGCAAGTATCAGAGTTCTATATGGTGCGGGTGGAATCTGAGGATATGGCGGTAGAACGCATTGTGATGGTTCCGACCACAGGCATCCCGGAAGAACGAGAAAACGCCGTTGTAAATAGCGTGGTCAAAGATAAGAGAACCTTTGTTGAGTATGTCGCATTTGTTCTTGGAGACAGTTATTTGCTTTCCTTGATGGAAGAAAGAACCCTGGCTGGAGCAGGAAGCTGGAACAGTGGCCACGAAAGCTTGCCAGCATTGTATGAGAAAATGCTGAAGACAGCGCTGGAGGAACCGGAGAAAATCGGAGAACTTGGATATCTCCTTCAGATGATTACAAAAGAAGATATTGTTCCTGATGAATTCCGTGATTTATACGCTACATTCAAAAAGACGCTAAGACTGAAATAAGGAGGTCCGAAATGGCAAAGTTCAATATAGATACAGTTGAAGCCATGACCATGCACGGTCTGAAGGACTTCCAACGAAAAACCGTTGAACGCATTGATTATCTGTTCCGTAATGGTCAAAACCGTGTGCTGATTGCGGACGAAGTCGGCATGGGTAAAACCTTGATTGCAAGAGGCGCAATCGTTAAGACTGCCCGTGTAAGATTAGAAGAAGGCGATGACCTGTTAAAGGTTGTGTATATTTGTTCCAATACCAGTATCGCTAATCAGAATATTCAAAAGCTGAAGGTTTCCACGACAGCAAGAATTGAGGGTGTTTCCGATACTCGTTTGTCGATGCTTCACCTTAAAATTGCCGAGCAGGAATCTGACGAATCATTGCGCGATGGTTTTATTCAGCTCATTCCGCTAACTCCAGGCACCTCCTTCCAGATGACTAATGGCGGCGGTACTGTCAGTGAGAGAGCACTGATGTATGCAATCCTAACTCGCATTCCTGAAATAGCAGAATACAAAGATGAGCTTGAGCAGCTGCTTATTTATTTTGCTGAGGGAGCCTGGACGGGCTGGGCTAAAGACTGGTATGAGGGTAAAGTTGCCGCTTGTTCCAACAAAACACACGGCACATATCCCGCATCGGTTATAGAGAAAATATATGAATATGATCGTGAACGGCCAATCTTAGAGATTTTAGTGGAGCATTTATCAAAGCGTTCCTCTGGAACCTCACCGTATAGAGACGGCGTAATTCTGAACAATTTGCGTGTAATGTTTGCCAGGATCAGTACCGGCATGTTGAATCCTGATCTCGTTATTATGGATGAGTTCCAGAGATTCAAATTTCTGCTGAACTCTAACCAAGAATCTGAAACTGGTATTCTGGCACAGAAGTTTTTAGGTGGTGGCGAAACAAGAATTCTTTTGCTTTCAGCAACTCCGTATAAACTGTATTCAACACTGGAAGAAATCGACGAAGCTCAAGTGGATGAACACTATGCAGAGTTTTTACAGGTTATGGATTTCTTGTTTGCGGGGCATACTGGTGAGTTCCATCGGGTTTGGTCCGACTATTCTATTGCATTACATGAAATGAGCGTCGGTAACACCGCGATTATTAAGGTAAAGAACACAGCTGAAGAAGCAATGTATTCCGGCGTTTGTCGTACAGAGAGAATATCTGTTATGGATTCTGGCGACTACACGGATGACAGCAGTGTAAAACACCCATTGGTTGTAACCGAGATGGATATTGCATCCTATCTTGCTGCCGGCAATCTGCTCAAAGAGATTGATGCCGGATATTCTTTGCCGCTTGATTATGTGAAAAGCTGTCCGTATCTTATGTCCTTTATGCGTAGCTACAAAATCAAGCAGAATATTGAAAAGTATTTCAAAGCGCATCCAGATGAAATTGATGTAGCCAGAAATGATTTGCTTTGGGTGAATCCAAATCGTGTAAACGATTATCAGAAATTACCGGCGACAAATGCCCGGTTAGAGAGCTTGAAGGAAGTTGCTTTTGAAGGTGGATCCGAGTTATATCTTTGGGTTCCACCAAGTAAGCCGTATTACGCGCTGCAAGGTGCGTATAGAAATAGCGAGAATTTTTCAAAGATTCTCGTATTCTCTGCATGGGAAATGGTTCCGAGAATGATCGGTTCCATGATCTCCTACGAAGCAGAACGCAGAACTGTTGGTCGTTTAGGAAAACAGGCTAAAAATGTAGATCGAAAGAATCTGCGTTACAACGCTAAATATCGTTATCCTTATCACCGCTTACAGTTTACTCTGTCCAGCGGAGAGCCTCAGCGCATGAGTTTGTTTGCATTGCTTTATCCTTCTGCTACTCTTGCTGCTTTGTATAGCCCTGTGGCAACGATGAACGCGCAGCTTACATTGGCAGACATAGAGCGACAGATTAAAGCGGAGCTTCGTAATAAGGTTGATGAATTGAAGAGGTTCCAAAAAACTACTACTGGCCCTGAAGACGCTAAGTGGTACTATCTTGCACCGATGCTTATGGACGGTAGCACATATGTTACCTCCTGGTTCACGGCGCTTGAGGAATCTATGAATGATACAGATGGTGATGTAGAAGACGCCATTAGTAGTGACAGGGGCAACAAAGCGTTCCTTGCGCACATGGAGAGACTCAAGTATTTTGTTGGTTTGGGCGAAGATCTCGAACTTGGCAAAATGCCTGACGATTTGATTTCCACTTTGACAGATATGGTGCTGGGATCTCCCGCTGTATGTATTTACCGTGCTAATGGCGGCAATGTAGCCTATGCCACTTCTTTGGCTAAAGTATTCGTTAATTACTTTAACACTACTGAAGCGACGGCTATTGTGGAACTGGCTGCTGACCAGTACCATGCAAAGAAAGCGGACGATAATACTCATTGGCAGGATGTATTGCTGTACTGCAAAGATGGTTGCTTCCAGGCTATGTTTGATGAATATATGCACTTGATTCGTGAAGGCGTAAGCTTTTCGGATGAAGCGACTCGTGCAGGTAAAGTGCAGAACATTATGCTGAACGATCTGCGCATACATACGGCATCTTATGAGGTTGATACTTTCAGTTCATTCCGTAGCCGAGTTAATGGAGAGCGCAAGCGCAATCTTATGCGTGCTCATTATGCGGTCGGCTTCATTACAGATGGTGACAATGCGAAAAAAGCAGATCGGAAGAATAGCATTCGCGGTGCCTTTAACAGTCCGCTGAGGCCGTTTGTTTTGGCATCTACCTCTATCGGCCAGGAAGGATTGGACTTCCACAATTATTGTCGGAAAATTATGCACTGGAACCTTCCGAGCAACCCGATTGATCTGGAACAAAGAGAAGGTCGAATTAACCGCTTTAAGTGCTTAGCAATTCGACAGAATGTTGCCCGTAAATACGGCAATATAGACTTTGAGTCGGATATATGGGCGGAAATGTTTGACGCAGCACATGCTGAAAAGAAGCCTGGCCAGTCGGATCTCGTTCCCTTCTGGTGTTTCGGTGAAAACCAAGAAGTAAAGATTGAGCGTATTGTCCCGATGTATCCAATGAGCAAAGACGGTATTTCATATGAGAGACTAATCAAAATTCTATCGCTGTATCGTTTAACCTTGGGACAAGCTCGTCAAGAAGAATTGCTGGAATATATTTTCCGTGAATATGAGGATCCGGCAGAGCTGAAAAAACTATTTATTGATCTTAGTCCGTTTTCAAAAAGCACTGTGACGGACGGAGAAAATTCGTGTGTAAGTGAAGAATGACAATCGGCTTAGGAGGTGATTTCATTGCCATACATACCAAAAGAACACGAAAAATATAATCTATTACCCCTCTGCAGGAAGGATGGCGGTGAAGTCTTTGATTATCCTTCAAAACTGATATATGAAGCAGAACAGCTGCTTGGTTCTTCGGTTGGTTTGTTTCCGTATAACTTCGATAGCTACGAAGATTATTTTGCCTCTGTTGATGGTCTGATTAGAGACAATTCAGAAAATCCTGAAATCGTTTCTAAACTATCCGAGGTTCGCGAAATGGTTTGGAAAATGAACCAAAAAGAAGAATGGTCAATACTAAGGTATATTGGACCATCTGATGATGGGCCTTGCGGATTAACTAATGGTAAGCTTTATTATTGGCCTACGAGAAAAGAGAATCCCGTTTACTGTGGAGTTGTTGACGACGAAGAGTTCACTGCGTATCTATATCCTACAGAAAAATCGTTGTGGGAGATTGTTGAAGACCCTACAGGGATGGCCTACCAAACAATCTATAATCGTGGCAAGGGTTATCTTTCTCAAGCAGAGCACGATGACTTTATGGAACAAATCAGAAAACAATTTGGAAACACGGAGGAATAATAATGGCACTGTACCTTTCAAAATCAAAATACTGTTCGGCTGTACAGTGTCCTAAAATGCTGTGGCTGAAAAAGAATAAGCCTGAAGAGTTCGATGATTCTGTGATGAATGAGGCGATTTTGGAAACCGGTAATGAGGTTGGAGATTTAGCTATGGGCCTCTTTGGCGACTTTGTTGAGGTGCCTTTTGGCGATTTGGGTGAAATGCTCAGAATAACCAAGGAACTCATAACTGCTGGTGAGAAAATCATCGCTGAAGCCTCATTCTCCTATAATGGACTGTTCTGCAGTGTAGATATTTTGAAGAATCAAGGCGACAACCAAGTGGAAATTTACGAAGTCAAAAGTTCGACTTCAGTAAAAGATATCTACTATGATGACGCAGCATATCAGTGCTATGTTCTCACTAAGCTCGGATATAAAGTTAATCGTGTATGTATTGTACATATTGACAATCATTACGAACGATTTGGTGAACTGGATATTCACAAGCTGTTCCATACTGAAGATATTTCTTCTGATGTGTTTGCGCTGCAGCCTGATGTGGAACAAAACCTAAAGAATCTTGAGAAGTATATGCAGCAAAAGCAAGAACCGTGTGACGGGATAGGTACACATTGCTTTTCTCCGTATGAGTGTGGCTTTTTCGGTTATTGTACGAGAGAACTGCCCAAGCCCAATATTTTTGATGTGGCTGGAGCAAGACTATCAACGAAGTTCAAATGCTACGAAAAAGGATTGATCTCGTTTGAGGATTTGAATACATGCGATGCGCTGTCTGCTGGACAGTATAAGCAAATAGAGCATGAACTGTATAACTATCCTCCATATATAGATCAGGTTGCTATAAGAAAGTTTTTGGAGACACTTTCTTATCCTATTTATTTTTTGGACTTTGAATCATTCCAACCGGCTGTTCCTTTGTACGATCATTCTAAACCATTTGAACAGATTGTTTTCCAATACTCTTTACACTATATTGAACATGAAGGTGGAGAATTAAAACACACGGAGCATTTGGCATATCCCGGTGTAGATCCACGCAGAGCTTTGGCTGAACAACTGTGTCGGGACATCCCATTAGATGTATGCACAACCGCGTATAATATGGGATTTGAAAAAGGGCGTATCAAGGGCTTGGCAGAGTTGTATCCGGATCTGGCTGAGCATTTGATGAATATCCACGATAACATTCAGGACTTGATGATTCCGTTCCAAAAGAAATACTACTATAGCAAGGCGATGCAAGGGTCTTATTCTATCAAGTATGTATTACCGGCGTTGTTTCCGGATGATCCTTCTTTGGATTATCATAACTTGGAAGGTGTGCATAACGGAGGCGAGGCTTCTGCAACATTTAAGAAAATGGCAACAATGACTCCAGAGGAACTTGAGGAATACAGAAAGTATCTATTGAAGTATTGTGGGCTTGACACTTTTGCGATGGTTAAGGTATGGGAAAAACTCAACGAGGTTTCTGGATATAACCTCAAGAAAACATGGTGAATTGTAAGCCAAGACGAAACTGGAGACGCATTGTATGATTGAACAAATAAAATCGCTATCTTATGAAGATATCAAAAGTAAATATGGTGCATATTTGGAGTCGTTAGATATATCAAAAAACACACGGTATACGGCGTGCACAGATGCCTTTTATCTTTGGCGTAAACGCGGGAAAGAGGCGTTTTGGGAAGTGGTATTATCAGATGATTTTGAGGCTGTATGCAAAAAAGAACTGACTGCAATCTTGACTTCTGAGACTGCTGCTGCCAGTTCAGTGAGTTCATATGTATCGCATTTGCGGAGATTTAGGAAATTTATCTATGAGGGATCTCCGAACGATACCACTATCAAGCCGAGCCAAGTAAAGTCATCCGTAAAAAGGAAAAGTGCAAAGCAAATACCGGTACCATGTGAGAATGAAGTCAGGCGCTATCTTGCAAGATGGGACACCTTGGAAAATTATCGCTTGCAAGAGGATGCCTTGAATAAATTGTTTTTTGAACTGTGCCCTGAAAACAATGATATCGTAAGTGTTTTGTTGAAGTGTTCAACGCTCAACGATTTTTATAGCACAAATATTTTTTCAATATATCCCGTTGCTAAGCATATTTTGTCCTTGGATATTGACGAGCGCTTAAAGGCGGGAGATGTTACATTGGTCCGAGATATACAGTTCATTGAGATATCCGGGAAACAACGAAATTTTTATTCCTTTGCCACAAAGTATTGTAGCCACCACAATCCAGTTGATTATCCCATTTACGATTCATATGTAGATGCGGTTTTGAGATATTTTCAAAAAACAGATGGGTTTATGGAATTCTCACAAACTGATTTGAAGGATTATGCCGGTTTCAAAAGTATTTTGGAGGGCTTTCAAAAGCAATACAAATTGGAGCCGTTTTCGCTAAAGCAAATTGACCAATATATATGGCAATTGGGAAAGGAGTTCTTTCCTAAGAAGTATTAAGCAAGACAGCATTGCAACGGCGAAGAGGAGATTATCCTATGGAGAAAAAAGATTTTACAAATTTCTTTGATAAGGCAAAGAAAGCAACAGTGGATGCGGCGCAAGCTATTGCTGATACTGCTGTTTCGGTGGCTGGTAAAACTCAAGCGGCAGTGCTTGAGACAACAACGAAAATCAAAGACGATATACAAGAAAAGAAGGACGCCGAAGCTCAAGTTCGAAAGGCAGAACTTGAAGTGATCCTTGACGAATTACAAGGTACATATGCCCCGACGATGCTAAGCACACTTTGCGAGTCACCCATTGCATTGACAAAGGTAAATATTCAGCGTATGCGTGAACTTTTCCCAATTCCAGTTGAGCAGCGCATAATTTGGGCTGATGCAGAGTTTGACCTTCGCCCAAGCGGCATCGTTTGCACAGATGTGGGTGTGTTTATCAAAACTAATGTAGGCGTGTGGGAAAAGAAGCCTAAAAAGAAAGAAACATCGGAGCAAAACAAATCGGTTCTTTTCTATTATAGATGGGAAGATTTCGATCCCGCATGGTTCATTAGCAACAATCCAAAAGAAAACCGTGTGCTTATGGTGGAAAAGCAATGTACGGAACACTTTATTGCAGGTTGTCGTGCACTTGCGACGCAAGCTGCAGAGCGTGAGTTGGAATTGAGTGAGTCTGTGTTTTCGATGAGTGATGGTGAAATCGAAACAATTTTGGCTAAAACTGTTCCAACTGGTGTGGCAGCTTTGCAATCTGCGCAGTCTGCAGTTTTTGTAGAGCAGAAAGCAAGTATCAATACTCCGGCTGGGCATGGTGAAATGGCTGAAGAGGCAATCACTTTAGCTGATCGCTTTTTGGGCCTTGATGCAACCGTCGTAGGCCGCGATAATGCAAAAGATGGTGCTGACCGCGTAGTCAACGAAATCTTTATTCAAACGAAATATTATAATTCGGCGCGAGGATCTTTAGAAGCATGTTTCCGTCCCGAAGACGGTATGTACCGCTATATGAAGGATGGACAACCAATGCAGCTTGAGGTGCCGAAGGATCAGTATGAACGAGTTCTTCAAGGCTTCGAACGAAAAATAGAGCAAGGTAAAGTTCCTGGTGTAACGGATCCGAAGGAAGCAAGAAAAATTGTTCGAAAAGGTCGGTTGACTTATAATCAGGCAGTAAATCTCACTAAGCCGGGAACAATAGAATCTCTAACATATGATGCAATGACTGGTGCAGTCATGTGCTCGTGTGCTTTTGGCATAACCTTTGTAGCGACAGTTTTTCTCACATGGCGTAAGACTGGAGATATCAAGCAAGCTGTAAAAGCAGGTATGTCTGCAGGTATTCAAGTGTTTGGCATATCCTTTGTACAACACATGGTTGTATCCCAAATCGCCAGAACTGGTCTTGCGAATGCACTACTTGCTCCGAGTCAGTATGTTGTAGGTAAGCTTGGATACCAGGCTTCCGCAACGATTGTAAATGGTATTAGAGCTTTGTCTGGAAAAGGTGCGATATATGGAGCTGCGGCATCAAAACACCTTGCCAAGATTTTAAGAAGTAATGTAATTACATCTGCTCTGACATTTGCTGTGTTCTCCATTCCTGAGACATATAATCTTGCATCCAAAAAGATTTCGGCTGCACAATATACAAAGAACATGACAGTTTTACTTGGGTCTATTGCTGGTGGTGCAGGTGGAGCTGTTGTGGCAGGAATTGCGGCGGCAAAGATTGCAGGAGCCGCAGGAACGGCTGTTGCGCCTGGCGTCGGTACTGCTGTTGGTATCGCTGGCGGCTTTGTGGGCGGCGTAGTTGGAGCAAAAGCGGTAGATGTCGTTGGTGACATTCTCCACGAAGACGATGTCGAGATTCTTGGTCGTTTATTCAATGCCGTTGTTTCCTGCATGATAGGAGAATATCTTCTTGACGCAGAAGAAATGGACAAGTTGATGGGGGCCCTGGATAAGGTTCCTCAAAAAGATTTCAAGTCTGTATTTGGCAATATCATTAAAGCGGAAGAGCAGGAAAATGTTATTCGTGACTTCCTTCGCTCGCGCTTCGAAGAGATAACTTCTGCGAGAGAAGTATTTGCATTGCCTTCTGGAGAGACAATTTTGGAATCCCTTATGGAAGAGTGCGTGGAATAACAATACTTCGCAATCTTTTTTCCGTGAATCAGAATGAAGAAAAATATATAATTGATTATCATGAAAGGAGTGTGTCATATGGCTTATAACGAACTCATTAAAAACTTTGAAAAAGTCAGAGCTTATATGCGTGAGTTTTATGTGTATGGCTTTAAGAGCAGAACAGAATATGACGCTAAAAGTGCACGCTCCTATGATGACGAGCGCCGTAGGCTTGAAAGCTGGTTAGGAGATTACATGCGGTTTACTCAAACACCGGAAGGAAAAAATGTTTTCTTATCGGTTGATAGTCGAGTAACCCGAAAAAATCCTTTTTATAAGGCTTGGAAGGCAAAAAGCTTCACGGACGGAGATATTACGCTGCATTTTGCAATTTTTGATATTCTTCATGATCCTGAAATAAAGAAAACACTCACGGAGTTAATTGAGGAGATCGACGAGCTTCTATCCTCCTCCGTAACTTTTGATGAGTCAACACTGAGAAAAAAACTCAAGGAATACGCTGAAGAAGGCATTATTCAAATTGAAAAGGAAGGCCGAAAGGTCCTGTACAGCAGAACTCCGGATACGGACATTACTGCATTGAATGATGTGATTGACTTTTTCAGCGAGGTGGCTCCATGTGGCGTCGTCGGCTCGTTCTTGCAGGACAAGCAACAAGAACATCCTGAACTGTTCTCCTTTAAGCACCACTACATAACTCAGGCAATGGATAGCGATGTAATGGCTACACTGTTTGAGGCAATTCGTGGTCATCGATACATCACCATTGATAATTTGGGTAAACATTCAAATGAGGTTAGAACTGTTCGGTTAGTTCCACTCAAGATCTACATAAGTGCTCAAAATGGAAGGCAGAATCTTCTGGCGTTTCACGAAAAGGCTAATCGACTGAATTCCTATCGTGTGGACTATATGTCAAACATCAGAATTGAAGATGAGATTTGTGAAAAGTTTGATGCACTGCGTGACGCGCTTGGCAAGGTTGAAGCACATATGTGGGGCGTAAACTGCAAATGGAATATCAAGCATGTAGAGCATGTCGAGTTTGAGATAAAGATCGAAGACGATGAGCAGTTCATTGTTCACCGGCTGGAGAGAGAAAAACGCTGCGGTCGAGTTGAAAAAATTGATGAGAACCATTACCGGTATATTGCAGAGGTGTTCGATACGACGGAGATGCTTCCTTGGATACGGACATTCATCTCCCGCATTACGAGAATGAACTTCTCAAATCGAACTGCTGAAAATAAATTCAAAGCTGATATTCAGGAAATGTACCGGATGTATGGAATTGACGGAGGTGACGCACAATGATATTCAGTGAGTTATACTCTGTCTACTACAATACGGTCGCAAAAATTATTGAGGTAGCATTCAATCCAGAGGCAACCGAGAAGGATTTGCAGCGTTGCGTTATGGAAGAGGCGTTCTCTGAGAGCGTTCTGACCATTCTTCCGGCGCTGAAATCTGGAAAGTGGCCGTTGCTTAATGAGGACCTTTCCCCGGCCCTGTTGCACAAGCCCACAATGCCCCTGACAAATCTGGAAAAGAGATGGTTGAAGGCAATATCAGAAGATCCCCGTGTTAAACTGTTTGGCGTTGATTTTCCTGATCTTGACGATGTTGAGCCACTCTTCACAAGGGATGACTATAAAATCTACGACCAATACAGTGATGGAGATCCTTTTGAAGACGAGAAATACATAAAGCATTTCAGACTGATGTTTTCCGCTATACGGAATAATCGACCTGTTCGAATTACAATGGTGAATCGTCACGGGAAGGAAGTGTGGGTCCGTTTTTATCCAAAGGGATTTGAGTATTCGGTAAAGGACGACAAGATCCGCATATTGGCGACCGGGTGTAAGTTTAAGCAATTTAATCTTGGAAGAGTTGTAAACTGCGACTTCTATAATGGGTATGGCCCGTGGCGCGAGAAACCGCAGGTAGAGCGCCGGAAGGATCTCACCTTGCTGATAACGGATCAGCGCAATGCTCTGGAAAGAGCCATGTTGCATTTTGCCCATTTTGAGAAGCAAGCAGAACGCACAGGCGATGACAAGTACATCCTTCGCCTAAAATATTACGAAAACGACGAGACCGAGATTGTAATTCGTGTGTTGTCATTTGGTCCGTATATCAAGGTTTTGGAGCCACAAAGCTTCGTAAATTTGATAAAAGAACGGTTAATTTCTCAAAAAAGCTGTGAACTCAAGTGAGTTCGCAGCTTTTTTTCCGTGAAAATACAGTTCGCTGTTCGTATAATATAATCGTAAGGTGCAAACAGCAATGTCTTTAGGAAAAAAGAATTGTACTTTTTGATCCACCGGGCTCATACCCCGTGTTAAGTGCACCTTGTAAGGAAAGATGCATACAGCAACCAAAAGTCGATTATGACGCGCTTCTCTACGAGTTTGCGCGATGGTTTGCCGAAAGGCTGCATCTTGAAAAGGCACCAACAGCAACGACGAATAGCTAAGTGGTTATAGCAGGTGGCTAAAAATCACCGTTCGCGGGTCCGAATCCCACTTCAAATGGTGCCTTGAATTTGTTAAAGACGCGAACAGCGATTACATATCTTATATTACTGAAACATTGGCCAGATAACTGGCGCTTGCTTTCGGGGCAAGAGTCGGTGGGGTGAAAGTCCTCACATGTATCAAAAGAGTGCGTCTTGTATAAAGGCATCTACAGCAATGAAGTGGTACGATCTGACGGAGCTGGCACCTGTCGAGAGCAGGAACGTTAAGCACTGACTTACGATTTTACGGGTTCAAGTCCCGGTGATGCCTTGTTACTAAAAAGAAAGGAGTAGCACAATGATTGAAATCAAAGGAAAGGTAAATACAGCTATCTGTTATGCAACAGTCGTAGAGGACGAAGCTATCGAACAGATCCGCAGAATGTGTGACCATGAGTTTACAGCTGGATCTCAAATACGGATTATGCCCGATGTACATGCTGGCAAGGGATGCACTATCGGCACCACAATGACGATCACCGATAAAGTGGTACCGAATATTGTCGGCGTCGATATTGGCTGCGGAATGTACACGGTGGAACTGGGTAAAGTAGAAATTGATTTCGAGAAGGTAGACGCTGCTGCTCATTATATTCCCAGCGGAAGGAATGTTTGGAAAGGGCGCATGGAGCGTTTTGATCTGACCGGCCTTCACTGTTATAGAAATCTGAAGCAAGCAAAGCGCTTGGAGAGAAGCTTGGGTACACTGGGCGGAGGAAACCATTTTATCGAAATTGATGTTGCTTCGGACGGCACAAAGTATTTGGTTATCCATTCTGGTAGCCGCAACCTGGGAAAGCAGGTAGCAGAGCTCTATCAGTCCTTAGCAATCGACTTAAATGCCGGTAAGGCAGATTACTTTGAGCGCCGAGATGAGTTAATCCGTACATATAAGGAGCAAGGCCGTAGAGCTGAGATCCAGGCTGCATTGAAGGCAATGGAGAAAGAATGGGCCGCTAAAGAGCCGACAATCCCCGCAGACCTTTGCTATCTGTACGGCACCTATTTAGAGGACTACCTTCACGATGTAGAAATTTGTCAGCAATTTGCAAGGCGTAGCCGTGAAAAAATGGCGGAAATCATTTTGGAGAAGACCGGGATGACCGCGCTTTCTTCTTTTCACACCATCCACAACTACATTGATACGAAGGAAATGATTCTTCGCAAGGGTTCTATTGCGGCCCATGACGGAGAGCTTGTCTTGATTCCTATTAACATGCGAGACGGTAGTGTGTTGGCTCATGGTAAAGGAAATCCGGAATGGAATCTCTCTGCACCGCATGGTGCCGGTCGCCTTATGTCTCGTACAAAGGCAAGAGAAACGCTGGATTTAGAGGCATATAAAAAGACGATGGAAGGTATCTACACGACATCGGTAAATGAGTCTACTATCGACGAAGCGCCGATGGCCTACAAGTCGCTGGAAGACATTATCGATGTTATCAGAGAGTCCGTCGATGTTATTGAAATACTAAAACCTATTTATAATTTCAAGGCGTCTGAGTGATAATCGCTCCTGCGCCGTCTGATTGGAGGAATTGAAATGTTAAACCATTTGAAAAATGAGGCTAATATCGCCTACACAGAAAACGGCGCAGTTACCAACGCAAGCACAATGTCTGACTGTCTGGATTTGTTCGCAACAATCGGTGCAATTCGAGCAACTGACGACCAGGAAATCATCAGACGCTTTGTCCGCGCATATGCGGAGGATGCGGATATTGCCATGAAGATTTTGTTCTTCGGACGCGATGTTCGCGGTGGCCTTGGTGAGCGTCGCGTATTCCGCGTTATCATCAACTGGCTGGCTGAGAACAGGGTTGAGTCTCTGCGTAAGAACATCGAGCTGATCCCTGAGTTCGGGCGCTATGACGATTTGGTGTCTTTGCTCGGAACGGCATGTGAAAAGGATGCTTTGCGTACTATTCGAAAGCAACTGGAGTCCGACCTTGCGTCTGACTCAGAGGTCTCCTTGCTGGCCAAATGGCTTCCGTCTGTAAATGCATCAAACGGAGAGACAGTCCGCAAAGCAAAGCGTATCGCTCGTTATCTCGGAATGTCTGATGCAGAATATCGCAAAACCCTTGTAGAGCTGAGAAAGAAGATCCGTATCATAGAGAATAATCTCCGCGAGAAGGACTATTCTTTCGACTACTCTAAGCAGCCTTCCAAGGCCATGTTCAAATACCGGAAAGCCTTCCTGCGTAATGACGGTGAGCGCTATAATGCGTTTTTGGAGGCTGTGAGCAGTGGCGAAAAGCAGCTGCATGCAGATAACCTTGCTCCTTATGAGATCGTCAGATCTGCGCTGAATGCAAACCGGTGGGGCTTTAATGCCCATTTGAGTGCTGGAGAGAAGGCCGCCCTCAATGCGTCCTGGGAGTCACTTCCTAACTTCTGTGATGGTAGAAATGCTTTGGCAGTAGTTGACACATCTGGCTCTATGTACTGCTATGACAACGCGCTTCCGGCGGCTGTAGCGCTGTCTTTGGGATTGTATTTCGGGGAGCGTAATGCTGGTGTCTTCCGTAACCATTTTATCGAGTTTTCTTCCCGGCCTCAGCTTATCGAGATCAAAGGCAAGACCTTTGCCGAGAGGCTGGAGTATCTGTGCACCTTCAACGAGGTAGCGGATACCAATGTGGAAGCAGTCTTCAATCTGATTTTGGATGTGGCTGTGCGCAACAATGTTCCCCAGGAAGAGCTTCCTGCGACTTTGTATTTAATTTCGGATATGGAGTTCAACGCCTGTGTTCGAAATGCATCATTGTCAAATTTTGCCAACGCAAAGCGCAGATTTGCAGAGCATGGATACAAATTACCTCAGATTGTCTTTTGGAATGTTGCAAGCCGGAACAGCAATCAGCCTGTGACCAAAAACGAACAAGGTGTCGCTTTGGTTTCTGGATGTACCCCTCGTTTGTTCTCTATGGTTGCAAGTGGAGAGTTGTCTCCTTATACTCTTATGATGGAAGTCCTAAATTCTGAGCGATATTCAAAAATCTCAGCATAAACCCAATATCATTCGGAGGTGATGCCTATGGGCGTCACCTCTTTTGTCATTTTTGTGAACCCTATTGTTATTTTCGAAAATCTGGGTATAATTAAGTTATCGAGAACGAAGCGTTCCTGATAGAAAGTGAGAGATGATTATGAGATCTAAGAATCCGGAATTGATGAAAGAGATTTGTACCTATGTGAGCGACTACTATCGCATCAAGAGGTCCTCTCCCTCTGTGAGCGAAATTGCTAAAGGAGTCGGCATTGCGAAAACAACGGCCTATCGCTACCTGGTTGAGATGAATGAGCAAGGTATGATTTCTTACGACGGACACACTATTGAGACGCCCCAAATCGATAAGTGTGTTACCGGCTACTTCTCTGCTCCTATAGTAGGATCTATCCATTGTGGTGATCCTGAGACAGAAGAAGAGCATGTCGAGGAATATGTCACACTTCCGGAGTCCATCTTTGGTAAAGGCGAGTTCTATATTCTCCGCGCTTCAGGAGATTCTATGGTAGACGCTGGTATTGAAGATAAAGACCTGGTAGTCATCAAGAAACAGTCAACCGCTTCTGTTGGCGATATCGTTGTTGCGCTGGACGAGGATAACCAAAACACTTTGAAGACTTTTGATGGAATTGACGATGAGTCCGGTTATGCGATCCTCAAATATGAGAACCGCCGTAAATATCGGAACAAGGTAATTCGTGTTCGAGAACTGATCGTACAGGGCGTAGCGAAGCATGTGATAAAGGCACTTTAACAGCTGCATCACATGCGCGGAGAGATAAGACGCACACTATGCAGTAAAGGGGTACAGTACGAAATGACAAAGCATGAAGAATGGGTACCATTCTCATGGCATTGTCCAAATTGTGGAGCTTTGGTCACGGGCTATAAAAATGCACAAGGAACCATAAAGCTTGAATGTGAGCGATGCCGTGTGGTAATGGTTAGAAGTTTTAAGGGTCGCAGACATGACTCTATTGATTTATATGCTCCTACTGGAGCCGAAAGATTATAAGCAACAGAAAATTGAATAAACGGCAAAACGACGGAATGGTTGGGATGAAATAGGCCGCGTAATTCCATCTCCAGGTCACTTGCTTTGAAACACTTCGGTTGTGTTAATCCAGACTTGCGTTAAGCAGACATGAGAGGCCACCGACAAGATAGATTGAGTTTATAGGCTCAGTCTGTCTTGCCGGTGGCTTTTTGTTTTCGGCAAATACAGACCGTCGTGATAAGAGGCTTCCGGCTGAGAAATCAGAAAGGAAGCCTTTTATTATGCGCAAAAGATGGTGGGAAGCCTACCTGGCTAAGTATCCGTAATCTCCGAATTTTTGACTTTCACCCAAATTCAAAAATTCAAATTCAAGGAGATTACGATAATGACAAATCATGAGAATAGAGTGTCTGCTTTTAGAACTGACTGCAGACTTGTAAATATGAAACAGGAATATCCGGGATATACCGGAAAGGCAAAATGGATGCTGGTCTCCTCTCTTCCGGAGTCCGAAGTAATGGAACGATATGCGGATGAACTTAAACCATACATGCCTTTTATCTATGTGACACGAGAAGTGTTTGCACCAATTGCAGAATCGCATCATAACGACCGCAAGCACGAAATCCGCGACGCTAAATTGCGCGATGCGTTTCCTTATGAAGATGGTATGTTTGAAACCTTTCATGAGGAACTTGTTTGTGATCCGTTTTCTGAGCCGGATTGGTCTCTGCTTTATGACGCTATTGACCAGTTGACTGCAGTTCAAAAAGAACGAATTCACAAGAGATTCTTCCTTCAGCTGAATATGGTTGAGATCGCAGCTGAAGAAGGCACCACAAAACAAGCAGTAGAAAAATCCATCAAACTTGCTTTGGCTGCAATTAAAAAATTTATGAACCAGGGTTGACTTTTACCCCTCTGAAATTCGGAATATGTGAAGGGACTTAAATCTCTTCAAAAAAAGATTGCGAGGTTTACATTATGAAAAAGAATTCAGTTAAGAGATTTGAGATCTATTTGTATGATTTCGGTGAGACCACCGGTTCGATTCAGTCAGGGAAAAGGCCTGTGTTGGTTATCCAGGATGATCGCTTCAATGCGCACAGCCCGACTACAATGGTGGCTACGATCACATCGGCCATTAAAAAACAGTATCTCCCTTCTCATGTGGTTTTGGGAGAACAGTTTGGATTAACTAAACCGTCCATGGTCATGATCGAGCAGTCCAGGACGGTCAATCAGGAAGACTTGGGTGCATATATAGGCACAATCACTGAAGATTCACTCAAACGCACATTGGCAAAAGCGATTAAGAAGACCTTTGGCTTATGGAATTATGAGCCAAAAGATACTTCGAGTGTGCGCTGCCTATGTCCTCAATGCATGGAAGCATACAAGTCTTCCGGAAAATATATTGTCCGCCGCTTAGATCCTTTCCAGCGCGAAAAAGACAAGTGTGATCGCTGCGAAAGACCAGGATGGGATTATGTCATAGCTGAGAGGAAAAAGAACAGGTAATCATCTCAAAGGGTGTTGTCCTTCGTGGACAGCACCCTTTTGTTCTGTAACTAATAATTAAACCGTGAGAAAAAGAATGTGCAAATTTCTTGAAAATTAGGGATTTGCACATTTGTCGTCTTGATCTGTTTATAGTATAATGAAGTCGTTCTCAAGGGAAGAAAACGCTTCCGCTTGACAAGACCCTAAATTTGAATACAATAATATGTAACCCCCAAGCCACTGTGTCTGGGATGTGTGGGACGGGTATCATTATTCAGGGTAGAATAGTGCACGAAAGTATTTTCCGTAAAAAAGCACTGTCCGGTACTGAAATGATACCAAAACAGTACAACACACCTTTGAGACATAGGAAATTGGTGGGATTACCCATGGAAAACAGGCCTTTATTGGGAATATACCTTACTTCAGGGACTATATTAAATCCTGATTTGCCGAGTGGGAGTGATCGGAACGGGTTATGAGGTGCCGAAAAACCCAGTGTTTATGCGGGTTTGCGGACATTACCCAAATGGTTAAATTGTTTTTGCAACATTTTTGCAACACCTTGAAAGCAAAAAGTATTTTGCAACAGATGAAATAATGATAAGTGGCTTTGAAGTAAAGCCATAAATACGATCAGGACTTCAACCATAAAAAGTTGGAGTCCTTTTTTATTGTGAGAGGCATAATTGAAATTTTAGTTTCTTTTTTGTATAGTGATGGTAGTCAGGAGGTGTGGCAGATGAAACAAAAAGACTACCATATTTATTTAGATGAACAAGAACGCTGGCAGATTATACAATCTCTTATTGACCTTAAAAACGCTCTTATAGCACAAGGCAGATATACAGACGCAGTAGATGATGTTCTCTGTAAATTCTTCAAAGCAAAGCAGAAGAAGATCAAGGTACAATACCTATAACAAGAGCCTCCCTATCGTAGTGTATGGAGGCTCTTGTTTTGAAATTATGATAGATTTAGTTGTTAGAATCTGTGTTTCTTGTTTCAGATAGCTTCTCATTCATTCTTTTTATATTCTTTTTTCCAATAATGAATTGGACAATCCAAATTACAGCAAAAATCAGAATGAATATACCAAAGTAACTAAGAAATCCGGTAACGCTGTGTTCCATCCAGTACATAAAATAGGCAATAGGCAGCATTATTACAGAGATAATCAGAAAATAAATTCCGGTTTGTTTTACAATACTCCAATCCTCTATTTCCCAAATTACAGAACTGACACTAAATCCTGAACCTAACAGTCCACAGAGAACAGTCTGAATAATGACGGCATTTATTTCATTCCCCATTGCTGTTATGAGATCAGGTACACAAGGAGAGTAATATCCGTTAGCCCATCCGAGAGATATAAGAATCATAATTAAGTTTCCGATGGAAATACCAATAGGGAAACCTATTAAAGCACGATAGAATATTTTCTTTTTCATTTTCGTCACCTCATATTCCTAATATTTTTTTGATTTTAGCAACATATCGTCGGGATACATAGGTTGTTGTTCCATTTGAAAGTTTCACGCAAATAGTTCCGGTAAAGCTCAAATCGAAATTATCAACTCTTTTCAGATTAATAATCTCCGAGTTGGAAATACGGACGAATTGATGAGAGTTCAAGCGTTCCTCTATCTCGTACAGCCTAATGCGTAGAGTGTATTCTCCGTTGTCAGTGACAGCAAAAACTTTTCCTGAACTTGCATAGACTCTGATTAAATCTGATTGCTCCAATACTTCAATTTTTTCGTTTTTTATGCCGGTTATTATCTGAGGAACATCTTCCGACAACTTCTTTATGATAGAATTAACTTCTTCAGTCATTGAAGCCGTCAATATAATCACTTTAGGTTCTTTGCAGGAGTCCTCAATCTTAATTTCTATTTGCATTATGCCACCTCCTCTGTGTGATTTCATTATAAGGAAAAAGGAGATCACTTTCAATAAATTAGAAATAGTCGGTCTGTTTGGTAATATAGATGGTTATTTTAGCCGCTTGTTTCTCTACGGAGAAGCAGGCGGCTTTTTTGCGTTTTAGGGCAATTTTCAAGGGCAAAAAATTTTTTTCAAATTTTTTTGAGATTTAGGGGGTGCATTTGACCTCTCCCAGTGGGAATAAGTGAAGGGGTTGTTTCCCGCAGGGGATTTCCCCCTTCAAAGTACCTTGAAAATTGAATAGACAGGCGCTAAGGACATTAGTTCTGATGAATAGCCCGAAGGTGGGTACGCCGTGACTTTTCCTATTGATATACGGAGAACGAGCGAGAATCCCCGACCTGAAATTCAGCTTGCTACTGAAACGGCAATGACAGTCAGAATGATAATGATACTTCTCTACGGAGCTGGCGGAGTACCCGGCAGAGGTGAGATTCCTATGATACGGTTTCGCAAACTGTAACCTTAGTGCTTCCCGTACAAAGCAAATCGCTTTCCGCAGGGGGTGTTGAGAACAAATACTGCGGTCTTTACATAGCCGCCTCTTATTGAGGCAGGCTGTGAAATCTATGAAAGGAGGTAAAGCCGGAGATGTCAAACTGCAAGACGATTGCAGTATGCAATCAAAAAGGCGGTGTGGGCAAGACCACGACTACGGTTAATTTAGGCGTCGGACTTGCTATGCAAGGAAAAAAAGTGCTTCTGATTGACGCTGATCCACAGGGCGATTTAACGACCTGCCTCGGCTGGAGGGATAGCGACAGTCTTTCCGTAACGCTGACAGAGAAGTTACAAGCGATCATATCGGAGCAGGAGCAAAATCCCTTTGACGGTATCCTGCAACATAAAGAGAAAGTAGACCTTGTACCGTCCAATCTCAGTCTATCGTCATTGGAAATGACGCTTGTAACAGCGATGAGCCGAGAGAGCGTCCTGAAGAATTACCTGAGCCTTGTAAAAGACAAGTACGATTATGTCCTTATCGACTGTATGCCGAGCTTGGGTATGATTACCTTTAACGCTCTTACGGCGGCTGACAGCGTGATTATCCCCGTTCAGGCGCAGTATCTTCCCGCTAAGGGAATGACGCAGCTTTTGGGGACGATTGCGAAAGTAAGGAAACACACAAACGCCGATTTGAAAATCGACGGTATTCTTCTGACGCTTGTGGACGGAAGGACAAATCTTGCGAAAAGCACAGTGGAAGCACTCAGGGAAAATTTCGGCAGCCATATCAGGATATATAGATCAATGATTCCGGCAGCCGTAAAAGCCGCAGAGGTATCTTCTAAAGGCACAAGTATCTACGCCTATGAGCCGAACAGTCCGGTGTCTAAGGCTTACGCCGGTTTCACAAAGGAGGTGTTAGCCGATGGCAGGCAGAAAGAGCGACTTCACGCTGCCCACGAACACGCTCGATGAGCTGTTTTCCTCTCAGGAGGAAAGGGACGAAGCGAAGCTGTCTAAAATCAGGGATATTCCGCTTGAGGAAATCGACGATTTCCCCGACCACCCGTTTAAGGTGCGGGAAGATGAGGATATGTTTCAGCTTGTGGAAAGTATCAAAGAGCGTGGCGTGATTACTCCCGCTACCGTAAGGCAGAAGGAGGACGGCAGATACGAGCTTATTTCAGGACACAGGCGAAAAAGGGCTTGCGAGCTTGCCGGATTTGAAACGCTCAGATGTGAGGTGGTAGACCTCGACCGTGATGAAGCGACGATTTTAATGGTCGAAAGCAACTTCCAACGGTCGCAGATACTTCCCTCGGAAAAAGCCCACGCATATAAAATGCGGCTGGACGCTATGAAAAGACAGGCAGGCAGACCGAGAAAAGAAAATTCATCCCCAGTGGGGATTGATTTACGAGGTAAGCAATCGCTTGATTTAATGAGCGAGGAATGTGGCGATAGTCGAAATCAAATACACAGATATATCCGTCTTACAAACCTTGTTCCTGAATTGCTCGAATTTGTAGACGAGGGCAGGATTAAAATGCGCCCCGCCGTTGAACTGTCCTATCTGAACGAGGACTGCCAGAGGGATTTGGTGGACGAAATCGACTTGAACGATTGTACCCCATCCCACGATCAGGCAATCCGTATGCGGAAATTTTTCGAGGAAGGCAAGCTGACAACAGAAGCGATTTCTGCGATTATGAGCGAGGAAAAGCCGAATCAGCGTGAGAAGATTGTTTTGCGTGGGGACAGGGTGCGAAGCCTGATCCCGAAAAATATCCCCATCAACCAAACGGAGGAGTATGTCTGCAAGGCGCTGGAGCATTACAACAAGTTTTTGCGTAACCGTGCCGAGCGTGACAGCAGGTAAGGCGGAGTGTGTTTTTCTTCTTCCCCTTCCTCACACTCCAACCCCTAAACTAAATCAAAACTTACAAATCGTTTTCACAAGTTATCTGAAGAAGCAGGATTGAGGCGTATTACCGTACACGGGTTGCGACATTCTCATGTATCCCTTCTTATAAGCAAGAAATATGATATTTTTGAGGTGTCAAAACGGATAGGACACAAATCCATTAAAACGACGCAGGATATTTATGGACATCTGTTTGATGAAGTTCAAAAGACGATTGCAAATGATCTTGACAGTCTTAGGAGGAGGTAAAAATATGTCAGCTAAAAACTGTGATACCCATAATAGGTTTCGAGATAAAACAATAGCCTTTCGTGTTTCTTCAGAAGAGGACAAACAGATCAACACTGTTGTAGAGCTTTCAGGAATGACAAAGCAGGATTACATTACATCCAAGTTGCTTGACCGAACTATTTATGTGAAAGGCAACTGCAAAGTCCATAGAGCTGTTTATGATAAGCTCAATGAAGTATTGGCTGAATTGCAGCGAATTGAAAACGGAGGAACGGTAGATGATGAGCTGATGGCGAATGTAAAATTGATTGCAGAAATCATTGATAACCTATATATCAAGAGCGCTATCTAACAATGAAGTCCGGTTGACGAAACCGGGCTTTTTGTTTATAATGAATTAACGATTTCTACATACCCAACCTCAAAACCGTGTGGTATCATTTCTTTGCAGTAATTGCAACACTTTTTGCAACACGAGGGACGATAAATAAAATACGACATAGAAAAATGCCCTCAAAAACGCCTGAAATGATAGGAAAACGCACTGAAAATAGGGTGTGGGAGAATATTGTAAAAGAATGGGAATGATTTCTCACCGTTAAAAAAGCCCGTAGTTATGCGGTTTTAGCTGTTTGAATGTCCTTTGTGGCAACAAAATGGCAACATTATTTGGATTATTGCAAAAGTAAAGAGCTATCTGATTTCAAGTTGAAGTCAGATAGCTCTTTTGTTTAGGTCTAACAGTGGATTTCGGTTTGTATCACACCATTTATTGGAAAATGAAGTTGCACAACCTTATTAAATAACATCTATATCATATTGAGATTTCATAAAACCAATCATTCGTTTTTTATTGTAGACGGTAATTTTGTCATGAGTGGGCATGGGTATGTTCACTTGCTCAATAAAGACGGCGACGTTTTAGTCCGTTCGAAGAATACGATTGTAAAAGAAGAGCCCTTGACGGTTTTTGACGTACCGTATTTAGATGATAATACCAGAAAACAGGTCGAAAAAGCGATTGCCAGCCAAGAGCCGGTTTACGGCAGTTTTTTCTATGAAGGAGAACAGTGCCATTTTTATATTTATCCGACCAAAATCAATGGTTGGAATTTGTTTTGTGCCGACAGGATGTGGGGATCTGCGGCATCATTTGGCCGGATCATCATTATGGTTGGATGTGTGTTCTTTGCGCTTTTGATTATTATGCTGGCACTTATGGTTTACGGCTATTATCGATTTCGTAAAAATGCAGACTTGCTGCTCCATTTTGCATATTTTGATACGGTTACAGGCGCTAAAAACACAAGGAGATTCGACCGTGACTTTCAAGCGTTTACGAAAAAGCATAAGGCATACAGTGTTGTCGCATTGAATATCCACAATTTCAAAGGAATCAATGATCTGTTTGGAAAATATTATGGCGATAAGGTGCTGTGCTATCTCAAAAAAGCAATTGAAAATCATTTGAATGATGAAGAGTTATTCTGTCGTGATTCCAGTGATCTGTTTTATTTATTGCTTGGAGAGGATGACCAAACGATTATCAAAGAACGCTTGGAAGCAATCATCGGGCAGGTCAAACAGGAGTCTTCTCATGCGGAATACAGCTATGAAATCTCACTGTACGCTGGGGTGGCCGTGGAAGGTGACCGCGAACAGGCGCTGGTGGCGTTGCAGGGAATTCGTCAAAAGCATCATATCGATGTCGCATTTTATGATGAAAAGCTGCATGAAAAGATTCGGGAAAAAGGAAAAATTGAAACGCACATGCAGCCGGCGCTCCAAAGCCATGAGTTCAAGCTGTTTTTGCAGCCGAAAAATGACTTGAAAAACGATAAAATCATTGGTGCAGAAGCACTGGTGCGTTGGCAGAAGCCGGATGGATCGTACCGATATCCCAATGAATTCATACCGCTGTTTGAGGAGAACGGTTTTTGTGTGAATCTGGATATGTATATGCTGGAGCGGGTGTGCGAACAAATCCGCGCATGGATTGACAGTGGAATTGAGCCGATTCCGATTTCTGTCAATCAGTCAAAGCTGCTGTTTGCAAACGGCAATTATCCGGAAGTATTGACACAACTCGTGAATCGTTATCAGATTTCCCCTTCACTGATTACACTTGAAATTCTCGAAAGAACTGCGGTAGGTGATTTTGAGCAGATCAGAAGCCAGATTGATGTTTTGCGCAGTAAGGGATTCAAAGTATCTATGGATGATTTCGGAAGCGGATATTCTTCACTGAATATGTTATATCATCTCAATATTGATGAGCTGAAACTTGATCGCGGATTTGTGCAGAAGACGTCGTATGGTGATAACGGACGCCGTCTGATCATATTGGAACAAATTATTTCGTTTGCGAAAAAGCTTGGCATTTCGACGGTCGCAGAGGGAATTGAAACACAGACGGATAAGGATACGATGATGAAGCTGTCATGTGATTACGGTCAAGGATATTTTTATGGGCATCCGATCAGTGCAGAGGAATTCAGCGAACGGTATATGGCTGTCCGTGCGAAGAAAAAATGCGGATCATCTGATGAAAAGTAGAACATGTCAATCAAAAATGCACCTGTTGATAGAATGAATTTGTTGAAACATTCCGCTATCCGTGTTATACTAACATTGAAGATAGGCGGCAAGGGGTGGTTTGGATGAAGGGAAAATGGATGATATGTTTGGCGATATTGTGCATGTGCATATTTGCATTGCCGGTGTCAGCAGATATGGGACCGAAACCATCTGTAACGCTTCGTTTTGAAGGCATCGACACACCTTGTTATGCAACATTGTTGTCAAAAGAATCATCGACAGGGCCGTATTCGGTTTGCGATCCTTCGAAAGAAAATGCCATGTATCAGCCAACAGATCCTGACTATGAGATTTATCAGGCGTTTGTTTCGTATCAAGATGCAGACGGATACTACTTTTTGCAGTATCTGGGCGCTTGTTCGGATGAAACACCGTTTGTCTGGGGATATTATCCGCCGCAGACGTTTAAGGTGCTGTTATATTTTCCGGGGAGTGATCAGTTTGCGGTGAGCAGCCTGACCTATGAATGTGATGCATTCCACAGTTACTATACGGTGCATGTGGAAAATGAAACGATCGCGCAGGTTGTTTCGGAACAGGCTGTCACGACACAGCGCATTTACCGGACGATCAAGGAGGTCGGTGCACTTGTGGTGCGTATGGCGCTGACGATCGCGATTGAGATTGGGATAGCGTTTGTGTTCGGCTATCGAAAAAAACAGCAAATTCTGCTGATCGGCGGTGTCAATATTGTCACACAGCTTTTGTTGAACGCACTGCTTTTGCTTGTCAATCATACAGCCGGCGGTGCATGGGCAATGGTGCTGTATCTGCCGGTGGAATGTTTGATTTTCCTGATTGAAGCGGCAGTCTATGTGTTTGCGATCGATCATCTGGTGAAACAGGAGCGGGAGACGCATCGAGCGATCTGGTTTGCGATTTGTGCAAATGCGGCATCGTTTATGATTGGATTCGGCGTGTCATACGTCATTCCGTGGATTGGATAATAAAAAACTGCGGCGCTTTATGCGCCGCAGTTTTTGTTTGCAAATTTATTATTTATTCGATAAATACTCGTCGATGGCTTTTGCCGCTTTTTTGCCGGCACCCATCGCCAAAATGACAGTTGCCGCACCGGTGACTGCATCGCCGCCGGCATAAATGCCTTCGCGGGAAGTCAGACCTGTTTCTTCCTCGGCAACAATACAGCCGCGGCGGTTCGTTTCGAGACCTTTGGTGGTCGAACGAATCAGCGGGTTCGGCGATGTGCCGATTGCCATGATGACACAGTCTGCGTCCATGACAAAGTCACTGCCTTCGATGACAACCGGGCTGCGGCGGCCGGAAGCGTCCGGTTCGCCAAGCTCCATTTTCACACAGCGCATGCCGCAGACAGCTTTATTTTCGTCACCGATGATTTCAACCGGGTTGGTGAGCATATCAAAGATGACGCCCTCTTCCATCGCGTGTTCGATTTCCTCGCGGCGGGCAGGCATTTCTTCGAGCGAACGGCGGTAGACAATATGTACTTCCTCCGCGCCCAGACGCATTGCACAGCGTGCAGCGTCCATTGCAACGTTGCCGCCGCCCACAACTGCAACCTTTTTCGCGTGCTGAATCGGGGTGTCAGCACCTTCGCGGTATGCTTTCATCAGGTTTGTACGGGTCAAGAACTCGTTTGCGGAATAAACGCCGTTTAAGTTCTCGCCCGGGATATTCATAAAGCGCGGAAGTCCGGCGCCGGAGCCGATGAATGCAGCTTCAAAGCCGTAGTCGTCGAACAGCTCGTCAATGGAAAGTACCTTGCCGATGACCATGTTGGTCTGTACGTGTACGCCGAGTGCTTTTAAATTGTCGATTTCTTTTTGCACAATCGCTTTCGGCAGACGGAACTCCGGAATGCCGTATACCAGCACGCCGCCGGCTGTGTGAAGTGCTTCAAATACCGTCACATCATAGCCTGCTTTCTGCAGATCGCCTGCGCAGGTGAGACCGGCAGGACCTGCACCGATGACAGCGACTTTTTTGCCGTTAGAGACCGGTTTTTTGACGGCTTCAGTGCTGTGTGCCATGTGCCAGTCTGCGACAAAACGCTCAAGTCGGCCGATTGCAACCGGCTCGCCTTTGATACCGCGGACGCATTTCGATTCACACTGGGTTTCCTGCGGGCACACACGTCCGCAGACAGCCGGAAGCGAGCTCGATTTCGACAAAATTTCATAAGCAGCAGCGAAATCGCGTTCTTTCACCTTTTCGATGAATGCAGGAATGTCGATGCAAACCGGACATCCCGATACACACGGTTTGTGTTTGCAGTTTAAGCAGCGGTTTGCTTCGTCAACCGCCTGTTCTTCTGTATAGCCGAGTGCGACCTCGTCAAAGTTGCGGCTGCGCACTTTCGGGTCCTGTACCGGCATTTCATTTTTGGTAAGCGACATATTCGGCATGATCAGTTGACCCCCTTAAACAGGTTGCAAGTTTCCTCGCGTTTTTTTGCTTCAAACGGGCGGTACATTGCACCGCGCTGCATTGCCTCGTCAAAATCAACGAGATGGCCGTCAAAATCCGGACCGTCGACGCAGGCGAATTTTGTCTCGCCGCCGACAGTCAAGCGGCAGCCGCCGCACATGCCGGTGCCGTCGATCATGATCGGGTTCATGCTGACGACGGTTTTGATGCCGTATTCTTTGGTGAGTTTGCAGACGAATTTCATCATAATCAGCGGACCGATTGCAATGACTTCGTCATACTGCTCGCCGCTCTCGATGAGTGCTTTGAGCGCATCGGTAACAAGACCTTTGTCGCCATAAGAACCGTCGTCTGTCACAATCACATAGCGGTCGCTTACTGCGCGGAAATCGTCTTCCAGGATAACAAGATCTTTGTTTCTGAATCCGACGACCGAGTGCACCTCAGCGCCCAGCTCGTGAAGCTTTTTCGCAACCGGGTAAGCGATTGCACAGCCAACGCCGCCGCCGATCACTGCCACTTTTTTGAGTCCCTCAACATGGGAAGCGGTGCCCAAAGGACCTGCAAAGTCGCACAGGCAGTCGCCTTCGTTTAAATGGTTCAGTTTTTCGGTGGTAGCACCGACAATCTGAAAAATGATTGTAACCGTTCCGACTTCGCGGTCATAGTCGGCAACGGTCAGCGGAATGCGTTCGCCGTCTTCGTCGACGCGGAGAATGACAAACTGACCGGGCTGTGCTTTTTTCGCAATCAGCGGTGCATCAATGACCATGCGGGTGACCGTCGGATTGAGTGATTCTTTTTTCACAATCGTATACATGATGTTTCACCGTATTTCTTTCATAAAATTCAAGATAAAATGAATAATAAGGGACAGTATACACCGTCCCTTATTATATTATGCCGCGCAAAGACGGGTTTGTAAAGCATTTTTTGCAAAAACAAACGCAAAGTCCTGCATATTTTTAAAAATCGACCGGCAGATTGTAGTAGCACGCGGACAAAAGACGCTCCATGTCCTCCTGTGACGGAATCCGCGGATTGGAACCGGTGCAGGCGTCGCTGATTGCCAGTGCGGCAACGTCGTGAAGTTTTGCTTTGAATTCCTCTTCGGGTACCATGCCGTTTTCATAATCTTTGATGCACGACGGAATGTTCAGCCGGCGGTTATAGTCTTCGATCAGTTCGCACAATCCCTCGACCTGCTCCAAAACGGTCGGACGTTCCAAGCCGAGTGCCGCTGCGATATCTGCATAGCGTGCAGCTGCTTCTTCGTTTTTGGCGTTGTAGCGGATGACCTTCGGCAGATACATTGCGTTTGCACAGCCGTGAACGATGTGACCGTTTTCGTAAGCCGCACCTGTTTTGTGTGCCATGGAATGGACGATGCCGAGCAGTGCGTTCGAAAATGCCATGCCAGCCAGGCACTGTGCATAGTGCATTGTTTCGCGTGCATCGTGGTCACCTTCGTACGAATCGGCAAGCGAAGCGACGATCATCTGGATTGCTTTGAGTGCAAGCGGATCGGTGAACGGCGAATGTGCAGTCGAGACATATGCTTCGATTGCGTGAGTGAGTGCGTCCATGCCGGTGTGTGCCGTCAGCTTTTTGGGCATTGTTTCAGCGAGATCCGGGTCAACGATTGCGATATCCGGTGTGATGTTGAAGTCAGCCAGCGGATATTTGATGCCTTTTTGGTAATCGGTGATAACGGAGAATGCGGTTACCTCGGTTGCGGTGCCCGATGTCGACGGAATGGCTAAGAATTTTGCTTTTTGACGCAGTGTCGGGAAAGCAAACGGTGTGATGAGATCTTCGAATTTGGTGTCCGGATATTCGTAAAATGCCCACATTGCCTTTGCAGCATCAATCGGAGAACCGCCGCCGATTGCGACAATCCAGTCCGGCTCAAATTCCTGCATGACAGCCGCGCCGCGCAGAACGGTTTCAACCGACGGATCGGGTTCTACACCTTCAAACAGCTTGGTTTCAATGCCTGCTTCTTTTAAGTTGTCAAGCACACGATCCAAAAAGCCGAACCGTTTCATTGAACCGCCGCCAACCACAACGACCGCGCGTTTGCCGGGCAGTGTTTTTAATGTGTCGAGTGTTCCCCGGCCAAAGTAAATGTCACGAGGGAGAGTAAAACGAGCCATAAGAAATCCTCCTTTATGGGCAGAAACTTTAAATAAGTAACAAGTGAAATTGTGAATCTTTTCACACTTTTATTTTATCATTGTTTTTAAAAAGCGGGTAATGTATAATTGTGATATCTGATATCAATGAAAAGAATAACACGGAAGGAGGAGGCTTTTTGAATTTTCAGCAGCTTCGCTATGTGGTGGAAATCGAGCGAACCGGTTCGATTTCCAAAGCGGCAAAAAATCTGTTTATGGGACAGCCGAACTTGAGCAAGGCGGTCAAAGATCTTGAAAACGAGATTCGTATCACCATTTTCAAACGAACAGCGCACGGGGTGGAGCCGACGCCGATGGGGGAACAGTTTCTCTCCTATGCGCGCACGATTCTTTCCCAGATGGACGAGCTCGAATCGCTTTATAAATCGGACGGACAGGAGTCACTGCAAATGACGGTGAGCGTTCCGCGTGCAAGCTATATCGCATCGGCGTTTACGTCCTTTTTGGATCGGGTGCCGTCGGATACTGCGCTCGAAGTCCATTTTAAGGAAACGAATGCGATGACCGCCATCAGCGATGTGGCGGGCGGAGAGTCTGCATTTGGCATCATCCGGGTACAGAATGCGCACGAGGAATATTTCTCTTCCTATTTAAAAAGCCTCAAACTGGAGTTTTCCACACTGTGGGAATTTCGGATGTGCCTTTTGATGGCGAACAACCATCCGCTTGCACACGCGTCTGTGATTCCGTATCACGCGCTCGACGGCTATCCCGAAATTGTGCACGGTGATATTCAGGTGCCGACGATTTCGTTTTCGCAGATCAACCGTGACGCCGTATTAAAAGGAAAGAAAAAGCGGATTTACGTGTATGACCGTGGAAGTCAGCTGTCCCTTTTGCAGAATTTGTCGGGCAGTTATATGTGGGTGTCACCCGTACCGTTTGACTTTTTAAGCGAGCACGGACTCGTGATGAAAGAGTGTCCCATGGCGGACAAGATGAATAAGGATTTCGTAATCCACCGGCCGCGTCATTTGTTTACCGGCGCCGAACAGGAGTTTCTGGATACCGTGCGCCGGCTGACAGCGCAGATGGTGGAAGCATAGAGAGGAGTATTTGGCAGGATGAAGATCGGATTTATTGGATTTGGCAATATGGCACAGGCGATTGTGCAGGGACTGATTGCGGCGAAGGCTGTTTCGCCGGACGAAATCTTTGCGTGTGCCGCACATTATGAAAAACTCAAAACAAATGCCGCGTCGTTCGGCGTTCACGCCGAAGAATCGGCAAAGGCAGTGGCAGAGCAGGCGGATATGGTGGTCATTGCAGTAAAACCGTATCAGATTGAAGCAGTGGTCGAACCGATCAAAGAACTGCTTCTTACAAAAATCGTCGTGTCGATTGCGGCAGGACGTCCGTTTTCGTGGTATGAGCAGGTGCTTTTGCCCGGCACACACCACATCAGCACGATTCCGAATACGCCGGTGTCCGTTTGTAAGGGCATCTTTGTGTGTGAGCAGACGCATTCACTCACCGAGGACGAGTGGAACACATTCTGCAATCTGTTTTCTCAGATTGCACTGATTGAGCCGGTCGATTCCGATCATCTTTCGATTGCGGGAACGTTAAGCGGCTGTGCACCCGCATATACGGCAATGTATATCGAAGCGCTTGCCGATGCGGCAGTCAAACACGGCGTTGCCCGTCAGACGGCATACCGCCTTGCCGCACAGATGGTCGTCGGTACCGGTAGCTTACAGCTTTCCACCGGTGCGCATCCGGGTGCAATGAAGGATGCTGTCTGCTCGCCGGGCGGAACAACGATCAAAGGCGTTGCCGCGCTTGAGGAAAACGGCTTCCGCAATGCCGTCATTAAAGCGATTGATGCCGCAGAAAGCTGAACGGCTTTCGGTGGAATATACGAGAAAAAGCCCGCCAACCCGGGCTTTTTTTCTCAAAACAGAAAATGAAACAAAGAATGAGAAACAGAGCGTTTTGGAGCATTTTAAAGAGAAATCGAGAGAATGAGGTGTGTAAATTAAAAAAACGGACTTTTTGTTCTTGACAAGGAGGGCTGATGCCGATATAATAGGGAGCATGCTGAATAAATATTGGAGGTTCCTATTATGTCTACTACAATGGCAAAAGCACAGACAAGCCGGAAATGGTATGTCCTCGATGCAACCGATGTGCCGCTGGGCCGTCTTGCTGTGAAAGCCGCTGTTTTGCTGCGCGGCAAACATAAACCGGATTTCACACCGAACGTTGACTGCGGCGATCACGTTATCGTTGTCAACGCTGCTAAAGCAGTGCTCACCGGCAACAAACTTCGCAACAAAAAATATTATCATCACACCGGCTGGATCGGCAACATGAAAGTCGTCTCCGCTTCCGACATGATGAAAAACAATCCGGAAAAAGCAATGACTCTGGCAATCAAAGGCATGCTGCCGGATACCGTTTTGGGCAGAACACAGCTGCGCCGCCTGCGTGTATACGCTGGTGCTGATCACAGCCACGCTGCACAGAAACCGGAAGTTTCCCCGTTTTAATTTTTGAACTTTTAAAATAACATTAGGAGGCAATTTAGATGTACGAATCTCGTCCATATTTCTATGGCACCGGAAGAAGAAAAAGCTCTGTTGCAAGAGTTCGCGTATATGCCGGCGAAGGCAAAATCACCATCAACGGCAGAGACATTGACGATTACTTCGGCCTTGAGACACTCAAACTCATTGTAAATCAGCCGCTCGAGCTGACCGAAACCGTCGGCAAATTTGACATCGTCTGCACCGTTGCAGGCGGCGGCGTAACCGGCCAGGCTGGCGCAATCCGTCACGGCCTGTCCCGCGCACTGCTGCAGTACAGCGAGGAACTGCGCCCGCTGCTTAAAAAAGCTGGCTTCCTCACTCGTGACCCGAGAATGAAAGAGCGTAAAAAGTACGGTCTCAAAGCTGCACGCCGCGCTCCGCAGTTCTCCAAACGTTAATCGAATTTTATCGTTTTTCAAAAAAGATTCAACCACTTGCGGTTTGAATCTTTTTTGTTTATTAGTGTGAAAATAAAGGAGATCAATATGGAATCAAAGCATCCGACAAACAAAGCGGCGTTTTGGCTGCTGCGAATCGTGCAGGGCGCGCTCATCGGCGTCGGTGCGGTACTGCCGGGCATTTCGGGCGGTATTCTCTGCGTTGTATTCGGTATTTACAAACCGGTGATGGAACTTTTGTCGAATCCAATCCGCCGGTTCCGTACGCATGTGCCGCCGCTTTTGCCTGTGCTGATTGGCGTGGCAGTCGGATTTTTAGGCATTGCAAAACTGCTTGCGTTTTTCTTAGAAACGTATCCGGAAGCATCGGTCTGCGCGTTTGCAGGCATGATCATCGGGATGCTTCCCGATTTGTTTAAAGAAGCCGGTCAAAAAGGACGTTCGAAAGGATCGTGGATTTCGCTTTGCATTGCAGGCGCTTTTCTGCTTGCGTTGCTGATCGGTCTGCGTGCATTCGAAGTAGAAATTGCACCGAATGTCGGCTGGTATCTGTTCTGCGGTTTTTGCCTGGCGCTGAGCATCATCGTACCGGGTATGAGTTTTTCGACACTGCTCATGCCGATGGGACTGTATACGCCGTTTGTCGCAGCGCTTGGCGGCTTTGACTTCGGTGTGATTGCCGTTGCGGGTGTAGGCGCGCTTATTACGATTGCACTTCTCTCAAAAGCAGTCAACCATCTATTTGACCGATACTATTCATTTGCATTTCATGCGATTATTGGCATTGTCATTGCATCGACGCTTATGATTCTGCCGTATCAGAGCTTTGTTTCCTCACCAGTGACGTGTGTGATAAACATTGTCTGCCTTGTCTGCGGCGTGTTGTTTGCATGGGCACTCGGCCGATTTAACAGCCGTTTTTCAAAAGAAGAGGAAGCATAACTGAAAAGGAGCGTATCTATGAAACTCACATTCAAAACGCCCGGCGCCGCATACAGTATTGAAAGTATGGCGCAGTTTTTGGCGGAGCCGGGGCAGGCAAACTGGGCAGAAATGTTTTTGGTGTTTTATCCGCAGCTTGACCGGGAAAAGCTGTTTTTCGGAACGAAAGCGGAGCGGCAGCGTCATCTGACTGAGGTGATGACAGTGGAATACACATCGCAGGAACCGGAAATTACGCAAAAACAGGTGCTTTATCAGGCGCATTGGGATGCACATGAAGTGGAGATTCAAACCGCATTTTCAGAGATTTTTTCGCTTGACTTGACCGGACGGTTTGACGATATGACGGCGAATATCACACTCAATCCGATTTGTCCGCGGTATCTTTCGGCGCATTCGTTTGACGTGTTTTTCAAAAACAGTCCGTCCGGTGCGCTTGGCATGGCATTGCATGAGATCACGCATTTTCTCTGGTTTGATGTCTGGGCAGAGGTGTTCGACGAGGATTCACCCGAGCAGTATGAAACGCCGCATCTTCCGTGGATTTTCAGCGAGATGGTGGTTGATCCGATTTTAAAAGGGGACAAGCGGTTGTACGCGCTCGACCCGTATTCACAAAATGAGGGCAGCGCGTATGAATGCTTTTATACGATGCAGATTGCGGGGGTGCCGATTTTGCAGACACTTGGTGAATGGTATCAAAGCATGCCGATCCGCGAATTTATGAAAACGGGATTTTCCTTTTGCCAGGCGCATGAAGCGGAAATCCGCGCACAGATGATATAAAAAAGACCTCGTCGGCTGACGAGGTCTTTTTTTATGATTTATCATGCGAATGAAAGATAAGAGCTACCAAAACAGCAAGCAGCATCGCCGCCGTAATACCGCCGCTTGATGCACACAGCCCGCCGGTCAGCGCGCCAATGAGCCCTTCGCTGTCGACGGCTTCTCTCACACCGTTTGCGAGCGAATAGCCAAACCCGGTCAGCGGAACGGTCGCGCCCGCACCGGCAAATTTGACAAGCGGCTCATACAGTCCGATGCCGCCTAAAATTACACCGGATACGACAAATGACACAAGAATCCGTGCCGGTGTGAGCTTTGTGTAGTCGATCAAAATTTGTCCGATGGCACACAGCAGCCCGCCGACCACAAACGCTTTGATGCAGTCTATCAGCAGTTCCATGGAATATCCTCCTTTGAAGCAGTCAGCAAAACGGCATGCGAAATGCCGGGGATCGATTCGCCCTGCTGAATGCTTGTCGTTGACATGAGCGCACCTGTTGCCGCAAACAGCACACGGTGAAGCCGGCGGCTTTTTAGCCCGCTTAAAATATACGAGCACAGCACGGACGCACTGCATCCGCAGCCGGAACCGCCTGCATGCACATCCTGACTTTCGCGGTTGAAAATCATCTTGCCGCAGTCGTTGTGAACCGGTTCGATCTGGAATTGTTCCATTCGCAAAAGCTCGCACAGCAGCGACGAGCCGATAAACCCGAGATCCCCCGTTAAAATCAAATCATAATCATCGGGTGCGGTTTTTGTTGCAGACAAAAACCGCTTGATTGTGTCGGCGGCGGCAGGCGCCATGGCAGCGCCCATGTTGTTGACGTCGGTAATCCCGAGATCCCGGATGCGTCCGGCTGTGACTGCCGCTACATAAGGACCGTTACCTTCCGCACAAACGAGCGCGGCGCCTGCACCGGTCACCGTCCATTGTGCGGTTGGCGTACGTACACCGCCGTATTCCAGCGGAAAGCGGAATTGACGTTCCGCCGAGCAGAAGTGGGAGGATGTGACGGCGAGGGCACGCGAAACCGCACCTGATGCCGTCATCAATGAGGCGAGTACGAGTGATTCAGCCATCGTGGAGCATGCGCCGTACAGTCCGAACAGCGGAATTCCCAAATCGCGCAGTCCGTACGTCGAACCGATGCACTGGTTTAAAAGATCGCCCGCAAACAACAGCGAAACATCCTCCGGTGCGCAGTTTGCCTTTTTGAGCGTGCGGGTAACTGCTTCGGTTTGCAGTCGGCTTTCCGCCTGTTCCCAGGTGTTTTGGCCTAATTTTGTATCGGTGAAAATATGGTCAAAATAACTGCTAAGCGGACCTTCGCCCTCTTTTTTTCCCACAACTGCCGAAAACGCGTTGATCGATGGCGGCGAATCAAACACAAATACGCCGCGTTCTAATTGCTTCATGTTCTGTTTGCTCCTTTGTTAAAATGCTGCGGTGAACAGCCAGTAAATCACGCCGTAGATGACGGATGCAATCGTTCCGTATGCGATGACAGGACCGGCGATGATGAAGATTTTTGCGCCGACGCCTAAAATAAAGCCCTCGGATTTAAACTCAAGTGCAGGGGAAACGACGGCGTTTGCAAAGCCGGTGATGGGCACAAGCGTACCGGCGCCGGCGTGTTTTGCAATATTGTCATAGATGCCGAGTCCCGTGAGCAGTGCGGACAGTGCAATGAGTGATGCGGCGACGAGCGTGGCGGTATGCGTTTGGCTGATATCGAGCGATAAAAATAAACTGCGCAGCAGCTGTCCGACTGTACAGATCGCACCGCCGATCAAAAACGATTGTATAATCGTTTTCTTTGATTTCGATTTTGGGCTTGCCCGTTTTACGAGTGTGTCATATTGCGTGGGAGAAAGATTCATACCGGCACTCCTTTTTGTTTTATTGGTAGTATCGGCAAAATCTTTGCGCCTATGCACGGCATGAAGCGAACGTTTGACGCATATAAGTAAAACAGCTTATCTTCGGAAAGGGGAACGGATATGAAACGAATCGGGATGCTTGTCGCCATGCTGCTCTGTGTGACAGTGCTGTTTGGCGGATGCGGCGGTGCAGATGCCGCGCTGTATGAGGAGGTGAAAACGGTGCTTTCGGGCGTGCAGTCGCTGACAGGCGGCGAATGTGCACTTTCGGTGTCGTATCAGGAACCGCAGGGCAGCGGTGCATATACGGGAACATTTGTGTTTTTGCGGCGGGAATCGGGCGCACTTTCTTACTGTCAGACACAGCTCGATCAAAATGACCAAGTGGTGTTCTGCGAGTTTTCGGACGGCGAAAAGGCAGAACAGTGGATGATCGGTCAGGGATGGCGTGCGGTTTCGCATGAACCGTATACGGATACGATGCTTCATCCGTATTTGCAGATGCTGTCTGCGCAGTATGAGCGCGCAGAGATCCGCGAGATTCAAAAACAGGTGGATGCAAGCGGTATTTGCTATACCCTGTATATGGATGCAGGAAAAGTGACGAAAAAACAGTATGCAAACGATACTGCCGCAGTTTCAGTCAAAGAACAGACGATTACACTGCAAGTCAATACAGACGGGCAGCTTACATCGTATGAGGAGAACACAACGCTCACCGAATCGCAGATCGATTCTTCCTACAGCGTGCATGTAAATCTTGCAAAGCACAACGGTGTCACGGAAGTCAAAAAGCCGCAGCTGCGTGAGACGTTTTACTGATTTGACGAACCGGATGATGCCGTGATACAATGGGGAAAAACGAAACGAGGCGGCAATGTGGCACAAAAAACAGTTTTGATTATCGGCGGGTCGCGCGGTATCGGTGCGGCGGCATCATCCCTCTTTTATGAAAACGGGTATCAGGTGGGGATTACATACAACAAGTCGAAAGAGGCGGCACAGGCGCTGTGTACGGCGCATCCCGGCATGGAAGCGTTTTTCTGCGATGTGGAGTCGGAGACTTCCGTGCAGGAAGCGGTTGCGCAGATGACGGCGACGTTTGGGAAAATTGATGTGCTCATCAATAATGCCGGCATCGCACTCATGAAACTGTTTACCGACACGACATCGGCAGAATGGGAGCGGATGTTCCGCGTCAATGTGACCGGTGCCTATTATGCATGCAAAGCGGTATTGCCGCAGATGATCCGCCGCCAAAGCGGCCGGATCATCAACGTATCCTCGATGTGGGGACAGACGGGAGCGTCGTGCGAAGTGGCATATTCCGCATCAAAGGCCGCGGTGATCGGATTCACCAAAGCACTTGCCAAAGAGGTAGGACTTTCAGGCATCACGGTCAACTGTGTGGCACCCGGCGTCATCGATACCGATATGAACGCCGCACTCACAGAGGAAGATCGTGCCGCACTGTGCAAAGAAACGCCGCTTGCGCGAATCGGTTCGGCAAGAGAGGCAGCAGGTGCTATGCTGTTTTTGGCAGGCGAGCACGCAAGCTTTATCACCGGTCAGGTGATTGCGCCAAACGGCGGTATTGTCATTTAAAATGAAAAAAGAACGCTTCAGCTGAAGCGTTCTTTTTATTATGTCCGGATTTGCTTTTCCATGCGGTAGTGAGGAAGTCCCACTTCCATAAACGGTTCGCCCACCGCTTGATAGCCGAGCATCTGATAAAAATGGACGGCAGTCATACGGGAGTCGAGCACAAGCTGCGAAAACGCAAGCGACCGCGCTTCTTCCTCCGCATAGAGCATCATCTGATGACCGATGCCTTTGCCGCGTTCGTCCGGCGCGATCACAACCTGACGCATCCGTGCGCGCGTATCGGTTTCGGGTGTGATGATGCAGCAGCCGATCAGCTTGTTTTGGCGATAAACGCCGATGTGGTGGTCGAATACCTCCCGGGAAAGATCCTCGTCGAACAGACAAAGTCCGATCGGCACGCGCATGTATGCATTCCGAAAGGAAAGCATTTCCCGGTATTCCGCGCTGTCATACCGGATGGGTTTAAACAGAATGTCATTCATTGGTGTACTCATCGTCCCGCCTCTTGCAGTAAAGTGATATATTCTTCGAAACAAAGACCGTGTTCTTTCATATATGCCGCATGTTCCGTTCCGACATAGCGGTAATGCCACGGCTCATAGTTAATCTGTGTGATGTCGGTTTTGTCTTCCGGATAGCGCAGAACAAAGCCGTATTCCGTGCAGTGCTTTATAAGCCATGCATAGCCGTCGGTCTGTGCAAACCGGTCATCCAGCGTGTAAACATCGCGCTGGTATTCCTCTGTTAAAATATCGAGTGCCAAGCCGCTGTGGTGTTCGCTGTGGCCCGGTTCCGTGTAGTATTCGCGCGTTTTTGCTTCAGCTTCTTCGCGGGTCATGCCCTGCTGCATATATTTGTTGATGTTGCTTTCGTAATATGTTTTTTGCAGGGAAACGGGACGATATCCCGAGCGCAGGAACAGATGAATGCCGTCTTTTTCGGCGTCGGCAACCATCTGGCTGTATTGCGCGGCGATACGTTCGTCAATTTTCTGACCGTCAAACGAAGCAAACGACAACGGAAGATCTTCGTCAATTTTGTTCTGCGGTTCGGGATTTAACAAAATCAGATTCCAGTCGGACAAGCTGCCCGCCGGGAGCGTATCCTGCTCCTGTTCAGGCGAGGATTCTGTGACAGCAGAGCTGTCTGCCGAAACGGAAGATTCCGGGTTTGAAACGGCGGGAACTTCCGTGCAGCCTGCAAGCAGGACAGCACACAGTGCGAGTGCTGCAGCGGTGAATCGAAAGCATTTAAAGCGGCAGTCCATAAGAGCGCAAAACCTCCTTTGCATGTGAAACGTCCTCTGCGGACGGCGGTGATACTTCTTTTAGTGTGTAAGGGCGGTCGATTGTTTCCCATTTGTATTCGCCCATTTTGTGGAACGGATTGATTTCCACACGCTCGATGCAGGAAAACGATGCGAGCGTTTCTCCCATTTTATGAAGCTTTTCGTCCGATAATGTGTAGCCCGGAAGAAGGACGTGCCGAATCCAGACCGGTTTCTTCGTTTCTTCGCAGTAGGAGAGCAGTGCAAGCGCGTTTTCGTTTGTCTGACCGGTGAGCGTTTTGCAGTCTTCTGCGTCAATATCTTTGATATCGAGCAGAATCAGATCTGCGGCATCGATCGTATCACGGCAGGTCGAAAGCGGTACAGCACCCGAGGTGTCGATGGCGGTGTGGAGCCCTTCCTGCTTGCATCGCAGGAGAATTTCCCTGCAAAATGCGGGCTGCATCAGCGGTTCTCCGCCGGAAATGGTGACGCCGCCGTTTTTGATGAAATTTTTATATTCACAGATGGTCGAAACGACCGCCTCAGCAGAGGTGAGCGTACCGTCTGTTTTGATCCAGGTGTCAGGATTGTGACAGTATAAGCAGCGGAGCGGACAGCCCGAAACAAATACCACAAACCGAACACCCGGCCCGTCCACTGCGCCGAAGCTCTCGTAAGAATGGATATATCCCTGTATTTCTGCCATAGAAAAGACCTCATTTCATTGTTCTGCTTCATTATAATACACAAACGGTGCAAAAAACAACTTTTTTCATCGAAACACGGAAAACAACGGCGTATTCATAAAAAAGAAACAAAATGAAGCAGAAAAACAGGCCGTTGGGGGTTGCAAAACAACGAGAATATGATATAATGGTTACAAACAGGTTACAAAATGTAATAATTCGATTGAGAATCCGACATAAATATAAGCAGGAGCATTTGTTGTTATGAAGAATGGAGATAGAGAACCACTGACAGAGTATATTGACATGCTGGTGACATATTTTTTAAACGGAATGATGGCAGTCGGTACGTTTTTGGTGTCGTTTTTTGCACTGATGAAACGTGCGGCAGCAGTGGTGTATCGAAAAGTGCTGCGTACACCGGTGCTTGAGATCAAACATTTATTCTTAAAGATTCGCAAGCGCGAATCCATGCTGTATCAGAAATGGCTCAAAACCATTTACGGTGTGCGCCGGTTCGGCCGTTCGATGGTGAATGTGGTTCGTACAGGTTATCGCGCACATCCGCAAAAACCGGTTGTTTACCGCATCGGATCAGCCGTTTCCGCGTTTTGTCATGCGGCACGCCGCCATGTAAATCTCGTATTCAAAGCGCTCAACTACATTGTGCCGGCAGCGGCAGCAGCGGTGTTTGTATTTGTTGTACATTACGCGTTTTCGCTTAATTTTGCGATCGGTGTTCAGTATAACGGGGAGCATCTTGGATATATTCAGGATGAATCGGTGTTTCAGGAAACAGAAGCAAAAATTCAGTCCCGCCTGATTTACCAGTCCGAGGATCAGGAGCTTTCGTATGATCCGACGTTTACGCTGGCGATTGTTCCGACCGGCTCGCTCATGACGAGCGCGGAACTGACAGACACCATCATCAGTGCATCCGGTACGGATGTGGTGGAAGCAACAGGACTCATCATCGACGGCACGTTCGTCGGTGCGGTGAAAGATATTTCCGGCGTCAAAGAACATCTTGACAGCAAGCTTGCAGCGGCAAAGCAGTCGGAAAATGACCGTGTTGAATTTACAAAAACGGTTGAGATGGAAGAAGGGCTTTATTTTAAAAGCAATGTCGTTGCCGAATCCGACTTGATCGCACTGCTTGATTCGAATACAAAGGTTGACCGCTATTATACGGTGCAGGAAGGCGACGCGCCGCTTTCGATTGCGGAGAAAAACGATGTCACGCTCGACGAACTGGTGGCACTCAATCCGGATATTCTCACAAACTGCCCGATCGGCAGAAGTGTGCTTGTCAATAAATCGGAAAGTTATCTCCCGGTCAAACGAATTGTAACCGTTTCCTATGAGGAATCAATTCCGTATTCGACCGAGTATGTGGAAACCTCTTCGCTGTATAAAGGACAAAAACAGACAAAAACATCCGGCAAAAACGGAAGCCAGACGATTACAGCCGATATTTCCTATGTTGACGGCGTGGAAGTCGGACGTGAAATTCTTTCGACCGTTGTGACAGCACAGCCGGTCAATGAAGTGATTCTGAAAGGAACTGCATCGCTGCCGAGTATTTCGGGCGGCGGCGGAAACCCGTCGAAATACGGTCTAATCTGGCCGACCTCCGGCCCGGGACGGTATGTTTCATCACCGTACGGCGGTTCGAGAAACCACAAAGCAATTGACATCTGCTATTGGGGCGGTGCATACGGCAAAACGATTGTTGCCGCACATTCGGGTGTCGTGACATATGCAGGCTGGAAACCTTCCTATGGATACGTTGTATTCATTCAAAGCGGATCGGTGACGACAGTATATGGTCACTGTTCGAAGCTGGCAGTGTCCACAGGACAAACCGTGTCGCAGGGACAGTATATCGCGAATATTGGAAACACCGGCTATTCCTTTGGTGCGCATGTTCACTTTGAGGTACGCATCAACGGCACACATGTAAACCCTGCACTGTATTTGCCGTAACAACAGAACAATTCATTTTGCCTTTCATTATAATCGAGAGCGCCCGCTGCACGGCACGGGCGCTTTTCTTTTTCTTATGAAGCAGGCGATAAGACCGCTTTTGCAGCGGAAAGTGCCGATTCATCCGGATAAACTGCCATGATTTCCGGATGGTGTGTGCCGTCAACGGCAATCGGTTCATTGACAGTGAATGTACCGCCGGTGAAATACGACTGACGCAAAAGCAAATCATAACGGGTAAGTGTCGTTTCGCATTCTGAGAAAATGAGCGAAGAAAACGATTCATACGAATGCTTTACTGCCTGGATGCAGGTGGGAAGAATGCGGCTTGTCCATTCTGTCTGTGCTTTTAAGTCGGGAAGCGCGTCGCTGCCGGTTTGAAAGAGAAGCGCCGAAAGCTTGCGGCCGGAAAGCTGCTGTTCGCCGGGATAAAATTGTTCTTCTCCAATCGTAAAGGCGGAGGAAATTGTGCATGAAATGCCGCCGCCCGCATCGAGCAGAGCAGAAAATCCTTCCTGATCGGTGCGCAGATAGCGGTCGGGTTCATGACCGGTCAGCTCGGCGATCGCGCGCCGCAGACCGAGAATGCCGCCGTACAAATAATGACCGGCAAGTGTATCGGTGCGGTCAAGCGAGGTGCACAGAAGATATGGGGAGAACAGCACCGTATCAAACTGCTTTTTTGCAGGTGCATAGGAAAACAGCGCCAAAAAAGCAGGCGGATCGGAAACGGTGGGAGAAGCGATCATCAAGAGTGAGAGTGATTCTTCTTCTGTGGCGGTAAGCGGCTGTGCGGCGGGCTGTTCATCTTCCTGCTCCCGTGTGAGCGGCAGCCAGACTGCCAGCAGAAGCACAAGGACAGTGCCGAGTGTGACAAGTGTGACACACAGAGAAATCAAAAACAGCTGTGTGCTGCGTTTTGGTTGATGCATAGCGCGAGGCTCCTTGTTTGTTGTTTTTTCATTATAGTATCGGCGGGATTGGCGGTTTCATTCATTTGTTTGTTCATTTGCGTGATTGTGTGGTATAATAATGCTTAGAAACATGAATGAATAAAGGAGAACCCGAATGGATACAAACAAGAAGGCTGTCTTATTTGATTTAGACGGAACACTCATCGATTCAAAACCCGGCATTTTTAATGCGATTGACTATACGATGGAACAATTACATCTGCCGATGCTTTCCGAGGAAACAAAAGACCGTTTTATCGGTCCGTCCATCGGTACGTCATTTCGCGACGTGTGCGGCTTTGATGAGGAAACGGTGCAGACGGCGATTACACTGTTCCGCACTTACTATAAAGCGCAGGGAATGTTTGAATGTGCGCTGTATCCGCAGCTTGATGCGCTGATCCGGCTGCTTCGCAGTCAGGGGAAAATGATTGCACTGGCAACGAAAAAACCGGAAGTGTTTGCGATTGAGATTTTGAAAAAGCTTGGTGTTTTTGATCTGTTCGACGTCGTGTGCGGCGCTGATTATGCGGACACCTCGGCACATAAAACGTATATCATCGAACGTGCAGTGGAAGCATGCGGCTGTCCGAAGGAAGCGTGTGTGCTATTGGGCGATACACGGTTTGACTGCATCGGTGCAGGTGAGGCCGGCATCGAATGCATTGGCGTGGCCTATGGATACGGTACTGTGGAAGAGCTGCAGGAACATGGCGCTGTTTCGATTGCCGCGGATGCGAGCGAATTGGCACAGATCCTCTGCGGCGTGTTATTATAATAATACGATTTGTAATATTTATTTTATATAATACAAATAGCAGTGTGCATAAATACGCACACTGCTATTTTTTATGATGTGATTTGATTAAAACAGTTTTGCACCGGTGTTTGGATCGGTCGGATAGGAGGCGGAACGCGGTTTTCCGTCGGTGGACGGATGTGCTGGTGCCTGGTCGGGATATCCCCAGCCATCCACACCGCTGCGCCGCAGTGCACCGAACATGCGGTATGTGAATCCGCGGTCGGTACGTTCCCGTTCGCGCAGAAATTCTTTCATATCCTGGCGGGAGGTAACACCGTCTGCCGGACATACGCTTTTGACAACCGGAAGCTCGGCACGCTTGACTGCCGCCGCAACATCTTTTTCCGGTGCAAAGACGAGCGGACGGATCATCGTGAGATCTTTGCGTGAAAGATAGGTCACCGGTGCAAAACAGCCGATGCGGCCTTCGTTGAACAAGTTCATCATGAATGTTTCCACCACATCGTTATAGTGGTGACCGAGTGCTAATTTGTTGCAGCCGAATTCTTTTGCGGCATCGTGCAGTGCACCGCGGCGCAGTCTTGCGCACAGCGCGCACGGATGCTTTTCTTTGCGCAGATCAAACACGATTTCGCCGATTTGCGTGCGCAGAATATGATATTCGATGTCGAGCTTTTTACAAAGTTCTTCAATCGGGGAATAGTCGGTTTGCTGTCCGCCGAATCCGGGATCTAATGTGATGGCAACGATGGTATAGTCGATGCCGATGAACCGTCTGAGCATCGAAAGTCCGGTTAAGAGTGCGACGGAGTCTTTTCCGCCGGAAACACCGACAGCAACCCGGTCGCCGTTTTCGATCATTTTAAATTCTGTGATGGCTTTTCGCATATAGCCGATGACACGCTGCATGAATTTTGATTCCTTTCTTTTTTCTTTGTGATAAAACGAATGAGAAGCCGGCAGAGGAAAAAGGCGGCAAGCACACCGGCCATGTCAATGAGAACATCCTGCACACAGCCGGCTCTCCCCGGGACAAATGTTTGAATCCATTCGTCGCAGACTGCCCACGCAGTGCCGATAAACAGGACACTCAGATCAAACGGGCGCAGCAGCAGGCGGTATTGGTGTGCCGATACGCACAGAAGTGCGGAGAAGATAAAATATTCCGACACATGTGCCGCTTTTCGCACAAGGACGGAGAGAATATCATGAGAAATGGGGAGAAACCGCTGCAAAAACGAAACAATCCCGTCACTTAACTGACCGGAATCGGTTCCGGTTTTTGATGACTGCCAGAAAATGAACAGCCCCCACAGCAATGCAGCCAGCGGAATGAGTACGCGTTTTCTGTTTCGCATCGTCAGTTTCCCCGCTTTTTCGAAAATTTTTTGCGGTATTGTTTCGGCGTACAGCCCTCGTACCGCTTGAACAAAATCGCATAGTAGGAAGCGGACGAAAAGTGGTAATCGAACGCAATGTCGGCAAACGGCTTCTGCGTTTTGACAAGCGCTGTTTTGGAATGTTCAATTTTTGCGCGCAGGATGTATTCTTTGGGAGAAAAGCCGATTTGACGCTCAAACTCTTCGGAAAACGATGCGACGGAGCGGTGACTTTGATCGCAGAGTCGTTCGATATCAATCGCTTCGTGCAGATGCGTCATGATATACTGCTTCGCACGGTCGATGTCGGGCGAGAGAATCTGTGCCGCCTTGGGCGCTTCAAACAGTGACAGCAGTGCATAGACAAACAGCGCCTGCCCTTTGATGTAGGAAACGGTGTCGCCGCGCAGCAGCAGCTTAAAGCTCTCCTGGAACGACGAAAATACCGCCGGAGAAATGCAGAACAGTCTTGTCTGGCAGGAAGAAAGCTTAAACTGAATAAAATCGTTTGTTTGCTGCGGCAAATCGAGGAGATTTCCTTCTGCATTCAGCTGAAACCACAGCAGTTCTCCGCTTGTTTTGGTGGGACGATCGGCAAAGTGCGATTCATTCGGACGCACAAAAAACGCGTTGTTTTCATAAATGGTATAGTCCACGCCGTCGGCATGAAAACAGCGCACACCGCCTGACAGCAGTACGATCTCATATTTATCCTTGTGGCTGTGCGGAATCAGCGGAAGTGCCGCGTCTGTGCCGCTGCTCCGGCCAAATGCTGGAACGCCCTGCATGTGATGTTCCTGCTGTGTGAGCACCGTGCGGAATGATTGTGGTTTCATGGGATCAAAACCTCCTGCCAAAACAAAGATGTGCGTATTCCATTATCATATCGTTTTTTTGAAAAAAACGCAACGGGTTATACGCAAAAACAAAAAATCCCGCACATGATGTGCGGGATTTTTGATGCGGTGATTATTTTTTGTCAGGATTCATTCGCTTGCCGAATACAAAATAGCCGAGCACAACGAGCGCCGCCGAAACAATGAGCGGAATCCACGGAGAAGAAAGGAATCCCATGCACAGATAACCGATACAGCACGCGCCTGCAACCAGTGTTGCATACGGCATCTGGGAGGCGACGTGATTTAAGTGCGGACAGCCTGCACCTGTGGACGAAAGAATCGTCGTGTCGGAAATCGGGGAGATGTGGTCGCCGTAGACAGCGCCGGCCAGAATTGCACCGAAAATCGGAATCAGCAGGTGACTGGTCGAATCGGTGACGCAGATTGCAGAGCCGATCGGAATGAGCAGTGCCATGGTACCCCACGAGGTACCGGTTGCGAATCCCAAAAAGCCTGCGACAACAAACAGAATGACAGGGAGGATAAAGACCGGGAACTGGTTGTCGTTGACGACATGTCCGACAAATCCGCCGGTGTTGAGATGATCGATGTCACAAATGCCGCCGATGGTCCATGCGAGAATCAGAATGATGTACGCCGGAACCATGGATTTAACACCGGAGGTGATGGCGCCCATGAATTGACGGAACGAAAGCACGCGGCGCGGCAGGTAAAACAGCATCGTAAATACAAGGGTCAGCAGTCCGCCGAGAACGAGCGAAAGCGATGCGTCTGTGTTGCCGATGGCTTCAAACGGAGAAATGCCCTGGCCGCTGAATGCGCCGCCGGTATACAGCATAGCAATAATTGTGAACACGATGAGCGCCAGAATCGGCAGAACAAGATCGATGACCTTTCCGTTTTTGCGCACTTCCATCTGACCGAGATTTTCGGCATCTGCATCCGCGTCGTTTGTACCGAGATCATTTTCGAGCATTGCGGCATGCTCGAATTTTGCCATGGAGCCGAATTCCCGTTTGCCGATACAGACGAGCACGATCATCAGGATGGTGCACAGTGCGTACAGGTTATAAGGAATTGTCTGAATAAATGCAGTCATGCCGTTTTCCACACCGGAGTTCTGCATGTAGGTTGCAACAGAAGCACCCCAGCTTGAAATCGGTGCGATGATGCAGATTGGTGCGGCTGTTGCATCGAGCAGGTAGGAAAGCTTCGCGCGGGAAATACGGAATTTGTCGGTGACCGGCCGCATGACCGTGCCGACAGTCAGACAGTTAAAGTAGTCATCGATAAAAATCAGACAGCCGAGCGCACTTGTTGCAAGCGATGCACCGGTGCGCGATTTGATTTTAGTGGATGCCCATTTACCGTATGCGTTCGAGCCGCCCGCCATGGTGACGATGACGACAATCGCGCCCAAAAGACCAAGGAAAATCAGAATATTTGCATTGTCGCCCATTTTGGTGCCCATGACCTCAAATGTGGTGGTGAGCATGTTGACCGGATTAAAATGAGAGAAAATCAGCGCACCGGTGAAAATACCGATGAGCAAAGAAGAAATGACTTCTTTTGTGGTGAGTGCAAGGATAATTGCAATCACAGGAGGCAGAATGGAGAGCCATCCTGCATTTGGTGCAAGCAATGCTTCCATGAAAAGAAACCAACCTTTCTGTCCAGTAAAATATGACGTATATATGAACATATTATAACAAATTGCCATGAAAAATCAATGAAAAACGACAATTTGAATGAGATCTGAACAGGAATTCAGTGTGAGGATGTATATAATTCATTTTCTGTCCATAAAAAGCACGGTGAAATCCGCTATACTAAATAAAGAAGGAAGGTGCGCAGATGAATACCCCTATCAATCATCGATTGGATACCAAAACAAAAAGCCGAGTCGACATTTTAAACTGCATTCGGCATTATAAAGCATGCTCGCGGGTGGATATTGCGTCTTGCTTGGGATTGGCAAAATCGCTTGTGACTGTTTTGACGAATGAGATGATTAAAGAGGGGATTCTTTCGGAATGCGGAGAAAGTATTATCCAGACACAAAAGCGCGGCAGACGGAAAGTGCTTTTGAAAATTGATGAAAACTATCGCTTGGTATTTGGCGCAGTGATCGAAAAAGATGGGATCACCGTCGGGCTCACCAATTTAAACGGAGATTCGCTGGAAAAACGCCGGATGCCGCTTGGAAATACATATCGTGAAACGCTGTCGCAGATTGTATCGGCGGTTGAACAGATCTGCAGAGAAAACTACATTGTATTAAAGCGTGTGCTTGGCATTGGCGTGTGTTTAAGCGACAATGCGGTGGACTTGATTGAGGGAGCGGGGAGCGCCGAACGGCTGACGCGGTTAAAGCGTGATTTGTCGCATGCACTGACGATTCCGATTATCACTTCGCGTACGGTTTCCGGCATGCTGATTGCGCAGCGGCTGTTCGGCGGAAGCAGTGTACGGCATGCGGTGCTGGTGCGCTGCTGCGGTCAGACGGTGGATGTTGGCATTTTGGCGAGCGGCCGACCGTACAGCGGCAGCCGTGGATTGATTGCTGCATATGCCGATCAAAATGAGCCGGCGATTGATCCGGTGCATAAAACAGCACAGACCGCGGCAATGTGTGCAAATGTGCTGGACCCGGAGAAGATGCTGTTCGGCGGAACGCTTATTTCTTCGGCGGAAACGTTTGACGCGGTGGTTGATGAAATGCAGCAGTTGTTGGGAAGAAAGCTTCTCTGCGAGCGGGCGTTTGCAACAGAGGAACGGATTTATCTTGCCGGATGTGCGATTGCGGTGGAACGGTGTTTTTATTTGGACAGCACATGGAATGTGGCATAATAAAAGAAACCGGGCGGAAATTTTCCGCCCGGTTTTTCATATTGAAGAAAGAAAAAACAAAAAACGCTGTAAGCGTTTGCTTACAGCGTTTTATCTTGGTGAACCGCATTGTTTAATACACAAAGATTTTTCCCCGATAAGCCATTTTCAATTTTTGAAAGTAAAACATCGGTGATTGTAGTTTCTTCATCACCTGTATTAAAAGTTATAGTGATTCTATCATCGTACAGAAAGATTTTGTTGACAAACAGCCGAATTAACGACTTTCGATAGGTCTTATCACGGATATCACCATTTGTTAATTTTGTAAGATGAGCGATAACCTGTTGTTCTGTCATAACGTAATGTCTTGCTTTTTCAACTTCAAGCTGTTTTTCCAGCTCTTTTATATCAGCCCCTATTTTCCCTAAGTCCTCAAATATCATTTCCCGAATCGTATCATCTTTACAGGCACGAAGAGAGGCCATTTGATTTGATTTTTCTTCCTGTGCTTTTTGAATCAGACTTTCCAGACGTTTCATTTCGGAACGGTCGTCCATGCTTAAAGCAATTTTAACCACTTCTTTTGCAATCTTGCGGATATTCTGCGGTGTAAGAAGTTTCCGGCATTCATTTACTACAATATCTTCAATATAGTCTTTATGCACCATCTTCTTGTTACAGGTTTTGCCTTTCCCGGAATTTTTGCATTTATAATAGTTGAATATCACACCTTTTTTACTGATTTGATTACTGCTGTGTCCTGTCATTTTTTCTTTACAGTAACCGCAAAATAATTTTCCCGAAAGGATATATTCCGCTTTTGCTCTTGCACGCGCAGGAGCTTTTTTATTTGCTATCATTTTTTCCTGTACTTTATCAAAAAGGTCTTTATTAATTATCTGCGGCATTCCGCCCGGAATTTCATGACCGTTATATATATAAATCCCTAAGTATTTTCTATTTTTCAACATGGTATGTAAAGAATTTTTATTGAAAGATGTCCCCTGTGCCGTTGTTATATGTCTTTCATTCAAACTGTCACAAATTTTCTTCATACTCCAATCATCAGCATACTTTGCGAAAATTTCCCGAACTATGGGGGCACGTTCTTCATCAAGTACATAACGTTTATTTTCAATGCGATAGCCTAATGGAGTAGTCCCACCATTTGAAAGTCCTTTTTCTGCATTGATATTCATTCCACGGGTTACTTTCTGTGAAAGCTCTACGGAATAATATTCAGCCATACCTTCCAGCATGGCCTCAACCAAAATACCGCTTGCATCATCGGTTATGGTTTCTCTCGCACTAATAACAGTAACGCCATTCTTTTTCAGAATATGTTTATAGTGTGCACTGTCATATCTATTTCGAGCAAAGCGGTCTAACTGGTAAACAATAATTCCTTGAAAAAATTTTTTGCTACTGTCACGAATCATGCGCTGGAATTGTGGCCTGTCATCTGTTTTTGCACTGATCGCTCTGTCTATGTATTCCCCAATAATGTTATAGCCCTCTTTTTCGGCATAGTCACAGCATACTTTTAATTGGCCTTCAATGGATTCTTCTCGCTGTTTACTGTCTGAGTAACGAGCATAAATTACAACGTTCATTTTCGCACCTTCCTAATACTTTAACCCTCAACAATCCGAAGGTATTTATAAATCGTCGGATAAGACAGGGAACAGAGCCTTGAAAACTCTTTTTTGTTGATTTCGCCCTTTTGGTATTTCGGATAATGCCGATAGAAAATAGCGGGAATATCGTCGGCTGTGACCGCAGGCCGCCCAATCGCTTTCCCTTTGGATTTGGCATTCTCCATACCGCTTTTTACTCGCTGGCTTATCATATTCCGTTCCAGTTCGGCAAAGACACCCATCATTTTCAGCATTCCCTCAGTCATAGGGTCAAGCTCTTTCCGGCAATCCACCACAAAAGAGCCTAAAACAAGCTTTATTTTCCGGTTCTTTGCCAACTCTATGATATCACAAAGCTGTTTGGTACTGCGGGTAATTCGGCTGACTTCTGTTGCTAAAATGGTGTCGCCGGGTTTTACAATATCAAGAAGCTTTTGTAATTCTGCCCGATTGGTCTTTGTCCCGCTCTCATATTCCCGATAGATGGTTTTATCTTTTGCACCCTGTTGTTTCAGTTCCCGAATCTGCCGGTCAATATCTTGCATAGATTCATTTGTTGAACATCTCGCATACCCGTAAATCATATAGAAATGCCTCTTTTCGTTTTTCTATAATAACATTATAAGATATAAACGAAAGGAGGTAAATAGTTTCTTTAATATTTTTACCTGATTTTTCAGGGGATTTTGGTTATTTAACAGGACTGCAAAACTATAAAGAAAATGAACTCTTTGATTTTATAGAAAAAGGGCAGAACTATCAAAGTCCTGCCCTATGGGGTGTTATCCTGATGTTATTTTGAGCGAACACGCTTTTTGTTGACCACTAAAAGAACCGTCAAGGCTCCAGCGGCAACAAAGAACACGATCAAAACTTCAACGGGGAAGCTGTCGCCCGTTTGGGGTACATCGCTTTCGGAAGAATCCGAGGGACTAGATGGTTCCGTCGGATCTGTTGCTGTTGTTCCTGCCGGAATCACTGTAACGTCCTTCACAGCGTCGCAGTTTTTGCAGTGGATTGACTTGCTCCCATCTTCGGTTGCAGTCGGTTCTTTGTCAATGGTGAACTCGGTTTCCCAGCTATGGCCAGTTGCGTCTATATCCCGGGTTTCAACTTCCTTGCAAACAGAACATGCACGCTGTTCACTGCCTTTTTCCGTGCAGGTAGGCGCTGTGATGGTTTCCCATTCGCCAAACTGATGTGCCGCAGGAATAGATTCGTTTTCTTCTTCATTGCAGACAGAGCAGACACGGTGACGGCTTCCATCTTCGGTACAGGTAGCTTCCTTATCCACAATCCATTCTCCGTATTTGTGGCCTTTCGGGATTACCTGACTGTCTTTTACAGCGTCACATCTGGAACAGTGGATAGACTGACTGCCATCTTCTGTGCAGGTGGCTTCTTTATCAATCGTATAGTCGGATTCCCAGCTATGACCCAAGGGGTCAATATCACGGGTTTCTGTATACTGGCAGACAGAGCAGGTGCGCTTTTCGCTTCCTTTATTGGTACAGTCGGGAGAGGTCACGGTTTCCCATTTCCCAAAGCTGTGCCCTAAAGCATCGGTGTCCCGTCTGTTCAAAACTGTGCCGCATTTGGTACATTTCTGTACTTCGGTTCCCGTCTCTGTGCAACTGGCCGGATTTTCTTCTTCCCAAGCGCCAGCTACATGGTTGCAGTTTACCGTAACAGAACCATTTTCTACTGCAAAGGCAACATTTGTCATATCAATGTTATATACCTCGTCCGGGTCATAGGTTAGTGTAATCGCTGATTTTCCCGAATCTGCATTTTCTTTGACGGTGAAAGTCAAAGTTACAAGTACACCGTTTGCGGTGGAATCGGCCAATGTATTCCATAGAATTTTGCACGGATTATTCGCTACATTTACAGGAACCATGCCCTCTAGCACGGTGCCATTCTCTACTGACTTTAATTCCAGAGCAGTTCCATCATAGCTCACGGTTACACCCGCAGAACAGATTCCCGGATTATTTTTTACGTTGATGTTGACTGTTACCTCGTCTCCCGCATAGCCGCTTACTTCCTCAACGATAAACGCAGGTTCATCGTTGCCTACCGCAGATACAAGGGCAGGAGTAGAAAGAAAAGCGACTGCACAGAGACAAATGGAAGTTATCATTGCAATAAACTTCTTCATGTTTTTTACCTCCGTTTCGATTTTTTGACTGACAGGCTTCCATGCGCCTGACAATTCCGTCTGTTTCGATTGGTTTAATTTTGCTTTATGATTGGCCGAGTTTCACCTCCCAGCCAGCCAAATATTTTTGTAGATGGGTTACATCTTTCAGGTTAATTTTACCATCTGCATTGACGTCACAATATTCCGTTGCAACTTCCACGTCCCAGCCTGCCAGATATTTTTGCAACTGTGTTACATCTTTCAGGTTGATTGTTCCGTTATTGTCAATATCTCCGCAGGAATAACCGGGGATAGGCTCCGGTTCTTTCTGCCACACTGCGACTAATATTAAATCCTGATCAGCGGAATAAATATCTCCCGGCTGGTATTTCACCGAACCGCCTACGCTTGTTGACCAGCCACAGAAAATATATCCGTCTTTTACCGGAATGTCTTTACTCAAAGTCAGGGAAGAAGCCTTTTCCTTTGTTTGAGACGCGGGCGCTCCTGTTCCACCATTGGGGTCATAAGATACGCCGAAAGAATCCTGTGTGCAGATACCATCGCCGCCGCACTGAGTACAACGCACTTTTTTGTAACCTACGCCAAGGCATGTGCTACATGTTTTTGTGCTTGTGCTATATATTTTTCCAAGGCCATTGCAAGTTGAACAGGTCACATTTTTTTCTTTTTCTACCTCAACGGTCACTGTTCCCAACCCATTACAACCGCGGCATGGTACCCAACCTTGTAATGAATCACTCCATGTTACCAGTTCGCCATGGCAGATGGGGCAGGTATGTTCTTCTTTGACCGTATACGTTTGTTTCACAGTCCCTTTTCCACTGCATCTGGTACATGTTCTTGATGTCTTGACTGTAGTATATCCATCGCCATCACATTCTTGGCACGATACTCTTTTCTGACCAGTACCGTCACAGGCCGAACATTTTGGAGTCCATTTCCAGACAGCATATAGGGTTAAATCTGCATCTTCTGTATATGTATCTCCGGGCTGGTATTCCACAGTTGTATCGTTTGGCTCTGTAGACCAGCCTTCAAAACGGTATCCCGTGCGCACAGGGGTATAGGAAGAAAATGTCAATACTTTCTCAGACAATTTACGTTGTGTTGCTGGCAGTTGCACTTCTCCGGCAGATATATAATACACATGATATACAGGTTTAATGGTTACAAGGCATGTGGCTACATAATCTTCTTCTGTGTAGCCACTTATTACCGCTGTGATTAGTGTTTTCCCTTCTGAAAGAGCGGTCATATTACCGGAAGAACTTATACTGGCTACATCTGGATTGGAAGAATACCAACAAACATCTACTGCCGAATCACTTACAATAGTAAGCTGATATTCGTCTCCGACATGGAATGTGTTTGTTGACAAATAAATGTATGGAAAAAGTTCATATGTAATGTGGTGTTGCAAAGCATAGGTGTGTGCCGCAGAGTTGTTTGTACAGAGAATGGTCATCTCTGAGGGGAATGCATCATTTCCTATACTCGTTACACTATTTGGTATTTTGATACTAGTCAAGCCTGTACAGTTCTGAAATGCATAATCGCCTATACTCGTCACACTGTCTGGTATTTCAATGTTAGTCAAGCTTGTACAGTTCCGAAATGCAGAATCATATATACTCGTCACGCCGTTTGGTATTTTGATACTAGTCAAGCCTGTACAGTTCTCAAATACAGAATCCCATATAATCGTCTCGCCGTCTGGTATTTCAATGTTAGTCAAGCTTGTACAGTTCCGAAATGCAGAATCACATATACCCCTTACACTGTCTGGTATTTCAATACTGGTTAAGCCTGTACACCCTTTAAATGCGGAATTTCCTATCACTTCCACGCTGTCCGGTATCTCAATGCTGGTTAAGCCTGTACAGTTCTGAAATGTAGAATCCCATATACTCGTCATACTGTTTGATATTTTTATCTTAGTCAAACCCGTACAGCCCTCAAATGCAAAACTTTTTATCACTTCCACGCTGTCCGGTATCTCAATGCTGGTTAAGCCTGTACAGTCCTGAAACACATAGTGTCCCATACTTGTTACACTATCTGGTATTTCAATATCGGTTAAGTCTTTACACCCTTTAAATGTGTAATTTCCTATAAATGTCACACTATCTGATAATTCTATATTAGCCAATGTACAATTCTCAAATGCAGAATCTCCTATACTCGTCACGCTGTCTGGTATTTTGATACTAGTCAGGCCTGTGCAGTTCTCAAATGCAGAGCTTCCTATACTTGTCACGCCGTCTGACATTTCTATATTAGTCAAACCTGTACAACCCTCAAATGCACTACTTCCTATCCGTGTCACACTGTTTGGTATTTCAATGCTGGTCAAGCCTGTGCAATTCTCAAATGCACCATCTCCTATACTCGTTACGCCGCCTGATATTTTTACACTAATTAATCCACTATAGCTTGCAAACGTATAGTCCCCTATTTTTTTGACGACATCTGGTATAACTAAATCATGAACGGCTTCACCATTCACATACAGCGTTCCATTGTTGCAAAGTGGATTAGCTGAGCTACCTTGAAAATTAATATTGCACCATGCTGTTATATCGGATTCATAATACACTTTTTTAAGTTTTTCACAATCACCAAATGTTCCACTCCATATACTCGTCACACTAGATGGTATTGTAACGCTGGTTAAGCCACTACAGCCATAAAAAACATTATTCCCCAGCCATGTCACGCTGTCCGGTATCTCAACGCTAGTCAAACCCGTACAACCACGAAATGCATGACTGCCTATAGATGTCACGCTGTTTGGTATCTCAACATTAGTCAGATTACTACAACCGTAAAATGTATAAAAGCCTATCATCGTCACGCTATCGGGGATCTTAACGCTGGTCAAACCGCTACAGCCATAAAACATATAATCGTTTATCCGCCCTGTCACGCTATCTGGTATTTCAACGTCGGTTAAATTTGTACAACTCTCGAATGCCGCCCCTTCAATATTCGTTACGCTATCCGGTATTTTTATGCTAATCAAGCCGCTACAACTACGAAATGCATAAGCACCTATTTCTGTCACCGGATATCCACCCAAGGTATCCGGCAGTACAACATCTCCAGTAATGCTATCGTCACAATCTGTAATCGTTGCTTCGCCGTTCTCCACAGTATAAGTATAATAACCTTCAGTGTATTCATTGGTAGCCCCAGCCGCAAAAACTGAAACTGGGAAAACAGATAAAAACAAAGCAACACTCAGCAGGATAGAAATCATCTTTTTCATACTATCGATTCTCCCTTCTTTTTTCGTGTGCTCCATCAATGCCATTTTAAAGAACAACACATTTGATATTTGCACAATAGTTGGCTGTCGTTTTTCATTCAAGACAGGTCATAAATCCCACCGGAAAAGCGGCAACTCCCATCGTTGTTGTGCTCCGCTTCAATCTCAAAGGCAAGGCAGTGGTTGTCCTTTGGATTCCATTTTACGCTGTTTTCCCGATAGGGGTAGATAAACCTGCACGCTCCCAAAATATCGTTGTCCGTGCTAAGAAGCTGTTGTTTTGGAACTCCAAGACGGGAAGCAATCAGGCTGGATTCTTTTTGCAGACATTGATCTGCGCTGTGAAAAGCACAAATCACTCCGTCAAGCATAGGCTTTACAACTGAGGTAAGATTCACAGTTTTTGTTTTCGGAACAGACAGCTTGATTTTTACCCCAAAGCTACTGCCCTGTAGTTTATGATAAGAATGGACTTTTTCGGGATTCTCCCTGAGTGCCCGCCAATAAACAACAGCTTTATTGCTACTCAAAGAAACCGGAACCGATAGGGATTCCCATTCTGCCGCTAAAGTGTGCTTTCCCCAAAAATCCGTCTGGTTTTCTGAATCACAGATTTTATAGACATACCTATGGGGGAATTCCGCTCCTTCATCAGTTGTTTCCTGATTAGAACAGTTTTTCGCAAAGATTCGATTGGTGGCAAACGGACGAAAAGGCGCAGAGCCAATATTGTAAAACAGAACGTTTTCCAAATCAAAAGAACCAGTCCCCGTCCCATAGTAGCAAGCCATCAGATATTGACCTTCTGTGAAAGGAGTTAATTGCGACAGGACACACCGCAAAGCATTACGGAATTCTTTTCGCCAGTCTTGCGGCTGGTAGGGAATCCGCTCTTTTGAAAACGCCTGAATCATGCCATCATCAGAGATGATTTTGCAGTTTTCAGAACACATGATTTTTCCTTCTTTTCTAATCTGATATTCATACTCATTATAAAACTCTTATCGCGTTCTGTCAACTCTAATAGTAGATTATTTCCTACTATTTCACTTCCTTCTTTTAAAATTGAAAAAGGGGTGATAAAATGAGTTTTGGAGAAAATTTGCGTGTTTTGCTTGAAGAAAGGGAAATGACCCAAAAGGAACTCGCTATACAGTTAAATATTGCTCCATCAACTATGGGGAGTTATGTTCAAAATACACGAGAACCGGATTTTGCTACTTTAAAACTGCTTGCTAACTATTTTGATGTATCAACCGATTATCTTCTGGATAATTTCACTGGAAAAATTTCCAGCCATCAAGAGGCAGAATTACTGCGCATTTTTCGTTCTCTTTCCGATGAACAAAAAGCCATTTGCCTTGAACAGTGTCGGGTATTCGTCCGCATGAACCATCATCAAGAAAAAGAAGCAAAATCATCATAATGGATTTTAGAAAATCGGATTGACGAATGATACCATTGCCTATGATAAATAGGCAATGGTATTTTTTGTCGGAAACCTTAATTTTAAACAAGAGGAAAATTGTTCCGCTTTTTGTTTTACAAAGGTATTTTGAAACCGTCAAACTGCCTTTTAAAACGGGGAGACATCTAACCTGGGTGTGTGAACAACGGTTTTCTGCTAAATTTATCGGATAGTATGAAACCGGCCTTAAAAACGAAATTTACACGAATTAGAAAGGTAGTATATTTATGATAAGAAGAAAAGTATACAGCCCAGTTTATGCGAATGAAGAAGTCATTTATAGGATCCCCGTGACTTGGCAGATGAGGGCGATTATTCCTGTGTCCGCTAGTTCTCTGAAAGAAGCGTTTCAACTGGTGAACACGCTGGAGTACGACTTACCCGAAGGGGAGTACGTTGAAGATACCTATGAGATAGATTATGACCGTTTGGAAGAATAACGGGGGAAACATCATAATATGAAAAAAGCCATTGAACCCGAAAAACGGAATCAATGGCTTTTTTGTGTAGATATTTTTTCAAAAAGTGTAGGAAGTGCAGGGTAGGGGCAAAAAATCATAGAACTTTATAAAAAGCACTCATTTTTTTATCTTTTGATATTTTTTCCTACCCTACCCTCACTTTCATATCAAAAGATTACATCTTCATCAGTAAAATCCCTGAAATCCTCACTTGTAAATGGTGCAAAAGAATAGCTATCAGAATCATCATCTATAGAGACTGACAAAGGCGGACAGTTTATATATCTTTTGCCATTGCTACTGCTACGTTTGAATACTTGGCCTGTCCGTTTTTCCAAACGTGGGATAAGCTGCCTGCCGATGCTTTCACTCCGGATATTTAACCCTTTATATCTTTTATTCAGAATATCAGCTATTTCAGCCGCAGTTCTTCTACCCCATCTTGACAGGTCGGCTGTGGTATCAAAAAGAGAAATAAACTCATCTTCTCCATAAACATCTGTTTCAAAATTAGCATTGAGACAATTTACTCTATCCTGTTCTTCTGGGGTAAGCAGATGTCCTTTTGGATTTTTTTTGTACTCTTGATAAATTTGTCTCCAAAACTGCAAGTACCATTCAGATGAATAACTGAAGATTGCATTTGTGTCCATTTTTTCAATGGGGATTGTCCAGAACCTTCTGTTCCCTGTAACATCTCTTAGATATTCTTTAGGATTGACAGTCCCGCAAAACGATGTCCGACGTGGACGGATTGTTTCATGGCGGGCGTAGGGTTCACGGTAACGGTCAGTTTGCTCAGTCAAAAATGCTTTCAATGCTGATTGTTCCTTCTTTGTCGTGCTGTCAATTTCTCCCAATTCACATATCCACACCTTTGTTGCAGACATGGTACTATCTTTATTGGACATATCTAAAGTAGCGCCCCCTTTGAAAAATTTATCAAAAACAGCAAGATGGCGGAACAATTCTGTTTTGCCGATACCTTGCTCCCCTTGTAGCACTAATACCCCTTGTGCGGAAACTGGATGATCTTGTGTGTTATAGAGCACAGCAATCGTTTGCAAGGCCCACTTTTTTACAAGAGTTTTGTGGAATTCATCAGACAGACCCATGATACGGTACAATTCAGCTAAACGGTCATTCCCATCCCATAACTGGGCATTTATACACTCCAATACAGGGTGATACCGATTTTCATTTGCAATAACAGATAGATGGTTGTAAATATGTTTTTCATTTACATATCTATAGCCCATCATAATTGCTGAATCATATATTAGTGTTACCAATAGAGACAAAGCGTCTTCACCACTATATTCAGGCGGTAATCCGTCAATCTCTATGCGGCAGTTCATATCATTGATTCTAATGTGGATTCCAAAAGCCTGTAAAAAGAGTCTTGTAACTTCAATACACCACCTTTTGTCTCTTCCCACTCTGATTTTTAAATTCTGCCAAATATACATATCTGCTATCGGAAGGGGGGATTTATTTTGTGATACACTAAAATTATACTGCGCCGGCGAAACATAGTCTGGTGACAACAAGACCGTTCCACGGTAAAATTTCAATGCACTTTTCCAAATGCCAGACAGCTCTTTTTCATCAAGAGGCGGTGAGCATTTTTGAGATTCTTTTGTGAACATGAGATAAGCAGGATTTTCACCATAGCGGACGAGCGCACGAACAGCGAACTGATATAATGTAGCGTTCCGTCTACCCTCTGGAATTATATTGCTCTCTCCTTTTGCAGAAACATCTTTGACAGAGGGTTTAACAGTTTCCATAAAATCAGATAAAAGCACATTGCCATCAAAAAATTCAATCTGGGGATTTTCAACCCCAATAAAAAAGCGGGCTGAATCCTTTGCATTATCATCAAAAGCTGGAAAATAAGAACAGACTTTTTGCTTGAGTTGAGCGTACTCCTGACTGTTGTTAATTACCGAATGGGCAAAGTAAACATGGAACTTTGGTCTTGGTGCTTTATCCTTCTTTTGTTTCATGTGATTTCGAGAATAGCACACATAAAAAGGCACATTCGGAAATGCTTTTCTTACATCATCAGGAGTTGTCCACAGTTCGGAGTTATCACTTTCAGTATTATCCACATCAAACATGCTACAGTTTGACTGAATAAAGTTTGCAATTTTTCTATGACCATCTTGATACAAAGCACAAACATGATCGTAAGCAACTACACCCTTTAAATCATCAACTGTATGTACTTCTTTGCAAAGCGGATATTTTGTATTTTTGAGTTCACTGCGAAAATGGTTATAGTAAAGAGTAAATAATACTTGACCTGCCATAAATAGTCCCTCCATAATTTGAGATTACGCACATTGACAGTCGGTACCATCTGCTTCTTGTGTTTCATCAATGTTTTCTTCCATAGCTTTGATATCACGGACGATGGCATCAAAACAGTCATAGGCAAATTGCCTTGCCTGCTCTTTGCTGATTAAAAAATCATACATTAACGCCATCCCCCTTTCTCTCAAAACTATCTTGACATTTTGTAAACTAAAGATTATAATATCTTCGCGAAGATTTCTTTTTGTTTACACGCTTATTATAGCAGATTTTTTTGAGGTGGCTTAGTTGTTGTCTAAAGTGAAAATTCTTCTTTACTTTTCATAAAAATTAAATTTTAGTTTACTCAAATAGACAAAAGGAGGATTGGAATAATGAAAAAACCCGACTATGATAATTTTTTATATGACTTTTCAGAACGTTTTTATCAGTTAAGACATGAACCCAGCCAGATGAAAGAAAACGGAACCAAAAAATCTTTTAAAGAAATTTCAGATGAAATCAAACAGCGGACAGAAAACAAAGTCCGCATTTCACATACGCAGCTTTCAAAATACTATAAAATGAGTCTGGATTCCGAAGATGAAGAAAGGGAGCCTTTAACGCCTAACGTTGCAAGCGTAATTGCCTTAGCTGATTATTACGGGGTGTCCCTTGAGTACTTATTGGGACTATCGGACAGTAAAAGTTCCGATGATAAATTTCAGGTAGGAAGCGAAGCCTTCGGTTTATCTGATACGACTATGCAAATACTGGAACAATTCAAAAATCAGCCGCATATCTTTAATGCCCCGCCGGAAGAAAATAATTTTTTAAAATTTAGCGGCATGGATTTTATCAACTTTATATTTGATAACCTTTTGCCTGATTTTCAATATTTATGCAATAAATATCTTTATGCACTTCAAGAGCTGGAAACTTTAAAAAAAGCGAATGAGGGCGCTAAAATTGACTATTCAAATATAAAGGTCAGCCTAAAAAATATGGACAGCATTCAACAAGAAGTAAAACGCCAAGAAGATTTTGTAAAATACCGAGCTTTTCAAATATCCGAACTGGTTGGCGATTTTTTAAAGGCTCTTGGCAAAGAGGTTTTGACAAAAGAAATAGAAACAGAGGCAGACTGAATAGACAGTCTGCCTCTGTTTCTATATTATCTGCCCGTATAGGGTTCTGTAAGATATCTCATAATAGCAAAGCCCCCGAGAAAATAATATTCTCGGGGGCTTTGTTTAATATTGGTGTGGTGATCCACCGGAGATTCGAACTCCGGACCCTTTGATTAAAAGTCAAATGCTCTGCCAGCTGAGCTAGTGGATCATGCGTTTATGTGAACTCGAGATTCGGAATTTACTCTGTTTTGTTTGCCCCGTCTCTCGAGTGCTTGTTTATTATAGCAGATGTAAATCAGGATGTCAACACCTTTTTTCGGTTTTTTTTATTTTTTTTTGCGGAATGTTTTAATTGCGGGAAAAACGCCTGTATGATATAATAATAAAGATCATGAAAACCCGCGTCATAAGGGAGTTTTCCCGCGTTGGCGCAAATTATACAAAGAGGTGAGATGTTTGTCGGACAGACAAAATAAAATCCGCAATTTCAGTATTATCGCGCATATCGACCACGGAAAGAGTACGCTTGCAGACCGTATGCTCGAGCTTACCAGTGCGGTCGAAAACCGTGAGATGGAAGAACAGCTTTTGGATAATATGGATATCGAACGCGAGCGCGGCATTACAATCAAAGCCCGCGCCGTTACGATTGAGTATAAAGCACAGGACGGTGAAACGTATCAGCTCAACCTGATCGACACGCCCGGCCATGTCGACTTTAACTATGAAGTATCCCGTTCGCTCGCAGCATGTGAAGGCGCCATTCTGGTGGTCGATGCATCGCAGGGTGTCGAGGCACAGACGCTTGCCAATACGTATCTTGCAATCGATCATGATTTAGAGGTTGTGCCGGTTGTCAATAAAATTGACCTGCCGGCGGCTGATCCGGACACTGTCTGCCATGAAATCGAGGATGTTATCGGCATTCCTGCAATGGATGCACCGCGTATCTCCGCAAAAACCGGCGTGAACATCGCTTCGGTGCTCGAAGCAGTTGTGCGGGACGTGCCGCCGCCGTCGGGTGACGAGGATGCACCGTTCAAAGCGCTCATCTTCGATTCCTATTACGACAGCTATAAAGGCGTTATCGTCTATATCCGCGTGATGGACGGCGAGCTTCATGTGGGCGACACCATCCGGATGATGGCATCGGGCGGTGAATATACCGTTACAGAGCTTGGTTATATGGGTGCAAAAACATCCATTCCGCGCGAGGGACTGTATGCAGGTGAAGTTGGCTATATTGCGGCAAGTATTAAGGATATCGGCGATACGCGTGTGGGCGATACGGTAACGCGTGCCGACCGTCCGGCGGCAGAACCGCTCCCGGGCTATAAAAAAGTCAATCCGATGGTGTTTTCCGGTATTTATCCGGCGGACGGTGCAAAATATCAGGACTTGCGCGATGCACTGACGAAACTTCAGTTAAATGATGCGTCGCTCACATTTGAGCCGGAAACGTCGATTGCACTTGGATTTGGTTTCCGCTGCGGATTTTTGGGCCTTTTACATATGGAAATCATCCAGGAGCGATTAGAGCGTGAATTTAATCTGGATCTCATCACGACTGCACCGTCGGTTGTGTACCGGCTGACGCTGACAAACGGCGAGGTGCAGATGATCGACAACCCGACCAACTATCCGGATGCCGCACTGATCGCGCAGGCAGAGGAGCCGTTTGTCAAAGCGAATATTTTGACGCCGAACGAATTTGTCGGCAACATCATGGAGCTTTGTCAGAACCGCCGCGGTATCTTTAAGGATATGAAATATCTCGACGTCACCCGCGTCGAAATGCACTATGAACTGCCGCTCAACGAGATTGTGTACGACTTTTTTGACGCACTCAAATCGAGAACACGCGGTTATGCGTCGTTTGATTATGAGTTGTCCGGCTTTGTGCAGTCGAAGCTTGTCAAACTCGATATCCTGTTAAACGGCGAGATCGTCGACGCGCTGTCGTTTATCGTTCATGCGGACAAGGCGTATGAGCGCGGCAGACGCATTGCAGAGAAATTAAAGGACAACATTCCGCGCCAGCTGTTCGAAGTGCCGATTCAGGCGGCAATCGGCGGAAAGATCATCGCGCGCGAAACCGTCAAGGCAATGCGCAAGGACGTGCTTGCAAAATGTTACGGCGGCGATATTACCCGAAAGAAAAAACTGCTTGAAAAGCAGAAAGAGGGCAAAAAGCGGATGCGTTCGCTCGGCAGTGTCGAAGTGCCGCAGGAGGCATTCATGGCAGTGCTTAAACTCGACGAATAAAAAGAAAGACAAAACGGAAGCGTGGTTTGCAGATGCAGACGATGCTTCCGTTTTTTTATCGATGGGATTCACAGAAAATAAGGTGTATGACGTGCAAAAAGATGACATAAAATAGAAAAACACAGCGCGCCTAATGCAGCTGACTTGACAGTTTTTATGATTCGTTATACAATAATATCTACAGTAGATGTACGGAGAAACTGTAAAAAAAGAAACAGCTGCCGATGCAAAGAGATCGGATGAAAAAGAAAAACGGCAGGCAGCCACAGAACAACATGATTTTGTTCCCGTTTCTTTTGATTTCACACAACAAAAACGAATACATATCCCGGATACCGACTTTGATTTTTGAATATATAAGGTCGGCTTTGGTAGTTGTACCTTTTTATCCGGACGATGAACAAAACCGAAGTGAGGGAACTGACATTGCGCAAGAATTACGCATCATTAAATGAAAACGACGGGATGGCACCGTCTGAGCAAAAGCAAACGAAAAAGCGTTCGCCCCGTGTACCAAACGGAAAGCGCACATACAAACCGCTGAATCCGGAGGCGCTTTTGGCAGATTTGCAGCGGGAACAGGCGGGCGAACCGCAGAGAAAAACACAAACCGCGAATAAAAAGCAGAACAGACCGTCTGCACCGCGGAAAAATACACGCCGCACACCGCAAAGACAGGCAAAAAAACCGCCGATCAATATCATTCCATTGGGCGGACTCAATGAGATCGGCAAAAATATGACGCTGTATGAATGCTGCGGCGATATGTTTATCATCGACTGCGGACTGGCATTCCCGGACGCGGATATGCTGGGCGTTGATCTGGTGATTCCGGATTTTTCATATGTTGAACAGAATATCGATAAAATCCGCGGCATTGTGATTACCCACGGTCATGAGGATCATATCGGTGCGATTCCGTATCTGCTTAAACGTGTTTCGCTTCCGATTTATGCGTCACCGCTTGCAATCGGACTGATTAAAGGCAAGCTCAAAGAGCACGGTCTTTTGAATCAGGCGAAGCTGTTTGTCGTCAACCCGCGTGATACCATCCAGATGGGATGCATGAAGGTTGAGTTTATCCATATGAATCACTCGATTCCGGACGCAATGGGCATTGTCGTCCATTCGCCGGCAGGCATCGTGGTGCATACGGGCGACTTTAAGATCGACTATACCCCGATCGAGGGCGGCGTGACCGACCTTGCACGTTTGGCTGAGCTTGGCGAAAAAGGCGTGCTGTGTCTGTTGTCTGATTCGACGAACGCAGAACGTCCCGGATCTACACCGAGTGAACGGAAAGTCGGCCGTTCATTTGAAGGATTGTTTACCAATGCAGAAGGACGCCGCATCATCATCGCGTCGTTCTCTTCGAATATTCACCGCATTCAGCAGATTATCACGGTGGCGGAAAAATTCGGCCGCAAAGTGGCAGTTTCCGGCAGAAGTATGGAAAACGTCGTGTCGGTTGCGGTGGAGCTTGGCTATTTAAGCGTTCCGGAAGGACTGCTCGTTGACATCGACACGATTTCCCGCTATCCGCAGGAAAAGGTGGTCGTGATTACAACAGGAAGCCAGGGCGAGCCGATGAGTGCGCTGTCCCGTATGGCAACAGGCGATCACCGCAAGGTGAATGTCACCGCACAGGATTTCATCATCATCTCTGCAACGCCGATTCCCGGCAACGAAAAGCACGTCACCCGTGTGGTCAATGATTTGTTAAAGCTCGGCGCAGAGGTTGTGTATGAAGCGATGTACGAAGTGCACGTTTCGGGACACGCCTGCCAGGATGAATTAGCACTCGTCATGACGATGACCAGACCGAAATTTTTCATGCCGATTCACGGTGAATTCAAGCATTTGAAAGCGAGCGCAAAGCTTGCAAAAACGATGGGCATTGAGCCGTCGCACGTCATGATCAGCGACATCGGTCAGGTGATTACGGTGTCGGAGGACGGTATCAGCCAAACAGGCACCGTGCCGTCGGGACGTGTGCTCGTGGATGGACTGGGTGTGGGCGACGTCGGCGCAATCGTTCTGCGCGACCGCCAGCATCTCGCAAAAGACGGCTTGATTATTGTGGTCATCACAATGGAGAGTTTGACCGGTACCCTGCTTGCAGGACCGGATATTGTATCGCGCGGATTTGTGTATGTGCGCGAAGCGGAGGAGCTCATGACCGAAGCGAAACAGGTGGTCAAGAATATTTTGGATCAGTGCCTGGATTCGGGAATCCGCGATTGGAGCACCATTAAAATGAACGTCCGTGACGGACTTTCGAATTATATCTATAAAAAGACAAAACGCGGCCCGATGATTCTGCCGATCATCACAGAGGTGTAATAGGTGCCGCAAGGGGGCTTTTTTATGAAGCAAAAACGATTTTGGCTCATAAGACCATTATATGCACTGCTGATACTGATGACACTCGTGCTGTGGGGTCTGTTGTTTTTGGCGGACTGGCGGCTGTTTTTGATCACAGCGCCGTTTGTTATCGTCGTGGATACGATTGCGGCGATCAAAATCTTCCGGATTCAGCAGGATCTTCGCAAGTCGATGTCCTCGATCGGCAAAATGCTGTCTGATTCACAGGAAGCAGGACTGCTGTATTTCCCCATGCCCGTGCTTTTTTCAACAGAGGCGGGGGAGATTGTTTGGTATAACGAGATGTTTCGTTCGGTGGTGCTCCATGACGGTGATGATATTTTCGGTTATGGATTAAGCTACCTGTTTCCGGATTCGCCTGAGGATATTGCGGAAAACGGACCGCGCATGATTGGATGTCAAGGTGGATTTTATCAGACATTCTGCATGAAAACGGCCGGCCCCCAGTCGTTTTATGCAATGTATTTTGTGGATGTGACGAGGCTTGAGAACAAGCGGCGCGAAGAGGAGAAAAAGCGTCCTGTCATTTTGTCCATGCTGATTGATAACTACGAAGAAACCATTAACCGCGAACCGGAAAACAACAAATTGAAGCTTCTAAACGACGTACGCAATATCATTCAGGAATTTGCCGATGAAACCAGCGGATTTATCCGCCGGATTGACCATGACCGTTATGTCATGGTGGTTGAGAGCCAGGATCTTGACAAAATGCGGCGCAATCGCTTCCAAATTCTCGACAAAGTGCGTATGGTGGAAACAGAGAACCGCACACCGGTTACTTTGTCAATCGGTGTTTCGCGTGTGACGGATAATATGAAGCGCGCGGAGAATGAAGCACGGCAGGCGCTCGAAATGGCGCTCGGACGCGGCGGTGACCAGGTTGCCATCAAAACGGACGGCGGATATGAGTTCTTCGGCGGTTTTTCAAAAGGCGTCGAAAAACAGACGAAGGTTAAAACGCGTATCGTGGCATCCGCACTTGCAGAGCTCATTAAAGCCAGCAGCAATGTGCTGGTGATGGGACACAAATTCGCCGATCTGGACGCACTCGGTTCTGCAATCGGCATGGCGAAAGCAGCGCGCTGTCTTGGAAAGAATTCTTCGATTGTGCTCGATTCAAGACGCAATCTTGCGGATGTGCTCGTGCAGCGGCTGGTCGAGTATAAGGAACAGGATTTGATTTGTCTGCCGGATGTGGCACGCGATCTTGTCAATGAGAAAACGCTGCTCATCATCGTCGATACGCATACGCAGGATCTGATTGAAAGTCCAGCGATTTATCAGGCGTGCAAGCAGGTGGTTGTCATTGACCATCACCGGAAAATGGTCAACCATATTCAAAATGCAGTGATCTTTTATCACGAGCCGTTTGCATCGAGTGCGTCTGAAATGGTGACAGAGCTGATTCAGTATTTAGGCGATGCATGCAGACTTGGCCGTATGGAAGCAGAAGCGCTTTTGGCAGGCATCATGCTCGATACAAAGAATTTCGTCGTCAAAACGGGCGTGCGCACGTTTGAAGCAGCGGCATATTTAAGACGGCTCGGCGCCGATACCGTTTCGGTCAATCAGCTGTTTGCTTCGACGATTGAGTCGTATCGCCGGCGCACACAGATCGTGTCGAACGCGGAGATTGTCAAAGGCTGCGGCTGTGCGATTTCGGTGTGCGATTTTGCAGCGGATGATATGCGCGTGATCGCACCGCAGGCGGCAGATGAACTTTTGAATATCAACGGAGTGAAAGCTTCGTTTGTATTATATCAGGAAAACGGAAATGTCAATATTTCCGCACGCTCCATGGGTGCATTTAACGTGCAGGTCATCATGGAACAGCTTGGCGGCGGCGGACATCATACAATGGCCGGCGCGCAGATCAAAGATACCGAATGTCATTTGGTACGCACAAAGCTGGCGGCAATTATTGAAGAATACGTTGCCGAACAAGAGAAAAAGGAAAGAAAGGCGGAAGCATAAATGCAGGTTATTTTAAAACAGGATGTCAAAGGAACCGGAAAAGCAGGCGAGCTTGTGAAGGTATCCGACGGATATGCAAAAAACTTTTTATTAAAACGCGGACTGGCTGTAGAGGCAAGCGCTGCGGCGATGAACGAGAAAAAAACAAAAGATGAGGCAGCAGCACATCACGCACAGGTTGCACTCGATGAGGCAAAAGCAGCGGCAGCACAGATCGACGGCAAAACGATCACCGTATTTGCAAAAGCAGGAACCGGCGGCCGGCTGTTCGGCGCTGTGACAGCAAAAGAAATTGCGGATGCGGCAAACGAGCAGTTCCGTTTGAATCTCAACAAAAAGAAGATTTCGGTGAAATCGGATATCAAGACGTTTGGTGAGTACACCTGCGAAGTCAAACTTCATACAGGTGTGACCGCGACACTGAATGTGAGTGTCAAAGAAGCACAATAACAACCGAAAGAGAGCCTGTCCCGGCGGATAGGCTTATTTTTCGTTTTTGGGGTGTTCAAAAAAGGAGGCGTTTGCATGGAGCAGCAAAACACCATCACGGCCGAAACGCTTGAAAATCTGCCGTACAGCCTGGAGGCGGAGCAGTCCGTACTCGGTGCGCTTTTGCTTGAACCGGATCGGATTGCAGTGGTGCTTGAGCAGGTTTCGCGTCCGGAGATGTTTTACAGAAGACAGCATCAGGAGCTGTTTTCGATTCTCATTGGCATGTTTAACCTAAGCCGCACGATCGACTTTATTACAGTACTTGATGAGGTTGTGCGCGGCGAGGTGTTCGACAGCGCGGAAAATGCGAAGCTTTATCTGGTACAGCTGATGGAGATTGTGCCGACAACGGCGAATCTGTCGGAATACTGCCGGATTGTGAAAGAAAAATATTATCTGCGGTCGCTGATTACGGCGTGCGGTGACATTGTGGCACGTGCGCGCGACGGTGAATATGCGGCGGAGCAGGTGCTTGAATATGCGGAACAGCGCGTTTATGATATCCGTCAGGGCAGAGATGACACCGCGCTTGCGAAGATGGATTCCGTTATTATCGAGACGTATGACCGGCTTTTGAAAATGACCGGCGAGGATAAAGAGCAATACTTGGGTCTGCGCAGCGGATTTTCGCAGCTTGATAAGATGCTCGGCGGCTTAAACCGTTCCGACCTGATTTTGCTGGCGGCACGTCCGGGCATGGGTAAATCAAGTTTTGCGATGAACGTCGCACTCAATGTGGCAAGACGATATCCGCAGAAGGAAGTCGTGATGTTTTCGCTTGAGATGTCGAACGAACAGCTCGTTTCGCGTGCAATGTCGTCCGAGGCACGGATCGAAAGCCATAAGCTTCGTGTGGGACAATTAACCGCCGACGAATGGGTTCAGCTTGCAAGCTGTGCCGATGTGTTAAGCCGGATGAATTTCTATTTCAGCGATGCGGCAGGCGTCACAGTCAATGATATCAAAGCGCGGCTGATGCGGCTTAAGAACTTAGGACTCGTCGTTATCGACTATTTGCAGCTTATGTCGACCGGTAAGCGGTCGGAAAACCGTGTACAGGAAATTTCCCAGCTCACGCGAGGGTTAAAGATTATGGCGAAAGAGCTGGACGTGCCGATTCTGCTGCTTTCTCAGCTTTCCCGTGCGGCAGAACAGCGTCAGGGACACAAACCGATGCTCTCCGACCTGCGTGACTCCGGCTCGATCGAGCAGGACGCCGATATTGTTCTGTTTTTGTACCGCGAGGATTATTACGAGGAAGACACAGAAGACCGCAACGACGCACAATGCATCGTTGCGAAAAACCGTCATGGCTCTACCGGTGATGTGGATCTGCGCTGGATCGGTCAGTACACCCGGTTTGAAGATGTGGAGAAATACCGCGATGAACCACCCATGTGAGCAGGCAGTCAGACAAAGCGGTGCAAAGCCGTGTGACGGTGTTGTCGTGGGCGTTTCGGGCGGTGCAGATTCGAGCGCGCTGCTGCATGCGCTCGTTCGGTGCGGCTATCGGGTCACAGTGTGCCATGTAAATCATTGTTTGCGCGGCGAAGAATCCGACGCGGATGCACGGTTTGTAAAAGAGCGGTGCAAAGCGTACGACGTGCCGTATTTTGAACGATGTGCGGACGTCTTTAAGCTTGCAAAAAAGCAAAAATGCACCGTCGAGGAAGCAGGCCGGCTTGTGCGGTATTTGTTTTTTGAAGAAATCCGGCAGAAAACGGGTGCCAAGTTCATCATGACGGCGCATACCAAAAACGATCAGGTCGAAACGGTGCTGTACCGGATGGCGCGCGGCACCGGACTGCACGGCTTGTGCGGGATTCCGAAAAAACGGGGCGTGATTCTGCGGCCGTTTCTATCGGTGACGCGCGAGGAGATTGAAGCGTATTGCCGGGATGAACAGATTGAATACCGGACCGATTCGACGAACGAAATGACCGTTTATGCGCGAAACCGCGTGCGGCATACGGTGATTCCGGCACTTTGTGCAGTGCATCCCGGCGCAGTGCAGGCGATTGCGCGGATGACACAGTCGTTATCGATTGATGACGATTATTTCAGCTTTCAGACAGCAAAGCGGCTTGCTGCCATGCGCATGGCAAACGGGAAATATGACTGCCGCAGTCTTGCGCACGAGCATCCGGCAATCGTACGGCGTACAGCGCTTGCGATTTTAAACGAAACAGGTGCTGGCGAGAGTGAGATTCTCTGTGAACGGCTTTGCGCACTGTTTTCGATGGCATCCGGAAGCTTGACCGCGCAAAACGGCGTTTGCTTTTTTATCCGGCGCGGTGTGCTGACCGCCGGTGAATGCACGCCTGCTTCGCCTTATGCGGTTAGAATGTCACCGGGGATGACAGCCAATACACCGTATGGCGCGGTGCGGTGTGAGAAAATGACGCGCGCAGACGCAGATGTATACCAAAAAGTTTATAAAAATTTATTATATCTTGCACTTGACTATGATACAATAAAGGGACAGATCACACTGCGAAGCCGCATAGACGGCGACCGGTTTTGCTCTGCGAAAACAGGTGTGACCAGAAAGATTAAAAAGCTGTTTTCGGAATCGGGATTTACACCGTTTGAAAAATCGGCAGTACCGATTGTCTGCGACGAAACCGGCGTGATCGGTGTGGTTGGCTTTGGTGCCAAAAAAGGAATGGAAGTAAGCGGCGACACAACAAATGTCCTGCTTTTTATCATTGACAAAACGGAGGAATAACAGGTGGAAAACGATATCTTAAACGTACTCATTTCAGAAGAAGAGCTTGCAAAAAAAGTACAGGAAATCGGCGCACAGATCAGCAAAGATTATGAGGGCAAAAATCTGATGATGGTCAGCGTGCTCAAAGGCTCTGTTGTGTTTATGGCAGACTTGATGCGTGCAGTGACCGTTCCGGCGGAGATTGACTTCATGAGCGTTTCGAGCTATGGCTCGGGTGCGAAAACAAGCGGCGTTGTCAAAATCATCAAAGACTTGGACATCGAGCTTGCCGGCCGCGATCTTTTGATCGTTGAGGACATTTTGGACTCGGGCTTAACCCTTTCGTATATCAAAAAAATCCTGCTGGAGCGCGGACCGCGTTCGATCAAAATCTGCACACTGCTCGATAAGCCGGAGCGCCGCAAAGCGGATATTTTTGCAGATTACAGCGGCTTTGAAGTGCCGGACGAATTTGTGGTGGGTTATGGCCTCGATTTCGCTGAGAAATACAGAAATCTTCCGTATATCGGTGTATTAAAACCGTCGGTATACGAAAAATAACAAACACAAGGGAGTGGATTTGATTGCAGAATAAAAGAAAGACCATCTTTATCTATCTTGGTCTGATTGTTGCGTTGATGCTCGGCGTCTATATGATGTCGTCGATGGTCAAACCGACCGGCGGCGACACATATCAATATTCTGATGTCGTCTATATGTTTAAAGACGGACTGGTTGAGGAATATTCGCTTGATTTGGGCAGCGGACAGATTGAAATGAAAATCGATATGGACAATCCGAAAGCCGAATCGATCAAAGCAACCGCCACAGATAAAGACGGAAACAAGTATGTCAAAACACAGGTGGCATACGTTGCGAAGTTTTTAGAGGACATTGATCCGTACGTTGAGCAGTACAACATCGACAATGCCGGCGAGGAAATGAAATATCAGTATATCGCGCCGACCGATACGTCGTGGATTTTCCCGCTGATCTCGATTTTGATCACGGTGGGACTGCTGGTGTTCTTGTTCTTCATGTTCTCGCGTCAGGCAGGCGGCGGAAAAATCAATCAGTTCAGCAAAGCCGGCGCAAAAACACTGCAGTCAGGCAAAAAGACAACATTTGCCGAGGTTGCAGGTGCCGACGAGGAAAAAGAAGAATTAAACGAGATTGTACAGTTCTTAAAACATCCGGATCGTTTTAACAGTCTGGGTGCGCGTATTCCGAAAGGCGTGCTGCTTGTAGGCCCTCCGGGTACCGGTAAAACGCTGCTTGCAAGAGCCGTTGCAGGCGAGGCAGGCGTACCGTTTTATTCGATTTCCGGTTCGGACTTTGTGGAAATGTTCGTCGGCGTCGGCGCATCGCGTGTGCGTGACTTGTTCTCGACCGCGAAGAAAAACGCACCGGCAATCGTATTCATCGATGAGATCGACGCGGTCGGCCGTCAGCGCGGCACAGGACTTGGCGGCGGTCACGATGAACGCGAACAGACATTGAACCAGCTGCTCGTTGAAATGGACGGCTTTGGTGAAAATGAAGGCGTCATCATTATTGCGGCAACCAACCGCCGCGATGTACTCGATCCGGCATTGCTGCGTCCGGGCCGTTTTGACCGTCAGGTTGTTGTCGGCTATCCGGATGTCAAAGGCCGTGAGGAAATTCTCAAAGTGCATGCGCGCAACAAACCGCTCGGCTTTGATGTGGACTTAAACAAAATCGCACGCACCACCGCGGGCTTTACCGGTGCGGATCTTGAAAACCTGCTGAATGAGGCGGCGTTGCTTGCGGCAAAGAATAAACGCATGGCAATTACCGAGGAAGATATCGAAGCGGCTACCATCAAAGTGGTGGCTGGACCGGAGAAACGGTCGCACAAAATCAACGACCACGATAAAAAAATCACAGCATATCACGAGGCCGGTCACGCTGTCGTCACCTACTACTGCGAAACACAGGATAAGGTGCACGAGGTGTCGATCATTCCGCGCGGTATGGCAGCCGGCTATACCATGAGCCTTCCGGCAGATGATCAGATGCATATGTCACGCCGCAAAATGGTGGAAAACCTCGTCACATTGCTGGGCGGCCGTGCAGCAGAGGAAACAGCGCTTGATGATATCTGCACCGGCGCGTCGAACGATATTGAACGTGCAACACGCATTGCGCGCGAAATGGTGACACGTTACGGCTTCAGTGAAAAACTCGGCCCGATCGTCTACGGCGAGCCGGAGGGTGAAGTTTTCCTTGGCAGAGATTTCGGTCATCAGCGCAATTATTCCGAAGAAGTTGCACAGCAGATTGACGAAGAAATCCGCAAGTTGATTGACGATGCATACGATCAGGCAAAATCGCTGCTTGCAGCGCACAGAGATCAGCTTGACCGTGTTGCCGTTTATCTGATTGAAAACGAAAAGATCAACGGTGATACATTCGAAAAACTGATGCGCGGCGAATTGGATGCGCAGGCTGCACCTGCAGAGGAACCGCAGGATGGTTCTGCTGATTCCGACGCTGAGCAGGCGATCGAAGAATAATCCGCTGAATAAGAATAAAAATACCGGGGTTTTTACCCCGGTATTTTATTTTACCTAAAAGGGAATGAGTTTTATCAAAACGCTTGACATATCGGTGAAAATATGATAAATTATACATATTGAATCTGTTTGAAAAGAAAAGATTCCAAAAGCGTATATTTAAATATCGGAAATTCATATGCTGGGTTGGGTATTCTTTTAAGGGGAGAGAAGCAGAAGGCCTTTCATATGATAAAACACGGTTTGAGATTTCCTCAAACCGTGTTTTTGTTTTAGTGGCATAACAAAACCCGGTCGAACGTGTTCCGACCGGGTTATTTTCTTATTTTGCGTATTCGATTGCACGGCTTTCGCGGATCAGGTGAACTTTGATCTGACCCGGATAATCGAGTTCGTTTTCGATGCGGGATGCGATCTCACGTGCAACGACGATCATGCGCTCGTCTTTGATATCCTCCGGACGAACCATAATGCGGATTTCTCGGCCTGCCTGGATTGCAAATGATTTTTCAACACCGTCATACGAACATGCGATCTCTTCAAGCTTCTGCAGTCGTTTGATGTAGTTTTCAAGGTTTTCGCGGCGTGCAGCAGGACGTGCAGCGGAAATTGCATCTGCAGCCTGTACCAGCGCGTCAATCACGGTCTTGATTTCGACATCGCCGTGGTGCGCCTGGATTGCGTGAATGACCTGTGCGTTCTCTTTGAACTTGCGGCAGACTTCCACGCCGATCTCAACGTGCGAGCCTTCGATTTCGTGGTTTAACGCCTTGCCGATATCGTGCAGAAGACCTGCGCGGCGTGCGAGATTTGCGTCAACACCCAGCTCGCTTGCCATGATGCCTGCAAGATACGACACTTCAATGGAGTGGTTCAAAACGTTCTGACCATAACTTGTGCGGTAGCGCAGACGGCCGAGCAGTTTGACGATTTCGTTGTGGATGCCGTGGACATTTGTTTCCATGACAGCACGCTCGCCCTCCGTTTTGATGCGCTGATCGACTTCGCGTTTTGCTTTTTCGACCATCTCTTCAATGCGGGTCGGATGAATGCGTCCGTCCTGAATCAGGCGCTCCAGCGCGATTTTTGCAATTTCTCGGCGAACCGGATCGAAGCAGGACAGTGTGATTGCTTCAGGTGTGTCGTCAATAATCAGATCGACGCCGGTCAGCGTTTCGATTGCGCGGATGTTGCGGCCCTCACGGCCAATAATGCGGCCTTTCATTTCGTCGTTCGGCAGTGTTACAACAGAAACGGTTGCCTCGGACACCTGATCGGCAGCGCAGCGGCTGATGGCAAGTGAAATATATTCACGCGCCTTTTCTTCACATTCTTCTTTTAATTGTTGCTCATAATTTGAAATACGGACGGCTTTTTCGTGCGTAAGCTCGTCCTGTAAGCTTTCTAATAACTGTTCTTTTGCCTGTTCGGCGGTCAATCCGGAGATGCGCTCCAAATTGTCAATCTGGCTGTTTTTAATGCGCTCAGCCTCCTGCAGTTTTTCATCTGCACTGCGCAGTTTCTTTTGCAAAAGCTCGTCTTTTGCTTCGAGTGCGTCCATCTTTTTGTCGAGTGTTTCCTCTTTCTGCACCAGGCGGCGTTCCTGGCGGGAAACCTCGTTTCTCCGCTCTTTGATTTCACGGTCTGCATCGGTCCGCAGTTTGTGAATCTCATCTTTTGCCTCGATGATGGTTTCTTTCTTTTTTGTGTCAGCGGCGTGATAAGCGTCTTCTACAATTTTTTTCGCCTGTTCCTCTGCGCTGCCGATCTCAGCTTCAGCGATTTTTTTTCTATAACGAATGCCCAGCTTAAAAGCAATCAGTCCAAAAATAACACCGGATGCAAGAAACGAGATGACGCAGTATAAAATCGTCATCAATGGATCCATGAAAAAATAAAACCTCCTTTTTCATAATAAATAATGATACTGTTGTTTGTTTTTTTAAAAAAGAACATAGAAAGATATTTCAGTACTTTGAAAGTTATCAGTTCGCTACATTTAAATATTTTAACGGATTTTGTTCATTAAGTCAAGAGAAAACGGCCTCAGACGGTGTGTTTTTGTGTATGATTTTGACGATTTGCTGACATATGGTGTTTTGCGGATGGACGGTGCCGCGCAAAGCGTCAAACCGCCGTTTTTTGCGCAAAAAACGTTGACAAAACACGGGGGGTTGTGCTACAATAAACATACCTCGAATGGGGTTTATTTTTTTGTGCCCGTTTTTCGGGAGCTGCCCCTCAAGAGGGAGGCAAAAATTATTCCGTAGTAAGCAGGAGGTGCCGATAATGAGAGTTAAAATTACATTAGCTTGCACAGAGTGCAAACAGCGTAATTACGACACAGTCAAAAACAAGAAAAACGATCCTGACAGACTGGAAATGACAAAATACTGCCGTTTCTGCAGGAAACACACCACTCACAAAGAGACGAAGTAACGGAAGGTGGAAAGTATCATGTCGAACGAAAAAACCACCCAGACAAAACCGGAAAAAGCAAAATCGGACAAGGCAAAAAAACCTTCCTTTTTTTCAAAGGTTGGTCGTTACTTCAGAGATCTTAAAAGCGAATTCAAAAAGATCGTTTGGCCGAGCAAAAAGCAGATTATCAACAACACGGTTGTCGTTTTGATCTGCATGGCAATCACAGGCGTTGCAATCTGGATTTTGGACTGGGCATTTATCAATTTGTTTGCCCTGATCTATTAAAACCCATTTCGGAAGGACGGATATCATGTCTGAAACCGCAAAGTGGTATGTCATTCACACCTATTCCGGATATGAGAACAAGGTGGCGAATAACATTGAAACCGCCGTTGAAAATCAAAACCTTAGGGATTTGATCGAGGAAGTCTGCGTACCGACAGAAAAGGTATTGGAGCTTCGTGATGACGGCAAAGAACGGGAAGTGGAACGGAAGATTTTTCCGGGCTATGTTCTTGTCAAAATGATCTTAACCGATGATTCCTGGTATGTCATCCGCAACATCCGCGGTGTGACAGGATTTGTCGGTCCTGGTTCCAAACCGGTTCCGCTTTCCGAGAAGGAAGTTGCGGCGCTCGGTGTGGAGAAGATTCACGTGGAAGTCAACTACAAAGAAGGCGACAGCGTCCGCGTTGTATCCGGACCGCTTGAAGGCTTCAGCGGTGTGGTTGATGCAGTGGACATCGAACGTAATATTGTGACCATCACAGTATCGATGTTCGGACGCGACAATCAGGTGGAGCTTGCGCTCAATCAGGTTGCCGCTGTGTAGCAAAGGCAGAGTTTCTGTCTGCACGGGTTTTCGTGCAAGCGTGCCCTGTTTTTTAAAGGAATGGTAACGGGACAGGGACGTTCGTGGGAGGAACCGTTTGGTTCCGCCGTTTACCACAATTTTTGGAGGTGCAATTATGGCGCAGAAAGTTACAGGTTATATTAAACTTCAAATTCCGGCTGGCAAAGCAACTCCGGCACCGCCTGTAGGTCCGGCTTTGGGTCAGCACGGCGTCAACATCATGGCGTTTACAAAGGATTTTAACGAGCGTACAAAGAACGACATCGGTCTTCTCATTCCGGTGGTCATCACAGTATATGCTGACCGTTCTTTCACCTTTGTGACCAAAACTCCGCCGGCAGCAGTTTTGATCAAAAAAGCTTGCGGCATTGAAAGCGGTTCGGGCGTGCCGAACAAAACAAAGGTTGCAAAAATCACCAGAGAGCAGGTTAAACAGATCGCAGAGCAGAAAATGCCTGATTTGAACGCTGGCAGCATTGAAGCCGCTATGAGCATGGTGGCTGGCACAGCACGTTCCATGGGCGTTGAAGTTGTCGACTAAACGACCCCTGGTGGGAGGAACATTCCGCTATCGACCACGTTAAGGGAGGAAAATTGATAATGAAACACGGTAAAAAATATATCGAAAGTGCGAAACTGATCGACCGCTCCAAAGCATACGACACAATGGAAGCATTGGAACTGGCAGTTTCCACAGCAAAAGCAAAATTTGATGAAACAGTGGAGCTCCACGTCAGACTGGGCGTTGACTCCCGTCACGCTGACCAGCAGGTCCGCGGCGCTGTCGTTCTTCCGAACGGCACCGGTAAAACCGTTCGCGTTTTGGCACTGTGCAAAGGCGACAACGTTGAAGCTGCAAAAGCAGCTGGCGCTGAGTACGCAGGCAGCGACGAGTTCGTTCAGAAAATTCAGGGCGAAGGCTGGATGGATTTCGACGTCGTCATCGCAACCCCGGATATGATGGGTGTTGTTGGCCGTCTTGGTAAAATCCTCGGCCCGCGCGGCTTGATGCCGTCCCCGAAAGCCGGCACAGTTACTCCGGATGTTGCAAGAGCAGTCACCGAAGCAAAAGCTGGTAAAATCGAGTACCGTCTCGACAAAACAAACATCATTCACTGCCCGATCGGCAAAGTTTCGTTTGGCGCTGAGAAACTGAGCGAAAACATGGAAACACTGATGGGTGCAATTGTTAAAGCAAAACCGGCTGCAGCAAAAGGCCAGTATTTAAAATCCTGCGCTGTGACCACAACCATGGGTCCGAGCGTAAAACTGAACACCGCAAAATATGGTGTTTAATGCTTGACAAACGCGTAAACTTGTTGTAATATAATAGATGCTGTTTATTCTTTAAGACAGCAGGTGTGCGTTGCACATAATGGGTCACCCCGCCTGCCGAGGGAATGCGTCAGATTTTTTAGCTATCGCAAGATCAATGATGATGCCCTTTCCCTGTCTTTTGGGAGAGGGCTTTGTTTTTAGGAATAGCAGCATTTCATAGTATTCCGATGAAATGAGGTGAATCCATGCCAAGTGCAGAATTACTCAAACAGAAAGAGCAATATGTCAAAGAACTGACTGAGAAACTCAAAGGCTCTGCAGCAGGCGTTTTGGTGGATTACAAAGGCATCACTGTTGCTGATGACACCAAACTGCGTAAAGAGTTCAGAGAAGCAGGCGTTCAGTACACTGTTGTGAAAAACACAATGCTGCGTTTTGCTGCAAAAGAAGCAGGTCTTGAAGACTTGATTCCGGTTCTCGAAGGCACAACCGCTCTCGCACTGTGCGAAGAGGATCCGGTTGCTCCGGCAAAAATCGCTGCAAAATATGCTGATTCCATCAAAAACTGCTTCACAATCAAAGGCGGTTTCATGGACGGCGAAGTGCTCGACGCTGCAAAAGTTGTTGCAGTCGGCAAACTTCCGTCGAAAGATCAGCTCATGGCACAGCTCGTCAGCGTACTCACCGGCAATATCCGTGGTATGGCTGTTGCGCTTAATGCAATCGCGGAGCAGAAAGAATCCGCATAATTGACAAAAATTAAATGGAGGTAAATTATCATGGCTTCTGAGAAAATCACAAAATTTATTGAAGACATCAAAGCACTGACCGTTCTCGAACTGAACGAGCTCGTAAAAGCAATCGAAGAGGAGTTTGGCGTTTCCGCAGCAGCTCCGGTTATGGTTGCAGGCGCTGCAGCAGCAGCTCCGGCTGAAGAAGAGAAAACCGAATTTGACGTTATCCTGGCTGACGCTGGCGCAAGCAAAATGGGCGTTATCAAACTGGTGAAAGACATCACTGGTCTGGGCCTGAAAGACGCAAAAGCTCTGGTTGACGAAGCTCCGAAACCGATCAAAGAGGGCGTTTCCAAAGCTGACGCTGAGGACATCAAAAAGAAACTCGAAGAAGCAGGCGCAAAAGTCGAAATCAAATAAGAGATTTCTTTTATCAAAAAAGCACACGGTTTTGCCGTGTGCTTTTTTATTGTTTAAAAAACGGCAAAAGAACAAGCACACAGTGTCTTCTGTGTGCTTGTTTCTTTTTTGCGAAACAGGATTATTCCGCGTTCTTTTTGAGCTCCGCGAGGCAGGAACGGCAAATGTTTTTGCCTTTGTAGTTTACTACGTCGCCTGCGTCGTTGCAGAAAATGCAAGCCGGCTCATATTTTTTGAGCAGGATGTAATTGTTGTCAACAAAGATCTCGACCGGATCTTCTCTGTTGAGGTCAAATGTACGTCTCAGCTCGATCGGCAGAACGACTCTGCCCAGATTGTCAATTCTTCTGACGATGCCTGTTGATTTCATACCCAAAACCCTTTCCTTGAACCAAAAATCGACAATATTGTCGTTTGTTCAGTTATATTTTACTGCGATCCGCAAAGTGTGTCAATACGGTTTTGAAAAAAATTTCAAAAAATTCATAAATCGTTGCATAATTCAGACAATTGTTCTGGCAGTCGTGCATATATTTTTTTGGCAAATCAATATCCGGAAAGCAGGCGTTTGAGATGAAGTGGATTCTTGTCATTTTGGCGGCAGCGGGCCTTTTATTCGGTGCTGTCAACGGTACAATGGATGCGGTGGCACAGTCCGTTTTGTCGGAAAGCAGCAAAACCATTTCGCTTGTGCTCACACTGGCAGGCGGAATGTGCCTTTGGAGCGGCCTTTTGCAGATTGCCAAAGACAGCGGACTGACGGATCTGATTGCAAGACTGCTGCATCCCATGATTTCGCTTGTGTTCCGTGGTGTTGCACTGACGGCACGCGCGCGTGAATTGATCTGCATCAATATGACAGCCAATCTGCTGGGACTTGGAAATGCGGCGACACCTGCGGGCGTGGCGGCAATGAAGGAGCTTGCAGACAGGAATCATCCGGAATGTGCATCGGACGGTATGATTTTGCTGACTGTACTGAATACAGCGTCCATTCAGCTGATTCCAACGACTGTCGCGATGCTGCGGCTGCGTCATGGCGCACAGAATCCGTTTGATATTTTGCCGGCTGTTTTGATTGTGTCCTTTTCGTCAGCTGCTATCGTTGTCTGTTTGGTGCGGCTTTGCAATCGGATACGCACAAAAATTCGTGAGAGAAAGGAGCGCGCTGCATGACCGCATGGGTTGTTCCGGTGATTGTGTGTATCATTTTGATTGCCGGATTTTATAAACGCATTGATCTCATGGCATCATTTGTGGAAGGCGCAAAAGACGGTCTTTTGACCGCCAAAAACATTCTTCCGCCGCTTGTTTTGCTCATGACAGTGATCGGGATGCTGCGTGCGTCAGGCGGGCTTGCACAGATCACCGCTTGGATTTCACCCGTGCTGACTGCGGTCGGAATCCCGCCGGAAACCGCGCCGCTCGCACTGATCCGGCCGCTATCGGGAAGCGGTGCGCTGGCGGTGCTTGAGGATACACTTTCGCAGGTGGGTGCAGACAGTCTTGCAGGACGAACAGCATCCGTGATGATGGGTGCAACGGAAACGACGTTTTATACGGTTGCCGTCTATTTTGGTGCAGCGAAGGTGAGACAGACAGCACATGCGATTCCGTGTGCACTGATCGGTGATTTGATCGGTGCGTGTATGAGCGCATGGATCACAGCCATGCTTTTTGCGTAAAGGAGTTGATGAAACAGCAATTCTGTACTATAATTTGGACAGGAAATTGACACGCCCCCTGTCAAGTAGACATTTTTTGTGGACACCTGTTATGCAGCATAAGCATAACGGACTTCCATCGGGGTTTGTCCTGTCTTGAGCTGTATTCGCTCATTG
>NZ_JACJKY010000070.1 GCF_016901855.1 Merdimmobilis hominis | reverse complement strand
TCCCGCACCGTTTGGTGCGGGATGGTGTTGATCATGGTCATTCTCGGCGCGGGAAGAAAAGTTCTTTTTCTGTAAAAAACTTAGTGCGCGAGTTGCCCACCGCAGGTGCGGGTTAAACCCGGATGTGATTCACCCCGCACCGTTTGGTGCGGGGTGTTGTTGTTTATCGTGACTTTGATCGCGGGAGATAAAACTTCTTTTCTCCAAAAAACTTTCGTGCGCGAGTTGCCCCACCGCAGGTGGCGCGGGCGGTAAAATTTCTTTTCTGTAAAAAACTTAATGCGCGAGTTGCCCCACCGCAGGTGCGGGTTAAACCCGGATGTGATTCACCCCGCACTGTTGGGTGCGGGATGGTGTTGATCATGGTCATTCTCGTCGCGGGAAGAAAAGTTTTTTTCTGTAAAAAAACTCAGTGCGCGTTATGCCCACCGCAGGTGCGGGTTAAACCCGGATGTAATTCATCCCGCACCGTTTGGTGCGGGATGGTGTTGATCATGGTCATTCTCGGCGCGGGAAGAAAAGTTCTTTTTCTGTAAAAAACTTAGTG
>NZ_JACJKY010000069.1 GCF_016901855.1 Merdimmobilis hominis | reverse complement strand
TTGATATGATACCTAAAAAGTAGACATTAAAATATAGGACACCTTGATGTATAATAAAAGAGTCAAGGAGTTGAAGAAAAATGGGAAAATACCAGTTTAGTTACGAAGAAAAGATTACCATCATTCGAGAGCATGAGGAAAACCATAAGACATTAAAAGCGATTTGTGAGGAATATGACATCAGCAAAAGCTATCTGTGTTACATTCTTCGCGACTACCGTCAAAAAGGCAAGGAATCGCTAAAAAACACCAAATATTACTCAGCAGAATACAAGCTAAAAGTAATTAAACGCCACTTTGAGGATGGTATATCCGTTGCTGATCTGACGAGAGAAACCGGTATCCAATACCGTATGCTCAAGCAGTGGTTTCAGGACTACCAAAAGCGAGGAGAAGAAGGACTAAGTACCCGCAAAAGAGGCCGACCGAGAAAGCCGCAGCCGAACACACCCGAAGAAAAGATACGCCAATTAGAAATGGAAAACGAGGTATTACGGGCTTTTCGGGAAGAGTGCGAAAGGTGGGATGCAAAGAACTCCGGTACAAAGTAATT
>NZ_JACJKY010000068.1 GCF_016901855.1 Merdimmobilis hominis | reverse complement strand
ATATAATCTCTTTTGTTCTTTTTTTTGATTGCGTCTGTAAAGGTGGTGCTGTGTTTTGAATTTCTGAAATTCACAGGGATCGTCTCACTTTCGTTTATATATTTTTGGAACCGCTTTTGAAACAGCGGATTATTTATCCGCGACACAGTTCTTGCAAGTATTTCTTTTTGAGAATCGCCAATGCAACTCTTTTCGGCAAATTCATGTTTGCAGAGAATTACTACGCCGTGTCCTCTTGGAGTAAAATTCGGAACCATTTTCATAGCCTTTTCAATTTCCCGTAGGGAAGGTGTTTCCGTAAAATACATGACTTTTTCCTTTCAATAAAAAAAGCCTTCAGTTTTTGCTGTGATAATCAAAAACCGAAGGCTCTAAATGATGTGTTAATATTTAATTGCAGTATGGAAACAGAGAGGAGAATAGTGCTTTTGGGCAAAAGAAAAAGGCGTATGGATTTTAACTTTCCATACGCCTTTCGGTGTGATTTTTGCTATTTGTGGGTTCAAGTCCTGTCAGTATAGGATTTTTGCCGTTTGGCATCTATAGAATCTATGCTGAAAAACTTGCCCTGAAAATGCCGAAAAGCCTTGATA
>NZ_JACJKY010000067.1 GCF_016901855.1 Merdimmobilis hominis | reverse complement strand
GTGGTGTCCCTTTCTTTCCCATTCCTATTCCTCCTTTTTCTCTTATTTTACTACGAAAAAAGTAGACACCCACACTTTTGTGAGTGTCTACTTTCATTTTACAGGTGCAGATATCAAACGATATCCGTTCTTTTTTATTCTGCTGCATGCCGTTTGGCATCTGCTTCATTTGTGAACAAAATACTGCCGACTTGATCCTGCGGAAACGGTTTGTCAATTGTGATAAACGCTTTTGGTTCACCTGCACTGATGCTTCCACGCACCGGAAAAAACGCCAATACACGATATGTTTCCATTTGCGCTCCATACAGAATTTCTCCTTCTTGAAGCCGACGATATCCTGATTTGTACAGACAGTAAATTGATGTTTTCCCTGTTTGCCCACTGTTCAAGACACTGTCCACGAAAAGTGAAACTCGTCGCATGCTTCTCCCCCTTTTGACATTCAACGATCTTGTTTTTATCATATCAAAAGAGGTGTCCCATTAACAGGACTTTAGAATGACACGCTCCCTGTCAAGTAGACATTTTTTGTGGACACCTGTTATGCAGCATAAGCATAACGGACTTCCATCGGGGTTTGTCCTGTCTTGAGCTGTATTCGCTCATTGTTGTAAAAA
>NZ_JACJKY010000066.1 GCF_016901855.1 Merdimmobilis hominis | reverse complement strand
AAAAGACGGAAACGCAGACTGCTGCGATCAATGCGACCGACAAAACAACGGCGACAATGATAAGATTTCGTTTGTTTGTTTTTGTCATGGGAGGCACCTTCTTTTAAAAGAACAATCACGTTATTCACCTATACCAAGCTGTTTTTTGATGAATCCGGTGGTGAAGAGTTCGGTTCCTGGGACGGTGAAGACATAGCGTTCCGATTCTTTGACCTCTTCCTGAACGCCGCGTGCGCTGTTTTCTTCAAACTGTTTGCGGCGATAGTCCATGGTGTAATCGTAGGAGAGAAACACTTCCGGGACATCGCACAGTTCGAGTTCATTGTTGCACGAGATGGCAAACTCCCTTTGATTGACAGGATAGTCATCGCCGACATTGGTGACGGTGATGCGGACTTCACTTGCAGTAGAATAGAGCCCGCCCATGTATTTGAAATGCTCCTCTTCCAGCTTCGAATACTCCTGAAGCGCAACAGGTGTTTCGAAGATTGCATCGATATATTGCTGTGCGAGCGGAGTGCCGGTGATCTCCTTTTCAGAATGATATTCTCTCTCGTCGGCAGGCAGGTTTCCGTATGGATCATACTGATGATAGTAGGAAACAAGCGTTACCGATTCAATCTGAT
>NZ_JACJKY010000065.1 GCF_016901855.1 Merdimmobilis hominis | reverse complement strand
TATATAGAGGAACCCCATCATTCCCACGTTGTAGGGGGCCGCCCGACCAGTCTGAATTTCTCGCAATTCAGACTGATCGGAGGTAAAACAGCGTGGACGCTGATAAAAAAAGAATATGGATTCGCGGCCAATATGTCGAGGTCACGGATGAAGTGTACCGGGCCTATATGCAGGGCGACCGGAAAATGCGCTATTTTGAGAACGATTTGAAAACTGAGCGGTTCGTTCTCGGAAAGGAGGGCCATGTGGTGCAGATCATCCCCAGCCGCGAAGATTCTTTGGACCGGCTGATGGATGAAAATGCCCAGCAATTCTCCGATGAGCAGGAAAGTGTGGAGAGCGTGGTGCTTCATAAGCTGGAAGTGGACAGGCTACATACCGCGCTTTCCCTGCTTACCCCAGAAGAACGTGCGCTGATCCAGGCGCTGTTCTTTGAGGAAAAGACAGAACGGCAATATGCAGACGAGCTTGGCGTGTACCGCAATGCTGTTCATGCTCGGAAAATGAAGGTCCTTAAAAAACTCAGGTCTTTGTTGGAAGGCTCCATAGAGCAATCCTGATTATCCCAAAGAGCCTATAAATACGGGCAAATCCCTGACCCGGCTGCCCCTGCCGGGCCGGGGATTTTGCTTGTTGGGGCATATCCCCAAACCCTTGTCTCAAT
>NZ_JACJKY010000064.1 GCF_016901855.1 Merdimmobilis hominis | reverse complement strand
ATTGAGACAAGGGTTTGGGGATATGCCCCAACAAGCAAAATCCCCGGCCCGGCAGGGGCAGCCGGGTCAGGGATTTGCCCGTATTTATAGGCTCTTTGGGATAATCAGGGGGTCTCTATGGAGCCTTCCAACAAAGCTCTGAGCTTTTTAAGGACCTTCATTTTCCGAACATGAACAGCATTACGGAACACGCCAAGCTCGTCTGCATATTGCCGTTCTGTTTTTTCCTCAAAGAACAGCGCCTGGATCAGCGCACGTTCCTCTGGAGTCAGCAGGGAAAGCGCGGTATGTAGCCTGTCCACTTCCAGCTTGTGAAGCACCACGCTCTCCACACTTTCCTGCTCATCGGAGAATTGCTGGGCATTTTCATCCACCAGCCGGTCCAAAGAATCTTCGCGGCTGGGGATGATCTGCACCACTCGGCCCTCCTTTCCGAGAACGAACCGCTCGGTTTTCAAATCGTTCTCAAAATAGCGCATTTTCCGGTCGCCCTGCATGTAGGCCCGGTACACTTCATCCGTGACCTCAACATATTGGCCGCGAATCCATATTCTCTTTTTATCAGCGTCCACGCTGTTTTACCTCCGATCAGTCTGAATTGCGAGAAATTCAGACTGGTCGGGCGGCCCCCTACAACGTGGGAATGATGGGGTTCCTCTATATA
>NZ_JACJKY010000063.1 GCF_016901855.1 Merdimmobilis hominis | reverse complement strand
CGCCGAGCACGCCTGCAACCAAAACAGGTTATTCCACCGGCGATCGTGTGCGCATCCGTTCGCTCGCTTCCACCTCTTCCTCGATTCTTACGCACGTAAACCGCGGTGATTCATTTACGGTACACGGTGAATCGCAGAACGGATGGTATGCTGTCACACTCAAAGATGGTACAAAAGGCTATATTTCTGCGCAGTATGTGCGGTTCTGATTGATTTACGCGCAAGCTTGTCTTGAAAGCAAAATACAGACTCCCCACAAAATGCATCCAGTTGAATTGTGAAATCGCACAGTTTAACTGGATGTTATTTTTATTGTTTCACTTTAAATTATCTAAAATATTTTAATATAATACCATTATTTTAAAACAAGATATCAAAAATGCATTGACAAAATATTTTTTGTTATATATAATAATGATAAAGATATACTTCTTTTTACAAATATTCAGTTGAAACCAAGCAGAGCATCCGAATCAGCCATATTCGCGCATATTTTTTAATCATTGCATTGATTTTATATGATGATGGTCTGTACCCTTTCACACATACGATCGCACGCAAAAGAGGAAGCAGACCACACCCCTGTGCACTTGTCAAGAGAAAGTAGACAGTAAAAAGAATATTTATCAGAAGCCCCGTTCGGTTTTAAACTGAACGGGGCTTCTGTAACCCAATGCAGCGGCCGGACGGTGGT
>NZ_JACJKY010000062.1 GCF_016901855.1 Merdimmobilis hominis | reverse complement strand
GGCCGCCGCCTTTTTCCGCCTGTAAAGCAGCATTCCCAGCACGCCGCCGCAGGAGGCCAGCATCAGGCTGATCCACAGCATCATGTTGCTGCTGTCCCCGGTCTGGGGGCTGCCGGTGTCGCCGGAAGGATCCTGCTGACCCTGCGAATCGGATGAATCGGTCGGATCAGTCGAATCGGTTGGCTCTCCGGTTTCCGTTGCAGGGATGGCTTCAGTCTGCACATATTCACAGACCGCACAGCCGCGCTCTCTGGAACCCGCTTCAGTCTCGGTGGCCTCTTTGGTTACTTTCCAATCGCCGTAGGTATGGTTTGCCACATTCAGCTTTTCACCGCAGGAGCATTCCTGCCAGTGCTGGGTTTTGTCATATTTCCACGTTTCATCATGGATGCCGTGCTCATGCCCGATCTCCGGGATGATTTCAACCTGCACATATTCACAGACCGTGCAGTCACGCTCTCTGGAACCCGCTTCAGTCTCGGTGGCCTCTTTGGTTACTTTCCAATCGCCGTAGGTATGGGTGGCCACATTCAACCTTTCGCCGCAGGAGCATTCCTGCCAGTGGTCGGTTTCGTCATATTTCCATGCTTCGTCATGGATGCTGTGTTCATGAACCGGAATCGTCTCTTCCTGCGTATATTTGCAGATGGAGCAGGTACGTTCTCTGGAACCTGTTTCGGTTGTGGTAGGCTCCTTTGTTA
>NZ_JACJKY010000061.1 GCF_016901855.1 Merdimmobilis hominis | reverse complement strand
TTAACACCATTGCAAAAGATCTGTCGCTCTCCCGCAGCACTGTAAAACGAGCAGTCAAAGACTTAGAAAAAGCAGGTCTTATACGAAAAGAGCCGCACTACCGTGAAAATGGAAGCGCGACCTCGAATCGATATTATTTGCTTTAAAAAATCTATTTTTACTCACAAGGGAGCAGTCTGTCTTTTTTGTGGACTGAGGGGCGGTTCATTGTGAGCCGCCTTGAAGTCCCCACTTTAAGAGAGATTACAGCAGAAAGAGAAAAGACCGATATATAGTATTTATAAATTTTTTAGCAAAAATAAATGTTTCGCTTTATTTTCTATTGTGATTTTCATGAAAATTTGTTATAATATTATCTGTGTATTTGTTTGCATCTTTTTCTCTGCAGATGTATGACAAAAACATAATACATATTAGAACGGAGTAATCGCTATGACTGTCAGTTATAAAAAACTGTGGAAGTTGTTGATTGACAAGGATATGAAGAAAAAAGACCTTGAAACAGCAGCGAATATTAGCAACTACACAATCACCAAAATGAACAGAGGCGAAAATGTGACAGTTGAAGTGATCGGCAAAATCTGCAAGGCTCTGAATTGCACTGCCGATGACATCATGGAATTTATTGATGAGTAGTTTGATATGATACCTAAAAAGTAGACATTAAAATATAGGACACCTTGATGTATAATAAAAGAGTCAAGGAGTTGAAGAAAAATGGGAAAATACCAGTTTAGTTACGAAG
>NZ_JACJKY010000007.1 GCF_016901855.1 Merdimmobilis hominis | reverse complement strand
CCAGTACAAAACAGGAGTGGCGCCGCTCACGCTCCGCCACTCCTCCTAAAACTCAATATTTTCCTACCAGGGGCTTTTTTCTCCTGTCCGCTCAATCTGGGGCAGTTCATTAAAAGCGGGGATTTTTGTCGAAGCGTGCATAAAAAATATGAATAAATCATTGCAAAATGAAAAACGCTGTGTTATGATACGATTGTATGGACCGACCCGATGTTTTTGTGGATCGGTTTTCGCTGTTTTATTTGTACTATTTTTATAAGGAGTGGAAACCTTGGAGAAGTTTTTCAAACTGAATGAACATGGTACCAATACCAAAACCGAAGTTACGGCCGGTATTACCACGTTCCTCGCAATGGCCTATATTCTGGCCGTCAACCCGACCATGCTCGGTGACGCAGGCATGAACGCACAGGGCGTGTTCCTTGCAACCGCATTGTCTGCTGCACTGGCAACCCTCATCATGGGTCTGTTTGCAAACTACCCGATCGCGCTCGCTTCCGGCATGGGCTTGAACGCATATTTTGCGTACACTATCTGCCTCGGCGAATTAAAAGACATGCCGAATGCTTGGCAGGTTGCGCTGACCGCAATTTTGGTGGAAGGCATCATCTTCATCCTGTTGTCGTTGTTCAAATTCCGTGAAACACTCGTCAACAAAATTCCGGCAAACTTAAAATACGGCATCACCGCAGGTATCGGTCTGTTCATTACATTCATCGGCCTGCAGAATGCGGATATCGTCAAAGCAGATGCAAGCACACTCGTCGCTCTCGGCGATATCGGTACTGCACCGGTTGCACTTGCACTCATCGGCGTAGTTCTCATTGCCATCATGATGCACTTCAAAGTCAAAGGCGCTATCCTTTGGGGCATCCTCGCAACATGGATCTTGGGCATCTTTGCACAGCTCGGCGGCTGGTATGTTGTCAATCCGGAAGTCGGCATGTATTCCCTCATTCCGGAGATCAAAGGCATCGGCGATTTCCTGCCGAACTTTGGTACGCTGGGTGAAACCGCATTCAAATTCGACTTTAATTTTATGATCAACAATGTACTGCAGTTTGCTGTCATTGTGTTTGCATTCCTGTTCGTTGACCTGTTTGACACCGTCGGCACATTGATCGGCGTTGCAAACAAAGGCAACCTGCTCGACAAAGACGGCGCTCTGCCGCGCGCAGGCCGTGCGCTCCTTTCTGACGCAATCGGTACTGTCGCAGGCGCTTGCCTCGGTACTTCCACCGTTACAAGCTACGTAGAGAGCTCCGCAGGTGTTGCAGAAGGCGGCCGCACCGGTCTGACCGCTGTCACCACCGCAGTATTCTTCCTGCTGGCAATCTTCTTCTGGCCGATCTTCAGCGTTATCCCGGGCTTTGCAACTGCACCGGCTCTGATCGTTGTTGGTCTGTTCATGCTTTCGAACGTTCTGAAAATGAAATTTGAAGGCGACATGGCAGACGTCATCGGCGGCTTCCTGGCAGTCATCATGATGCCATTCTCCTATTCGATTGCAAACGGCATTATGTTTGGCATGCTCGCTTGGGTTCTTGTCAAACTGTGCACCGGCAAATGGAGAGATATTCACCCGATTATGTATATCGTCTTTGCATTGTTTGCACTGCGTATCATCACCCTCGTCATCTGATTGCTTTTGTGCATGAAAAAACAGCGAATCTAAATAAAGAGAACCGATTGGAGATTCCGGCCGGTTCTCTTTTCTTTTTTGTTTTCATGTGCTATACTGATACTATCAACTTCCAAGAAAGAAGGGCTTTTTCATGGAGCAATTTTATGAAATGCAGGTTGCAGGATTAACCCGCAGACTGCCGCTTTGCAAAGTCAGCGACGAGCTGTATATCGGTGCATTTGTTATTTTCGGTGATGTGGAGCTGACGGTCAACTCTGCACGCGACTTATTGAAAATCGCACCGGAACACGACATCATGATTACCGCAGAATCAAAAGGCATTCCGCTGGTACATGAGATGGCACGCCAGTCGGGCGAAAACACCTATCTGATCGCCCGCAAAGCACCGAAACTGTATATGAAAGAGGTTGTTTCCACCGAAGTCACCTCAATTACCACCGCCAAAAAGCAGATGCTCTATATCGACAGTGAAGACGCTGCAAAAATGAAAGGCAAACGCGTACTCATCATCGACGACGTTATCAGCACCGGCGAAAGTCTGCGCGCTGTCGAAAAACTCGTCAAACAGTCGGGCGGCATTGTTGCAGGCAGAATGGCAATTTTGGCAGAAGGCGATGCAAAATACCGCGACGATATTCAGTATCTTGAATATCTGCCGCTGTTTAATCCGGACGGCACCAAAAAAGAACATTAAAAAAATATCGTACAGGTTTTTCCTGTACGATATTTTTTATTATTTTTGCATGCAGGGCGGTGTTTTCACATATTCCGAAAGCACATTCGAAAGTGCAGCCGCACTGCTTGTATGTACACGCGCAACACAAATATTATTCCGCTTCGCTTCCTGCGCCGCGGTGTTCACCATTTTGTGCGACACTGTATTGGTGAACAAAATCATCAAATCCGGGCATCCAAGCTTTTTGCGCAGCGGTCCGTTCTCCTTTGCAAATACCTTTGCTTTGCATCCATACTGTTTGCAAATGTTCTGATACTGGCACACCATTCGTTCATTTCCGCCGATAATAACAACGCTCATTGTTTCCTCCTTCGAGTTAGTTTAATCTAACTTTGTTTTAAAAAATAATTGCGGAGATCGTCCGCATGCTCGGTTTGTTTTAACTAACCAAAGTATACAAGATGACTCTCCTTTTGTCAAGCATCTTTTTAAAAAATAATACTCGCTGATCTCACTCATCGCATAAAAAGGGCAAAACAATAGCATCTGGAAAATATTTTCTCGTTCTATGACGATTTTGTTAGGAAAAAGCCATGTTCTTGTCATTTTCCTCTGCTATACTAAAATAAAATTAATTGAAAAGGAGATTCCCGATGAAAAAATGGCTGATGCGCATATTATTTTTGATTCTTTTCCTCGGATGCTGTATTGTTCTGTTTTTCTTTGGAAAGGGATATATGATGTACCGAAAAGCCGTTGATGATATAAGTATCGCACAAAAGGTGGAAGAAATCCGTGCAAAAGAATCCTATACAGCACTTGACGACCTTCCGGATCTTTATTTGGATGCAGTCATCTCTGTTGAAGATCGCCGATTCTACAGTCACGGCGGATTTGACTGGATCGCAACAGGACGCGCAATCATCAACGATATCCGCACGCTTTCTTTTGCGGAAGGCGGCAGCACGATCACACAGCAGCTCGCAAAAAACATGTATTTCACACAGGAAAAACAAATTGAACGAAAAATTGCAGAACTCTTTGTTGCGTTTGATTTGGAACGAAACTATTCAAAAGAAGAAATTCTTGAACTGTACGTAAACTCAATCTATTTCGGAAACGGATATTATTCAATCCGCGAAGCCTCCGAGGGATATTTTCAAAAATCTCCATCTGAGATGACAGATTTTGAAAGCACGTTGCTTGCAGGTATCCCGAATGCACCCTCCGCCTACGCACTCACGAAAAATCCGGAGCTTGCAAAACAACGACAGCGGCAAGTACTCAACAAAATGGTTGAACATGGTGTATTGACCGAATCTGAAGCCGACAAAATTGAATCCTCCTCCCCCTGACAGAAAAAATCACACAGGATTTTTTGCAGAAAATAGAATTGAAAAATAAAAATTAGTGAGCACCACCGCAATGAGGTTCTCACTAATTTTTATATAAACAATGTTTAGGATTTCATCAAACGTTTCGGCTTCAAAAATAGTTTGCCGTTATTCACCGTGAACACTTTTCGCTTTTTTCATCATCGTGCGGTATGCCAGTTTTACAAGTTCAGAAAGAACAATCACACTGAATGCTGTTGCAAACAATTTGACCCACATGACGATTCCAAGCGGAACCGTTCCAAAAAATGCTCCTGCAAATTGGATAAAGACAACCTGCAGCACAAAGGTCGCTCCAACTAAAATATCACCTGCAACAATTTCCTGCTGACTCAGCATCAATGTTTTTCCGTCGCGGACTGCTTTTACAATCGTGTTCTCGCTGATTTTCGATAATGCTTCAAATGCTTTCGCACTTCTGCCTTCCATAACCACACTGATGATGACAGAAAGCGAAATGGCAAGGAAAATACCTGCGCATTCCAAAAAATCCGCTTCACCGCCGGTCATGCCTCGAAAAATATTGACGCCCAATGCAATAATGCCTGCTCCAATCAGCATAAGCAGCATCGGCTCTGTTGCGGATTCTCAGATTCTCGCAATCAACGATTTGTTTTTCTTTCTCTCCAGAACATTCGCCCCATACTTTTGACGGTTTGCTTCCACTTGTGCGGATGAAAGTCCTGTAACCTTGTTCGATCCAAGCAATTTTATAAGCTCAGATCTATCCGTCATAAAATCCTTCATTCTTTCCTCCTGAATTATGTATTCAAACAAAAAGACCCGTGCATGGCAATCAAAGCCGTACACGGGTCAAGAAAAGAGACCTATGTATGGCGTTTGTTACCATACATGAGTCTCGTTCATTAAGGTAAGCCAGATCATTCGATCAGTTTGTTGACTTACCACACAGTCATTGTGCAAACTACTCCCTCAAGCGGGTATTTTGTTGTTTTTTTATTATAGCGTACACACTCTTGTTTGTCAATACAAGAATTTTGCGAATGCTTCATTTTCCCACGGACATCAAGCAAAGAGGAAAAACAAACAGGCCATTGCTGTGTTTGACGTTTTACCATGACCGTGACGGTAAAAGTAACTCATCCATAAAAACCAAAAGCTGAAAAAATTATTGTTCCACTGCTTGATTGATACAAGAAATCGCATTTAAACTGCGGGGATACCCAATATAGGGCAGGCACTGTGAAACAACCTTTATAAGAAAATCTTTGTCATTTCCCATGTTGAGATTTCCTTTGACGTGAGCAATCAGCTGCGGTTCACAGCCGCCTTGTGCCATTAGAAAGCAAAAGGTCATAAGTTCACGCTCCGCAAGTGTTAAGCCGTTTCGCGTATAATAATCACCAAAACAGTTTGCCGCCAGCCAACGATTGATATGACTCGTTTTCCAAGCCTCTTTCATGTGTTCTCCGAAGATTTTCGACTGTACTTCGATCCCTTTTTCAAGGCGATCTGTAATCGTGGTTGTTGATTGGCCGTCAAGCGGAAGTGATATGCCTCTCTCGCGCAAGATCTCATTTGTCGCATTCAAAAACGGCAGCATTCTTCCATACCCCAAATAATCAGCTGCCTGATAAACAATCTCTTTTACAGCAATCGGTGCAACACCGTTTTCTAACGCTGAATCCAGTAGTTCGCGATATGCCTCCACACCGCCGCAGCCGATCAGTGTTGCCAAAATCGAAATATAGCGTGTTTTTTCATCTAATTGCTGATTTTCTTCGTGTACAACTTCTTCAAATGCAAAATATGAAAAACGCTGCGCAAATTCAGGATCGGTTTTATATAAATCCATCTTTACAAACTCCTTTCAGATTTTTTGACTGCCGGTCGACCATACATGCTGATCTTTTGCAGCCGCAGGAGTATTCTGCGCCATCACACCGACCAGCTTGTGAGGAACATATGGCTCTTCCAAAAAAGCAAGATCTTCGGTGGTCAAAACAAGCCCGATCGCTTGTGCCGCACCCTCGATGTGGTGAAGTTTCGTTGCACCCACAACAGGTGCAGTAACCTTTGTTAACAGCCAACCAAGTGATATTTCCGTCATCGACACACCGTATTTTTCGGCAAGCTGTGCCACACGTTCAATGATTATCCTATCTTGTTCAGCTGCAGCGTCGTATTTTAAATGTGCATAGGTATCCTCCTGCAAACGCTTCGAAGTTTCGCCGGGATGTTTCGAAAGTCGGCCGCCCGCAAGTGCGCTGTACGGAGTCATCGCTATATTCTCTTCACGACAGAGTTTTGCCATTTCCCGTTCTTCTTCCCGAAAGATCAAGTTATAGTGTCCCTGAACAGATATGAATTTCGCAAACCCTTCCTTTTCAGCAAGCGCATTTGCTTGTGCAAGCTGATAGGCAAAGCAGTTAGAAATTCCGATATAACGAGCCTTTCCTGCTTTAACCGCGTTGTTCAATCCCTCCATAATGTCATAAAGGGGTGTATTGTAGTCCCACATATGATAAATGTATAAATCCACATAGTCCATTCCGAGATTTTGCAGGCTTTTATCAAGCATTTTTTCAATGTGCTGCTGACCTGTGATTCCTGCTTCCATTTCATCATTGGTGCGCGGCAGAAACTTTGTTGCGATCACAACATTCTCGCGTTTTGCAAAATCTTTTATCGCTCTTCCGAGATATTGCTCACTTGTTCCGCTTTGATAAGCGATCGCTGTATCAAAGAAGTTGATGCCGAGTTCTAAGCCTTTTCGAATGATTTCACGGGAATGCTCTTCATCCACTGTCCAGCTGTGCTGACCGTTTCCGGCTTCACCAAAACCCATACATCCCATACAAATCCGGGATATCTCGAGATTTGAATTTCCTAATTTTGTGTATTCCATCATGATACTCCTTTTGTGATGCTGAAAATGTGTCTTTGGTATTACTCTTCCGCCAATTTGCTGTATTCTTCATCGCTTACAGGCTCACACCATTCATTTGAAGGATCTTCACCCGGCACTTCTATGGCAATATGAGAAAACCAACTGTCTTTTTTCGCTCCGTGCCAGTGCTTGACTCCCGCCGGAATTGTAACAACCATTCCTGCGGTAAGAGAAACAGGCGGTTTATGCTCTTCTTTATACCAACCCTCGCCCGCTGTGCAAATAAGAATCTGACCGCCGCCGCTTTTGGCGTGATGAATATGCCAGTTGTTGCGGCAGCCCGGTTCAAACGTCACATTCGCAAGAAACACTGCCGTCTCCTGTGGATTGGTCAGCGGATTCAAAAAAGAATTGCCTGTAAAATACTGCGAAAACGCTTCATTTGGATTTCCTGTTCCAAACACATTGATCGTTTCAAATTGCTCTTTCTCTGTCATTTTCATAAAGTAATCTCCTCTTTTCGTACATTTCATATCGCTCATATCAAATTTTATATATCTTTTTTCGAGCGTTTTATGTCAAATCTTAGATAATCCAAACGATCTAGTTGCTGTTGCTTTAAATGAATTTCATCAAGCGTTCCATTCCTTTTTTCTTCCAGTATTTTTATTCTTTCTGTTTCGGCGGATGTCCCCGCAGCAAGCAGCCGCATATATTTTTCTATCTCCTCAGAGGCAAATCCAATATCGTGCAGTGTCATGATAGTACTTAAGCGTTCGATATCACTGTCGTCATAGTGCCATGATCCCATCTCTTTCTTGATCTCGCCGCATAATCCCCAGCTTTCATATTCTTTTAAGATTTTCACCGGGATCTTATATCGTTCACTCACTTCGTTCATTGTCATTTTAACGTTCCTCTCTGATCGAAAAAAATAAAGGTGCTCCATTTTGGAACACCTTTATTATAAATTCAGATATATGAAATGTCTAATGCTTATATATTATCGTCAGAAATGCTTTTCAAGTATTGAACTGCAAAATCGATAAAGGCTGATGTTGTGGCCGAAAATATCTGATCTTTTTTCCAGCCCAAAGCCGTCGAAACTTCTAAAACAGGCTGCAATGGAATAAATCGCAGATGTTCATAAGTACAGCTTAAATTGATGCTGAGCATTACACCTATATTCTCTTTTGCCAATATAGCTTCGTTGTACGGTAAATTCGCAGTTGCTGCAATCTCCACCTCATCTTTATACGCACCAAGCCATTTTCCGATTCGGCTTTGGTTGAAATCACCGGTTGCAGTTACAACCGACATCCCCGACAAATCCTCCGGTCTTATACTGTCCTTTTTGAAAAGCGGAGAATCCTTTTGAACAAATACGCCCCATTGCTCTTTAATCGGCATACTCACGAAATTGTATTTGCGCATATCAATCGGTTCAGACATCAATCCGATATCCAACAATCCTCTTTCAATATAATCACGAATATTTCCTGCGTTTCCGCTGTATATCTCATATTTGACATTGGGATATTTTTTACGGAATGCCGCGATGATTTTTGCTAAATATTCGGTCGATCGAAACTCGCCGCTGCCGATTGAAATCGTACCGGAGAGTGATTCATCTTTTTGCAGAAAATCCCGCTTTGTTTTATCTGCCAAAGACAAAATTTCCTGTGCACGGCGTTTTAATATCATTCCATCCTCAGTCAAAATAATATTATGATTGCTGCGAACAAACAGCTTTACACCCAATTCCTGCTCCAAATCCGCGATTTGCCGAGACAATGTGGGCTGTGTAACATGAAGCTGCTGCGCCGCTTTTGTAAAATTTTCTTCTCTTGCAATTGCTAAAAAGTAATTCAGTACACGAAGTTCCATACCTGCACCTCCCCAGACAGTATATCATGCAAAAATAAATCATTCAATATATCTAATCTTTTGTTATGCTTATATCGAATATCTATTCATTTGAGATGTTAGACTCTCCCTGACGAACACATGCAAAAAAGTTCGTACAGAAAAATACAGCCTGTGAAGCGTATTGTATCTCCACAGGCTGTATCCTTTTATTATAATTGTGTAATTGCTTGCTGCACATATTGTATAAGCGCTTCTTTCGTGTTCTCCACGCGTTCCTCCATGACTGCATTCACCAACTCTGAAAGCGACGCACCAATCTGCCTGCCGGACAACCCGCATATTGTTTGAAGCGTACGCCCATCTATAGCCAGCTGTGCACGGCACACGCAATCATCTGCCGCTTCCGACAGTGCTACAAGCATCTTCGCCTGTTGCGCCTGCTGTTCGCCGTCTTTTCCGTTTGCTGCCGAATATGCACACAAAACCGCCAGCATTTGTTCGGTATACATCCCACAAACAGACCGAAACTTCCGCGCCGCAATTCGTGTATCCGGAAGTGTCAAATCCGCATGATCGCACAAAAACGAAACTGCCTCACAAAGCAGCCGCGGCAATCGAAGGGCACGCAGAACCGCTTCCATTTCCTCACCCGATTGATCCGCACCAATTCCCAGAATCCCCAATCGAACCGACACATCCGCTGCCGCGTGGGAAAGTGCATCAACCGCCTGTGCAGAATACGAAATCGGAAAAAATCGTTCGATCACATCCCAATAGTCTGATAGAATCGCACCGGCATTTACGCCGCAGAGAAGCCGCTGAAATTCACTGCCAATCCGTTCGGGCGCTACCAGAGAAAGCCGCTGCTTTTGCCGGTGGATTGCCTGCGCAGTATTCGGCTCAATCGAAAAGGAAAGTGTTGCCGCAAACCGAAGCGCCCGCACAATCCGCAGCCCATCCTCAAAAAAGCGATCTTCCGGATTTCCCACACACCGAATCACGCCGGCGCGCAAATCTGCCTGTCCACCAAATGGATCAATCAGCCGCACTCCGTCAAACGCCATCGCATTCACCGTAAAATCGCGGCGCGCCAAGTCCTTATTTACATCGGTTGTAAAGGTCACGCCGTCCGGATGACGACCGTCCTGATACACCCCGTCAATCCGAAACGTCGTAATCTCAACCGGAACATCATCGAGCACAGCAGTAACAGTGCCATGCGCTGTGCCTGTTTCATATACCGCACAAATCGGCGAAAGGACGGCTTTCACCTGCTCCCACGACGCAGACGTTGCCAAATCCCAGTCATGCGGCTCCTTGCAAAGCAGACTGTCACGCACACAGCCGCCCACAGCAACGGTATCAAATCCGGCCGTTTGCAGCGCACACACAAGCCGTTTGACCGGGACAATCCACTCCACTCGCATCTCCTCCGTCTTATTTGGCATGAATGTTGATAAACTCCGGTTTGTATTTTGAATACATGATTTTCTGCTTACTGTAAAGGCCGTAGTAACCGGAGAGCTGATAGCTCACGGCGATCGCAACGAGAAAATAGCACAAATTTCCGACACCGAACAGCTCTGCCGCCATCAGCAGTGCAGAGAGCGGACAGTTTGTAACACCGCAAAACACAGCAGCCAGTCCGATCGCCGCTGCAAATCCGGGCGGCAGGTTAAGAAATCCGCCCATCACACAGCCGAATGTCGCACCGACAAAAAAGCTCGGTACAATTTCGCCGCCTTTATAGCCAAAACCAAGTGTTACCGCTGTGAGCAATAATTTAATCAAAAATGCCTCCGGACGAGCAGAACCGGAAATCGCCTGTGCAACCACATCCATTCCGGCACCCGAATACATCTGTGTTCCAAGCAGCATTGTTGCCGCAATGACAATCACGCCGCCTACCACGATTCGTACATACCGGTTTTTGATTTTTTCTCCGAGAAAAGATGCCAAATGCATGGTACGGCAAAATAAAATGCTCACAAGCGCGCACAGCATTCCGAGCACCAGGACACGAAGCATGGTTAAAACATCAATCCCACCGATCACCTCTAACGGGAATGATTCCGCATGAACACCAAGCAAAGACGCCATCACTGCGGCAGATACTGACGAAATCACACACGGCACAAGTGCCGCATAATACATAACGCCGACACTGATCACCTCGATGCAGAACACTGCTGCGGCAACAGGCGTACCGAACAGTGCCGCAAAACAAGCGCTCATACCGCACATTGTCAAAATCCGGCGGTCATCTTCTTTCATACGAAGCCATCTGCCAAACTGTGCAGAAAGACTGCCGCCCAGCTGGAGCGCAGCACCTTCGCGTCCTGCCGACCCGCCGAACATGTGCGTAAGCACCGTGGAAAAGAAAATCGAAATCGCCATAGATACGGGAATTTCCGCTTCTTTCCGCAACGAAGCCAGCACCAAATTGGTTCCCTGGCGATCCTCGGCATGAAACCGATACAGCAGCGCAATCACCAGTCCGGCAACAGGCAAAAGCCAAATCATCCATGGATGCTGTGCGCGCAGTCCGGTCGTATACTGCATTGCATACGAAAATCCTGCACCAACCGCACCAATCACACAGCCCACTGCACAAGCAATTACTGCCCAATACAAAAATCGAAGAAAAATCTTGCCGCCGGCTTTGAACGTATGTGCTTGTTCATTCAATGCATGCATTACCCGCTCTTTTATCATGAAAAAACGCCCCGCTTTTTACTTTTTCTCTCTTTATTATACCGTTGTTTGCCGAATTCGGCAAGCGCAATCCCCTTTGTTTGCGCTTATCGAATAAAAAACTATTGCATCTTTTTAAAAACAGGCGCATAATAAAATAATATGCAGAGTTTTGTTTTATTGTTTTTAAAGGAGCGAAAACATGTTTACGAAAAAAGACATTGCGCGGCTGATGATTCCGCTTGTCATTGAGCAGGTGCTTGCAGTCGCGATCGGCATGGCCGATACGATGATGGTTTCAAGCTGTGGTGAAGCCGCCGTTTCGGGTGTTTCTCTCGTTGATTCCATCAACATTTTACTCATCAATATTTTTTCCGCATTGGCAACCGGCGGTGCGATCATCTGCTCGCAGTTCATCGGACGAGACGACAAGGAAAACACAAACAAAGCAGCAAAACAACTCATTGCCTCTGTGTTTCTCATTTCCTCGATCATCATGGTGTTCTGCCTGTTTTTGAATCAATCGATTTTATCCATTGTATTCCCGAATACAGACAAAAGCGTTATGGACAACTGCATGACGTACTTTTTCTGGTCCGCCATTTCCTATCCGTTTTTAGGATTATATAATGCCGGCGCGGCGTTGTTCCGCTCCATGGGAAACTCGAAGATCACGATGATTGTTTCCGTTGCGATGAACCTGCTCAATATCGCAGGAAACGCTATCTTGATTTTCGGCTTCAATATGGGCGTTGCCGGTGCGGCAATTGCAACACTCGTTTCCCGCATTTTCGGCGCAGTCGTGATGCTCTGGCTTCTGCGGTTCCGCAGTCATGGCATCACAATCGACTCACTCACACACTGGCGTCTTGATTTTAAACTCATTCGTCACATTCTTGCAATCGGCATTCCGAACGGCCTTGAAAACGGCATGTTCCAGATCGGAAAAATTCTCGTACAAGGTTTTGTTGCATCCTATGGCACCGTTGCCATCGCGGCAAACGCAGTTGCAAACAGCATTGCGTCCGTAGCCGTCATTCCGGGTGCGGCAGTTGGCCTTGGCATGATTACAATTGTCGGTCAATGCGTCGGTGCACAGAAATTCAAAGAAGCAAAACAGTACATTTTCAAACTGACCGGTCTGGCATATGCGATGATGATTGTGGTCAATCTTCTGATCGTACTGCTTTTGAATCCGCTGATTTCGCTGTTCAGCCTTTCGGCTGAAACTGCTTCGATTACATATGAACTGCTGTTGTTCCACAGCATCATGAGCAGTATTCTTTGGCCAACCGCGTTCACACTGCCAAACGGTCTGCGCGCTGCGAACGACGTCCGGTTTACGATGTTTGTTTCCGTGCTGAGCATGTGGCTATGCCGCATTGGTTTAAGCTATGTGCTCGGAACCATGCTTGGCATGCAGGTGTTCGGCATCTGGGTTGCAATGACGATCGACTGGGTATTCCGGATTATCTTTTTCGTCATCCGCATCTGCGGCAACCGATGGAAGAAAAAAGCCATTCAATAACATATCAAAAAAGACGGCACATTGTGTGCCGTCTTTTTTGATTTAAGCCTGCGGATCATATGTTTTTACACCAAATATAAAATAAAGAATGTGAAACAGCCACACACAGCCCAAGATGATACACGGAATATAAATCATCTTTACAAACATGATGGTAAATCCAATTGTCATCAAGATGGTCACCGTGATCATCACACGAATCTTTGTTTTGCGCGTCATGCCTTTGCCCTGCACATAGCTTTCAAGATTTTTCTTGTAAAGCTTTGTGTTCACAAGCCAATCATTGAGTTTTTTCGAGCTCTTTGCGAAGCTGAACGCTGCAAGAAGCAAAAACGGAAATGCAGGAAGGAGCGGAAGCACAGCACCCACTGCACCGAGACCTATACCAACAAGCCCAAGCATTATCCAGAATATTTGTTTAATTTTCATGCTCTTTCTCCAATCGTTTCTTTTCTTTGTGGCTTTCGATCATATGCCGGATCACCATAATCGGATGATGCACAATCATGCGCGGCCCGCTGAACCGCATCACTTCCCGAATCTTTCGGCGCATTACCGGCTGATAGCAATGTACTCTGCAATTCGAACAAAACGTCTTTGTCTCCATACAGGAACAAGACTCTGAAACATTCGATGAGATTCTTTCCATCCTGAAATGCCATCCGGAGATAGAAACATATGAGTTAGCCAGGGAGCCGATGCTATCCCTCCCAGGTCTTGAAATCTATCCAAGCAAGCGGAAAGTTTTCCGTGACCGTCAGGAGATCCAGCTCACCGCAAAGGAGTACGAAATCCTTCTATTGCTTGCGGCCAACAAAGGGCATGTGCTTACATATAGCCAAATCTACGAGAAGGTTTGGGGAGACTTCCCCTCTGGCAGCGAAAGCAACACCATCGGCTTTCATATCTGCAACCTACGGGAGAAGCTCTACCAGGCGACTCCCAATGCTCCCTTTATCATCCGATCTGTCCGGGAAGTCGGATACTGCTTTGAAATACAAGCAGAAAAATAAGAGTCAGCAGTCTGATCCACTCAGGCTGCTGTTCTTCTTTTTCTGCTGTAAATCCCTCTTACAGTGGGAATTTCACCTTCTCCTGTCATCATGCCAGGTGCCACCTTTCACCAAAAGGGCGTAGTTGCCCCTTGGCGGTAGGTAGTATTTTTACACGGTCATGATTTCCGAATCTGAAAAAGCAGGCTGCTTTTGCCGCCCCTGGCACGGTACCTTTGCTCAGTGACGAGAAGCTCCGCTTTTTTCAAATCCTGAATTGCCCGTCTTACCGTAGACTCTGACAGTTTCAGTTCACGGGCAATGGTCGGAATGGAGGGCCAGCATTCCCCATCCCGGTTGGCCCGGTCATATAGATACAGATAGACTGCCACAGCCCGGTGCGGCAGCTCCATGCGGTAGAGAAAATTAAGCCTACCCATCTTCCTTTACCTCCGTAGATTTTGTCGGATGGAGCATCCGGCTTTCCTGTATGCCTTCTTCCGCCTTACGTTCCGGTCTGGCAGCTCTTGGCGCAGTCCGCAGCCCTGTGCCGCCGCCTTTTCTTTTCTCCCTGGAGGATGGCTCATTTCGCTCTGTCATGGCCTGAGTCTGGCCTCCTGCCGGTGGAATGGCTTCTGCTGGCGGCGCATTCTCCATCAGCCATTCCGGGTGGTACTTCTTCACGATCCCGTCCAGGATCTCCTGCTTCTCGGCATAGGACACCTTCCGGTTGCCCTTTTCCTCCACAGCATATTCTTCTTCAAACTGGATGCCCCATTTGAAGAACAGCTTCAGCCTGACCTTCATGGGATAGAAGCCGGTCTTCATCACAATAAACTGGCCTTTTGGCATGCTCTTAAGTTCATCCGGTGTCATGAGCGCCCGTTCCATCATCTGCAGGGATTGGGATGGATCGTTTTTCCCCCGGCTGACCGATCCGGACATGACCGTCCGGCTCCCCAGGGCCTTGGACAGCACTTCCGCCGAGGAGCTGTTAGGCGCAAAGCCGCCGAAGATGGTGAGCTGGGTATTGTCCACAATAATCTCGGCCCCTTCCTTGCCATAGTTCTTTTCAAGCTGGGCAAAAGATTGGATGACCGGCACGATCTGCAGGCGGCGGGATCGGGAGGCCGAGAACATCATCTCGGCGCTCTCAATCTTAGGAAGGGTGCCATATAGGTGATATGCGGCCATCAGATCGGCTTCATTTAACGCTTTGAGTTCTTTTCCGCCAATCGTCACAGAGCCGGAATACGATTGATTTCTGCCCATCAGAATCGAAGAAATCGTCGATTTTCCGCTTCCGGATTCGCCGACAATCGCTGTAAATTGCTTTTCTTCAAACGTCATCTGAATCCCATGCAGAATCTCGCGGTCTTTTTCATAAGAAAACGATACATTTTCACATTCGATGTGATACGATCCGTTCAGCATCTCACTTTTATCAGCCGGTTCCGGCAAATCGAGCAAACGAAAGATTTTTTCACTCGCCGCCATTCCGTTCATTGCGATATGAAAAAACGAGCCGAGCAGACGCATCGGAATGAAGAAGTCAGCGACAGCAAGATGATAAACAAGCATCCAGCCAAATCGACATTTCCTGCCGCGTACTGTGTGACCGCCATGATAATTCCCGCTGCCGCACCGCCGTATGCAATCAAATCCATGATTGTGATGGAGTTTAACTGCATGGTGAGCACTTTCATTGTAATTTTTCGGAAACGTTCGGATTCACGGTCCATTTCCTCCTGCTTGAACGCATCTGCCTGATAGATTTTCAATGTTGTGAGTCCCTGCAGATTTTCAAGAAAGGTATCGCCAAGCGCTGTATACTGTCCCCAATATTTTGAAAGAAGCTTTTTCGCCCACCGCTGCACCGCAATGATCGCCGCCGGAATCAGCGGCACACAGCAAAACAGCAGGATCGCAGCAGGTAAACTGATAAAGCTCAGCACGATAAACAGCGTGAGCGGCGCAAGCATGGCATAAAAGAACTGCGGAAGATATGCGCCAAAATATGTTTCGAGCTGTTCCACGCCTTCAACAGCAACCTGTACGACCTCAGAAGTGTTGACGTGTGTTTTATACGACGTACCAAGCCGCAGAAGTTTTTGATAAATCATTTCACGCAGTGTTCTTTTTACCGATTTTGCAGAAAGATAGCTCATTCTGCTCGCTGCAGCCGTACATACAAACCGCACAAGCAATGCGCCTGCTGCAACTGCTAAAGTGACAAGAAACACGTTCATATCTGCTGTATGTGCAAACAGTTTCGAAAGAAAAATCGTAATACATCCCGTCATTGCAATGTTGGCAGCAAGTGAAATCCATTGACAGGCCACATTTGCCGCAATATATCGTTTACTTTTGCGTACGGTACGAATCAATCGTTTATTGATCATCATTGCTGATTCACCCTTTCTCTTGGAACACAGATGTTATGTTTTTTTGCTTTTTTAATTTTCGTTAGTTAGAAATCACTAACTTCTATACAAAAATAAACGGCAGCATGATTAGCTACCACTAACTCAGTTATATAGTATATATGACAAAAACAGCAAAAGTCAATACCTTCTATGAGTTCGCCTTTTCACGTTAATCATTGTATACGAAAAAACGCCTGAACGTTTGTTCAGGCGTTTTCATTCTGGAGCGGATGACGAGGCTCGAACTCGCTACCTCCACCTTGGCAAGGTGGCGCTCTACCAGATGAGCTACATCCGCATATTCAGTGCTGTCACCTTGTGACAGACCACTAAATGGTGCCTCCGGTCGGAATCGAACCAACGACACGAGGATTTTCAGTCCTCTGCTCTACCGACTGAGCTACAGAGGCAAATGGCGACCCGCATCGGGCTCGAACCGACGACCTCTAGCGTGACAGGCTAGCGCTCTAACCAACTGAGCTAGCGGGCCAAGTGGTGGGAACAACAGGGCTCGAACCTGTGACCCTCTGCTTGTAAGGCAGATGCTCTCCCAGCTGAGCTATGCTCCCACTTGATTGCTGGTTTGTTGCTGTATCTCTCAGCGACGTTTGTTATTATACCGCATAGGAATCGAAAAGTCAACCCCTTTTTTGCATTTTTTTTGACTTTTTTTATTTTTTTCGAGAAAGCCCGTCATATCGGGCTTTGACGCATGCTTTTCTAATGGATTTTGCCCTCTTCGACTCGTTTTTTATCAAATAAAAAAATCAGCAGAAAACACATTTCTGCATTTTCTGCTGATTCTATTTGTTCGATCAAAGATCTTTTATAACGAAACTTCCACTTCGCCGGTAAATACAGTTTTTGCCTCACCGGTCATGAAGACTGCATCATCGCTGTAGCGGATGACCAGTTCGCCGCCGGACAGTTTCACAGTAATGTCTGCGTTTTTCTCGCAGAAGCCATTGAGTACTGCTGCAACAGCCGATGCACAAGCACCTGTACCGCAAGCAAGTGTTTCGCCGCTTCCGCGCTCCCAAACGCGCATTTTGATTGTTTTCTTGTCAATCACCTGAACAAACTCTGTGTTCACGCCCTGCGGGAACAATGTGTTCTTTTCAAAAGTACGACCGATTCCTGCAAGATCCAGGCTGTCAACGTCATCACAGAACACAACACAGTGCGGGTTGCCCATCGATACACATGTGATATACTGGCGTGTTCCGCCGATCATCACAGGTTCGTTAATAATCGCTTTTCCGGACAGCATCACCGGTACGCGATCCGGCTCCAGCTCTGCCTTGCCCATATTGACGCAAACGCTGTCAACTTTTCCATCCACAACATTGAGCGAAAGGTCTTTGACACCGCTTAATGTCTCGACTGCAATGCGGTCAGAATTGACAATGCGGTTGTCATACAGGTATTTGCCTACGCAGCGAATACCGTTGCCGCACATTTTGCCCTCACTGCCATCGGTATTGAAAATACGCATTTTTGCAGCTGCAACATCCGAACGGCAGATGAGGATGACACCGTCACCGCCAACGCCATAATGACGATCTGCGAGTGTCAGTGTAAGTTTTTCCGGATTGTCGATTTCCTCATCCATGCAGTTGATATAGATATAGTCGTTTCCGCATCCCTGCATTTTTGTAAACGAAATCTGTTTTACCGATTTTTCCGAAATACCGCGCGGTGTGTTCATGTGGTTGATATCCACAAGCTCTGTGTTGTTTTCGGTGAATCCACTCTTGAGGCTCTCTGCAAGTGCGCTTGCGGTATCGAGCGAAGTCAGACACGGAACACCCAGTTCCACAGCTCTGCGGCGCAGTTTTACACTGTCTCTTGCCGGCAGACGGCCTTTTGCGGAAGTCGAGATGATATAGCTGATACGACCGCTTTCCAGAAGCGTTTTCGTATTTTCCGAAGATTCGTGGATTTTCTTCACCGCATTGACGATCAGGCCTGCTTCACGCAGCACGGATGCAGTGCCCTCGGTTGCATACAGTGCAAAGCCAAGATCCGCATAACGGCGTGCTACATCGGCAATCTCACCTTTATCGGAATCTTTTACAGTGACGAGAACGCCGCCCTCACACTGCATCTTATAGCCTGCTGCAACAAGGCCTTTATACAGTGCTTCGTCAAGCGAACGGCCAATACCCAAAACCTCACCGGTCGATTTCATTTCCGGACCAAGCTGTACGTCAACATCAGCCAGCTTCTCAAACGAGAATACCGGTACTTTGACGCAGATATACGGCGGAACCGGATACAGGCCTGTACCATAACCCATGCTGTCAAGCGACTCACCGAGCATTGCACGAACAGCCAGATCGACCATCGGTACGCCGGTTACTTTACTGATATACGGGATCGTACGGGACGAACGCGGGTTCACCTCAATGACGTAGATTTCACCCTCGTGCATGACGTACTGAATATTGACAAGACCTTTTGTATTCAGTGCAAGCGACAGCATTTTGGTGTATTCAAGCAGACGGTTCTGCTGCGCACTTGTGAGGTTCCATGCCGGATATACGGCGATCGAGTCACCCGAGTGGACGCCTGCACGCTCGATGTGCTCCATAACGCCCGGAATCAAGACGTCTTTTCCGTCGCAGATTGCGTCAACTTCGAGCTCAATACCCATCATATATTTGTCGATGAGCACCGGGTTTTCGATGTTGTGCGACAGAATAATTTTCATATATTCTCTGATGTCCGCTTCGCTGAACGCGATGATCATGTTCTGACCGCCCAACACATACGAAGGACGCATCAATACCGGATAACCGAGTCTTTCCGCTGCTTCCAGCGCTTCCTCGGTTGTCATAACAGAACAGCCGCGCGGACGTTTGATGTTGAGCTCTTCAAGCAGTGCATCAAACCGCTCGCGATCCTCTGCCAAGTCGATCGAATCGCCCGATGTGCCGAGAATGCGTACACCTTCTTTTTCCAGATGCTTTGTCAGTTTGATTGCAGTCTGACCGCCGAACGCCACAACTGCGCCATACGGTTTTTCCACATTGATGACGTGCATCACATCTTCCGGTGTCAGCGGCTCAAAGTACAGACGATCTGCTGTGTTGAAGTCGGTGGAAACAGTCTCCGGGTTATTGTTGATGATGACAACGTCAAAACCTGCTTTTTTGAGCGCCCACACACAGTGAACCGACGCATAGTCGAACTCGATGCCCTGACCGATACGGATCGGGCCGGAACCGAATACGATAACGGTTTTGCGATCGGAATTTTTCGCACGGATGAACGCACCTGCCTCATCCTCATCATCAAAGGTTGCGTAGAAATACGGTGTCTGTGCGTCAAACTCTGCACCGCAGGTGTCAACCATTTTATAAGAAGCGTGCAGTTTGATCGGCGGTTCCTGTCCGCTCAAGCGGCGGATGGTGCTGTCCAAATAGCCGCTGCGTTTCGCGATACGGTAAAGTTCCTCGGTAAGCTGCTCAGATGCAAGACGGCGCTCGAGTTTTACGAGATTTTCAAGTTTATGCAAGAACCACAGGTCGATTTTGGTGACCTCATGAATGCGCTCGCAGGAAATATTCCGTTTGAGTGCCTCAAACACAACAAACAAACGCTCGTCATCGCAATTATACAGTTTGCCGTCAATTTCTTCATCGGTGCACTCTGCCAATTTCGGCAGGTTCAATGTATCGAGAGAAAGCTCTGCACCGCGTACAGCTTTCATGATGCCCTCTTCGAAGTTCTGGCCGATTGCCATCACCTCGCCGGTCGCTTTCATCTGTGTGCCAAGCGTACGTTTTGCATAGACGAATTTATCAAACGGCCATTTCGGCAGTTTAACGACAAAGTAGTCGAGTGTCGGCTCAAAACAAGCGCATGTTTTTCCGGTGACAGCGTTTTCGATCTCGTCGAGTGTAAAGCCTACTGCAATTTTCGACGCCACTTTTGCGATCGGGTAACCGGTTGCTTTCGAAGCGAGTGCCGACGAACGCGATACACGCGGGTTCACCTCGATGACTGCGTATTCAAAGCTGTTCGGATTCAGTGCAAACTGACAGTTACAGCCGCCTTCAATGCCCATTGCGGTAATGATGTTAAGCGCAGCGGAACGAAGCATCTGATACTCTTTATCCGACAGTGTGACTGCCGGTGCAACAACGATACTGTCGCCGGTATGAACGCCGACCGGATCGAAGTTTTCCATCGAACACACAGTGATGACGTTGCCGACAGCATCGCGCATTACCTCAAACTCAATCTCTTTCCATCCCGAGACACAACGCTCGACAAGCACCTGTGTGATCGGGGAAAGACGCAGACCAACGGAAGCAGTTTCACGCAGTTCTTCCTCGTTGTTGGCAATACCGCCGCCTGAGCCGCCCAGTGTAAATGCCGGACGAACGATGAGCGGATAACCAACGCGCGACGCAAACTCAAGTGCGGTTTCCACATCGTTTGCAATCACAGACGGAATGACCGGTTCACCGATTTCCTCCATCGTCTCTTTAAAGATCAAGCGGTCCTCAGCTTTATCGATTGTTTCCGGTTTCGCACCAAGCAGACGAACGTTGTGTGCGTCCAAAAAACCCTCTTTTGCAAGCTGCATCGAAAGTGTAAGGCCGGTCTGTCCACCCAGTGTGGAAAGCAGGCTGTCCGGTTTTTCTTTTTCAATGATTCTTTTAACAGTATCGATGGTCAGCGGCTCGATGTAAATTTCATCTGCCATTGCACCGTCTGTCATAATGGTTGCCGGGTTCGAGTTGATCAAAACAACCTCAAGACCCTCTTCTTTGAGCGCGCGGCAGGCCTGTGTGCCCGCATAGTCAAACTCAACAGCCTGACCGATGACAATCGGGCCGGAGCCGATAACCAATACTTTTTTGATATCTTTATTCAGCGGCATACAAAAAATCCTCCCTTTCTCAGCGATTCTGATCGATCATTGCAATAAACCGGTCAAACAGGAACATGGTGTCACGCGGACCGCCGCATGCTTCCGGATGGAACTGTACGGAGAATACCGGCATATTCAAATAGGTAATTCCTTCGTTTGTATGATCGTTTGCATTGATAAAGCAAGCTTTTGCAAACTCCGGAATGGTAGAGGTTTCTACTGCATATCCGTGGTTCTGGCTGGTGATATAAACCTTTCCGGTTTCCATATCGCGTGCCGGCTGATTTGCGCCGCGGTGACCGTACTGCAGCTTCGTTGTCTTCGCACCCTGCGAAAGCGCCAACAGCTGGTGACCCAAGCAGATGCCGAATGTCGGCACACGGTATTCGCACAGCTTTTTAAGTTCTGCGATGATCGTTGTATTCTCCGCCGGATCGCCCGGGCCGTTCGAAAGCATAATGCCGTCCGGATGATAAGCCATGATCTCCTCTGCCGTTGTAGACGCCGGCACACATGTCACCGTGCAGCCTTTTTCCTGCAAGCTTCTGATAATGTTTCTTTTTGCACCAAAATCCCAGAGCACAACGTTATATTTTTCCTGCTCTGCTTTATAAACGCGCACCTCTTTGCAGGTGACGGATTTCACAGCGTCTTTGACACGGTATTCATGGATTTCACGGTTGATCTGAGTCAGATCCTCAGGAAGTGTGGTGGTGATCCGCGCATTCATCGCACCGCAGTCACGGATAATTTTTGTCAGCGCACGCGTATCAATTCCGTACATTCCCACAACATTCGAGGCTTTTAAAAAGGCGTCAAGATCTCCTTCACAACGGAAATTGGAAGGATCATGACACCATTCTCTCACAATATAAGCGCTCAGTTTCGGTACATCGCCCTCAAAGTCCGATGCCATCACACCATAATTGCCGATCATCGGAAATGTCTGAATAACGATCTGGCCGTAATAGCTCGGATCGGTCAATGTTTCTACATATCCGGTCATGGAAGTGGTGAAAACGACTTCGCCTGTTACATCATGAGAAGCGCCGAACGACTTCCCACAAAACACAGTACCGTTTTCCAGAATCAAATAGATAGATTTCTCCATGCTGTTTCCTCCTGTATTTTGGTAAAAATAAAACGAATGAAATGATTTCCGGGCAAAATTTTTTTGCCGGACTCCAAAATAACCGAAGCGGCTTTTTTCAATCGGCACACTGCATCAAAACGATTCCATGCAGCTGTCGGGAGATTTCTCTCCGAAAAAACGCTCCGCTTCGGTTGGCGTTTGCCGATTTGTTCCGTATGACGGATATCGACGTTATGAGTGTATTCACACACGAACCTCTGAGATTAAACAACCGTTTAAGCCCTTTTATCTATTATACAGCGTGACACACAATTTTTCACTATTTTTCTCACTGGCATTTTCACGATTTTTATGTGAAAATCAAACATTTTTCTGTCATGAAAGTGCATCCTGTCATTTGAGAACGAATCATGCCTTTTTAAACCGCGAAAACAGCTTGCTTAAAAATCCATTTTTGGAAGATTCAATCAGTTTTGCGTTTGATTCGGCTTCCTGCATAAATGCATCCTGACACGAAAGCGGCGCTTCACCGTTTGACACCTGAAGATACGTACCATCACGCATCAAGCGGCGTGCTTTTACATTATCATGCAGCATCGTCATCAAAAAGTCAATCAATCGCTGTTTAATCTGCGTGGACTTCACCGGGCAGGCAATCTCAACACGGCGTGTCATGTTGCGCGTCATAAAATCTGCGGAGGAAATGTATACTTCACTTTCCCCGTTTGCCATAAAGCAATACACGCGTGAATGTTCCAGAAAACGTCCGACAACGCTTGTCACCGTGATGTTTTCAGTTTTCTCCGGAATCTGCGGCAAAATACAGCAAATACCGCGCACAATCAACTCGATTTTAACACCCGCATCGGAAGCTGTCTGCAGCCGGTCAATCAATACACGGTCTGTCACCGAGTTTGTCTTGATGATAATGTGCGCACCCTGACCCGATTGTGCCAGATGTGTCATTTCATCAATTTTCTCAATAATCCGCGACTGCATTGCATTCGGTGCGACCATCAATTCACGATACGTTCCGTTCAAATTGGAAAGTGCCATATTTTTAAAGAACTCGCTGGCATCCTGACCAATCGCCGGATCGGATGTCATCAGGCAAAAGTCCGTGTAGAGCTTTGCTGTCTTTTCGTTATAGTTGCCGGTACCGATTTGGGTTAAATACTGCACTTTGCCCTTTTCCTGACGGGTAATCAGACAGATTTTCGAGTGTACCTTATAATCCTCCATGCCGTAGATCACTTGGCAGCCTGCATCTTCAAGCGTTTCAGACCAGTTGATATTATTCTGCTCGTCAAACCGTGCACGCAGCTCCATAAGCGCCACTACATCTTTTCCGTTTTCCGACGCCTTCGTGAGCGCTTCTACCAGCCGGGATGACGACGCCAATCGATAAATCGTAATTTTAATAGAAACAACTGCCGGATCAACTGCCGCTTCCTCCACCAGTTTCAAAAACGGCTCCATTTTTTCATATGGATACGAAAGAAACAGATCCCGTTTCATCACCTGACGAGTAATGCTCTCATTCGGATTAACCATCGCAGACGGCATCGGCTTGAATGGACGATATGTCATCGACTTTCTTGCCGCCGGTGTCATGCGCTCGGAAAGGCCGTATACATAGGAAAGATCAAGCGGTGTTTTGCTTTTAAACACCTGCTCTTTTTTCAGCGACAACTGATGCATGAAAAACTCACGCAGTTCCGCCGAACCTTCTCCGCCAAACAGCTCGAGCCGTACACAAGCAAGACGCGCACGTTTTTTGATCACACGTTTCATGTGGTGGCGATAATCGTCATCCACTTCAAAGTTCTCGTCATCCGGATTGATGTCCGCATTTCTTGTCACACAAATAACTGCTTTGTCCGAAACCGCATAAATCGAAAAAACATCCTCTGCATAGGAAAGCAGAACCTGCTCAAGCAGGATATAGCGCACAGATGCACCCGGCAAAAAAATCACACGCGGCAGTGCATCCGGCACAGGAATCAACCCAAATTGCTCTTTTTCTTTTCCCTTCACACGGAAACGTACCGCTATATAGCGCGCTTTATTGATCAAATGCGGAAACGGATGACTTGGGTCGATAATCTGCGGCGAAAGCACCGGGCGAATGGTATTTCGATAATAATTTTCAATATACCGCTGTTCCGATTCAATCAAATCGCGCGGCTGTACGCGTGTAATGTCATGAAGACGCAGCTGCTCTTCAATTTCTTCCATTACCTTGTCCCGCCGTTTATAAAGCGGTGCCACTGCATCATAAATGGCACGAAGCTGCTCTTCCGGTGTCATGCCGGTTTTGTTGTCAATATGGACCTGTTTTAAAAGCGAAAGATCAAACAGGCTGCCCACACGGATCATGAAAAACTCATCGAGATTGCTTGTAAAAATAGCGGCAAATTTCAAGCGCTCAAACAGCGGAACGGTTGCATCCGCCGCTTCAGCAAGTACGCGCTCGTTAAATCGAAGCCACGAAAGTTCGCGGTTTTGGGTGTAGCTTGTGTCCAGATTAAATGGTTTTGTTGACATAATGATACCTCTTTATGCTCATCCGTTTTTCCGTTGGATCGGTTCTCCTAATACATGATGATATAAATATCCCTCACGTACACCATAGCTTGAACGATAAATTGTTTTTGCGTTTGTTTCAGTCACAATCGTTTGAAGCGCAATCAGACCCGGAATCAACGTATGAATTCGATCAGGAGCCGTTTTCAAAATTGTACGGATGATATCTTTTCCCGGTTTTTTTAACCGGCTTGTCATTTCAGTGAGTGACTGTGCAGTCATCTCCTCCGGATCGCCAAACCAGCGATCGTGCAGTTTAAAAGCTGCTCGAATGGTTCCGCCTACACCGCAAATTTCCGAAATTTCCTTTTCGGTTTTTACTTTTTTCAGTTCCTTTTGGACCATGCGCCGAATATTGGCCTGTTCCTCTGCATCCGGCAAAATGCTCGACACATTTTTCGTATAAAGAGAGAGTGAACCAAACGGCAAGCTCAGCGCACTGGACACAACACGATTTTCAAAAGAGGTAAGCTCGGTACTGCCGCCGCCAATATCGACAAGCAGTCCGCTGTCCATGCCGACCGAATGCACTGCTCCCACAAAATCAAGCAAAGCCTCTTCCTCACCTGACAGCACTTGTACTGCATAACCGGTACGCCGTGCAATCTGACGCAGCACTGCTTCTGTATTGGAAACATTTCGCAGTGAAGCAGTTGCAAACACATGAATGCCTTCCAATTTGATTGCAGTCAGCGATTCTTGAAACTTTTTAAGCACAAAAACACAGCGATTGATTCCCTCTTCTGTTAACGCACCGTCTGTCACATATCCTGCAAGTCCGGCCATTTCCTTTTTTGAAAACAATGTGCGAATGTCATTTCCGCTTTTCGGGCAAGCATATACAGAAAGCCGCATTGTGTTCGAACCAATATCAATAACTGCGTGATTCAAAACAAATCCCTCCGAAAGTCATTTTTCTCATTATACCATATTTTGTGCGTTTACGCACCTAAAATAGATGAATTTTACATAGATTTAATAATGAAGCGGAAAAATGTGCAAAGCAGTTAAGAAACTTTCTTAATTCTATTGACTTTTCTGATTTCCCGTGCTAAACTGCTACTTGGTTATTTGAATGAACACCTTGATTCTTTGTAAATAACAAAAGAGGGAAGAGAATGATTTTGAGAAAAAAAGACTACTCCAAACGGAGTAGTCTTTTTTCTTATTTGATTTTTGAATATAATTGTATTATAATATTTAAAAACAGTACGCAAATCTTGGCGAAAAGAGGTTACGGTTATGCACCGATACGAAGAAATTGAAGCATATGTCATGGATATGATTCGAAACGGAACATTAAAAGAAGGAGATCAGATTCCACGCGAGACCGAATTGGCGGAATTGTTCCACACCAGCCGTCCGACTGTTCGCCAAGCACTTTCCAAACTCACATTAAACGGTACCATCAACCGTATCAAAGGAAAAGGCAGCTTTGTACAGCACACAAAGCTTGAGCAGGAATACACACGGTTTATTTCAAGTTATCGTGCAGAACTTCAGAAAAAAGGTCTGAATCCGCGGACGATCGTCGTAAACTTAGAAGAAATCTCCGCTTCTGAACCGGTCGCGCACAAACTGAACTTGGAAGAAGGCGCTCCTGTCATCAAGCTTTGCCGTCTTCGTTTTGCCGGCGATGATACTGCGAAACGCCCTGCTGTTCTCACCACCGTTTATATTCCGAAAGCAATGTGTCCGCAGCTTTTAGAGATTGATTTTCAATCGGCATCGCTTTATGAGACACTGGAGTCATTCGGTCTTGCTGTCACACATGTTCTGCGTGAAATCGAAATCCGCACAGCAGTACCGAAGATTTCGCGCCGGCTGATGGTCAAAGACTTCTCACCGCTGTTTTTCATCTCGTCGATCGGACGGATTGCGGACGGCCGTGTCATTGAATATTCAGAGTCGTATTACCCTGCTGACACGAGCAAATTCATCGTGGAGATCACACGATAAGGATGATTATCTCCCGTATATCGTATTAAACCCGTGTTCCGACAGGATACGGCGAAAAAATGAAGCAATAACAAAACAGCCGGAAGACACATCTTCCGGTTGTTTTTCTTTTTCACATTATTCCTGTGCGAGTGCCTGCTCGATTGCTTTTGAAAGCTGATCGGGACATGAGGTTCCCTTGCCGCCGCAGTCCACGCCTTTTAACGTTTCTGCCACTTCTTTGGCGTCACGTCCGGTGACCAGACGCGAGATGCCTTTTAAGTTGCCGTTGCAGCCACCTGTGAATGCAACGTGCGTAATGATTCCGTTCTCGATCGTCAGATCGATTGCACGCGAGCAGGTGCCGCGTGTCCGATAGTTAATCGTCATATGTAAATTTCTCCTTCTTATCGATTCCGATGCGCTAAAATCAATTCAATCGATTCCTGCGGGGTGCGTCCCTTTCCGACCGGACTGACCTTCGCGCCGTACTGTCCGTGAAAGTCGGAGCCGCCCGTTTTCATGATGCCCGCGTCCTCCGCCAAAGCGGCAAGCGTCTGTTCCTGTTCGGGCGTCGTTTTGCTCTGCCACACCTCGATACCGTCAAGCCGCTTTTCGCTGAGCAGTTCCCCGAGCAAATCAAGGCTTCGATACGTGTACGGGTGCGCCATCACCGCAAGTCCGCCGGCTTCATGCACAAGATCGATCGTCTTGCGCACATCCGGCTGTACGCAGGTGCGCACACAGCTTCCGGTGTTCACGTCAAACAGCTCTTTCCAAAGCGGGCCGTACATCTCGGTCGAATAGCCTGCCTGCATCAGCGCCATCATGATGTGCTGCTTAAAAATACTGCCGGATACCCCTGCCATCCGCTGCACATCCGCAACGGAAATCGGATACCGCGCGGCAATCAGCTCTGCCATTTGAAGACCCGCTTCCTGTCTTAGCCGTGTCGTTTCTTCGCACAGCACACGGATCGGCTCGGGGTCGCGCGGCTCAAAGCAAAGAATGTGGACGCGGCGGCCGCGCGCATAATCATAGGCGGAAATCTCCGTGCCCCAAATCGAGCAGATCCCGAATTCCTCCGCAAACGCGCGGTCACGCTCCGGGTCAGGCAGATAGTCGTGATCGGTGATCGCAAGAGCCTGAAGCCCTTCCGCTTTTGCACGGGCAAACACCATGCGCGGTGTGCACCCGCCGTCCGAATGGATTGTATGTGTGTGCAGATCGCCATGCATGGGTTCTCCCGCCTTTCTTTTTAAAAATTATGCCAGTGTTGCGGCAAATGCTGCGCCGAATGCTTTCGCATTTGCAAGCTCTTCCTCGCTCGGCACAAAGGTCACACGGAAGTCCTCCGCATAGACGTTTACTTTAAGTCCCTCAAGACGTGCGCGCAGATTCTTGCAAGCCTCGCCGCTCCAGCCGTAGGAGCCGAACAGTGCAGCCGGACGTTTTGCGATGTTGATTGCGTCGATATGTGCAAGCAGCATCCAGACCGGCGGAACTGCGTCGCGGTTTAATGTCGGCGAACCGACCAAGAATGCGTCGGACGCATTCAACAAAGCGCCCATCTCACCCATGTTCTGCTCAGTCAGATCATAGCAAGCGACCTCTGCATCCGGCAGTGTTTCGCGGATACCCGAAGCGATCGCCTCTGCAAGCTGTGCGGTATTGCCGTACGCACTGCAGTAAAACAGCGGAATCTGTTTGGTTTCACGGACTGCCGATGTGCTCCAAACACGGTATTTCTCCATGACTTCCGGCAAAAATCCTTCTTTTGTAAGCACCGGACCGTGGCTCGTTGCGACAAATGCCAGCGAAAGATCTTTTAACTTCTCAAGGCCTTTTAACACATACGGTTTAAACGGACCGAAGATTGCGGTGTAATAGCCGAGCATCGCGCTGTCATACGCTGCTTTATAGCGCGGCAGAATCGATGTGTCAAGCATGGTGGTCTCGCAGTAGTGCGAACCCAAGAAATCGCAGGAGAACAGTGCTTCATTCTCCGGCACATATGTAAACATCGAGTCCGGCCAATGTAAAAACGGCGCATTGATAAACGACAGCGTCTTTCCGCCCAAATCAATCGACTCGCCGTCTTTTACAACGGTCACTGCGAGCGATTTGTTATTTGTGATGTTCTTTAAATACAAGCTGCCTGCCTGCGAAGCGACAACTTTTAAATTCGGAATCAATTCCATCAGTTTTGCGACCGAACCGGAGTGGTCAGGCTCGTTGTGGTTCATGATCAAATAGTCGATCTCCTCAAGCGGAGTGACCTCTTTGATGTTTGCAAGATACTGATCGAAAAAGTCCAGATGTACGGTTTCAATCAGAGCGGTTTTCTCGCCTTTTACCAGATATGCGTTATAGCTTGTACCGTATTCAGTCGGCATCACGATGTCAAACAGGCGCAGGTTCGGATTGAACACGCCAACGCTGTAAATGCCTTCTGCCAATTTAATAGCTGCCATATGTTTTCTCCTTTACCATTCCAAACAAAAAATATTCCATTCAAGCAAAAAGATAGAGGCTTGCTCTATCTTTCCTGCTTTCATTATGCTTCTTCAAACTGATCTTTGCCAACACCGCAGATCGGGCAAACAAAGTCGTCGCTGACATCTTCCCAAGCGGTGCCCGGTGCGATGCCCTGATCCGGACATCCTTCAGCCGGATCATATTCATAGCCACAGATTGCGCAAACGTATTTGCTCATACTGACACATCCTTTTTCTTTTTTTGATACTCTAACTATACCACAGAAGTATAAGATTGTAAAGACTATTTTAGCATTTTTTTGAGATATTCTCCCGTATACGATCCGGGGGTGTTTGCGACCTGCTCCGGTGTACCCTTTGCAATCACGGTACCGCCGCGGTTGCCGCCGTCGGGACCCATATCGATGATATAGTCAGCCGTTTTAATCACATCGAGATTGTGCTCAATGACAAGCACCGTATTGCCGCCCTCGACGAGCCGGTCAAGCATTTCGATCAGACGATGGACATCCGCCGTATGCAGCCCGGTCGTCGGCTCGTCCAAGATATAGAGCGTTTTTCCGGTGGAACGGCGGGAAAGTTCCGTCGCGAGTTTCACGCGCTGTGCCTCGCCGCCTGAGAGCGTCGTCGCGGATTGTCCGAGCTTGATATAACCAAGTCCCACGTCGTAAAGCGTCTGGATGCGGCGTTTGATCTTCGGCACGGCGTCAAAGAACGAAAGCGCTTCCTCGACCGTCATGTCAAGCACATCATGGATGGATTTTCCCTTATATTTTACCGCAAGTGTTTCGCGATTATACCGTTTCCCCTTGCAGACGTCGCACGGAACGAAAATATCGGGCAGGAAGTGCATTTCGATCTGCAAAATGCCGTCGCCCTGGCACGCCTCGCACCGTCCGCCCTTGACGTTGAACGAGAACCGCGACGCCGTATAGCCTTTCATCTTCGCGTCGTTCGTCATGGCGAACAGCTCGCGGATATCAGTGAACACGCCGGTGTATGTTGCCGGATTCGAACGCGGCGTGCGTCCGATCGGCGACTGGCTGATATCGACGATCTTGTCGATCTCCTCAATGCCGCGGATTTCCTTGTGTTTACCGGATTTGGTACGGGTGTGGTTCATCCGGCGCGACAGTTCTTTGAAAATGACCTCATTGACAAGCGACGACTTGCCCGAACCGGACACGCCGGTGACGCACGTAAACACGCCGAGCGGGATTTTGACTGTGATATTTTTCAAGTTATTTTCCGCCGCACCGACGACTGTTAAAAATTTGCCGTTTCCTTTGCGGCGTGTTTGCGGCACCGGAATCTGCTTCTTGCCGCTTAGATACTGACCGGTCAGCGACTGCTCGCACGCGCAGATGTCCTCGACCGTACCGGCGCAGACAATCTCACCGCCGTGGACGCCCGCGCCCGGTCCGACATCGACAATATAATCCGCCGCGCGCATCGTATCTTCGTCATGCTCGACGACGATCAGCGTGTTGCCGAGATCGCGCAGGTGTTTTAACGTCGCGATCAGCTTGTCATTGTCCTTTTGGTGCAGGCCGATGCTCGGCTCGTCCAAGATATACAGCACGCCCACGAGCGACGAACCGATCTGTGTCGCCAGCCGGATGCGCTGGCTCTCGCCGCCCGACAGCGTTCCCGCCGAACGGGACAGTGTTAAATATTCAAGTCCCACGCTCTGCAAGAACGACAGGCGTGCTTTGACTTCTTTTAAAATAGAATGTGCGATCATCGTGTCACGCTCGGAAAGTGTCAGTTCGTCGAGGAACGCGAGCGCCTCCGTGACCGACATTTTACAAAATTCGCTGATGTTCTTTCCGCCAACCGTGACGCTCAAGACCTCTTTTTTGAGGCGCTCGCCGCCGCAGTCGGGACACAGCAGCGTACTCATGCACTGGGTGATTTCGTCGCGGATATAGCTCGACTGCGTTTCGCGGAACCGGCGTTCAAGATTGTTGACGATGCCCTCAAACTCCGTCTGATACGTGCCCTCGCCGTACTCGTTTTTGCGGGTCATACGGATGCGCTCGCCCTTTGTGCCGTAAAAGATCACGTCTTTCGCCTGCTCGGACAGCTCCGAAAACGGCGTGTCGAGCGAAAAGCCGTAGTGCTCGGCGAGCGCTTCATAGTACATCTGCGCGATCGTTCCCGACTCACCGAAATACCAGCCGCTCGCCTTGATCGCGCCGCCGCGGATCGACAGCGACCGGTCGGGTACGATCAGATCGGGGTCGACCTTCATAAAGGTGCCTAAGCCTGTACATTTTTCACACGCGCCGTACGGATTGTTGAACGAAAACATCCGCGGCTCGAGTTCGCCGATGCTCACACCGTGGTCAGGGCAGGCGTAGTTCTGCGAAAAGAGCATTTCCTCGCCGTCAATCACATCGACGACCGCCAGCCCGCCGGTCAGTGAAATCGCCGTTTCGAGCGAATCGCTTAAGCGGGATTTCACGTCCTCACGGATTTTTAACCGGTCCACGACAATCTCAATCGTATGCTTGCGGTTTTTCTCAAGTTTTATTTCCTCGCTTAAATCGTAAAGGTTGCCGTCGACGCGCACGCGGACATAACCGCTTTTGCGTGCCGCCTCAAACTCCTTGACGTGCTCGCCTTTCCGTCCGCGGACCACAGGCGCAAGCACCTGAATCCGCGTGCCCTCGGGAAGCTCCATCACACGGTCCACCATCTGATCGACCGTCTGCTGGGAGATCTCCCGTCCGCACACCGGACAATGCGGCACGCCGACGCGCGCATACAATAAACGTAAATAATCGTAAATCTCGGTCACGGTGCCGACCGTGGAACGCGGGTTTTTCGACGTCGTTTTCTGGTCGATCGAAATCGCGGGCGAAAGTCCCTCGATCAAATCGACGTCCGGTTTCTCCATCTGGCCTAAGAACTGACGCGCATAGGACGAAAGGCTTTCGACATAACGGCGCTGTCCGTCGGCATAGATCGTATCGAACGCAAGCGACGATTTGCCCGAACCGGAAAGTCCCGTGAACACGACGAGCTTGTCGCGCGGAATTTCCAGATCGATATTTTTTAAGTTATTCTCCCGTGCGCCCTTGATCGTTATTTTATCAATTCCCATTGGTTTCTCCCCTTACATCTCCCGAATCTTGTTGATCTTATCGCGCAGATACGCCGCGTGCTCAAACTCAAGCAGCTTCGCCGCCGCTTTCATCTCGGCGGTGAGCTTTTTGATGAGCGCTTCCTTTTCGCCTTTCTTTAAGCGGCGCGCCTTGATATCACGCACATCGAGATCTTCTTTTTTGGAAATTTCAATGACATCGCGCACATCCTTGATGATCGTTTTCGGCACGATGCCGTGTTCTTCATTATATTCCTGCTGAATCGCGCGGCGGCGCTCCGTCTCGCGGATGGCGCGCTCCATCGAACCGGTAACCGAATCGGCGTACATGATGACACGTCCCGACGCGTTTCGCGCCGCACGGCCGATCGTCTGAATAAGCGACGTTTCCGACCGCAGAAATCCCTCTTTGTCGGCGTCTAAGATGCACACGAGCGACACTTCCGGAATATCGAGTCCCTCACGCAAGAGGTTAATGCCGACCAGCACGTCAAACTGATCCATTCGAAGATCGCGGATGATCTCCATACGTTCGATCGTGTCGATATCGTGGTGCAGATAGCGCACGCGCACGTTCATCGTTTCGAGGTACGCGGTCAAATCCTCCGCCATCTTTTTCGTAAGCGTCGTCACGAGCACTTTTTCTTTTTTCTCGGTCGTTTCGCGGATCTCAAACAGCAGATCCTCGATCTGTCCTTCCACCGGCTTGACCGTCACAAGCGGGTCAACAAGTCCGGTCGGACGAATGACCTGCTCGACGACCTGACTGCTCTGTTCACGTTCGTACTCGCCGGGCGTTGCACTGACATAGATCACCTGATTGAGCTTTGTGCAGAACTCGTCAAAATCAAGCGGACGGTTATCATACGCGGACGGCAGACGGAAGCCGTAGTCAATGAGCGTCTTTTTCCGCGCGCGGTCACCGAAGTACATGCCGCGCACCTGCGGAACGGTCACGTGCGACTCGTCGATCATCAATAAAAAGTCGTCCGGAAAGTGGTCGAGCAAGGTATACGGCACACTGCCGGGCTTGCGCCGTGCCATAATACGCGAATAGTTTTCGATTCCCTTGCAGGTGCCGATCTCCGCGAGCATTTCCATATCGTATCGGGTGCGCTGTTCGATGCGCTGTGCCTCTAAGAGCATGCCTTCATTCTTAAAATAACGCACGCGTTCCTCAAGCTCCTGCTCGATCTCCTCGAGTGCTTCATTCATCTTGTCAGGCGGTACGATATAGTGCGACGCCGGATAGATTGCCACATGTTCGACAACGCTTTTGACCTCGCCGGTCAAGGGATTGATCTCACTGATGCGGTCGATTTCGTCGCCGAAAAATTCCACGCGAATTGCTGTTTCAAACGCATATGCCGGATAGATCTCGACCACATCGCCGCGCACACGGAACTTGTTGCGGATGAAATTGACGTCGTTGCGCTCATACTGAATCGAAACGAGCCGTTTTAATAGATCGTCGCGTTCTATTTCCATACCGGGGCGCAGTGAAATCACCATCGTACGGTAGTCGATCGGGCTGCCGAGTGAATAGATGCACGACACACTCGACACAATGATGACGTCGCGCCGTTCCGCCAGCGAAGACGTTGCCGAGTGGCGCAGTTTGTCGATTTCATCGTTTATTGCGCTGTCCTTTTCGATATACGTGTCGGTATTCGGAATATATGCCTCCGGCTGGTAGTAGTCGTAGTAAGATACAAAATATTCAACGGCGTTGTTCGGGAAAAACTCTTTAAACTCCGAACAGAGCTGCGCCGCCAGAATTTTATTATGTGCAAGCACGAGTGTCGGACGGTTTACATTGGCGATCACATTCGCCATTGTAAATGTCTTGCCCGAGCCGGTCACGCCCAATAATACCTGTCCCTTGTCACCGCGCAGAATCCCGTCGGTGAGTTTCTCGATCGCCTGCGGCTGATCGCCGGTGGGCTTATAGGGAGAAACCAATTCAAACGATTTTTCTTTCTGCATCCGTCACATGTGCTCCTTTCTTCATTTCCCGTTCTTATCGTGTGCAGACCCACTCCATTCATGCACATCGGTTTTTACTTCACTTCGATAAAGAACGCCTGTTCTTTCCTCATTATACGGGGATTTTTCAATATTGTCAAGCAAATAAATATGTTTTGCACGCCTCCATAAAAAAGAACTTCATTTTATAAAAACATAAAATGAAGCTCTTCGCTGTATGATAAGATTTACTGTTCCGAACACGCAGACAGCAAACGCTCAACCGCTTTGCAGTCGAATACAGGTTCAACAAATTCCGCTTTACACATACCGTCTTGCATCAGACGCATGCCGACCACACGATATCCGCGCCGTACAAGCAGCAAAGAAGCCGTGCCCTGCGCGGCCGATTTACAAAGCTGTTCCATTTCCTCATCGGTGACTGCAGATTCACCTTGTTTATTCCGCCAGCCGTTTATGAGCTTGCGCACCTGCCACAAAATATCCGCATCGCTTAAATCCGGATGTTCCACACGCACAAACGTTCCCTGCTCTTTTGGCGGCAGACAGAGCAGAATGACTCCTGCATCATCCGTGCCATTTTCCAAAAAGCCCTGCCGCTTCCAGAAACGAAGCGCGCGTACACAATGGGTGTTCAGTTCAAAATACACCGCACCTTCACGCATTGCCTGTTCTTTAAACAATGCAAAAAACGCACTGCCTGCGCCCTGACACCGCAAATGGGGCATCACGTAAAAATCAAGAACAAAGCATTTTCCGTCCTCAGATACATAAATGCAGTACATCACAAAGCCGACAATCTCTCCGTTTTGCGTAAAAAAGAGGCGGCGGATCGGGTCTTTTTTGCGATGGCAAAGTGCTTCAATCTGATCACAGCGAGACGGAGAAAGAAGCAGTTTTTTCTCCTCCTCTGTGAATGGAGCGAGCAGATCCTCTGCGCAGAACACATCGTTTTCAAGCATCGTTTTCTGCATGTCCCAGTACCGATTGATGTCCTCCTCGGACACAACCGGCAATAATGATTTTGTTTGTTTCATTTGTTTTCCTCCAGACAATTTCTTGGAGGGTCAAACAAAGCGGGCCCTCCATACGCTGTTTTTCTTCATCGTACATCCACCCTTTCTGAAAAAACGTACTGCATGTGCAGTCATGATTACCATAGCACACTACTGCACGCCTGTCAATCATCTGCTTACAGCAAAAAACCACGCCGGAAACACCGGCGCGGTTTTTTTAACATTATAGTTCAGGATATTTTTGCGCAATCGAAAACCAAAGTCCGTCTGCTACAATCACATGATCCAAAAGCGTGATTTCCAAAGCAGACAGCGTACGTTTCGCTTCGCGTGTCAGCAAAATATCTTCGTTTGACGGAAGTGCGAGTCCGCGCGGATGATTGTGCGCCAAAATCACACACGATGCATTCCGGCGGATTGCACGTTCCACGACCTTTTTCATATCGACATGCGCAGAGGTGTTGTTTCCCTCTGCAATCAGTTCACAGGAAAGAAGCCGCAGGGATGAATCCATACACAGCAGCAACACGGTTTCATTCGTCCGTCCGACAAACCGATCCACCAGATATTCACCGATCTTTTTCGGCGAATCAAACACCGGATGGGACTGCTGTTTATCTGTCAGATACACCCTAGCAAGCGGTGGGATCATTTTTAACAGCACAGCCGTATTTTCCGCCACACCTTTGACTGAAGTCAGTTCCTCCACCGATGCATCAAACACCCCCGACAAGCTGCCGAAATGATTGATAAGCCGGTGTGCCAGTTCATTCGTGTCCATCCGCGGCAGTGCATAAAACAAGAGCATCTCGAGAATCTGATGATCTTCAAACTGATCAAACCCGGAATTTAAAAACCGATGCCGCACTCGTTTGCGATGTCCGCCGTGCAGATCCTTTTCTGCGTCTGCCATGGTGGCGCCTCTCCCTTACTGCTTAAATTCAATCAGATACCGTATTGCTCGAGATATGCTTCCATCCGTGCTTTGGTTTCGTCATCAATATAGACAACGCCGTCGACCGGATTGTTATAAAGTACTTCGATGATCTCGCGGACAGTAACAAGCGGATATGTTTTCACGCCGTAGTTTTCATAGATCTCCTGGACAGCCGATTTATCGCCCTGACCTTTTTCCATACGGTCAACCGAAATAATCAGGCCTGCAACCTGCACGTCTGCCGCGCCTTTTAAAATCGGCATGGTCTCGCGCACAGCAGTGCCGGCAGTCACAACGTCCTCAACGATTAAAACGCGGTCGCCGTCTTTTAATTTATAGCCAACGATCGAACCGCCCTCGCCGTGGTCTTTTTCCTCTTTACGGTTGAAGCAGTAGTTGGTGTTGACGCCGTGGTTGTTGTACAGTGCGGATGCCGCAGTGACACACAGCGGAATGCCTTTGTATGCCGGACCGAACAGCGCATCGTAGCCGCCTTTGACGTGTTCTTCAATGCAGCTTGCATAAAACTCACCGAGTTTTGCAATCTGCTCACCTGTTTTATAGTTCCCGGTGTTGACGAAATACGGTGTTTTTCTGCCGCTTTTCGCTGTAAAATCGCCGAATGTCAGTACACCCGAACGCACCATAAACCGAATAAATTCCTCTTTATATGCCTGCATGTTATTAGCCCTCCTGTTTTGTTTCATAAAAAAATCCGGAATTTTTTAAAAAACCGGATGTTATTGTTTTTATTATACCGCAATCCATGCAATCTTGCAACAAATTTCCCGTCAAAACTGCATGTTTTATTTGAACCGTGTTTTGTTGTATGCTATAATGAGCCCAGATATTCCCCAGAAGGAGCAACCAATTTGAAACAATTTATCATAAAGCCAAACGATGCCGCACAGCGGCTCGACAAATTCTTAAAAAAAGCAGTGCCCAAAATGCCGCAGAGCTTACTGTACCGCGCCATCCGTCAAAAGAAAATCAAGGTAAACGGCAAGCGCACAGAGATTTCCTACCGGCTGTGTGACGGCGATGTGGTCTGTCTTTATTTAAACGACGATCTGTTTGATACCGCACCGCAGGAATACGATTTTTTGTCCGCACCTGCTGAGCTTGACATTGTCTATGAAGACGAAAACATTCTGCTTGCGAACAAAAAGCCGGGACTGTGCGTTCATGAGGACAACGACCATTCCGCCGACACACTGATTGCGCGGATTCTTCATTATCTATACAAAAAAGGCGAATACGATCCCAAAAAAGAGCAGTCATTTACGCCTTCTTTATGCAACCGGATCGACCGCAATACAAGCGGTATCGTCATTGCCGCCAAAAACGCCGAATCCCTCCGTATTTTAAACGAGCGGATCAAGGAAAGAGAACTGAAAAAATACTATCTCTGCGTTGCAAGCGGCCATTTTGCGCAAAAATCGGCGACGCTTTCGCATTTTCTTGTCCGCAACGAAAATGAAAGCCTCGTCCGCGTATTTGACAAGCCGCAGAAAAACGGACGCACGATTCTCACAAAATATAAAGTATTAAAAGAAAGCAAAGAAAACAGCCTGGTAGAAGTCGAACTGTTAACCGGCCGCACCCATCAGATCCGTGCGCATTTCGCCTATGTCGGACATCCGCTCATCGGCGACGGCAAATACGGAAGCAATGCAATAAACCGCAGATACGGCCAAAAGTATCAGCTGTTGTGCTCATACAAGCTGACATTCGCGTTTTCCGATACCGAGCACCTGCTCGGCTACCTAAACGGACGGACATTCACCGTCAAAAACGTGTGGTTTGCCGATGCATTCAGTCAAACATTTTAATGTTTCATAAAAAGGAGCGTTTTTTATGTCTACGCCCATCAAAACTGTTGCCATCTACGGCGACAGCATTTCCACACGAGATTACGACGGCGGATACGAGCCGCTTTTAAAATCAGCGCTCTCGCTCGACACCGTATATAATCACTCGATCGGCGGAAGCGGGCTTTCGCTGACCACACCGGACAATCTCGTTTCGCTGTTAAACGCACCCGAACGACTGCATCCGGACGCAGATCTCATCATCCTCTGGCACGGCACAAACGACTGGTACTGGGGTGCACCGCTCGGCACGCCCGACAGCGATGATCCCGCCACTTTTTACGGCGCGCTTTCGTTCGCAGTCGATACATTGCGCAAATCCGCGCCAAACGCCGAACTCGTGATGATGACGCCGCTTCCCCGCTGGCAGGTACCCGACCGCTGTACGGAATGCACCGAAGCGTATGAAACAAAAAACACCTCCGGACACACACTTCGCGACTACGAACAGGCGATTTTCTCCCGTTCGCGTTCACTCTGCTTTCCGGTTGTCGATCTGCGTACTGCTGCGAATATTCACGCGTATAATCATCCGCACTACCTGCTCGACGGTATTCATCCGTCTGCGGCAGGCTACGAAAAAATCAACCGCATTTTAGTGAATCACCTGCGCCTCTGGTACGGTGAAAACGACTGAAGTAAGAAAATCTGCACATAAAACATCCGGACATGAGTTTCATGTCCGGATGTTTTTATTATGATTCTTTTTCCCAAGGCGTATCGTAATCCAAAAGCGCTTCTTTCGATACCGAAAACCGATAAATCTCATGTTCTCTGCCCAAAAAGATCTGTTTTCCGCCGCTGTCACCGGTCAAACGAAGCAGTTCTGTACGGAATTCTGCTGCAAACACTGCCGGATTGCCCGGCGTTTCGCCCGAATACACACGTCCGAGCGGTTTTCCGCTTTCTAAAAAGCCAAGCAGAAACGCGCGCAGCAGTTCTCCGGTAAAATGCGGCTGATCACACACCATCAAGCACACTGCCCGCTGTGCATCCGTTGCCGCAACACCAGTCCGAATCGAAGCCGCAATGCCTTCATCGGGCGGCGGCGCATTCACCACAGAAAACCCCATCTCCCGTGCTGTCGTGCGCAGTGCTTCCTCGTTTGTCACCACTGTGACACGGCAAAGATCCTTCACAGCACTCGCCGCATCAAACGCATAGGTATAAAGCGGTCGGCCATGAAACAGCGCAGTGAGCTTTTTTCCGCCAAACCGTCTGGACGCTCCCCCGGCCAACAAAATCAGATCGATCATTTTTTGAGTAATCCCAAAGCGATGTCCTCTGCACGTACCGGCAGTGTATCGAACCACAAGCCTGTTGCGTTATAGATCGCATCGACGATTGCCGGCGACGGCGTATTGATGACAAGCTCGCCGATCGATTTTGCACCGAACGGACCGGTCGGCTCGTAACTGCTTTCAAAATCAATACGGATCGTGTTCAGATCAAGGCGCGACGGAATCTTATACTGCATGAACGAGTTGTTCTGCATCGTGCCGCGTTCGCTGTAACGGATATCTTCGTACAGCGCCATGCCGATACCCTGGACGATACCGCCCTCCGTCTGCACGCGTGCAAGGTTTTTGTTGATGACCGTTCCGCAGTCAACGACGCCGACATAGTCCACAACGTTCACCTCACCGGTCAGTGGATCAAGATCGATTTCCGCCATACCGACCATGAACGGCGGCGGCGAAACCGGCGAAGAATGTGACTCACTCGCTGACAGACAGTGATTGTGTCCCTCATAACTTGCATAGCCGATTTCGGAAATTGTGACCGCGCGGCTTTCGTCGCCGAGTACATAGACACGCTTGCCGTCAAACGCTACTTCATCCGCAGTTGCACCGAGCATGGAAGCGCCCATTTCTATGATCTTTTTACGCAGTGTTTCACACGTCTTGACCACTGCCATACCGGTCACATATGTTGTAGATGACGCATACGAACCGGTGTCGTACGGTGACTGATCGGTGTCAACGCCGCGCACTGCAATATTATCGATATCGCATTCGAGACAGTCTGCCGCCATCTGCGACAAAATCGTATCACAGCCGGTACCCATATCGGTACAGCCGACCAACAGCGTATAAAATCCGTCGTCATTCAAACGGATTTCCACACTGCCAATATCTACGCCGGAAATACCGCTGCCCTGCATTGCCATTGCCACGCCGACACTGCGGATATGTCCGTTTTCAAGCACCTTGCGCGGATATTTCTCGTTCCACTGCATCATCTCTTTTGCTTTCTGCATGCACCGGTCGAGCGCACAGCTGTTGCACGGTTCGCCGTAATACGTGTGCATGATCTGTCCCTCTGCAACCATGTTCTTTTCACGGATTTCGCACGGGTCCATCGAAAGTTTTGCGGCAAGCTCGCTCACAGCCGCTTCCACGGCGAAAATACCCTGTGTTGCGCCGTATCCACGGTAGGCGCCGCCGCCCATCGTGTTTGTATATACGACGTCACACGCAAACCGTGCCGCCGAAAGGCCGCCGTACAGCGAAAGCGATTTATGACCCACCAGACCGATTGTTGTCGGGCCGTGGTCGCCGTATGCGCCCGCGTTCGACAGCGCATACAAATCGATGGCGCGAATCACACCCGATTTATCCGCACCAATACGCACGGTCATCTGCATTTCGTGACGCGGTGAACCGTTTGTCATGCTCTCCTCACGGGTGTAAATAATGCTTGCCGGACGGCCTGTTTTCATCGTGACAAGTGCGGGGAACAGCTCGCTCACAACACTCTGTTTTGCACCGAAACCGCCGCCGATACGCGGCTTAATCACACGGATCTGCGATTTTTTGATTTCCAGCGCATTCGAAAGAATTCGCCGCACATGAAACGGCACCTGTGTCGAGCTCACCACTGTGAGGCGTCCGTATTCATCAAGATAGGTAAACGTGCGGAACGTTTCCATCATTGCCTGACTGTTTGCTTTTGTATGATAGGTGCGGCTGCACACGACATCGCATGCTGCCAGTTCTTTTTCTACATCACCGATTTCGAATACATCGGTACTGCACAGATTTCGTTTATTGTCTGCACCAACCGGGCAGAGCGCTTTAAAATCGTCCTCCGGATGAACAAGAATCGGATTGTCCTTCGCTTTACGAAAATCAAGGAGAGGCTCTCGTACATCGTATTTGACTTTAATCATCCGCACCGCACGCTCTACCGCCTGTGCCGTTTCCGCCGCAACAATCGCGACCGGATCACCTGCACACCGCAGATGGCGATCGAGGATCAGACGGTCATACGGGCTTGGCTCCGGATACGTCTGTCCTGCTGTTGTAAAGCGGGATTTCGGTGCATCCTCGTGTGTGAGAATACACACAACGCCCGGCACTTTCATCGCCGCTGTTTTGTCAATCGAGGTGATGAACGCATTTGCGTGCGGACTGCGCAGAAGCTTTATTACCAGTGCATTTTTAGGAATCTGGTCTTCCACATAAACCGGTTTGCCGGTCACAAGGCTCATTGCATCCTTTTTGCGCACCGGCGCATTCACATATGCCATTCCTCAGCCCTCCTTTTTCGAAGTGAGATACTTGCGGATTGCACGAAGCTGACTCTGATAACCGGTGCACCGGCAAAGATTTCCCGCCAAGTATTCGCGGATTTCCTCGTCGGTCGGATCGGAGAGCTCATGCGCCATTGCAAGCACGTTCATGATAAATCCCGGGCTGCAAAAACCGCACTGCTCACCGCCCTCGTCTGCCAAAAACGCACCGAACGCACGCGCTTCTTCTTCAAGGCCCTCAAGCGTTGTCACCTGTCTGCCGTTTGCACGCACCGCCAGCACGCTGCACGAAAGCACCGGTTTGCCATCCAGATGCACGGTGCACAGTCCGCAGTTCGATGTTTCGCATCCGCGTTTGACGGAGAGACATCCCTTGCTGCGCACATAATCAAGAAGCGGCAGATCAGGCGATATATCGTCCGTATATTTTGTTCCGTTTACTGTAATCGTCACAACCATCCGTTATCCCTCCCTGATCGCGTTATAAGCGCGTGTTAAAAGCACCACCGCCAGATGACGGCGGTATTCCTCGCTTGCGCGCATATTGCTGCCGAACGAAAATGCATCCACTGTTTTGCTGATCCAGTCAGGATCTACCGGATCGAACGAAACAGCCATTGCACGGGCAGGACGTGCGCCTACGACCGCGCGGTATTCGCCGTTTAACACACTCACCGCACAGGCGAGCACCGGAATATCGGTTTTTGTCTGGCGAACCGTCTGATAAACAGCGCGGCGGCCGTTTTTCTTCACATACAAATATACGAGCACATCGCGGTCAGGCTTCATCGCCGCATATTCGCAAAGCGGCATCCGTCCCGCATGGGCAAGCTCCACTTCACAGTCGAGCGCCAGCAAAAACGTCAGAATATCGGAAAAACCGAACCGTGCCGCCAGGCTGCCGCCGATGGTTGCACAGTTTCGGAACTGAACGCCCACGATATGGCGCACCATCTCGTAAAATCCGTCGCCGAACGACGCACGCAGCGCATCATTTGTTTCCACATCACGCAGTGTCACCATTGCGCCGATGCGGAATTCTTCGTCAAATTCTTCGATCTGATCAAGCGACAGCGCCGACAGATCAATGAGTGTGTGAATGCGTTTTTTGGAAAGCCGCAGAAAACAGCCGCCGCTCAGAATCGCATTCGCTTTTTTCTGATTGAGCGTATAGGCCTCCTCCAGCGAGGATGCCATCACATAGTTTTGTGCTGTAAACAAAAAACCGCCTCCTTTATCTTTTTTCCCAGTAAAAACAGGTTTCATCCAATAAACAAAGCTGCGTGCCGTAAATCGGGCGCAGTGCCGAAAGCAGTGCCTGTCCGAACGATTCGTCCCGCTTGATGATCGAGAGCGTTCGGTTATGCAGCAGATAGACCTCGTCCGCATAGGAAAGTGCCAAATTCGGGTCGTGCACGCTCAAAACTGCACATTGTCCCGTTTTCTGAATCAGCGATGAAACGAGCGAGAGATATTCCTGCTGATGCTTCACATCAAGTCCCGCTGTCGGCTCATCCAAAAGCATGAGCGGCGTGTGCTGCATCAACAGCCGTGCCAAGCACACCAGCTTCTGTTCGCCGCCCGAAAGTTCCGAAAACATCCGCTCGCCAAACGACGCACAGCCGACCTCTGAAAGCATTTGTTCTGCTTCACGGCGGTACGACTCGCCCGGTACCTCCGCAAACGAGAGATACGGCGCCGCACCGAGTGTTACAAAGTCGATCACCCGCATCGAAGCCTGCGGCGTCTGCTGCGGAAGATACGAAATCTGCTTGGCACGCACACGCGGCTTTAACGATTCGAGCGGCTGACCGTCGCACTGAATACTTCCGGCTGACGGCGCATGAAGCCCTGCCATCACACGCAGAAGCGTCGATTTTCCCGAACCATTCGGTCCTAACAGAAAGACCATACCGCTTTCGGGAAGTGTAAACGACACATCGGAGAGCACTTCGCGCTTTGAAAATCCGGCACACAGCCCGTTTGCCGAAAATCTCAAAACAGACCGCCCCCTTTTTTCATTCTGCCGAACCGCACGAGCAATACCGCCAAGAATGCGGCGCCGAACAGCGATGTAAAAATACTCACCGGAATCTCCACGCCAGAAAGCGACCGCGCACACAAATCCGCCAGCAGCAGCAAAATTGAACCGCACAAGCAAACCGTTCCCGTCTGCCCGTTTAAGTCTTTGGGTCCCATCAAACGAACAATATGCGGCGCCAGCAAACCAATCCAACTCACGACACCGGCTACCGATACAACGGCTGACACCAAAAGCGTCGCGCATGCAATCGTCAAAAGCCGTACGCGTCCGGGTGAAACACCAAGGCTTTTCGTCTGATCGTCACCGAGTGACAAGAGCCGCACGCGAAACCGCAGCAGATACAGCACAATTCCTGCCGGAACCGTCACTGCGGTCACCACAATCACCTGCTGCCAGTTTGCATTCTGAAAACCGCCCATCAGCCAGTATTCGATCGCAGGCAGCTCATGCGTCGGGTCAGCCAAGAACTTAAACAGCATGAGCACCGCCGAAGCAAGGCTTCCGACCACAATGCCTGCCAAAATCATCCCGACCACACGGTCACGCCGTACAAAATGCGCAAGCCAGATGCAAAATACAACAACCAGAATTCCGCACAAAAACGCGCTTGTCTGTACAAACAGCGCACCTGCCGGCAAAAACAGAATTGCAAACACTGCGCCAACCGACGCACCGCTTGTCACACCGAGCACATCGGGCGACACGAGCGGATTTAAAAATACATTCTGAAAAGCAAGTCCGGACAGTGCCAATGCGCCGCCGCTTACCGCTGTGAGCAGTGCACGCGGCAGACGAATCGAAAAAAACACAGCCGACGCCATCTCAGACGGTGGATTTCCCGAAAGAATTGCCAGGATATCCGATACTGAAAGCGGATACCGTCCGATACAAAAAGAAAGGAGCAGTGATGCACACCAAAGCAGGAATAACATCCAAAACCGTTTGTTCATGCAGCACGCTCCTTTTTATTTGTATTGTTCCCTTTTATGCGGCAGTTTCCACCGAAACAGAAATGCCGAAATAATTCTGATAAAATTCTTCGGTTGCAGTGTTGACTTCATCCGCTGTCACAACGTCCGGATGCAGTGCGTTTGCAAGCCAGAGAATACCGAGAACACTCGAAGCAGTCGGATAATCCCACGGTTCGATATTGCTCGGGAATGTGAATACCGCATCATTTTTGACTGCATCTACAGCGCCAAACTGTGCGGCAAAGTCCTCTTTGCTGCTCTCACAGTACGAAACGAGATACACCTGAGAAGGATTCCAGGAAAGAAGCTGTTCTGCCGAGATCTCCACCCACTGGCTGTCCTCAATCGAACCTGCCGCATTCACACCGCCGCAGAGTGTGATCAGATCATCCTGATACATGCCTTTGCCTGCAGTCCGCAAAAGATCACTGCCCGCAAGATAGACGGTCGGTTTGTCGGTGAGATCTTTTGTCCGTGCGGACACGTCTTCCATCACTTTTTTATAGTAGGAAATAAATTCATCTGCTTTTTCTTCGCATCCGGTTGCTTTGCCGAGCATCTCAACGGTTTCTAAGAAGGTGTCGAGTGTTTCCGGATCGATCACGATGACCGGGATATTGAGTGCTTCAAACTGCGCTGCGGAATCAGCAAGTTTTTTCGGAAGCACCACCAGATCCGGCGAAAGTGCCGCGGTTTCTTCAACGTTGATGCCTTTGCCCGAACCGACTGCCGGCAATTCCAAAAATTCCGGCGCTGCCAGTTTATAAAGCTCGCGGGTGTCTGCTTTCATTTCGATACCGACAACTTTTTGGCGTGCACCGATCGCAATCAGCAGCGAGCTTGACAGATAATACGCAGAAACAACTTTCTCTGCCGGTTTTTCGAGTGTCACTTCACGGCCTGCATGGTCAGTAATCGTAATTTCAGTGCTCTGCACGGAAGATTCCGGTGTACTAGGGCTTTCCACAGTCTGCGGTGCTCCGCATCCTGCCAGCAAAGTCATGACGAATGAGAATACAAGAATCAACGAAATCAGTTTTGTTTTCATAAGATGAATCCCTTCCTCTCCAGTTTTATTATATCGGGAATTTTACCATAAAACAAGGGCTGTCCTCAACAAAAGACGCTCTTTTACGCCCAGCATTGAAGACAGCCCCGGGAATCCTGCCGTTTTGATTCAGTTTTGATTACTCGGAAACCGTTTCTTTGATTTCCTCGTTATTTTCTTCCTTTTTGACTTCCTTATCTTTCGGAAGAATCAGGTTTGCAACGGTTGCAATGACAAATGTCATGATGATGCCGTTTTGTGCAAAGATCTGACCAACCCAAGCCGGAAGCAGGCCGAGCGAATCCGGCACCATACCGATACCAACGCCCAAGCCGAGTGCGAGCGCCACGATCATACCGTTACGACCTTCAAGGTTTTCACGCTGCAGCGAACGCATACCGCTGACAAGAATCATTGCAAACATGATGACAGCCGCACCGCCGAGCACCGACTGCGGCATCACGGAAAAGATTGCCGACAGCTTCGGAATGAATCCGCACAGTACTAAGAATACTGCACCGGTCATGATGCAGAAACGGTTGACAACTTTGGTGACTGCGACAAGACCGACGTTCTGGCTGAACGAAGTGTTCGGAAGCACACCGAACAGTGCCGCGATCAAGCTGCCGACACCGTCTGCAATGACGCCGCCCGAAAGCTCTTTGTCAGTCGGCTCACGGTCAAGACCGCCGTTTGTAATACCGGAAATATCGCCGACTGTTTCGACCGCTGTTGCCACGAACATAATCGCCATTGCAATGATTGCCTGCCAGTTAAACGACATTTCGACCGGCATCAAACGCGGCAGACTGATCCAAGCCGCTTCTTTGACCTGTGTAAAGTCAACCATGCCCATGCAGATTGCCACGATATAGCCGACCACAATACCGATAAGGATCGAAGAAACGCTCAAAAACCCTTTGGTATACTGTTTTAATACCACGATGGTGATGACGACAATCGTACCGATGAGCAAATGACGCGGGTCGCCGAAATCTGCAGCGCCCGATCCACCTGCAAAATAGTTGACGCCAACCGGCAGAAGTGACAAGCCGATCGACATGATGACAAGGCTTGTAACAACCGGCGGGAACAATTTTTTGAGCGGTTTAATAAAGAAACCAAGCACAATTTCGAGCAGTGCGCCTGTGAGCGATGCACCGATGATTGCGCCGTAACCATATGTTGCACCGATACTTTTACATGTACCGATAAAGCCTGAGCTTGTACCCATGACAACCGGAAGCGCACAGCCGACTTTCCAGATCGGATACAGCTGAATGAGTGTTGTGATGCCTGCAATGAGCATCGCATTTTGAATCAAACTGGTTTTGAGCGCCGCATCCATGTTGAGCAATCCGCAGATGATCAAAAGCGGTGAAACGTTGCCCAAAAACATGGCGAGCACGTGCTGAATGCCGAGCGGGATCGCTTTTCTGAGCGGAACCACGCCATTGAGCTCGTAAATACTGCCCTGTGCCTGTTTCATAATGATAAAACTCCCTTTTCCTTTTTTGCGTTTTCCTCTTGATCTTATCAGCAAGAGGTGCACAAACATTTAAAGTTTATCATATGACCGGTGGATTTTCCAGTGAATATTCATCTTTTCTTAACACAAAATTAAAATTCAGTACCATGCATTAAAACGGCAGAAAAACAAAGTCGGTTTTTGTCGTTTTTTACAGGCGTGTTTTTATAGCTTTTCATGCAGCACAATGGTATCATAGATAGCAGATTGCATTTCCTTTTAGAAAGGACGGATTTTATGTCGATCCGCACGAATTTTAATCACACGATTGCCGCAAGTTATCTCGGCTATATCTCACAGGCAATCGTTGTTAATTTTGCACCGCTTTTGTTTTTGACGTTTCAGTCGAGTTTCTCGATTCCGCTTGAGCAAATCACTCTGCTCGTTACGCTCAATTTCGGGCTTCAGCTGTTTGTGGATTTTGCGTGCGCAAAGCTCATTCATCGAATCGGTTATCGGGCTGCCGCCATTGCCGCACATCTGTTCATCGCATGCGGCCTTTTTGGCATGGCGATTTTCCCGGATCTTCTGCCCAGTCCATATATCGGATTGCTGATTGCTGTGATGCTTTATGCAATCGGCGGCGGGATTGTCGAAGTTGTGGTGAGTCCAATCGTGGAAGCGTGTCCGACCGAACGAAAAGAAGCTGCAATGAGTTTACTGCACTCATTCTACTGCTGGGGATGTGTTGCCGTCATTCTGCTTTCCACTGTGTTTTTCACACTGTTCGGTATTCATTCCTGGCGGATTCTGTCGATTCTCTGGGCACTCCTTCCTGCGGCAAACGCTGTTTATTTTGCATTTGTTCCAATCCGTACGCTCGAAGAGAGCACCGGAACCGATACACCGCTCAAAAAAATCCTGCGCGCACCTGTTTTCTGGGTGTTCATGCTGCTCATGGTATGTGCCGGCGCATCGGAACAAGCAATCGGCCAGTGGGCTTCTGCGTTTGCAGAAAGCGGTCTGCGTGTATCAAAAACGATCGGTGATCTTGCGGGACCATGTATGTTTGCTGTACTGATGGGAACGTCCCGTGCGCTGTATGCAAAGCTGAGCGAAAAAATCGATCTGACCAAAGCAATGTTTACAAGCGGTGCACTCTGTATCATCTCATACCTGATTGCTACCCTTTCTCCTTCGCCTGCACTGTCGCTTGTCGGATGCGGATTGTGCGGACTGTCGGTCGGTCTGTTCTGGCCCGGTACGTTCAGTCTTGCTGCCAAAACGCTTCCGGGAAGCACCGCGATGTTTGCTTTGTTTGCATTGGCGGGCGATCTTGGATGTTCGGTGGGCCCGACCGTGGTCGGCGGCGTATCGGGAATGTTCGACGGCAGCTTAAAAACGGGTCTCCTGGCTGCAATCGCGTTTCCTGTCCTTTTATGTATCGGTCTTTTTCTGTATCGCCGCCACAAAACGCACCTGAACAATGAGAAATAAAGCAGCTGAAAAATAAAAAAACTTTTTTCAAAAAACATATTGACAATCAAAAACGAATATAGTATAATAATTTTCGTCGCTGAGAAAGACATCAAAAAATGTAGCGATCAGCGTTCCGGTTTTTGGGCCTCTGTAGCTCAGTCGGTAGAGCAGAGGACTGAAAATCCTCGTGTCGTTGGTTCGATTCCGACCGGAGGCACCAATTTTTGCGGATGTAGCTCATCTGGTAGAGCGCCACCTTGCCAAGGTGGAGGTAGCGAGTTCGAGCCTCGTCATCCGCTCCAATAAGGCGCTATAGCCAAGTGGTAAGGCAGAGGACTGCAACTCCTTCACCCCCAGTTCAAATCTGGGTGGCGCCTCCAAAGTAAAAAAGCATGAACGAATCGTTCATGCTTTTTTGTTTATGAAGCAAAAAGAGAGGACGTTTGTCCTCTCTTTTTTTATTCTACCCGAAGTGCATCCGCAGGAGAAAGTGCAGATGCTTTCGCAGCAGGATAAACGCCAAATACCACGCCCATCCCGACTGCAAAAAGGATACACAGCAAAACGGAATTCAGATTCACAGAAAACGGAATTCCCATCGTGACACATCCGATCAAACCGACAGCGCCGCCGAGCAGCGCACCCGTTAAACTGCCAAATACCGAGAGAAGAAATGATTCCGCCAAAAATTCAAACAAAATCATTTTTCTGGTGGCGCCAATCGCCTTTTTAATCCCGATCTCCCGCGTGCGCTCCCGGACTGTCACAAGCATGACCGTCATAATCGATAACCCTGCCACAATCAGCGAAATGCCGCCGATTGCCGACAGAATCAATGTTACAATATCCATAATGCCATTCAATCGGTCTTTTTGCTGATTCAGATTTTCCGCTTGATATCCTTGCGTGACGCCCGCCTGTGTATCAAGTGTGGCAAGTACAGACGCACACGCTTCCGTTTCATTCACTTCCTGCGAAAGCTTCGCTACAATTTTCGTAATCTTTTGCCCTGTAAGCGCAGAATAAGGTGCATATAAAAAGGTAGGTACCACATCGCCCATCAATCCCTGCAAAAGCGAGCCGCCCGACCGCACAACTCCTACCACAGTAAACGGCTGATATCCGCTGTCTGAAAGCAGCTCAACCGTCTTTCCGACAATGTTTGTACGTTTATAATGCATTTGCGCAAAACTCTCGTCTACAATACAGACAGCCGCTTTTGTGCGAACATCCTCTTCACTGATGAGTCTGCCATGTACAAGCTCAAGCGATACAATCTGTGCTGCATTGCTTCCAATTCCCCACACAACAGACTGCGTTTTTTTGGTACACACACGAATGGAGATCATTTTGGTTAAAAGCGGCGTCGCTTCGTCGACATAAGGATTTTCCTGAACCGCTTCAAGAAGCATATCGGAAAATTCCTTCTGCTGATTCTGCTCTGCTGCGCTGATGCACAATCCGCCGATTCCCATGCTGTCAAGCTCTGCATTCACAGCCTTTTTCCCAACATCGCCAATGATCGAAACGATCACCACCGATAACACACCGATCAAAATCCCGGCGATCGTCAGCATTGCACGCACTTTCTTGCGAAAAATGTGACGTATCGCAAACGAAAACACCTCCATGTCAAGATGCCTCCTTTTGGGTGACTCGTACGCCGTCGCGCAGGATTTGTGCGGCTTCGCCGATGATTAAATCTTCCTTGTCGATTCCGCTTTCAATCGCAACACAATCGGAAAATTCCTTTCCCGTCACTACATCACGGCGCACCGCTCTTCCGTCTTCATATACATACACATATTCCTGACCATCATCGTCTTGCGCCACCGATTCATACGGCACAGTCAAAACCGTTTTTTGGTCTTTCTTTTGAATTTGTGCGGATACGGAATATCCCGGCCGGAGCTCATCCGCCTGCGACGACAAACATGCCCGAACCTGTACGACTGTTTGCTGCTGTGTTCCGGAAAAGACCTGCTGTGCTGCCGGTGCAATCTCCGTCACAATCCCGCCGTATTGCTTGCCGCCTGTTGCCGATGCTTTCACAATCACCCGGTCGCCAACTGCAATCGATTCCACTTCAGACTCGTCCACTTCCAAAACAGTTACCAATGTATCGCCGCGCGCAACAACTGCCACGGTATCAGTAGGCGATGCCATCTCTCCTACAAACACGCCCACTGACAGCACCGTCCCATTCGCCGGTGCATATACAGCTGGCGGAATCACCGAAGAGAGCAGCGATTCATCAAGTTTAATATTCGAAAGCACGTCTTTGTATTCCTCAGGGATAATGCTTGCTGTCTGTGCGAGTGTCAACAGCATTTCTTTCGTCTGCATTACATCCACATAGGCAATCACATCACCAGCCTGCACCGAATCGCCCGGATATACGGCATACTCCTTGATGACAACCGGAAATTCCGACGTTACATTGATCTGCATCTCTTTTTCAATCCGGCCGGATGCCAGAACACCGGCAGAATCGTTTGTCTGCGTGGGATATGAAAACGAAACCGGCGTAACAGCAGATCCGACAAATAACGGCAAAGAAAGAAAAAACGCTGTTATCAGAATGGCCGGCAGCAAAACCAACAACCTTTTTTTCAAACGGCAACCCCTCACTTTTTGCTTCATATTCTGTGTTTTATTGTTACAAAAAGCATGTATTTTATTACGAAAAGAATTTGGTATCTTTTTTTAAAAAGCGGGCATGTTATGAGAAAAAAGGAGGGATTGCGATGACCTTGATCACATGTGCCGCAGACTGTGTGCATCAACAAGAGGGATATTGCCAGCTATGCGGCGGCGCACCGGTTTCCTGCACTGCCGCACACGAATGCTGTCATTATCAAAAAATCAAGCCGAGTGCACCAAAACTCTCCCGATAAATAAAAAAGATGCGGATGTCCGCATCTTTTTTATTTATCCCTGATATTCAGAAATTTTGATCGTTTCAATCACAACATCGGTGAGAGGCTTTGCACTTTCATCCGTTTCCTGCTGCATGATTTTTTCGACAATATCCAGTCCTTCATACACCTGACCGAATACGGTATGAACATCGTCAAGCCACGGTGCACCGCCGACTTCGATGTATTTTTCGATCTGCTCTTTCGGATACTCGATCGACTCATGACCCTGCTGTACACGGGAAATGGTATTGTAATAATCAAATTCGTCCTGACTGCTCATTTTCGGGCTGCACATAATGAAGAACTGACTGCCGTTTGTGTTCGGGCCGGAATTTGCCATCGAAAGCGCACCGGTAAAGTTGCGAAGCTGATCGGAGAATTCATCCTCAAACGGTTCCCCCCAGATGCTTTCACCACCGGTGCCATCGCCACCCGGATCGCCGCCCTGAATCATAAAGTCGGCAATCACACGATGGAATGTAAGACCGTCATAATAGCCGTTTTTTGCATGGGTCACAAAGTTTTCGACTGCTTTTGGCGCCTGCTCCTCAAACAGCATGATTTTAATCGAACCATAATCTTTGACGACCATCTCGGCGACTGTCTGTCCTTTTTTCGGCGGCTCGAACTGGATGAGCGAAGAACTGTTGCTGCATCCCGAAACCGACAGCAGCATTCCTACCGCAAGCAGTGCTGCCGCAATCCGTTTTCCCCAATGTTTCATGTTTGTTTCCCCTTTTCCTGTTATGCGCTTGTTTCCTCTGCACTATGATACGTCGACATCTCTGCTTTTTCAATCACAACATCGGAAAGCTCTTTATAGTTGCCGGTCGTTTTCATTTCAGACAGCGTATCCACAACATCCAGTCCTTCATACACCTGTCCAAATACAGTATACGCACCCGTATACTGCGGATAACCGCCGTGCTCTTTATATGCATTGATCACTTTCAGCGGATAACCGTACTCTTCCATATCGGTAACCATCTGCGTGGTCGGCTCCACATTGCCGATGATGAAAAAGCGGCTGTCACCGACATAATCCTGCGAAAAACGGTTTTCCTGATAACCAAGCACAGAAACTGCACCGCTGAAATGCCAGAGGTTCGGCGTTGTTTCGCATTTGATCGGTTTTTCGTCTTCCGTCACAAGTTTACCCTGTCCACCGGTTTCATCGGTTGCACCGGAAATAATGGTATGGCTATCTGCCTCTGCAAAAATACGCATGTTCGTGAAAAAGCCCTCGTTTACAAGCTTTTTAAAATGTGCAACCGTATTCGGTGCTTCTTCCGGGAACAAAACCATTTTAATTGTGCCGACGGATGTTGTGATCTCCACCGTCTCCCGTCCTTCTTCAATTTCATCAAACTGAATAAAATGAATCTGGCTTTCGTCAAGCGGTGCTGCATTTGAACTCATACAGCCCGTCAGCAGAAAAACAGCCGCCAATAAACACAATGCAATTTTTCCTTTTTTCTTCACGTTTGCTTCCTCCAATATTCAAATGAAATCCACTGCGAAAAGAGCAGTACACTCCGATTGTTTCATATGGGTTTTATTATATCATATTCACCGATTTTCTTGTCAAACGAAACGGTAAAAAAATATGAATAATTCATGAATATTCGAGAAAATCAGCCTTTCTTGCTGATTCGTGTTCCCTGACGTGTTTCTTCCACAACATAGCCTTTCTGTGCGATCTCATCGCGGATCTGATCGGCAAGCGCAAAATTCTTCGCTTTTCTTGCATCAGCACGTGCCTGCACCAAGTCGAGAATCTCCTGCGGAATCGGTTCTTCCTTTTTCTGATATAAAAGGCCCAGAACACCGGTCAGTTCTTCAAACAATCCGGAGAACGCTTCTACATATCCTTTTGTCGGTGCTTCACTGCTCTGCACATTCGTGTTGATCTCGCGCACAAGATCAAAAATAACCGAAAGCGCATCGGCGGTATTCAAATCGTCGTCCATTGCCTCGATAAAACGAGTACGGAAGCTTTCGAGTGTTTCACGCTGTTCTGCGCTCAGCTCGCCGTCGACTGCATGCTGTTTTGCAAAATCGATGTTTGCACGGCAGTTATAAAGACGCTCAAGCGACGCGGCACACGACTCCACAATCTCCTGCGTATAGTTGATCTGGCTGCGGTAATGCGCCTGAATCATCAAAAGACGCAGCGGTTCATAGCCGAACTGCTCACCTGCTGCACGCGTTGTGATGAAGTTACCGAGTGATTTCGACATTTTCTTATTGTCGATATTGATGTATCCGTTATGCATCCAGTAGTTTGCAAACGGCGCGCCGTTTGCGCATTCACTCTGTGCAATTTCATTTTCATGGTGCGGGAAAATGAGATCCTGACCGCCACAGTGAATATCAATCGTTTCACCTAAGAATTTGCGCACCATCGCGGAGCATTCGATATGCCAGCCCGGACGTCCCTCACCCCAAGGCGATTTCCAGCTCGGCTCGCCCGGTTTTGATGCTTTCCAAAGCGCAAAATCCATCGGATCTTCTTTGACAGAGTTCACTTCAATACGCGCACCTGCTTCCAGATCCTCGAGCGGCATGTGCGAAAGCTTCCCGTATTCCGAAAAGCGATGGGTTCTGAAATAAACATCACCGTTTGCCTCATATGCGAAGCCGTTATCAACGAGTGTTTTGACGATTTTGATGATCTCGCCCATATTCTGTGTCACTTTCGGGTGAACCGTTGCATCCATGACATTCAACGCATGAGCATCTTTTAAATACTCGGCAATATACCGCTCGGAGATCACAGACGACTGAACGCCCTCTTCATTGGCACGTTTGATGATCTTGTCGTCTACATCAGTGAAGTTCTGAACGAACTCCACCTCATAGCCGCGGTATGTCAGATAGCGGCGCAGTGTATCAAACACGCAGATCGGCCGTGCGTTTCCGATGTGGATGAGATTATAAACGGTCGGACCGCAGGCATAGATTTTGACTTTGCCCGGTGTAATCGGCACAAACTCCTGTTTTTCTCTGGTCAGTGTATTATAAATTTTCATCGTTCTCGTTCTCCTTTTTCTGATTGTTTAACTGATGCCGTTCGCTCGCTTCCCGAAGTGCGCGCTGCAATTTGTCAATTTCCATTTGCAGCCGGCAAAATTCCATGGAAACAGGGTCTTTGATATGAATCTGATCCATATTCTCGCAGATTTTCGTACCGTTTTTGCGCACAATCCGCGCCGGAACACCGACTGCTGTAGAATCCGGCGGCACTTCATTGAGAACCACCGCACCTGCCGCAATACGGGCATTATCGCCGACTGTAAACGGCCCTAAGATTTTCGCACCGCTGCCGACCAGCACATTGTTTCCAAGTGTAGGATGGCGTTTGCCGTGTTCCTTGCCGGTACCGCCCAATGTCACACCCTGATAAATCGTGCAGTCGTCGCCGATGATCGCTGTTTCACCGATAACCACGCCGCTGCCGTGATCGATAAACAGCCCTTTTCCGATCTGTGCACCGGGATGAATTTCAATGCCGGTAAACCATCTGCCGGTCTGTGAACACCACCGTGCCAGGAAAAAGCGATGATGCTTATAAAACCAATGTGCCACCCGATACCAAAGCAGCGCATGCAGTCCTGAATACAGCAAAAACACCTCAGCTGAGCTGCGTGCCGCGGGGTCACGGCGCTTGATCGACGCAATGTCATATCGCAATCGTTTAAACATAATTGCCTCCTTCTAAAAAAGAAACCGCCTTCGCATAAACGAAGGCGGAGATTCCGCGGTTCCACTTCATTGTTTCACTCAATGCTCCGATAACGGGGAGAACCCGGGCAGCGATACTGTATGTTCCCGCCGCCGGCTCACAGACGCACTTCACAAGCGCAAAAACCGCAGCGCTCTCACCTATTCGCCGCTCTCTGTTGATTTTCAAACATGCTTGTTACTCTTTCTGTTCATTGCCTTTTTGATTTGTATGTAATGATAGCACAATTTTTTTAAAAACGCAACTGCTAACCGAAATTATTCAAACTGACTGACAAGCTTTCTGTTCTTCCAAAGGTATTCGCCGCCGGAAATGACCGATGCAATCGCCGAAATCCACATGAGCGTTTCAGCAATCACCGGAATCGACAGCCACTGCGGCAGTGTCACAAAATCGGATACTGCACAGAGCAGCAAAATTGCAGTCAAGCTCACCATCTGGATAACGGTTTTGATCTTACCTAAAATTCCGGCTGCAATTACCTTGCCGCTGCCCGCCGCCGCAACAAGCCGCAGTGAAGTCACCATAAATTCCCTTGCAATCATGATCACGACAACAATCGCCGACACATATGAAAGCTCTACAAAGCAAATCATCGCCGACAGCACCAGAATTTTATCGGCAAGCGGATCTAAAAACTTTCCGAATGTGGTGATCTGATTATTTTTTCGCGCCAGATGTCCGTCGAGCGAATCGGTAATCGACGCCACGATAAACACGATCAATGCAAACACATTGTGATACGGAAATGCACCGATCAGCAAAAATGCCAGAAACACCGGAACGAGCAAAATACGCAGAATTGTCAGTTTATTAGGTGTATTCACACCGATTCCTCCTTATGCACGCTGATACGATACACATTCACCGACCAGATCATAGTCCATGACTTCATCGACGCGGACTTTCACGAAATCGCCGGCAGTCAGATGATCCTCGCTTGTGAAAAAGATTTTTCCGTCAACATCCGGTGCATCTGCGGCAGTACGACCGAAGTAACATTCGCCGTAACGGTCAAAGCCCTCCACGAGCACCTGCACACGCTCGCCGATTTTTTCGGCATTTTTCTGCTCCATGATGACCGACTGCTGTGTCATAACGACTTCTTCGCGGCGGGTACGCACCGACTCTTCCACCTGATTTTCCATCTGTGCAGCAGCAGTGCCTTCCTCCGGCGAAAATGCAAAACAACCAAGGCGGTCAAACCGTACGCTGTCGATAAATTCGCAGAGCGCTGTGAACTGCTCCTCGGTTTCACCCGGGAAGCCAACCATGACTGTCGTACGCAGTGTAAGTCCCGGAATGCGCTCGCGCAGTTTTGCAAACAGTGCACGCAGCGATGCTTCATCCATCGGGCGGTTCATGTTCGCAAGAATCTCCCCGCAGCAATGCTGAATCGGAATGTCGAGATATTTGACAAGCTTCGGCTCAGACGCAATCACATCAATGAGTTCATCGGTGATTTTATCCGGATAGCAGTAAAGCGTGCGAATCCAGCGCAGTCCTTCCACCTTACAAAGCTCACGCAATAATTCTGCCAGACGATATTCCCCGTAAAGATCTTCGCCGTAGCGTGTGGTATCCTGCGCCACGACAACCAGCTCTTTGACGCCTTGGGATGCAAGCCATTTTGCCTCTTCGACAAGTTCTTCGATCGGACGGCTGCGGAATTTGCCGCGGATCTGCGGAATTGCACAATAGGTGCACCAGTTGTCGCAGCCCTCTGCAATTTTCAAATAGGAATAATACGGCATCGTCGTCAGCACACGGTCGCCACCGAGTGCCAACTTCTCTTTTTCATCATATGCACTCATGACCTCGCCTGCTGCTGCTTTTTTGACTGCTTCGCAGATCTGATCGTTTGCGCCGATGCCCAAAACGACGTTCACTTCGTCCATTTCTTTCAAAATCTCATCACGATAACGCTCTGCCAAACATCCGGTCACAACAATACCGCGGATGGTACCCTCTTTTTTGAGGGAAGCCATTTCGAGAATATTTTCGATTGCTTCTTCCTTTGCGGACTGGATGAATCCGCAGGTGTTGATGATGACAACATCACTTTCGGACACATCGCCGACAAGCGTAAAATCATTTTGTGCAAGCGTCGCCAGCAAATGCTCTGCGTCCACCTGGTTTTTGGAACATCCGAGCGATATCATTGATACTTTGGTTGCCATAATTTCCTCCATTGCATTTGTTATTCTTCGTGTTCTTCTTCCCACTGTGCATACTGGTCGATTGCCGCATGCACATCGTCAAACGAATAGCCGCGCCGCACCAATGCAGCTGTAAGCTTCGACCTGTTTTTATAGTCCCCATCGAGAAGATGGGTGTATTTTTTATAGATAATTCCGCAGATCTGATCGACCGGATCGGTTTCGACCGATTCGATTGCCTCTCTGGCGGTTTCCTTGTCGATGCCGCGGCGAACCAGCTCATACAGCGCCCGCCGTGCACCAAACTGCTTCGTTTTTACATAGTACTGCGCAAGCTTTTCGGCACAAGCTTCATCGTTTATGTACCCCTGCTCTGTAAGAAGCGCACATACCTGTTCTGCCGCCTCTGGCGAAACCGATCGGCAAAGCTTGTCATACAGTTCCTTGTGTGTATGATCGCGGTACCCGAGCAGCTGATACGCCTTCGCCTTTGCCCGACAACACTGCGACGAAAAATCGAGTTCATTCAAAAGTGCACTGTCTACTTCACAGTTCGGCCGAATATGATGCGCGGCAATGACTTCATCTTCGAGTGTACAGAGAAATCCTTCTTCTGTGTAAATCCGGTGACGTCCTGCCTTCTTAGACGGCTCTAACGCAGTGATTCTCATTCAAAATCACTTTCATCCGCGTCGATATCGATATCCACATCCATCTCAACCGGTGCAGCCTGAATAACCGGCGGTTTCGGCTCGGAAGAAGATGCGGTTGTACGGTTTTTTTCCATGAGCTCCTGGCTGTGTGCACGGACTTTCTCCGCAATTTCTTCGCAGAGCGCCTCGTTTTCTTTCAAGAGCTGCTTGACTTTATCTCTGCCCTGACCGAGCCGCTCGCCATTATAGCTGAACCATGCGCCGCTCTTTTCGATGATGTCCGCTTCTACTGCATAGTCGATGATCTCGCCTACACGGGAAACACCCTCGCCGTACATGATGTCAAATACGACCTCTTTAAACGGCGGTGCAACTTTATTTTTGACGATCTTACACTTCGTCTTGTTGCCGATGATCTCTGCGCCGTTTTTGATGGCTTCGCCGCGGCGAACCTCAATACGCACCGACGAATAGAATTTAAGCGCACGGCCGCCCGGTGTTGTTTCCGGATTACCGTACATGACACCGATTTTCTCACGCACCTGGTTGATGAACACTGCCACACAGTTGGAGCGGGATACAACGGAGGTGAGTTTTCTGAGTGCCTGCGACATCAAACGTGCCTGCAAACCGACGTGTGCTTCGCCCATTTCGCCGTCGATCTCGGCTTTTGTCACCATTGCCGCAACAGAGTCCAATACAATGACGTCAAGTGCACCGGAACGAATGAGGGCTTCCATGATTTCGAGCGCCTGCTCACCGGTATCCGGCTGCGAAACGAGAAGCGAGTCGATGTCAACACCCAGCGCCTTTGCATAAATCGGATCGAGTGCGTGCTCAACGTCGATAAACGCTGCTTCACCGCCTGCTTTCTGTGCCTGTGCGACAATCTGAAGCGCAACGGTCGTTTTACCGGAAGATTCCGGACCGAACACCTCGATGATTCGTCCGCGCGGTACGCCGCCGATGCCAAGCGCCATATCCAGTCCGAGCGAACCGGTCGAAATCGCATCGACCTGCATCGTGGTTGCCTGGCCGAGTTTCATCACAGCACCTTTGCCGTACTGTTTTTCAATCTGACTGATCGCCGTTTCCAGCGCTTTTTTCTTATCCTCCGCAGTCACCTGAAGCTGTACCTGCGGTTTTCCTTTTTGCTGTTTTGTTGCCATATTGCTTCTCCTATCTATATATACTTCTTTATTTACGCGTTTATGTCTTCTTCTGCACGTCTGGCAAATACCACCCGTATTATACCACACAGATCTTTCTCCGTGCAAATTTCAATGAATCCATTTTGTTCCAGAATGGCCGCCACATCATCATGCTGTCCCATTCCGATTTCATATAAGAGCCATCCACCCGGTTTAAGCGATGATTTCCAGCGTTTTGTAATCGTACGGTAAAAAGAAAGCCCGTCTTCCGCCTCGCCATAAAGCGCCATTGCCGGTTCAAACGATACCTCACGCTGCAAGTCCTCCATATCTGCTTTGGTGAGATACGGCGGATTCGATACGATCATATCGTACATCCCGGTACTCTCTGCGCAGACATCCCATAAAACGGCCTTACAGTCTGCGCTGTTTTTTTTGATATTCTCCTGCAAATATGAAAATGCATCTTCACTTTTTTCATAGCAGTCCACCGGAATGTCAAGCTCGCACGAAAGCGAAATACCGATGCATCCGCTTCCCGCACATAAGTCGGCGGCATTGTTTACACCGCTTTGTCTGGCACATGAAATCGCCGTTTCCACAAGCACCTCTGTATCCGCCCGCGGAATAAGTACGCCGGGACCGACTTTATATTCCCTGCCGAAAAAGCTCCATTCTCCGACAATATACTGAAGCGGTTCACCATTCGCTCTGCGGTCAAGGCACGCCAAAAATACTTTCTTTTGCTGGTCGCTTAACTGTTTTATATTGCACAACACATCCGTCTTGGACAGATCCGCGCAAAAACGCAGCAGCTCAAACACTTCAAACGAAGCACTGTCACTGATCGATGAAAGGGCTTTGCACCCGATTTGATATGCTTCTTTTGTGTCCATCTCACCACTGATCCTCTTCGCGGTTTGTCGGCAGTACCGGCTCAAGCGATGCGATTGCCACTTCAATCTGACTGTCATCCGGTTCCGAGGTCGTCAAATGCTGCATGCACATGCCCGGCCACGAAATAATGCGTGTGATGATGTTATCATACCGTCCGGCGAGTTTAATGAGCTCATAGCCGATGCCCATAATAAGCGGAAGTGTGATGATTTTCAGCAACACGCGAATCAGCATATTGTCCCATGTCACAACCGACGATACCACGATACTGATAATCAGAATCAAGATCATAAAGCTTGTGCCGCAGCGCGGGTGGAAACGTTTTTGTTTCCGCACATTCTCCACTGTAAGCGGCAGTCCGTTTTCATAGCAGAAAATCGACTTATGCTCCGCGCCATGATACTGGAATACACGTTTCATCTCTTTCATCCGCGAAACAACCGCCAGATATCCAATGAAAATCGCCATTTTGATGATGCCCTCCAACAGAGACTTCGTCCAGCCGAGCGGAACAAGCATATCAATTCCTTTAACAATGAGTGCCGGCGCAAGAATGAACAGCAGAATACAAAGCGCAAGTCCAAGTACCATCGAAGTTCCCATCAGTACTTTCATGAGATGCTCGCCGAATACCTTTGTAAGCCATTGTTCAAATTTCGATTCCGGTTCTTCCTCTTCCTCTGCCATTCCGGAGATTTCAGCCGATTTCGCAAGATAGCGGTAACCGGTCACAATACTCTGTACAAACATCACCACACCGCGTACAATCGGGATTTTGCCTGCAATCCGCAAAGCATTGCTTGTATGAATTGCCTCTTTTGACACGTCAATCGTGCCGTCGGGCTTACGCACCGCCATTGCAGTGTGTGTCAGACCCCGCATCATTACACCCTCAATCAGCGCCTGTCCGCCGATTCGGCTCTTAATCACTTTTATGTTCTGCTGTTGTTCATCCATTTTCTTTAAACCGATTCCTTTCCCTGTTGCATTGTTTCTGTCTGTTCTGCCGGCGTTGTGATTTCTGTTTCACGAATCTCACCCTTTTTCAAATTGACCGGCAGACGAATTGTCACGGTCGTTCCTTTTCCAACTTCACTTTCTATCTGAAGTTCACCGTCGTGCATCTGCACAATTTCATCTGCCACCGCCAATCCGATTCCGGAACCGCGGCGTGTATGATTGGCTTTAAAGAATTTTGTTTTGACTTTCGGCAAATCCTCTGCCGAAATTCCGCAGCCGGTGTCTGCAACCGAAATGATAATGATTCCATCCTGCATGCGTGCCTGAATGGTTACTGTATCACCCGAATCACTGTATTTTAACGCATTGTCAATGACATTGATAAATACCTGCCGCAGCCTGTTTTTATCACCGAACATCGGCATCATTTCCATCGGCTCTTCATAGATCAAATGGATTCCTTCACGCCGCGCTCGTTCTGCATACATCAAAACGGCATCGCCTAACTCCGCCAAAACGTCCATGGTACTCTTAACAAGCGTCAGCCGCCCGCTCTGCATTCTCGAAAAATCGAGCAGTTCCTCCACCATTCCGGAAAGCCGCTCCGTTTCGCCGGTAATGATTCGCATGCCCTTTTTCATGGTTTCTTTATCCTCGGGAGAATCACCGAGCGTCATCAGCGTTTCACTCCAGCCTTTGATCGCAGTCAGCGGTGTTCGCAGCTCATGCGACACAGAGGAAATAAACTCGTTTTTCATATCTTCAGACGCTGAGATTTCAGACGCCATAAAGTTGATGACATCTGTTAAATCGCCAAGCTCATCGTCCGATTTTTTGACAATACGCGTCGTCATATCACCGGTTGCAAACCGCTTTGCCGCCGCACTGACTTCACGCACGGGAATCACGATTGACTTGACAAAATAAAGACCGGAAATCATCACTAATGCAATCACGATCAGCGCAACCAAGAAAAACACCAGTACATAAATAATCAGCAACATGTTGATGTTTTCAAGCGACACCACATAGCGAATCGCCGAATATTCCGTCATCGTATTCGGCAGCATCAGTGAAACAGCCATAATACTTTCACCCGATTGATTCTTTCCCACATAATAGCCCATTCCGTCCGCACTGGTCAGTGCTTCATCATAATCAGGCATAGGCTCCTGCCGTGTGTAAGAAAATCCGCTTGATGAAAGCGCCACCTGACCGCTGTGATTGATCGCTGTAATTTCAAACTGATCTTTTTCATCCGAGTTTTCCACAATATCACGAAGCTCCGCCGTAAAATCGACGGAACTGTCATCCGCCATGCGCAGCAGAACACCTGACACCACGTTCACACGCGATGTAATGGCTGTCCGTGCGGCTGTGTAATAAAAATTCTGAATCGAAAAAGTAAATGCAATCGCAGACAGAAGAATCACAATCAAAATGACGCTCAAGCTATTGATGATCCATCGCTGCGTAATACTTTTAACCGCCATCTTTGTGCTGCCCCTTTGTGTCGTTTATTCCTGCCATTTATATCCGTATCCCCAGATTGTGAGCAGGTGGGTCGGTTTGGACGGCTCATCTTCGATTTTCATGCGAAGCCGCCGAATATTCACATCCACTACCTTTACGTCACCAAAATATCCTTCTCCCCAGATTGCCGAGAGAATCTGATGCCGCTCGAGTGCAACACCTTTATTCTTAATAAACAGCTCCATCAGCTGATATTCCACCTGTGTCAAATCAACCGGAACACCATTTTTGGTGAGTGTTCTGCTTTTGGGATTTAACAAAAATGTTCCCGACGCAATGGGTTGTGCCACTTGATTCATTGATCTTGACATGGAAACACGGCGATAAATGGCATCCACGCGCGCCACAAGCTCTGATGGCGAAAACGGTTTTACCACATAGTCATCTGCACCGAGCATCAAACCGCGCACCTTATCCATTTCCTGTGTTTTTGCAGTAAGCATAATAATACCTAAGTTGTCGCTGCGTGAGCGAAGCTCCTTGCACACTGCAAATCCATCCATTCCCGGCATCATAATATCGAGCAAAACAACATCAATTTCACCGTTTTCTTCTTCAAACAGACGAAGCGCTTCTTCACCGTTTTCTGCTGCAACCGTTGTATATCCGCTGCGCTGCAAATTGATTACCACAAAATCGCGAATTGCTGCCTCATCTTCACAAACAAGTATTTTTTTCATGACTCAATCTCCTTTTCAACGCGCATACAGCTGAAAATTGCGTTTTACTGTTTCTGCATCCACCAAAAGCGCACGAGCCTGCTCTGATAACGCTTCATCTGATGAAAAATTGCAGCCATAAATCAGCTGCCCATTGTTTTGCAGCAACAAATAATCTTTTCCATCCGTCTCATACTCATTGCTCTTAAAAACGCGAATAGACAACAGCCGTTCCTGCGTAATCGTATCATCCGTATAATAATAAAACGACAGTTCATTTGTATTTGCAGAAAAAACCGGCGCGACCTGTCCCTCCCATTGATCGGGCAATTCGAATAAATACCCCAGCGAATAAGAAACATAGGTAAGGCTGATCCGTACCAATTTGCCTGCATCATACACATACCATTCGGTCAATGCTTCCTGCGCATGTTTTTCAGCCGTTTCATATCCAAGTGCTGCTCGGTGAACAGGGATTTCAATCATTCCGTCTCCGTTAATGTCTGCACAAACAGCACCGCTGCTCCGGGTTGTCATTGAAACAAGATCAATTCCTTTTTCTTTGTCATACAGCAGATTCTCAAGCGTTTGTGTGTGCTTATCATACATTAAAATCTCTGTAGTATATTGATTTCCGGCACGAACACCGTCGAGATAAAATGCTTTATTTCCGTCATTCAGCTCGCCGACACAGACATGCGGATATGCACTCACACCCGGATCAATGGGACATTCCCCAATTTCACGAATCTTCCCGTAACTGGAGATTTCATAAAGCAATGCACGCGGGATTTCTTTTTCAGAATGCGCCGGAGAAATTGCCAGAATCTCAGAATATCCGTTTGTATCAATATCGGAAACTTCATAGCTTGTGCAAAAAACGGGTGCATCTGTCTGCACAAGCTGTCCATCCTGATATTGATAAACCAGAACATTTTTTTCTGTGTTGGATGCCACAGTCACCCCAACGACGATGAACAAATTTAAATTTGACTGTACAAAATTCACTTTTTCCACTTCATTTGCAGCCACGCCAGCATCATAAACGGACACCCATTCTCCTTCGCGCTGGTCCAACACATTGATCCGCAGTGTATTGGTGGCATTGACAGTGTCTTCTCGCATATAGAACACAATCGCTTCCTGCGTTGATTCACTGTCAATGTTGTTGATGAGAAACGCAGAAGTGAAATCGCCTTTTTTCGGATAGACCAAACGGATATTGCTGCCCGTGCTTGCCTGAAGCGCAGAATAAATCTCATTTTGTTGTTCGGAAAGTTTCGGCGGCTTTAACAGATCCTCAACGCCTGTCTGTGTGTAGTTACAGCCTGAAAAAAGAAACATAACACTGATACACAGCGCAAACAATTTTTGCTTCATCGTTTCCCCACCTTTTTATCGCGTAATCTGTACTTATTTGGATTTATTATATCATAAAAGAGACAAAATGCATATGGTGAAAACAGAGAAAAACAGTTGTTCTTTTTTATATTTTTATGAACAACATGACCTGTAATTTTTTTGCGCAGTTTGAAAGAAATAAAAAAACAGGACGGAAAACCGTCCTGTTTTTTATTCGAATTATGATATTTCGTATTCGGATAAACTGCGACACATAGAACACAGTATTAGTATCTTACAAAGTATACTGTACCGTCTGTGTGCTCCATAACAATCGTAACGATTGTATCCGGATTCGATTCTTTCGTTGCAGTCATTGCAGTTGCATTCCAATAAGCACCGTCGCTTGCACCTCTGGTAAGGAATGCATTGCTCATCCAACCTTTTGACCAACTCTCCGGATATGCACATGCGCCATCATCGCCAAACAAAAGCTGATCCAATTTTGCAACTTTAGTTTGCAGAACTTCTTCTGTTGATTGATCTTTCAAAGAAGCCACCAAAGCGTTGATTGTTGTTGTGTTCGATTCAGCTTTTACTGCATCTAAACCGGTATTTGCTTTATTCACTGCCCAACCAAAGTCAAAAGTTGTATTGTTTGTCCAGCCGCGATTTTGTCCAACAAGAAAATCAGTACCGACACGAATTTCTTTTCCGCCAACTGTTGCTACCAGTCTGTTTTTCAGCTGCTCTGCTGTCAAACCGGAATGCGGATCAGAATTGATATATTGTGCAAGCAGAACGGCATCTAAATTCTGACCGTCCAGTGTATTTGTTTCATCAAACTCGAATACACCGCTTGCTACACGATGGCGCAGAACATTCGCTACATTTTCAAAGGTATTGCCGTTCACCTGGACATTTGCCATTGTCAATGTTGCCGGACTTGTCCATGTGGTATTGCCGATTGCATAAGAAACGCAGTCTTTAAAGGTGTTATTTTCAATAACAATATTACCACCAGCATTTGCTCTGCTTACAGTTTCTGCTGCATTTACGCTATCAAGTACGATGCAGGAATCCTCTTCAAAAGTATTGCCGGAAACCAAAACATTTCCTTTATCACCGCTGAAATACAGCGAACCGACACGAACAGTGCAGTTTTTCATAGTAAAGTTTTTGCCCAAAACTTCCACATTTTTATTTACACTTGCTCTTGGCTCGATAATCAGGTTTTCCAATGTAACATTATCTGCAAAAACGGTAATTACGTTCTGTGTTGCCCATGCACCATTGCCGGAAGCGTCATCAGATTTAATGACAGTGTTTCCATCACCTTTGATTGTAATACCGTCCTGTGTAATCGGCATAAGCCATCCAGACTGTCCGGATACAGATTCTGTGCCAGCAGGCAGATTGTATACACCTCCGGAAACAAAAATTGTAGTGCCTGATTTTGCTTCTCTGAGTGCATCCTGCAATGCTTCACCATTTTTATTTTCGTCATTAGTTGCTTCAACGTTAATCTGCTCATACAACGCGTCTTCATCATACTTGTTCGAACCAAAGCCGTCCGCTTCATCCGGTGTCTGCGCTGCTTTCAGCAAAATATCAAATGATGCGAATGCACCCTGATAGTCGTTGTCAGCGTCTTTCTGCATCTCAAGTTTAACTTCGATCTCTTCGCTGTGTGTCTCACCATTCACAATCGTTCCGGCAAACAGGTTTTCGCCTTTCATGAACTGTGCCAGCGTACCTTTATTAACGTTATTCACGTAGACATCGATTACATTCTCGATCTCTTTGGTTGTTACGACGTTTTGAAGCTCAAGCTCATATTTGACAGAAAGTGTGCCTTTATTTTCTACTCTAAATGTTGCGCCAGTGGAATATCCCGGCTCCCATTTATCATAATTGAACACAGGAACTTGGCTTTCCGTGATATTTGTCCACGTCGTTTCCAGTGGCCCTTTTTTCCACAACTCTACTTGCAATGAACCTGCTTCAATGCGATTGTTTTTGTTCACAACACTGTCTGTAAACCACGCGAATGTTGTGCCCAGAAGCATTGCTACACACAGGCAAAGCGACAATGCGCTCAGCCAAAGACTTCTTTTTATTCCTCTCATTGCCTACACACCTCTCTTTTTCTCACAAGCCATGACACTTCTTATGTATAGTATAGCACGTTTTGTATGGAAATTCAAGTTAAATATCCATCTATATAATCGTTTTATTTCTATTTAGTGTAAAAAATACGGTAAGAGATCGACAGATTGACCTCTTACCGTATCGTTACGCCTCTGTTTTTGGGGTATCTTTGGTATCTGATGGACTGCAGTGCTCCAGCTGATACACATGACGTGTCACAACCATACTATCTTTACGCAGGAACTGTGATTCCAAATACTCATAAAGCGTTCCCGGCGAAATGATGCCGCTCAAGCTCAAAATATCCGTTCCTGCTTTGCAGATGATGCTGTCGACCAGAAGCACACAGTTTGTGGAAAGCACGAAATACTTTTTAAATTTTCCGCGCGAGAATTTATAAAGCCGTGCACCGGTTTCTTCCACCAGCCGGCTTGAAAATTCATTGTGCTGTTTGGCTTCTTCCATCTTTCCGGCTTTTTGTGCCGCCTGCTTCGGCGGGTCCCAATCAACAAGCTCCGATTTAATTTCCTGCACGCGTTTGCGAACTGCTTCTTTTTGTTCTTCATCCAATCGGATGCCAAACGAAAAAATCGTCGTTTTGTTATACTCCAAGCAAAACGGAATATAGCTTTCTTTTTTTGCGATAATCAGCACACCATCGCCTGTTGCAATCGGTGACGAAGACGATTCATCATAGTTTCCATAAGCAAGAAGCTCTCCTTCAAACGCAATATCACTGTGTCCAATCACACAAAATCCATCTGATGACACATGAATAAATATTTCAATATCCGGTTCGCCGTCGATCTTTTTCTGCGTAACATCCTCAAAGTCATCCACACTGTTTTGCTGAATCATCAAATAGCGGTTGAGCTTTGTCAAAACCGTATGCGGCAAAAACGCCGCCAGAAAAATGGGAAGCGAGATTCTCAAATACCGTTTTGCTTTATTTTTCGTCGGTTCCGGTACAATGCTCCGCACAAAATCGAGGATATAAGTGGTACCAAACAACACCGCATAAATTCCGATGATTACTAAGACGCTTTTTAGATAGTAAAGCGGCGAAAACGCCAAAATCCCACCGAATGTAAAATAGGCGATGCACGGAACAAGCGACAGCAAAAGATTTTCTGCTTTCGTCCGAATCACAAGCACACAGTCCACAAGCTTTACGCATCCGTTTAGCAGCAGATACACTGCAAACAGTTCGGGGACAATCACCTGCGGCAAAATCGGGAAAAAGAGCATTGCACCGCCAAGCGCCATCGATGCAAGCGATTCAAAAAAAAGCCGCCACTGCCGCGGCTTTGTAACAACAGCAGTCACTGCTTTGGCAAGTGAACTAACAAGCACAAGCACCGCGACCAGAATCATCGCCGTTTCAAACACAAGCAGCTTTCCAATCAGCAGTGCCATTCCAACACCAAACGACACAACACCGATAATCAGCCGGTTAATATTTTTTGCATTGTACTTTTTTGGTTGCATTCCGAAACCTCCTCAGCAATAGGATACAGGCTGCTGCTCATATACATAAAATGAAACTGTTTCAAATTCATCCGCAAGCATCCGAGCGAGCGGACGCAGCACAACCGATTCCGTTTCGGCATGACCTGCACATACCACCGTTAACCCGAGTTCCCGTGCAATCAGCCATTCATGATGACGAACTTCTCCGGTTACATATGCATCGGCGCCGCACGCTGCCGCCGCTGCAATCAAATCGCCGCCGCTTCCACCAACCACTGCAACCGTTTCTATCGGTTTTGTTCCCGCACAAAACGAAACATGCCCATTTGGTACCAGCTTATGCTTGACTTCTTCGGCAAATTCCTGTGCCGTCGTGGGATGCGGCAAACGGCCGATCCGTCCGAGCTGCTCCTCATTTTCAAACAGACGAACTTCACTGAGTCCGAGTGCATCTGCGAGTGCATCATTTACACCGCCGTTCGCCAAATCAAGATTTGTATGGGCACTGATAATACTCATCGATGCACAAACTGCCTGCCACACAACACTCTGTTCTTCAATCGCTTTGAGCGGAGAAAAAATCACCGGATGATGCGAGATAATCAAAGACGCACCCTTTTCTTTTGCAAATGCAATGACCTCAGGTGTAACATCGAGTGCTACGACGCATGACGTTACCGGTACATGCTTCGCACCGATCAGAAATCCGCTGTTATCCCACGAAAGTTGTGTGGAAAACGGTGCAATGCGCTCAAGCGCTTCGTAGATATCCTGATGTGTTACGTTTTTGTTCATACAGTCTCCCATCCTTTCAGCAACGCATTGATGTTTTCCGCCAGTGCTCGATTCGCCTGCACCCGCTCATCCTGTGGATTGCTCATTTCAATTCCCTGTGCAATCCGCATCAGGCGGCTTGCCTGTGTGTTTAAATACCGATAGGACTGCGGTGTTTTTTCGTCCGGCAGCCGTCCGACCATACAAAACAGTTCGTCCGGTGTAGTGCAAACACCGGTATACCGACACTGCATCACCGTATAGCAGTGCTGCGCATCACACGCCGCCTTTTCGCATTCAATAGAAAACCCGTGTTCAAGAAGATATTGGCGCAAAAACGGAATCTGTGTCATCGGCTGGAGAATCAAGCGGCGGTCACCTTCCTTTAAATAACCGCACGCACCGATAATGGACGCAATCAGCTCGCCTCCCATTCCGCAAATGACCACATCCTCTGCGTATTCTTTTGGAACAGAAGTGAGTCCGTCCGACAGCACAAGTTTCATCTGTCCGCACACGCCGTAACGTTCTGCATTCTTCCTTGCCGCCTCAAGCGGCTTTTCGTTGACATCACACGCAGTGACAAGCGGAGAGATTCCCTCTTTGATCAAATATACCGCCAAATGCCCGTGATCTGTTCCCACATCGCAAACCGCTTTTCCGCGCCGCACAAATGACGCTGCCGCCATCAGTCTTTCGTCCAATTCGAACATAACTGCCTCCTTTTGCCGATCCTTCGCCGTAAAATAAACGCCCGGACTTCTCCGGGCGCTGATGCATCTTTCCTTACATTATTTATTTGGAAATATGTGCATTGAGTTTTTCGAGAATTTCTTCGACATCTACGCCGTGAACCTCGCATGCTTCTGCGACAGACTCACCTCTGGAAGCCGGGCATCCAAGGCAATGCATACCCATTTCAAAGAAATACTGTGCAGTTGTCGGATCTGCGTCCAAGATATCGCCGATAATTGTATCTTTTTCAATCTGTTTCATTTGACCGATTCCTCCCGTTTACAGACAGAAGCCGTATCAATCATCCATACAGCACCCTGTCGATTTGATTTATTATACCACAGTTTCAAGGCATTTTGCAACAATTCCGCATCATTTTCTCGCCTTTCGGCGCATTTTATGTCGTTTTGTGGCGCTCCACTGCCCGAAGTGTCAATTTTGCAAACAAAACAGTCAAAAACTGAGTGAGCACGAGAACACACAGACTGACAATCGACCAGAAATTGCCCGATGGCATCACCATAATCAAACAAATGCCCACAATTCGTCCGAGATCTTTATAACATTCGCTGATCGACAGCACTTCGCGCTTATACGCGGCACTTTCCGGGAAGTGATCAAACACCGTATACAGCGTTGTGGTCACCGGGTTATTGATAAACACCCCCGCAAACGAACTGACTGCCGACAAAAGAAGCACAGTAAACGGATTGAGCTTTAAAAACAGCACTGCGGTCACCGCGAACAGCGCCGTAACAGACGCGGTCATCAGCTTTAAGCGGTTATTCGGACGTGCAATCCGCGCCGCAACACCGCACGAAAGCATCGAAACTGCACCGGCCATAAACGTGTTCACGCCCACGAGCACCTCACTGCTGATGATTGAAAACAACAGCACATTCAAAAAGAAGCTGAACGCACCGTCACGCAGTCCGCGGAAAAAGTCCATGTGAAGCGAAAAAAACCAAACTTTTTTCGTATATGTAAGCTTTACAACATACAAAAACTGCGTCTTTTTGTGATCGACTTCTTCGGGAACAAGCCGCAGTGCAAGCCATGCTGCCAAAAATGCCATCAATCCGCAGATACCAAACAGCACGTAATATCCTGCATAGCTGTTGCCGGTCGCTTCGCTCATTGCACCGATCAAAAAGCCCGAAATGAGCGGAAGCACCAGCGAAATGAATCCGGAAAAAATGCCGACAAAATTGATAGCTGCATCCCGGTTATCATCCGTGCTGTACTGAAGCAATGCATCGGAGTACGTGATCCAATACAAACCGGTCGCCACACCGTGCACCGCAGCGACCAGCGCATACAGTGAATCGACTGTATCCATAAAAAACAACACAATGCCGTATACCGTCATCGACAGCACAATGCCAACAACAATCACCGTTTTCCGGCGGACATGGTGGAGCATTTTTGCTGCAATCAACATGGACAATGCGATGAATACATAATGCACCATGTTATATTGCAGTGCAATGCTCTGATTGCCCGCAATTCGCATCAGCAGCGTGTTGACGAACGTCGGCGTTACCACCGTTGCCAGAATATAAATTTCATGCATCAGCGTGAACTGTTTAAACTCCTTGCTGATGCGGTCAGCGCCAATCGACATCCCGACTGCCTGTACCATACGTTTGACTGCCAAAAAAAGATTTGACACGCGTCTCTCAATCCCTTCCCCAAATCATTACTACGAGTAGTATATCACAAGAAATCATAGTTGCAAGCATTTTTTTATTTTCAAGCGAAATTCGGAAACACTACAAAAAAGGAGTTGAGAATATGGAGAAAAAACATCATCCAGATCAAGAAAATCCTACAGCCGATTACGAACCGATTGCTTCCGCCACAGAATGCACCGGTTTGATTCCTGCCGGCTCTTCGTTTGACGAAACGGCAGAATCATATCGGGCGATTTTCCCGATTCCGCTCGCTGAGGAACCTGTGATGCCAAGCGAAAAAGCGCGCACATCTTCAAAAGAATAATCCAATCCAAAACAAAAAGGTCAGCGAACACACTGCGGTGATTCGCCGGCCTTTTTTAATGTTATTTCCCCTAAAATTAAGGACGCCACCAGGTCTCATATGCCTCACGAATCAGCGAAACATATCGTTTGACTTTGTCTGGCGTATTATGAATATGATATACATCGCGCTGTGCAAATTCGAGTGTACAGCCGCATGCCGCCTGTGCAGTCTGTTTAAAATGTGCACGCACAGCATCTTCATCCAATTCGGACTGCACACCGATCAGATTCGGGCTCGGTTTTCTCAAATAGACAATCTGTTTGCCGCGCAGACACTCACCCATAAACGCTTCATCGCACCACGGAGAGATCGAAATTTTTCCGAGATTCTCAAATTCGTGCAGACAGCTGTCAAACAGCGGATGCACCGGCTCACAGCAGCCATACGAAAGCCGTCCGAACCGATCACCGAGCTTTTTGTAATACGGCCAAACAAATTCTTTGAACATATCAGGAGAAATACTCGATGTCTCCTGCGAATCAAGATATCCCCAAATATCAGACACTTTTACGTGTTCTTTGTCGGACGGGAGCGCATCGGTAAAACAATAGCTGCCCTGGCAAAGATGCTGTTCTGCTGTTGTCGGCAGCAGGGTGTCTTCAGCCTCCAGCAAATCAAGATAGCGCATCATATCATCGGTCTGCATCTGCATCATCTGATGGAACTCATCCGGATAATCGTACATTGCCATATACATATCTTCCATGCTCATGATATGCACAATGTTCTGCATCGGCGAAAGATTGATACTGTTACACACGCGTTTTGTCGGCAGAATATCCCCGAACAAATCGAAAAGACGTGCTTCTTCTGTTTTGACCGCTTCCCAGTTTACCGACATCACCGATGGTTTTAACAAATGAAAATCATCAGCCAGATCATGAATCACAGAAATAAAATGATGGCCGAGGTCACCGCCTGTGCTGTCGTTTGCATGCTCTGTTTTCACTTCAATACCAAACGGCACAAATGTGCTTGGTACAGTAATCGGCCAATAGGGGCGAACGATGCTGTCATCATCAAATAACACATGATTGGCAAGATTGCTGCGCAGCTGCCATTCGATTGCACGCGCCTCTTCATTTTCACACTCCATCATCGACGGAATGATATCCTGCGAAAACGTCCACAGTTCAATCGTTACCATGGGCCGGCGATCTGATGCAAACGAACCATGTTTTTTCCAATCGGACATGAGTTTGCTCATCTGCGCACTCTCTGCAATTTCTCTTTGAGAAAACGCAAGTCTGCGCAGAATTTCTTTTTCCTTTTGTGTAATCATGAAACGACTTCCTTTCTTTATATTTCATGCATGTATATACATTTTCATTATATCGAGCGCTGTACAGAAAAACAAGTAGCCGCAAAAATTTTGTTGACTTCATTTTTTACGGTCCCGTATAATAAAAGAAAACGCAATCTGAAAGAAGGAGTCCCATGCCATACATCCCGATCATCATCGCGATTGTGCTTTTGATTCTTGCAGCACTGATTTACTATACAGTCAAAAAAGCCATCCGTTATGTAAAACGCACGCTTCGCACTGTTTCGCGCACTGCATTCAACGCCGCTTCTATTATGCAGGGAATTGAGCAAAGCCGAAACGAACAACTATCGTCAAAAAAATCAGTCAGCGGTATGACCCGCATTTATCTGCCGCAAATTGAACGTGATTTTCCGACATTTCACTACGAAGCGTGCAGGCAAAAAGCAGAGACACTGCTCAAAAGCATATTTCTGTGCTTGAGCAGCGGCGATGTGCAGCTGCTCAAGCACGCTTCCGACGCACTGAAACAGCAGGTTACCATGCAGATCGAAGCGCTTCGGCAGCAAGGGATTCGCACACATTATTCAGATATCACGATTCATCAAACCGAAATCGCCGAATACATCAAGCAAAACGGCCGCTGTGTCATCGTTTTGCAGTCTGCAGTCGGATATGTCCATTACACCACGCAAAACGGTACACTGGTCGCCGGATCAAAAACGGCAACCCAGCAGGAAAAATACAATATCGAACTGCATTATGTGCAAAATGCGGAAGAACTTGCTGACTACGCAGAAAGCCGCGCAATCGGCCTCACCTGTCCGAATTGCGGCGCACCGATCGAACAGCTCGGACAAAAAGCATGTGCATACTGCGGAAGCGGGATTATCGAACTCAACGCATATGCGTGGGAATTTTGCCGGTATGAAAAAATTTAAATTGACAGTTTGTCAAAAAATTTATTTTTCCTATTGACAACAGTGTGTCGACATGTTATAATAAAATCCTCAAATATCCCCTCTCTTCTCTCTGCTGGCAGTTTCTGCCGCAGGGAGTTTTTTTATATTTTTCGACCTTTGCATTTTTCCGATGATACTATAAACCCATCAAAAACAGCCGAACAGGATCATCCCGTTCGGCTGAAAAAATAATGATTTTTTAAAAAAGAAAAGGAGATGTATTGTTAATACATCTCCTTGTTTGGTGAGGACAAGTGGACTCGAACCACCGACCCCTTGCATGTCAAGCAAGTACTCTAACCAGCTGAGCTATGCCCTCATTTCTGTTGCTCGTATATAATACCACAGTTTCAGTCAGGAGTCAAGCATTTTTTCAAAAAAATATTGCAAAGTTATAAAAATCGTGTTACTATAAGAACAATGAAAGGAGTGGGTTCCATGAAAGTCCTTGTCGTTATTGATATGCAGAACGATTTTGTTGACGGTGCACTCGGCACAAGAGAAGCGGAAAAAATCGTTTCGCGCGTTGCGCAAAAAATTCGTCACGCCAAAGAACACGGTGTCCAGGTCGTATTTACACAGGATACACATACCCCTGATTATCTGCGCACACAGGAAGGGACTCTGCTCCCGGTTGTGCACTGTGTCAAAGGAACAGGCGGCTTTGAGCTGTGTGAACCGATTGCCGCACTGGTTGGTGACAGTGTCGTTTTTGAAAAAAGCACATTTGCCTCTGTGGCACTTGCGAAATATCTTTGCAAACTCCGTCCTGATGAAGTAGAGCTGGTCGGTTTATGCACGGATATCTGCGTCATTTCCAATGCGTTAATGATTAAATCGTTTTTATCGGAAACAAAGGTGACCGTCGACGCAAGCTGCTGCGCCGGCGTCACACCGCAAAGCCATGAAAACGCATTAAACGCGATGAAGATGTGTCAGGTTTCTATTTTATAATTGCGTACTTCTTCGCCATTCCTTATTGCTATCAGCTTTTTCTCCTCTTTGACCAAAACGGAATGGCAGTTTAAAAGGCAGACAATATAGGGCATCAAAAGCCTTATATTTGTCTGTTTTTTCATTTCTATAGCAAAACACCCCCGAACCACAGACTGATTCGGAGGTGTTTTTCATTTTTCTATCGATTCATTTGATGTACATTCCTGCAGGGCAATTTCTTCGATGATGGCATGAACCTCGTCCACACCCTCGCCTGTTTCACCCGAAAACGGAATGATTGTAAGCTGATCGCCGCACGGCAATTCCTCGCGGATCAGCCGCAGCCGTTCTGTGCGCTGTGTTTTATTGAGTTTATCACTCTTTGTCAGCAGAACAATAAACGGAATTTCATTTGTGATCAAAAAATCAACCATCTGCACGTCAAGTGCTGTTGCAGGATGACGCATATCAACAAGCTGCATCACAAGATACAAGTTTCTGTCCTGTGCAAAATAGCCTTCAATGAGTTCCGACCAGCGATGCTTTTCCGTTTTTGCAACTTTTGCATAGCCGTATCCCGGAAGATCGACAAAATGGATATTTTCCACGCCGTAAAAATTGATCGTTGCCGTTTTTCCCGGCACAGCACTCACGCGCGCCAAGTTTTTGCGGGAAAAAATCTTGTTGATGGCAGTTGATTTTCCGACATTTGAACGTCCTGCAAACGCAATTTCAATCCGATCGGACGGCGGAATCTGTGACGAAATACCATAGGAGCACAAAAACTGTGCACGATTATAATTCATCAAACTCCCCCTTTTCAAATGCGTACCGAAGCCGGCTCACACGTCGGCTCGCTCTCTGCCCATACCTCAGACTGCTGATCGGCATGCTTTGCTTTAATCAGCGCGATATCGAGCACTTCGCGGATCGTTTTCACCGGCATAAAGGTGATTGCCTCTTTGACAACAGCATCCACTTCGTGCAGGTCGGGTGCATTCTCATACGGAATGACGACAATTTTTTTATTCTCGCGATATGCTGCCATTGATTTTTCACGCAAACCGCCAATCGGCATCACACGTCCACGCAGCGAAATCTCGCCGGTCATTGCCACATCGCCGCGTACCGGCATTTTAGACAGTGCGGAAACAAGTGCTGTCACCATTGTGACACCTGCGGACGGGCCGTCTTTCGGCACAGCGCCCTCCGGTGCATGAATATGAAGATCTTTTGTCTTGTAAAAGTCTTCGCTGATGCCATATTGTTTTGCGACGGTGCGCACATAGCTTACTGCGATTTCAGCTGATTCCTTCATCACGTCGCCCAAACTGCCGGTCAGCTTGATTTTCCCGTTTCCTTCCATGACTGCACATTCAATCTCGAGCATTTCACCGCCGACACTTGTCCATGCAAGACCACCGACAACGCCCACCTGATCTTCACAAATGGCATCGGGACGACGGAATTTCGCCGGACCGAGCAGCGATTCAAGCGACGGTTTCGTCACGGTCACGCGCTTTTTCTCGCCCGACACGATCATTTTTGCAGCCTTGCGGCAAACCGCACCGATCTGACGCTCTAGTGTACGAACGCCGGCTTCCTTGGTATACCCATCCACAATTTCATACAGCGCGTCGTCGCGTACCGAAATCATACGGGAGGTGAGTCCGTTTTTCTCAACCTGTTTTTTCACAAGATGGCGTTTTGCAATCTGGAATTTTTCCTCTCTCGTATAGCTCGGCAGCTCGATGATTTCCATACGGTCGCGCAGCGGACCGGGAATTCCCTGCAGGCTGTTTGCTGTTGTGATGAACAATGCACGGCTTAAATCAAACGGAATTTCAACATAACGGTCGACAAACGCCACATTTTGCTCCGGATCGAGCGTTTCAAGCATTGCCGCCGCCGGATCGCCGCGATAGTCGTTTCCGAGTTTATCAATCTCATCGAACAAAACGAGCGGGTTGTACGTTTTTGCCTGACGGAACGCATTGATAATACGTCCGGGCATGGAGCCCAGGTATGTTTTCCGGTGACCGCGGATTTCGCTTTCATCGGTTACACCGCCCAAAGATACCCGCACATAACGACGGCCGAGCGCTTTTGCAACCGATGCGGCGATCGATGTTTTACCGACACCCGGCGGGCCCACCAGACAAATGATCTGTCCTTTTAAATCAGGTGCAAGTGCACGCACGGCGAGCAATTCAAGAATACGCTCTTTGACTTTTTCCAAACCGTAATGATCTGCCTCAAGCTGTGCGCTTGCCTTTTTGATGTCAAGCACATCGGTGGTGTACGTATCCCACGGCAGATCAAGGCACACCTCAAGATACGACTGAATCACATTCGCTTCCTGCGACTGCATCGGCAGCCGATTCAACCGCTCGCATTCTTTTAACAGCTTTTCACGCGATTCGTCCGAGATATTTTTGATCGCACGGATTTTTTCTTCGAATTCTGCAGCTTCTTCCTGCGGCAGCTCCGCGCCTTCGCCGAGTTCCTCCTGGATGACACGCATCTGCTCTCTTAAAAAGTAGTCGCGCTGATTTCTGTCCATTTTCTCTTTGACTTTTTCAAAGATATCGTGCTCAATCTCAAGCAATGTGCATTCGTGATCGAGCACCTCAGCGAGCGCTTCTAAACTTGCGTATGCACCGGTCTGCTCCAAAAGCACCTGTTTATCCTCATATGCACACAGCAGATTCGGGACAATCGCTGTGAACAATTCTTCGGGCGTTTCTTTTGCCATGGCACGCGAAACAATATCGCGCGACACATTCGGAAGCGCCGCACAGTACTGTCCGAACATCGTTTTCACCAAACGCATCAGCCCTTCCATTTCCTCGGCTGTGTGCTTTTTGCGCGATGTTTTCGGCATTTTGCGGATATCACAAAGCAAGAACGGCTCTGTGCTCAATACACTTACAAGCTTTGCACGATATTTTCCCTCGATGAGTACACGAATCGTGCTTTCATCTGTTTTCAACAGCTGTTTGATGGTGCAGACGACGCCGATCTGATACAAATCCTCTTCATTCGGGTCCTCTGCTTCGATATTTTCCTGTGTTACAATAAATAGCTCTCTTTGCAGATCCATTGCCGCTTTAATCGCAAGGATTGACTTCGGCCGTTTCACATCAAAGTGCATGGTCACATCCGGAAACGCCACCAGTCCCCGCAGTGCGAGTGTTGGCATTGCCTGGACAGATCTGCTGTTTCTCTCTTGATCCATTCCTTTTCCCTTTCTTTATTTCAAACATTTCTTAAAACTGGCTCTCATCCAAGCGCCAGACTGTCCATTCATCCATCGGTTTTGCACCCATATGGCGGTAAAATGCAATGGACGGCTCGTTCCAATTCAGGCAGCTCCATTCCATTCGGCCGCAGTGCTCCGCTTTTGCAGTGGCAATCAGCGTTTCTAAAAGCTTTTTGCCGTATCCGCCTTTGCGGTGTTGTGGTTTGATGTACAAATCTTCAAGATATAATCCTCTGCGTCCTTTAAACGTCGAGTAGTTGTAAAAATAAAGTGCAAAGCCGACCGGTGTGCCGTCCGCTTCCAGCAAAAACGCAAACACCTGCTCTTTTTCAAGGTGATCATAAAGCATTTCGGCAGTACCGATCACATCATTTGTCATTTTTTCATATTCTGCAAGCTCACAAATCATCGAAAAAATAGCCTTTGCATCCGACGGATTTGCTTTGCGAATTTCGTAATTCATAAAATAACCCTCCAAAAACTATACCCCAAAAACAACCATGATCAAAACGCCGGCAACACTGCCGAGCAGCATGATACCCGCCATAATTCCGGCAGCAAGTTGTACTGTACGCTTTTTCATTGTATCTTTCCTTTTGATATAATCTTGTTTATCATATCATGATAATGGATTCCTGTAAATAGTTCAAGCATATTCTGTGAACAAAACGGGCGAACCGGTCATCGGTTCGCCCGTTTTTACAGACTGTGTCTGCTTTTTATTGATAGAACAGATCTTTTGTCGGGAAATGCGGCTCGCAGGTTAAGTTGACCTGCAATTTTTTAAGCGCCGAGTCATCGTCCTGTCCGATCATACGCGAGCAATGCGCCTCGCATCCTGCAAGAGCCGGAAGTTTTGACATCGCAAATGCTACGATTTCATTGGAGGCAGCACTAACAGCAAGTGCAAGCAGCACTTCTTCTAAACTCAAAACCGTCTGCTTCATACGCAGGACATTTCCTTTTAAATCAATAATCGGTTCAATGACGTTCGGGGAAATCAAATGCAGTTCATCGGGCAGGCGTGCGAGCACCTTGATACAGTTTAACACAGCAGCTGCAGCTGATGTCATGAGGTTCGACTGCTTGCCTGTGACAATCTTGCCGTCAGACAGCATGATCGCCATGACCGGAACACCGCTCTCTTTGCTCTTTTCGTTTGCCGCAGCAATGACCGGACGATCTTTTGCGCTGATCGACAGCTGTTTTAAGATCAGTTCAATACGGCCTGCTGTTTCCTCGTCAGCAAGTCCCTGACGCACATCACAAAGCGCTTTATAACGGCGGCGCAGAATCTCCTGTTTTGCAGCTTCCGAAACAACTGCGTCATCACAGATTGCAAAGCCAGCCATATTGACACCCATATCGGTCGGAGAACGATAAATATCATCTCTGCCGGTAATGCGCTCGAGAATTGCACGCACAATCGGGAATACCTCGATGTCACGGTTATAGTTGACGGCTGTTTTGCCGTATGCTTCCAAATGGAACGGGTCGATCATGTTGACGTCTTTTAAGTCAGCAGTAGCCGCTTCATACGCCAGATTCACCGGATGTTTCAGCGGAATATTCCAAATCGGGAATGTTTCAAATTTTGCGTAGCCTGCATGAACATCGTTTCTGTATTCATGGTAAAGCTGCGACAAACAGGTTGCCAGCTTGCCGCTGCACGGACCCGGTGCTGTGACAACAACGAGCGGTTTTGTTGTTTCAATATACGGGTTTGCACCGAATCCCTCATCGCTTACAATCAAATCGACCTCAGTCGGATATCCCGGTGTGGAACGGTGCAGATAGGTGCGCAGTCCGCGGGATTCGAGTTTTTGTTTAAAGCTGTCTGCTGCCGGCTGATCACTGTAGCGTGTGATGACGACGCTGCTCACAAGCAAACCCATACCGCGCAGATTGTCGATAACGCGCAGCAAGTCAAGATCATACGTAATACCAAAGTCTGCACGAATCTTTTTCTTTTCAATGTCTCCTGCATTGATACAGAAGATGATTTCCGCGCTGTCCTTAAATTCCATCAGCAGTTTTACTTTTGCACTCGGATCAAATCCCGGAAGCACGCGTGATGCATGAAAATCATCAAACAGCTTTCCGCCAAACTCCAAATACAGCTTGTTGTCAAACTGTTCAATTCGTTTTCTGATATATTCCGCCTGTTTTTGGACGTACAATGCATTATCAAATCCGATTTTCGACATATTTCCCATCCTTTTCCGCCTATCATACACCGGCTATTTTTCAATTCAGTCTATTTTATCATTTTTGCATGTCGATTACAAGCGTGTTTCTTCGGCATAATTTTATTTAATTTTCATATTTTTAATGACACGTCCGACTTTTTGCGGTATAATGTTTTTGAGTATTTTTCTCTGAAATCTTAATGTTATATTTTGCAGATTTCCATTTTCCATTCATTTCATCTGTATATGAGTCACAAGGAGTTTTTACATGAATGAATATATGAACGAACCCCAAAACGAAGCGCAGGACGCATCGTTTGATATACCGCCTGCACAGCAGGAGGGCCGTGTTTGTCCGTATTGCGGCGCGCCTGTTCGCGAACGTTTCTGCGGCTTGTGCGGTCACGATACCATGCAGGATCAGCCGAACAGCTTTGTGCATGAAATGCATCTGCCCCCGCAAATGCCTCCGCGCAGACGGCTTCACACCGGGCTGATTATTTCGCTGACCGTTCTTTGTGTGCTTTCCGTTTTTCTTTTCATTTTGACTGTTTCTCAGCTTCGTTTGTTTTCACCCTCGTCGCCTTCTGTGCCGGAGGAATCACAAACGCCTTCCGCGCAGCAGTCGCAGAATGTAGGCGGAATCAGTGCAGAGGAATATGCGAAAATTAAAAAAGGAATGTCGTATGCACATGTCAGTGCTATTATCGGTGATGACGGTGTTTTGGCGGATAACGGTACTACTGTTCAGGGAGAAGCATATTATACCTATGGCTGGTACGGCGAAAACAATCAATCTGCCGAAGTCTACATCACGTTCGTAAACGACGCTGTATCTGAAATTACCTTAAACGGAGAATTATAATTTTTTCATACGACAAGGAGCTGTTCTTTATTATGAACCGATTTGTATTTTCCCCTGCTGATATCTTGCTTTATAACGGCGAAAATCCTTCCGCTTTCAGCGTGGTTGCCTGTGACCAATATACTTCTGAACCGCAGTATTGGGCGGAGGTACGCGAACTCGTCGGAAAGCATCCGTCTGCACTGCACCTGATCTTTCCGGAAGCAGATTTTAAAACGGCAGATTTCGACGCACGGATTATGTCAATCAACGTCGCAATGACAAACTATTTGAATGCCGGACTGTTCTCGACATATCCAAACGCAATCATTTATACCGAGCGTACTTTAAAAAACGGAAAAATCCGCAGAGGTCTGATCGGAAAAATTGATTTGGAAGAGTATCAGTACACACAAGGTTCAACCAGCCGTGTCCGTGCAACTGAAGGAACCGTGCTTGAACGGATTCCGCCGCGCGTCCGCATCCGCAAAAATGCGCCGCTCGAGCTGCCGCACGTGATGCTGCTCATTGACGACGCTTCCCGTTCGATTATTGAACCGCTTGAAAGCTGGTCACAGACGCAGGATAAACTGTATGACTTTGATCTCATGATGGAAAGCGGTCATCTGCGCGGCTATTTATTGGATGATACACAAAAACAGCGTGTTGTCACGGCACTCGAAACGCTTGCCGACGAGGAAATATTTTTCAAGAAATACGGCATCACCGGCGCACCGGTGCTACAGTATGCAGTTGGTGACGGCAACCACTCGCTTGCCACTGCGAAAAAAGCATATCTTGAATTAAAAGAACGCATCGGTGTGGACGAAGCACTTCAGCATCCGGCACGGTATGCGCTTGTCGAAGTCGTAAACCTGTATGACGAATCGCTCGAATTCGAGGCAATCCATCGTGTGCTGTTTGATATCGAGCCGCAGAGGGTGTTAAACGCGCTTGAAATCGCATTCTCCCCGTCGGATACACCGGTTCCGGGCGCTCACAAGCTTACCGTTGTACAAAACGGTGAAAAACGCACCGTTTATCTCACAGAAACGGCCCACAGCTTGGCAGTCGGCGATTTACAGTCGTTTTTGGATGAATATTTAAAGAAACGGCCGGGCGAGGTCGACTATATTCACGGCGAAGATGTCGTATTAAAGCTCAGTGAACAGCCGAACACACTGGGATTCATCTTAGAGCCGATGAAAAAAGAGGAGCTCTTTCCTTCAGTAATTGTGGACGGTGCACTTCCGAGAAAAACATTTTCCATGGGCGAAGCGTGCGACAAACGCTTTTACTGGGAAGCCAGAAAAATCAAACAAACACAAGAATAAATAAGGAGCAGCCGCATGGCTGCTCTTTTGCTTTAGCCCGTTAAACTATTGACAAGCGACTGGGAATCATATAAAATAAAATGGATGGATTCTAATAAAAAATGAACGTGGAAATCGTGCAGATTGCACACCGGACCGGCGCCCGGATTTCCAGTTTTTCATCCGCACCGGAGAAACGGAGTTTGCTATGGGACTTACAATCGCAGAGAAAATTCTGTCGGCGCACGTTGTTGACGGAACCTTCGAAAAAGGCAATGAAATCGGTTTGAAAATTGACCAGACACTCACGCAGGATGCCACCGGTACAATGGCGTATCTTGAGTTTGAGGCAATGGGCGTAAAACGTGTTCAGACAGAACGAAGCGTTGCATATATTGATCACAATACGCTGCAGTCGGGTTTTGAAAATGCTGACGACCACCGTTTTATCGGTTCGATCGCCAAAAAGCACGGCATTTATTTTTCTCGTCCGGGCAACGGTATCTGCCACCAGGTACATCTCGAGCGCTTTGCAAAACCGGGCAAAACGCTGATCGGTTCGGACAGCCACACCCCGACTGCCGGCGGCATCGGCATGTTTGCAATGGGTGCAGGCGGTCTTGACGTAGCAGTTGCAATGGGCGGCGGCGCTTACTACATCACCGCACCGAAAATGGTTCGCATCAATTTGACCGGCAAACTTCGTCCGTGGGTTGCCGCAAAAGATATTATTTTGGAAGTACTGCGTCTGCTGTCTGTCAAAGGCGGCGTCGGAAAAGTAATTGAATACGGCGGCGAAGGCGTCAAAACACTCTCTGTTCCGGAGCGTGCAACGATCACGAACATGGGCGCAGAACTCGGCGCAACCACTTCGATTTTCCCGTCTGACGAAATCACCCGTGCATTCTTAAAAGCACAGGGCCGCGAAGAGGACTGGTGCGAAGTCAAAGCCGATGACGACGCAGTCTATGATGAAGTATACAACATCGACCTGTCTGCGATTGCACCGATGGCAGCTTGTCCGCACAGCCCGGATCGCGTCAAAACAATTCCGGAGATCGGCAAACTGAAAGTCGATCAGGTCTGCATCGGCTCGTGCACAAACTCCTCGCTGCTCGACATGATGAAAGTTGCTTATATTTTAAAAGGAAAGACCTGTCATCCGGACGTAAGCCTTTCGATTGCGCCGGGTTCGAAGCAGGTATTCCAGATGATGGCGCAAAACGGCCTCTTGGCAGATCTGATTGCGGCAGGCGCGCGCATTCTCGAATGTGCATGCGGTCCGTGCATCGGCATGGGACAGTCGCCGAACTCCAAAGGTGTTTCGCTCCGTACATTCAACCGTAACTTTGAAGGACGTTCGGGCACTGCCGACGGCCAGATCTATCTTGTAAGCCCGGAGGTTGCCGCTGTATCGGCGCTCACCGGCTACTTGACCGATCCGAGCGAGGTGCTCGGTGAAATGCCGGCGTTTACCCTGCCGGAGTCGTTCTTAATCAACGACAACATGATCGTTCCGCCGGCTTCCGAAGAAGAGATGGATTCTGTCGAAATCCTGCGCGGTCCGAACATCAAACCGTTCCCGGTGACCACCCCGCTCGACGAAACAATCGAAGCACCGTGTGCACTGAAAGTCGGCGACAACATCACAACCGACCACATCATGCCGGCCGGTGCGAAAATCCTGCCGCTTCGTTCGAACATTCCGGCGATCTCCATGCACTGCTTCACCGTGTGCGATAAAACCTTCCCGGAGCGTGCGCTCTCATTGAAACAGAGTATCATTGTCGGCGGCGCAAACTACGGACAAGGCTCCTCGCGTGAACACGCTGCACTCGCACCGCTGTATTTGGGTGTCAAAGCTGTTTTGGTGCAGTCCTTTGCCCGCATTCACCGTGCAAACCTGATTAACGCCGGCATTCTGCCGCTCACCTTCAAAAACGAAGCAGATTACGAGAAGATCGATCAGGATGACGTGCTCCTGCTTAAAGATATCCGCAAGACAATCGAAAATGACGGTGAAATCGTTGTCGAAAACGTGACAAAGGGCATTCAGATTCCGGTTTCGTGCGATTTGTCCGGCCGTTCGAAAGATATCATTCTTGCAGGCGGCTTATTAAACTATACAAAACAACAGCTCGGCTGATTTTCATACGATAAGGAGGATTCGTCCCATGGAAAAAATCAAAATGACAACGCCGCTCGTCGAGATGGACGGCGACGAGATGACCCGTGTCATCTGGAAAATGATCAAAGATATCCTGTTAACACCGTATATTGATCTCAATACGGAATATTACGACTTGGGTCTCGTACACCGCAATGAAACGAATGATCAGGTCACGATTGACTCTGCAAACGCCACCAAAAAATACGGCGTTGCTGTCAAATGCGCGACGATCACACCGAATGCAGACCGCATGAAGGAGTATACCCTCAAAGAGATGTGGAAAAGCCCGAACGGCACAATCCGTGCGATTTTGGACGGCACTGTATTCCGCAAACCGATCATTGTCAAAGGCATTGAGCCGTACGTTTCCACCTGGAAAAAACCGATCACGATCGCCCGTCATGCATACGGCGATATCTATAAAAACACAGAGCTCCGCGTCAAAGCCGGTGCAAAAGCGGAATTGGTTATCACCAATCCTGACGGCACAGAGGAGCGCGCGCTCATTCACGACTTTAAAGGCGACGGCATTGTGCAGGGCGTTCACAACCTCGACGACAGCATTAAAAGCTTCGCACGCGCTTGCTTAAACTTCGCGCTCGACCAGAAAGAGGACATCTGGTTCGCAACAAAAGACACAATCTCCAAACAGTATGACCACCGCTTCAAAGATCTCTTCAACGAAGTCTACGAAACCGAATACAAAGAGCGGTTTGAAGCGGCAGGCATCGAATATTTCTACACACTCATCGACGATGCAGTTGCACGCGTCATCCGCAGTGATGGCGGCTTCATCTGGGCATGCAAAAACTATGACGGCGACGTTATGTCCGACATGGTGGCAACCGCATTCGGCTCGCTCGGCATGATGACTTCTGTGCTCGTTTCACCGGACGGCGTGTATGAGTATGAAGCAGCGCACGGCACCGTTACTCGCCACTACTACAAATACTTAAAAGGCGAAACAACCTCCACAAACTCGATTGCAACGCTGTTTGCATGGACGGGCGCTTTATATAAACGCGGCGAGCTCGACCAAAACGAAGCGCTCATGACGTTTGCGAAAAAGCTTGAACAGGCCGCTGTTCAGACGATCGAAGACGGCGTGATGACAGGAGACCTGTATCGCTTATCCACACTCGAAACAAAGCAGACCGTTGATACCGAAACATTCTTAAACGAGATCAACGTCCGCCTGCAGGCGCTTCTTTGATTTTTTACCACACAGAAAGGTCTTTTGACACATGGCACACGAAAAAAATATCTCAAAAGCGGTGATTAAGCGTCTTCCCCGTTACTACCGGTTTTTAGGCGAGCTGTTGAATCAAGGGGTCACCCGAATTTCTTCCCGTCTTTTGTCAGAAAAAATGGGGATTACAGCCTCGCAGATCCGTCAGGATTTAAACTGCTTCGGCGGATTTGGTCAGCAGGGATACGGATATAACGTCAATGTACTCTACGAAGAAATCGCATCAATTCTCGGACTTGACCGTCAGGTGGATGCCATTTTGATCGGTGCAGGCAATCTTGGCCGCGCAGTGGCAAACCACATGGAATTTGAACAGCGCGGATTTCGGCTGATTGGCATTTTTGACGAAAATCCGGCGCTGATCGGTCAAACAATCAAAGGCGTTTTGGTACGTTCTACCGATAAAATTGAGCCGTTCTGCCGTGTCTATCATCCGACTGCTGCCATTTTGTGTATTCCAAAAACGGTAACAAAAGAAATCAGTGATCGGTTGATCGATGCAGGCGTAAAAGGATTTTGGAACTTCAGTCATTATGACCTTGCTTTAAACCAAAAAGAACGCGGTATCGTTGTGGAAAACGTTCATATGAGCGACAGCTTGATGACACTAAGCTATGAGCTCAAGACGCTGCTGTCTGAAGAAAACTAAAAAAGATTCACAGCCAAAAAAGAACCGGCAGTCCTAAGATTGCCGGTTCTTGCGATTCTTGACGAAAAATTTTGAGCATGATACAATAAAACAAAAGAAAAAGAGAAGAAAAGAGGGGCTTTATGATCAAACGATTTATTTCCTATTACAAGCCGCATCTGCCGCTGTTTTGCCTTGATATGTTCTGCGCATTGATTGCGGCGCTGTGCGATTTGTTTTTTCCAACGATCACGGGTGATATGATCGACAAATATATCCCAAACCGGCAGCTCAATTTGATGCTCATTTGGGGTGCTGCACTGCTTGGCATTTTTATTTTGAAGGCATGCATGAACTATATTGTGCAGTACTATGGCCACTGTGTCGGCGTGCGCATGCAGGCAGCGATGCGAAAAGAGATCTTTTCGCATATGCAGACACTCCCTTTTTCCTTTTTTGATACGCACAAAACCGGTGCGATCATGTCGCGGATTGTCAACGACCTGATGGAGATTTCCGAGCTTGCACATCACGGTCCTGAGAATTTGTTTATCTCAGCGATCATGTTTATCGGAAGTTTCTGCATTTTAATTACGATCAATCCGATTTTAACGGTTTGCATTTTCGCACTGATTCCGATTCTTTTGCTGTTTGCTATTAAAATGCGCAAACGAATGGGACGTGCATTCAAACAAACGCGTGTGGAAATCGCAGAGGTCAACGCCGATCTTGAAAACAGCATTGCAGGCATCCGTGTTGCAAAAGCATTCACAAACGCATCCCATGAAGAACGGAAATTTTCAAAAAGCAACCGTGCCTTTTTAAAAGCGCGGGAATTCGCCTATCGCACGATGGGTGAGTTTCACTCCGGCATGGGACTGCTCACCGACATTTTAAACCTTGTCGTATTGGTGGGCGGCGGTCTGTGCTGTTTCTACGGGATGATTACGACCGGTGAATTTTTCAAATACATGCTCTACATCAATCTTTTCTTAACCCCAATCCGCCGCATCATCGACTTTATCGAACAGCTGCAAAACGGTATGAGCGGATTTGAGCGTTACTGCGAAATCATGGACACGAAAAGTGAAACAGAATCCCCTGATGCACTCGATGCTGCGCATCTTGACGGAAACATCACGTTTGACGATGTCACATTCACCTATGAAGAAGACGGCGCAGCCGTTCTTTCACACGTCAGTTTGTCTGTTCCCGCCGGAAAAACGGTTGCGTTTGTCGGTCCGTCCGGCAGCGGCAAAACAACACTTTGCCACTTGATTCCGCGGTTTTACGAAATTGACGACGGCGCGATCACGATTGACGGCATGGACATCCGCTCTCTCACGAGAGATTCCCTGCGCAGAAACATCGGCATTGTGCAGCAGGACGTATTCCTGTTCACCGGAACCATCCGCGACAACATTGCTTACGGCAATCTGGATGCTTCTGAAGAAGAAATTATTCATGCGGCGAAGCTTGCCAATATCCACGATTTTGTTTCCACACTTCCTGATGGATACGATACATTCATCGGAGAACGCGGCGTGAAGCTTTCCGGCGGCCAAAAACAGCGTCTTTCGATCGCACGGCTGTTCTTAAAGAACCCGCCGATTCTGATTCTTGATGAGGCGACTTCAGCACTTGACAACGCAACCGAACAGATGATTCAGTCCGCGCTTGATACATTAAGTCAAAACAAAACAACGCTCGTGGTTGCACACCGCCTGTCAACAATCAAAAACGCCGATTTGATCGTTGTGCTCACATCCAACGGCATTGAAGAAACAGGCACACACGAAGAACTCTTACAAAATCACGGACTGTACGCACAGCTGTATGAATCTCAGTTTAAGAATCTTTCGTGATTTTCCCGTTATCGTCCACGTTTTTTGAATACCAGAACATCTGCGGGTTCTCCTGTATTTCTGCACGCACCGTCTTGTCGTGTGGATGTATGGGAAAACCCGCATTTTTTCAATACACGCACAGATGCTTCGTTTCCGGCAAATACCTGTGCCGAAAACTGTTTCACGCCAAGATGAGAAACCGCCCATTCCATCACTGCTTCAATCGCTTCCGGCATGATACCTTGTCCCCAGAGTACACGTGAAAGCGCATAGCCAAGCTCAGCCTCTTTTCGCATCGAATCAAAGCGAACAATACTGACGGAACCCATCGGTTCTCCCGCTGTTAAACGATTTTCATCACACAACGCACGGTTTGGCACGATTGCCCAGTGAAGATTTCCGCGGCTGCTGTGATAACAAAAGCTTTCCAGCACACCGCGTGTGATTGCAGGGCTGCTGTGCGCTTTTCCCGCCATAAATCGTGCAACTTGAGGATCGGATGTCCAGTTTTTAAACATTGCCTGCTCATCTTCCATGCAGAATGCGCGCAAGATCAAACGTTTTGTGACAATTTGTTCCGGTACGATTCTATGTTGAAACTGCCTCATACATCTCCCTCCTTTTTTGTTTTCTTTACTTTATTATATCATATTTAAACTTCCGCAACTGAATAAAAAATCATTTGATTTTCTCAAAAAAAGCTTGCAAAAAGCATGGTGCTGTGGTATAATAATTTTTGTAAGTTTGGAGGCGTAGCTCAGCTGGTCAGAGCGCACGGTTCACATCCGTGAGGTCGCGGGTTCGAGCCCCTCCGTCTCCACCAGACTGAGTCTGGAGCCAATTCGCGCTCCAGGCTTTTTATTTTGCCTGAAAGTTAGATGCTCGCGCCGAGAATATGAGAATGCAATCAGTCTTGGCCTGCCTGCGGTGAGCAATTCGCGCTCCGCAGGTTTTTTGTTTTTGTGGAGTGAAACACTCTTGCTGTGAGTTCGACGCGGGAATCAAAGTAAGAAAGGGTGCAGCCACTGCCCGCGCGAAATCAAAGCGGCTTAGCCGCCGCGCTCCGCAGGTTTTTTATTTTGCCTGAAAGTTAGATGCCCGCATCGAGAATATGAGAATGCAATCAGTCTTGGCCTGCCTGCGGTGAGCACGTACTCCGCAGGTTTTTTATTTTACTGAAATAAAGTTGTCCGTATAAAGAATTTACCTGTGATCTTTGCGTAAGGGATTGTTCTACCGCAGATTCCGTTGTATAATAAAAGAAAACGCTCTGTTCGAAAGGAAGGATTCCTATGCGCAAAAATTTCGGAACAAAATCATGGTTTTATCCGCTGCCGGTATTGATTATCGGAACATACGGCGAAGACGGTACCCCTGACGCCATGAACGCTGCATGGGGCGGACTGTATGACGAAGACAAAGTGGTGATCTGTTTAAGCGCAGGTCACAAAACAACCGCAAACATCAAACAAACCGGCGCATTCACCTTAAGCTTTGCTGACGCTGATCATGTCGCAGAGGCCGATTATGTGGGAATGGTTTCCGGCAATACCGAACCGAATAAGGTCATAAAATCTGGTTTCCACACCACCAAAAGTTCGTTTGTCAACGCGCCGCTCATTGATGAACTGCCGGTTGCGCTCGAATGCGAACTGATTAAAGTGAATGAAGACGGCAACGTCATCGGCAAGATTGTGAACATCAGCATTGATGAACGTGTGCTGAATGAATCGGGCAATCTCGATCTGAACGTGTTCCGTCCGATCTCCTTTGAACCGGCAAACAACGGCTATCATGTGCTGGGCGAGCGAGTCGGCAACGCATTCAAAGACGGCAGTAAATTAAAATAAGTTTACCTTTTTAACCCAATTTTAAAAAGCTGTCTGTACTTCAGTACAGACAGCTTTTTATATGTAATCTCAATTCATTATTGTTTGGGTGTATCATTTGTCTTTACATTTCGATTTGAATGCGCTATAATGACAGCAAAACGATCGATTTGTCACCCCGAACGGAGTGACTTTTTAAACGAATAAAGGTAAGGGATTTCTATGATGAAGTACATCTATCAAAACCGTGAAATTGATTCGGTGGAACTCAAATGTCTGGTTGTCAGCCACGGACTGACCATCGACAAAGCAGTCTATCAGCGTTTTTCACCGACGCACCGATTAAACGCCAACGCACTGACCTGCAACTGTTTTAAGCTGCCGGATGAAACCATCGTCATGGCAACCGACATGGGATTTCATCTCTCGACACTGTCATCCATGTTTTCCTGGGACAATCTAAAGCTGTTTCGGTATCTCTCCGACATGAAAACGGATTTTCGTATCCGGCTTGTCGATGAAACGCCCGTCCTGTGCAGCGGAGAGGAAGTGATCTGTCCGGTCACCTTTTTGCCGCACACGGATTTTTACAAGCAGAAAACAGCTTCCGGAATGCCATATATCGGCAACGCCGTATTGCAGGGATGCGATTGGGTCGCGTTTCAATGTCTGTGGCCGTGTGAATACGCGCAGGCAGGAAAGCCCTGTCAATACTGCTTCTCAGGCGGCCAGTTCGAATCGCTTGCAAAGCGCGGCAAGCCGATGCCGTTTATCCCCTCGCCCGAGGACGTAAGTGAAGTGGTAAACTACGCCATCGACCATTGCAGTACAAACAGCGTGCAGATCACCGGCGGTTCCACGTTTGACGCAAACAAAGAAGCCGCACACATCACCCGATATCTTTCCGCACTGCCGCGAAAACGATTAAACGGCGAAGTGCTTCTCTATATCACACCGCCTGAATCGCATGAAATCATCGACCGCTATTTTTCACTGGGCGCAGACCGAATCGCGTGCAGCCTTGAAGTCTGGGACGACGAACGTGCCGCGGTCATCACACCGGGCAAGCGCTTGTTCACGACCAAACAGCGGCACTTGGACGCGCTTTCTTATATCGCGGAGAAATACGGACCAAACCGTGCCTTTTCAAACTTTATCATCGGATTGGAGTCGATCGAAGCGCTCAAACAAGGCGCTGCATTCTTAGCGGAGCGCGGGATTATTCCGTCGGCTTCCGTGTGGATGCCGTTCGGCAAACCGGTCATGAACTCGATGACACCGCCCGACCTCGACTATTTCCGTGCAGTCAAAGAAATGCTTGCGGAATTGTATGTAAAATACAATCTAACGCCCGCGGGCGGCTGCGGATTAAATGTCTGCGTCGAACGCGACATCTGGCGGTACGCGACGCAGTCATAACACGTATGTTACAGCATGTCTGCCACACAAACAGACAGAACAGACATACAAGACAGCATAATAAATCGGCACAGCCAAACATTCGGTTGTGCCGTTTTCGTTTCGTTTGATGAACGCTTCAATCCTCCAAGCATATTCTCATGAATTCTTCGCGGATTTCATCATTTGCTTCATCATTTTCGCATGGTTTACAATATGCAAAATCACCAGCACAATAAACAGCACACCCGATGCACTGTGCGTAATCGCGAACGCCTTTCCCCCTGCAAAATGAACGGCAAAACCGCTTGCCGCCATCACGACAAAAACGACAATGAGTAAACTATCAATCAATAATGCTTTTTTTCGATTGAACATTTTAATGCCCCTTTTCCTGATTCATTTTCGCTTTATGGCATGCCGAAGTTCGTAAGTTTTAAACACACACCGATTAATTTTGACTCTGGCATTCCGATAGAAACAAGGTTAGTCGCAACTAACATCAAGTATTATACGGAACTTCTCGCGGTTTGTCAATCCCTTTTTTAGGGCAGGAGCATTTTCCAATCGATTTTGTCTGCCCACATGATTTCTTTTCCAAAATAAAATAGCACAGCCAAGCAATTTGGCTGTGCCATTTTTTCTTTCTTCAGGTTTTCTCTTTTTATTTAAAGGTTACGATCGTAACACCCGTTTCACCCTCGCCGTATACGCCGAGACGGAATGTTTTGACCTGCTTGCAGTGTTTTAGGTAATCATGAACTGCACTGCGCAGTGCGCCGGTTCCTTTGCCGTGGATGATCGTCACCTGCTCAATATGCGAAAGCAAGCTGCGGCTTATAAACATATCAAGCTCCATGAGTGCCTCCTCGACTGTCTGCCCGCGCAAATCAAGCTCCATCATACCGCGTGCCGTTTTCGCCCCTTTATTCGACGAAATCGTGCGGATCGACGCACCGTTAAGCTTCGGCTTTTTCGCCTTTTCGTCAAGCCGCAGATTCGACACCGGCACGCGCGTTTTCATAATACCCGCCTGTACGAGCACATTCCCCGATTTGTCCGGCAGTTCAAGTACCGTTGCCGTCTTGTCGATATCCACAATCAGCACTGTATCGCCCTTTTTGAGCGGACGCGGCAGCACATAGCCCTCATTCGACCGCTTCACCACCGGATTTGCTTGATCGGATAACTTATCAAGCTTTCCGCGCAGCTGTGATTTTGCCTCACCGGTTCGCCGGATGAAGTCCTCTTTCTCCTTTTCACGACGAAGCTTCTGAAGTTCATCCATAATGAGGTTTGCATCAAGCTTCACTGCATCCACGATGCGGCTCGCCTCTTTGCGTGCCTGCTCGATGATCTGCTCCTTTTGAATGATCGCATCGTGGTTTGCCGTACGCAGTGACTCGCGCTCCTCTTTGAGTGCTTTGATCTGTGCTGTTAACTCGCGGTTTTTCTCCTCATTCTCCTGCCGCGATGATTCAAGCCGGTCAATGACATCCTCAAAGCTCTTTTTGTCGCTCTCCACAAGCGATGATGCCCGCGAGAGAACCGTCTCACTGATACCAAGCCGGCGCGAAATCTCAAACGCATTCGACCGGCCGGGTGTGCCGATCATCAGCCGGTATGTCGGCTGCAATGTCTTTACGTCAAACTCGCACGACGCGTTTTCAACACCCTCCGTTTCGAGCGCGTAGACCTTTAACTCCGCATAGTGTGTCGTCGCCGCGACGATGGCGCCCTTTTGGAACAATTCCGTCAAAATCGACTGCGCAAGCGCCGCACCCTCGACCGGATCGGTTCCGGAACCGAGCTCATCGACCAGCACCAGACTGTGTCCGTCGGCTTCGTTTAAGATCGATACGATGTTCGTCATGTGCGCCGAGAAAGTGGACAGGTTCTGCGCGATGCTCTGCTCATCACCGATATCAACGAGAATCTTCTTGAAAATCGAAATCGTACTGTGATCGGAAACAGGCACAAGCAGGCCGCACATCGTCATGAGCGTGAGTAAGCCGATCGTTTTAAGCGTAACCGTTTTACCGCCGGTATTCGGACCGGTGACAACGAGCGACCGATACGACTGTCCGAGCGAAAGTGTGATCGGCACGACCTTTTCTTTCGCAATCAGCGGATGGCGCGCGCGGTTTAACACGATCTGCCCATCCTCGGTAATCCGCGGAAGCACCGCGTTCATCTGCTCGGCAAGGCGTGCCTTTGCAAAGTAGAGATTGAGTGCAATGACCGTTTCAAAGTCGGACGCGATCACATCTGCCTGCTCGCCGCACAGCGCGGAAAGCTCCGCCAAAATGCGCTCGATCTCGGCTTTCTCCTGCGATTGCAGCACACGGATTTCATTGTTCGCCTCGACAACTGCCATCGGCTCAATGAACAGCGTTGCACCCGAAGAGGAGGTGTCATGCACCAAACCGCTCACGGTGCTCTTGTACTCCGCCTTAACCGGCAGTACATACCGTCCGTCACGCATCGTGACGAGGTTTTCCTGCAACGCCTTTTGATACGTCGATGAGCGGATCATTTTGTCGAGTGTTTCACGAATCCGGCTGCCTGCCGAACGGATTTTGCGCCGGATGGACATGAGCGTATCACTCGCCGTGTCGCTTACTTCTTCCTCGGAAATAAACACGGACGCAATCCGTTTTTCAAGCGGGCGGTTTGCCATAAGCATGGAAAACACCGGCTTTAATGTATTCTGTACATTGGCGCACTGCTCGTACCATTCAAGCAGCGTACGCGCCTGTTTTAAGACGGCCGCGATATTCAAAATCGCGCGCGGTGTTAAAATACCGCCCACCTGTGCAAGCTTTAAGTGCTCGGAGGGGTCGTCCATTTTTGTGAACACGGGCGTGCCGAAATGCGCCGACAGCAAAAATGCGTCGTTCGTTTTTGCCGTTTCATCCTTTACAATCGAAAGATTGTCGTTCGGCTTTAGCGACAGCGCACGCTGACGCGCCGTTTCACAGCAAGTCAGTTCGGAAAGTCGGGTGAGGATTTTGTCAAGTTCCAGCACCCGGCAATATTTTTCGTTAATCATATGTTACCTCTGTCAAATAATGTATTAAAAATCGTCCAGGATTTAAGTTCTGTTTCGGTGTGCATCTGCGTATAGACTTCCGCTAAATCGTAAAGCTGTCGGCGGCATGTTGCGGGAATCTGGAACGAAAACAGTTTCTCAAAAGGAGAAAACACAATATGCCGCACTGCTGCAAGCACCGCCGGATGCAGATGCACGCACATCGTATCAGGCGACGCATATTCGGACAGTTCATAGCATTCTTTGCACATCAAACGTCCGTAAAGCGGCAAAAAAACCATTTCGTCCGATTCATACGCCGCACACCGGTCACATGCCACGACATTCGGCATAAACCCGCTTAAGGAGAGAATTCGCAGCTCAAACACCGGCTTTAAATGCGCAATCGAATACGTTTCCTTCTCCAAAAAATAGCAGGTGTTTAGCAGCAGCCGCAGTACCTCGGCGCAGTTTTCCTCTGTCGGGGATAAAAACGCGCAGAGCTGCACAAAATAGCCCGCAAGCGACAGCTTTACCACATCAAGTCGCAAATCATAAAACGATTCAATGATCTCCGCGCTGTCCACCGTTTCATACGATTTTCCCTGAAACAGGCAAAACTCGCTGTAGCACAGAACCTGTGTCGCACCGGTCAGCGGACTTTTCGGCGAGCGGCTGCGTCTTGCACAGACTTCAATCAGTCCGCGATCCGCCGTCAATACCGTGAGAATCCGGTCATTTTCCCCGATGTTCCGCTCCTTTAAAATCATTCCCTTTGTCTTTTTCTGCATCGCTTATCATTCCCGTCAAATCGCCGTGTACGCACTGCGCATACAACAGATAGTCGTCAATCTTTCCGCTTTGTTCAAAGCGGTTCCAAAGCATCGTTTCTTTTTCCGTCTGCACGAAAACACCTCCGGACAAAAATCACCGATCCGTTTTTGCGGATTATGATTACTTTTTGCACCGGAGGAGCATTCATTCATGGAAATGATTGTTACGAATCATCCGACAGCCCGAAATTGCGGATCATACTTTCCTGATTGCGCCAATCCTCCCGCACCTTCACCCAGCACTGAAGATTGACCTTCGTATCAAGGAATGATTCGAGATCGGCTCTTGCCGCGGAAGCGATCCGCTTTAACGACTGGCCGCCCTTACCGATAATCATTCCTTTATGGCTTGCCTTTTCGCAATAAATCGTCGCTTCAATATCGAGAATCGGACGATCTTCGCGTTCACGCATTTTCTCGATAATCACAGCGGTGCCGTGCGGAATTTCCTGCTGCATAAAAAGGAGCAGCTTTTCACGGATAATCTCCGCCGCAATCACGCGCTCCGGCTGATCGGTGAGCGTATCGTCCGGAAAATAGTGCTCGCCTTCCTCTGCGTAATTCGTAAGCTCAGAAAGCAGCGCGTCGGTTCCCTTTTTCTCCGCAACGCTCAGCGGAACGACTGCGTCAAACGGATACAGCGCCGTAAGCTCCGCAATCCGCTCGGCAACCACCGACTTATCCGCATACAAATCGGTCTTGTTAATCACCAGAATCGCCGGAATTTTTGCGGCTTTGATATTTTCAATAAGTGATAGCTCCGATTCGGTCAGCGCGCCGCGCGGTTCGACCACAAGCATGACAATGTCCACGTCCTTGATCGAAGTGGTCACGACGCGGCGCATGGTAGTAGAAAGCTTTGTTTTCGCCTTATGAAAACCGGGCGTATCCAAAAACACAAACTGCACTGCACCTTTTGTCAGCACACCCATAATCCGTGTACGGGTCGTCTGCGGCTTGCTTGTGACAATCGCAATTTTCTCGCCCAGCAAAAGATTCAAAAGCGATGATTTTCCGACATTCGGTTTGCCGACAATCGCGACAAACGCTGATTTTGACTGATTATTCTGTTCCATTTGTTCCTCTGTTCTCTTGTTTCATTTCGTTTTGCGGAATCGGAATGACAAACACGACGACCACCGATAACAGCATCAAGCATAAAAGCCCAATCCATCCGGCCGGTATCGTCATCATCGAATGAAGCGCGGGCAAAAACCGATCAGTCCACACAAATAAACATAGTCCAACCAGTACACTTGCAATCGCCGCAATCAACACAGCACCTGCCGCTGCGTCTTTTGCCAAACGAATGGCAGGATGAATATCCGGATGAAGCCGGTCTGCCAGCGATTCGACCGCCGTATTCGCCGCTTCTGCACCGATCACCAAACCAAAACACAACATTAAAATCGCAAATTCTATTCGGCTTGGCCTAAAAAACAGGCAGAAATAAAGCACCAGTGCAACCGCGCAAAGATGTACCCGCATATTTCGTTCCCGTTTGATACACGAACCGATTCCGTGCGCAGCATATGAAAAGCCGCGCAAAAATCTAATAAATGAGTTCATTGATTATACAATATAGCTTCCCGTTCTTGAAAGGCCAAGCAGCTGCAGCACGTTTTCTTCTTTTTCACGCATCTGACGTGCAGCCAAACCGCCGTCCTCATGGTCGTAACCCAACAGGTGGAACATTGAATGCACGGTCAAGAAGCCAATTTCACGCTGAATGGTATGGCCATACATATTCGCCTGTTCAAAGGCTTTCTGCGCTGAAATCACGATATCGCCAAGCATGTATGCACCGGTTTCCTCGTTTTTATCCCACTCGCCGTTTTCGCCGAGCGGAAATGACAGTACATCGGTCACAGCATCTTTATGACGATACTGTTCGTTGAGCTGTTTGATTTCATGATTCGAAATGAACGAAACGCTGACCTCTGCGCTGCCCTCAAAGCCTTCCGATACCAGCACTGCGTGGCAGCAGCGGCGGATCAGCAAGCGGATTCCGGAGGGGATTTTCACTTCCTTTTGTCTGTTGCTAATCAGTACCTTGAGCTTATCCATGGTTCATCGTTCTCCTTTTTTCTCAAATTTTGCATACGCTTTGATAATTTCCTGTACAATCCGATTCCGGACGACATCCTTGTCATTAAAGAGCACTGTGTCGATATCGTCGACATGTGCAAGCACCTTCATGGCGTCAATCAAGCCAGATTTCCGCGCATCAGGAAGGTCGATCTGTGTCACATCGCCTGTGATCACTGCTTTGGAGTTTGCTCCAAGACGCGTCAAAAACATTTTCATCTGTTCCCGCGTTGTATTCTGTGCTTCATCAAGAATAATAAACGAATCATCCAGTGTACGGCCGCGCATATATGCAAGCGGCGCCACCTCAATCACACCGCGCTCCTGCTGTCTTGCAAAAGCCTCCGCACCGAACATATCAAACAGCGCGTCGTACAGTGGACGCAGATACGGATCAACCTTCATCTGCAAATCACCGGGCAAAAAGCCAAGCTTTTCGCCTGCCTCAACTGCCGGACGGGTGAGAATGATACGGCTGACCTCCTGTGCACGAAATGCGCGCACTGCCATTGCGACCGCCAGATATGTTTTACCGGTACCCGCAGGGCCAACACCCAAAACGATTGTATTGTTCTGAATGCTTTCGATATACTTTTTCTGACCGAGTGTTTTTGGACGAATCGGTTTGCCGTTTGCCGTCACACAAATACAGCTGTCGGAGAGATGCTTCGCACGCTCCACCTGAGATTCATCGGTCAATGACACGAGATACCGCACCGCCTGATCGGTGATCGCCTCGCCGCCGCGCGCCATCTCAAACAGCGCATCAAGTGCGCGGCATGCCTGATTGATCGAATCCGGTTCGCCCGTGATTTTGAGCTGTGTATCACGGCTGATAATCTGCACATGAAACGCCTGCTCAAGCTGATGCACGTGTTCATCGTACGCGCCAAATACCGCCGAAAGAATTGCAGGTGATTCCACTGAGAGTAGTTTTTCTGCCATGATGCCATCCCTTTCAAAGACCATACTCAAAAAAGCACAGAGATTCTGTTGTAAATTATTATATCATACTGTTTTATTTCTTGCAACTAAAATTCTGTACAAAACACACAGTATTTTTACCGTTTCCTTTTTGCAATAAGCGAAATACCCAAAATCTGTCGTGTTTTTTTGCATCAAAAAAGAGGTGCATAAATTCTGCACCTCTTTTTCAGAAGAAAAATATCAAAGCACTTCAATATTGACAAGTTTTATCTCACCATCAATATTCATAAACGACAAACGATAATGTGTCGGATACACCTGATTGATGTTGCCCTGTGCGCGCTTGACGCGATAATCAAACGTGACTTCTGCCGAAAATACATCTTCTGCATATTCCGTATAGTTAAAAAGTTTCACATTTTCCGCTTCAGCGCTGTCATGATCGATATACCAATAACTGGAGTACGTCTTGATCGAATCGTAAAACGCCGTTTCCGGATACAAAAGCGCCGAAACATCTTTCATCTGCGCATCACCGGAAATGAATGCCGCATACGTTTTTGCGGCGTTTACAATCATTTCTTCACGCGATGCTTCCGGTGTTTTGAGCGAATCGGTAATCCGCACAGTGTTTTCTTTTTCATCATAGACAATCTCTGCATTTTCCGCAGTAACGACCGGTGTTGTATACAGTCCTGACACTTCATACACCGCAAGTTTCGGTGCGATAGAATCGTCTTTAAGTGTTTCGAACGGTGTAGGAATCATCTTCTCATCAATCCGGTATGACTCATCCAGCATAACGTCATCCACCGCAATCACAACCTCTTGCGGTGCAATAATTTTCCATGTTCCGCCGCTTCCCAAATCGATTTTTACAGAATAGCTCGAAAAGCCAAATCCAAGTGTATTCGGTTCTTCAGTCAAAATAAATTTGATTTCTCCGTTTTTACCGACCACACGGTAATGACGTTCATTTTCCTGTGTCGATTTCATTTCCAGTACTTTCAGATCTGTCGCATCACCAAGCACTTCTTTGACATACGATTCAAACCGCTCAAATGTAAAAAATGTCGTTTCTTCAAAACCCGATCGTTTGGCTGCTTCTTCATATTGCTGATCCTCTAAAAGCGCTACCACCTGATCCAAGTAATAACGCGGGTCGGAACGCTCATAATTGCCGAGAAAATTCCAAAGCACCAGCAATACCGTGATAATCAAAACAACCATGACGCCCACAAACGTCCACGCCGCTTTAAAGAACGTAGAGTGCGGTTTTTTCTCTTTTTTCGCTGTTGTTTGTTCCTGCTGCATTTTAGATGTCTGGCTCATGTCATGCCTCCTCTTATTTCACCAAAATTGCCGTCGGAATCCGGCGCGGTCCGTACAAAGAAGAGCAAACAGTTTTCAGTTCGCCTTCATAATACATCATAGAAGAAGAGCCGCCATCCAAGTTGCAGGCATTCACCGCTTCAAAATCGATCATAACATCCACTAAATCTTTATGTGTCGCACCAAGGCTGTGCGGCTGACGGCCGTCGATGACCAAGATCAGCACAGAACCGTCTTCACGCTGACCGATTGCTGTACGCGGATTGAGTCCGCCGCCTGTTCCGCTTGATTCCATCGGATTTCCGTTGACAACAAGCGCCGGTCCAAAACTGACTGCATCACGCAGTCCTTTGTCCATCGCCTGCTGACCGGTCATCGTTCCGACATGGAGCATATTCTTTTGGTCAAATCCAACCACAGTAAACGGTGTGTTCAATCCACCGTTTAACAGTTTTCCGTTTTTAATCACAAGGCCTATTGGCATACCGCCGTTTCCAACACCGCCGTCATCGACAAATCCACCGGCATTTACACCGCCGACTGCACCTTCATCTGCAATCATTTGATCGAGTTTTTTGCCGCCCTTGTCTGCGCTGAATGTGTCCGACGAAGTTCCCACCACAACGCGGGAAGGATCTTTGACAATCATCATTTTTCCTTTATAGGTTGCGCCGACCACATCCACAATTTCAATATCCGGCTGACTCTTATCCTGGTTATCCACATTGGTATAATCCTGCTGGCCGACCGTTACTTCACCGTTATCAACAATTCCGTTCGCCTCGCGAATTTCTTCAATCTGCGCAGATGACATCACAAGCGGCGGAAAATATTTTAAAAAGCTGGTTTCCATACACGTATTCACAAACAGATCACGCGCACGCGGCGACGGACCGTAACAAATCACGAGCATCGCTGTATAGATGAGCACCAAAATCGATGCCAAAAAGATACCGAGAATAATCGCAGTACGCCCAATGACGCGTTTAACGCTTCCTTTTTTTGTCGACGACCGAATCTTCATCTATGTGTTCTCCTTTTCATTCTTTGTAAAACAAACAGCACAATCGCACAGACAACGACAGCGCCTGCACCAATGCCTATCCACAAAAATACCGGACTGCGCTGTGTTTGCGCCTGGTTTGCATCCTGCTGTTCGGCAGAATTCTTTGTAATCGTCAAATCACCGACGCGTTCCATTGTCTGTTTTGTATCGGTTGATTCCTCGATATTCTCAAACAAATCGCCGCTTCCCGTATCCAATCCGACTGTAGTCCGATACAGTCCGAATTTCCGGCAATCATATTTCCCGCTTTTTTCAACGGAAAACCACTTTTGCTGCGAACGGTGCTGTGCAAATCCTTCGACCGCCATCTCGTAAGCCGTTTTGCCGCCGAATGCAGAAAGCGGCTCGTCTACATCCATCACGAATGCATTTTTTTCGTACAAATGCAAATACGTTTTTGGCACATCGAATGTTCCGTACTTCTGTGCAGAATCGGCAAATGCGTTTGGATCTCCGCTTTGCTCCACCGCCTGCATCAACAAATATGTATTGAGCTGATGCACGCCGTGTCCATACTCGCCGTTTATATCATGCCCGATGACGACTTCCGGCTTAAACCGCCGCAGAAGTTCTACCTGATAGGCAAGCATTTGTTCTGTATCATACAATGTTTTCGCATGATCGAGCGACATCGAATACAAATCGTTAAATTCCGAGATCACAGGATATGCGCGAATCCCGACGGTCCACAGTCCGTTGAGCAGTTCATGCGGGCGATATGGTTCGCCCCAGTGATTTGTCAGATATGCAACCTGCACCTTTTTGCCCTGCTGTCCTGCATAGTATGGCATGATTCCGCCGAAGAAAATGTGCTCATCATCCGCATGTGTCGGCAGCAAAAGAAGGTCACAGTCGTCATACGGTTTGTTCCAGTCCTGTACAAAATCAGGAAGCGCGCCTTTTGAAAATGCATATACGTCACACAGAATAGATTCCGACAGATAAATCGTAAGCTCTGTCTGCGGATTTGGAATATAGATGGTTTCATGCAAAAATCCGTTTTCACCGCAGTGAATGATCGTTTCTCCGCTTTGTACGGTATAAGGTGCAGGCGGACGATCAAAAATCAAATACAGCGCACCAATCGGCGTATCAGATGACAGTGTAAGTGTATCGCCAGTCTGCATCTGGATCTTCGAAGTATAGGACGCATCCGTAAGCTTCGAGAGCGCACTCAGCCGGCTGTGCGAAAGTGTCAGTGTATCTGTCAGTTCTTCTGCTGTTTCCGATGCCGCAAACACAGACTGCGGCACAGCGGATAAACAAAGCAATCCAATAAGCAATATGCAAAAAATCCGATATTTCATTTCATCACCTGCTTGACTGCACAAAGGACACTGCTTCTTTTCGCTGCGCGTTTTAAAATGCCAAAAGCCGGAGCGTTTCTTCCCCGACTTTTTATCGACACACAGGCGTTTTTTATCAATCAGGAAGCCGGTGCAATCAGTTTTTCAAAAAATTCCCGCTGGTTTTCATAAATCGTTTGATATTCCGGATCAGACTTTAATTTCTCTGAATACGCATCAAAGTCAGCAAAACACAAAAACAATTCTTCGCCGGTATCTGAAAAATGAATCAGCTCTGCGGCTGTTGTTCCATCGAGCATATACCGGTCACCCTGCGGTTCACTACTTCCCGTAAACACAGAAATATCCTCAAATTCAATACCGAGATTGGTCAAAAAGTCATGTCCGACTTCATCCAAAAGGAAAATAAAATCTTTCCGGTTTGTCACGCGTCCGGTCAGTTTTGCATAGTTCATTTGCCCAACCTCCGGCGAAACGTTTTGCCCTTCCGCAGCACCGAGTTTAAAAATGCTGACTTCTACTTGTTTTTCGCCGTTTTGGTCATAGTCATCTACAATGCTTTCAAATCCCGGCTCGAACAATGGCTCCAATCCTTCCAAAGATGTTTCCGAAGCCACAACCACCGAGACATCAAACGCAGGACGATTCAGCATCTGAATCGCAACAATTATAATCAAAACCGCAAGCGCTGCGCCAACAACCACAAACCATTTATAATGATACCAAAAATTCTCTATTTTTTCTTTTGGCGTCTGCGGCCCAACATAAGCAACGGTCTGTGCTTCACCGATTTTTCCTTCCGCTTTCTGACGGCGCGCCTCGATCATTTCCTGACGTTCTTTGTTGTATTTTTTCAAATCCGCCATGATTGTGCATCCTCTCTGTTCATCAGTTATCAAAAGATTTTGTTACTCTGCGCATCAAGTTGCCCCGTCATCAAACAAATACAGCAACTGCATTTGTGATCCCCTGATACCAAAACAGCCATTCCGCATATTCGGAGATGGCCATGTTAAGCCTATTATACCCGATATTTCGTTCCTTTTCAAGCATTTTAGCAGGTTTCTTTCGCAATATGCACAAAAACCATCGCTTTTTTACATCTTTTCAGCAGTTCCCCTGACACATGTCAATACATATACGCCGTAAGGCTTCATCAAAAACGACGCAGACGCAGAACATGTGCAAACACTGACACGCTGCGGCTCTTCCACACTGTTTTCCGTTTCCGGCATCTCTGCAAACACCGCATATAACCCAGCCGGTGCATATCCATCCGGTACATTGACGCAGATTTCGGTTTCCTCTCTTGAGAAATTAGCGATCTTTATAATAAGTGTACCATCTTTCGCCACTCCTGCATTCGCCCGGATCTGTGCTTCACCGGTAAATGAATCCACGGAAAACGATGTTTTAAGCATCGTCTGCGGCCGGTTGTTTGAAAACAGCTTCTGCACATGATAAGACGGAATACCGAACACATGGTCATCCGCAAAACAAATGAGATTCACCGGCCATTTCCGGTCGTTGACATGACACAATAACGGCGCATACGATGCCATTTTCACCACATCGCCGTTTTCTTCCATGTGAATCAAAAATGCCGCTTCTGCGCATGCCGCCGCCATATTGCCCCGTCCTGCTTCCTGATTGGCTGCATATTCTCCGACATACACGCCTTTTCCGTTTCGCGGATACCGGTCATATCGGTCTGTCATCACCAAAAAGCGCTCCGGCGTCACATAAAAATGCTCATCAATCAAATCATATTCCGGATGCACATCACTGCGCTGTGCACCATAGTCATTGATGATGTAAACAAGCGAGGGGAACCGCTGTTTGAGCGTATCAATAAAGAGCCCGTACCGTGCAAGGTATTCGTCTCCCCAGTTTTCGTTTCCGATTTCAACATATGCAAGCGGAAACGGTTCTGGATGTCCGGCCTCTGCGCGCCGTGCTGCCCACACGCTTGTATTCGGATCACCGATGGCATATTCAATCGCGTGAATCGCTTCCTGCAAAAAGGATTCCACCTGCTCTTTTGTGCCATACTCCGCCTGACGTGCCTGACACGACATGCCGCAGTTTACAACATACATCGCCTTTGCGCCGATATCTTCACAAAACGTCAGATATTCATGATACCCGATACCGTCGGTACGCCGGTATCCCCACAGATTATATTTCCCGGGACGATCCTCCACAGGACCCAATGTATCGGCAAACGAAAACGCATTGCTCAAATTGATGCCCTCGACGATGCATCCGCCGGGAAACCGGAAAAAGGACGGCGACAAATCGGCGATCATCTGTGCGATATGCGGTTTCATACCGTTTTCTCTTGCCCAGAATGTATCTTTCGGAAACAAGGATACGAAGTCAAGCATCAAAACACCGTCGCAGCCAGCCGTTAATCCAAGTCTGCATCCGCTTGCGCGGCGGGAAACCGTGAGTGTTGTTTCAATTTTTGAAAACGATTCACCGATTCCGCTCACCTGTGCTTCAGCCGCTGTTTCACCATAAGGCGTTTCCACGAATGCACGAACAGACGAAATCGTTCCGCGTGCAATCACAGTGAGCCGATACGTTCCCGGATGCACGGTCATTCCCCAGTATCCTGTATTATACACGGTGACTTCGCCGCAATCGGTTTGGCTTGCTGTGAGTTTTAGCTGATTCGGCACACGCTCGTTACGCGGCGACTGCGTTGTCCCCTGCATTTCACCTTTGGCATGTCCCGTCACATGAAGCCGCCATCCCGGCAAGGGATCATCCATCGGCCAGGGTTCCACATGTCCGTTTTCTGTTACGGCGCGTCCTTGATACCATGCAGTATGCTCCGGTAAACGTGCATCCATAAAGTTTCGGTTTCTGACAAGCTCCGCATACAGCCCGCCGTCGCCGGCATGATTGATCTCCTCATAAAATACACCGTAAAAATCAGGTGACAGCTCACATATTTGCTGATTTTCGAAAATATCCATCTGCGCACGATTCATTGAAAACGCCCGCTCCTCTCTTTTTTATACATTTTTATTCACTTTTATCATAGCAAAACAATCAAAAAAGTCAATTCTCTTTTTATGTTTTGATAAAAACAACAATGCACAGCAACTGGGGCGGTCGCTGTGCATTATTGTTCAATAGGTATTATTGAGGAGGGGTGAAAATTTATACTTTTAGCTTGCCTTAAAAGTATGGTCTTAGTATAGCACGGGATGATCAAAAGGGTGTTACTCTCATATGAAAAGATCATGAAGATTTAAGCGATAAATTATGATCGGCTGTTCATAAATGAATGATTGACAAACACATGTTCTTTCTTGTATAATAAAATCATAAAGGAAACCAAAAAAACTGTACGGGAGTGAAAACCCATGAAAGAGATTTGCCAAAAAATTTATGCACTGATCAAAAGCGAGGCCGGATCAGCCGGCACACTGAGTGTTCGTGACATCTGCACGCGGCTTCAGATCAAATCGACTTCGACGGTTCACCGGTATTTAAATGAGCTTGAAGAAATGGGACTCATTTGCCGCACAAATGACAAACATCGATACATCACGCTCCCCTCTGCGCCGACATGCCAGGTACCGGTGATCGGCACCATCACCGCCGGACAGCCGATCACTGCAATCGAAGAAATCGAAGGCTACATTCCGCTTGCCGATTTTCACGGTGACAGTTCCGATTTGTTTGCATTAAACGTTCACGGCGACAGTATGATAGAAGCAGGGATTTTAGACGGTGACATCGTCATTTTACGGCAGACACCCGTTGCGGAGAACGGACAGATTGTCGCGGCAATGATGGACGGCGAAGCAACGCTCAAGCGGTTTTATAAAGAAGATGGTCATTTCCGTCTCCAGCCGGAAAACAGCGCAATGGAACCGTTTATTGTGGACGAAGTGGTTGTTCTGGGCACACTTGTTGCACTGTACCGCCGCTACGACTGATTTTATGCTTGCTTTTTTCATGAAACGCGATACAATAAAAGCAGTATCTTATGCATCATGAAATGAGGGATTTTTCATGAAACATCTCAAAAAAATGATTGCACCCATTCTCATTACAGTCATTTCGCTTGCGTATCTGATTGTTTTCGGCGTGATATTTATCACCGTGCCGGGACTTCCCTTTTTGCTTTCGGTTACCGGCGGGATTTTGTGGCTGTTTTTAGCCGGTGTGAGCATTTTTGTATTCGTGGAACGCATCAAAGAAATAAGGAGCGGCGAGGAAGATGATCTTAGTCAATACTGATTACATCACAGGAAAAGAACTCGAAATGATCGGCCTTGTCAAAGGCAGTACGATCCAATCCAAAAACATCGGCCGTGATATCACCCAGAGCTTCAAGACACTCGTGGGCGGCGAACTCAAGGCATACACGGAAATGATGAATGACGCACGCGCACTGGCAACCAAACGCATGGCGGAGGAAGCAGAAGCGCTCGGCGCTGATGCAGTGGTGAATATTCGCTATGCATCGTCCGCTGTCATGGCAGGCGCTGCCGAAGTGATGGCATACGGCACGGCTGTCAAATTCAAATAAAATTGAATTCCACACTTTACAACAGTAAAAAAATATGATACAATATTCGAAAACACAAATGCAATGAAAGGGCTTCGTTGATTCAATATGCCACAGAGAGCCGCGGGGTGGTGGAACGCGGTGCGGACGGAATTGACTTCTCCCCCTGGAGCAGCCGGCTGAAACGTTTTTTTCGGATTAAGTCAGGACGGGGTTCCCGCCGTTATCAAGGGATGGTATTCCAAAACGGGATGCCGTGAGTGGGCGTGTGTTTCGCCAAAAAGAGTGGTACCGCGGAAGTATTGTAACCAAAGCTTTCGTCTCTTGCATAAAGCCGGAGATGAAAGCTTTTTCTTTTTGTTTTCTCCGGCAGAAAGATTTTTTCATGCAAATGAAAAGGGAGGAACACAAAAAATGAAACTTGCATTCTCAACACTCGGATGTCCCGATTTTTCGTGGACAGATATCTATGCCATGGCCAAAGACTTCGGTTTTTCCGGCATTGAAATGCGCGGCCTTGCAGATGAAACATTTTCGATTCGCGCAAAATTATTTGAAGAAGATCAGCTTTTAAAAACAATCGAACAGCTCAAAAAGAAACGACTCGAAATCTGCTGTCTGTCAGCAGGATGTGCACTGCGATTTGCCGAAAAACGCGAGGAAACAATCGCTGAACTGCGCACCTATATTGATCTCGCCGGAAAACTCGGCACCCCGTTTATTCGCGTACTCGGCGATCTGACAGCAGCACCGGTCGACGAGGTTGATGACAGCGTCGTACTCTCGGCTTTACAGGAACTCATCCCCTATGCAGAGGAGAAAAACGTCACACTGCTTGTTGAAACAAACGGCGTCTATGCAAACACAGCACGTCTGCGCGAGCTGCTCAATCAGATCGAAAGCGATAACATCGGCGCATTGTGGGACCTGCATCACCCCTATCGCTATGCAGGCGAATCACCGAGCGAAACCGTACAGAATCTCGGTGCATACATTAAATATACTCATGCAAAAGATTCCGTGATTGAAAACGGCAAAACCGTTTACAAAATCATGGGTGAGGGTGACTTGCCGATGAGCGAAATCATGCAGGCACTTCGTTCCATCAACTATGAGGGCTATGTATCGCTCGAATGGCTCAAAAAATATGCACCCGATTTAAGCGATCCGGGCATCGTATTCCCGCACTTTGCAAACTATATGGAACAGTACATGGACGGCCCGCACGAAATCCGCCGCCTGTACGATAATCACGCAAAAACCGGCAAATATGTCTGGCCGAAAGAGCATTTGATCGATCTCACCTTCCCGCAAGTGCTTGACCGCATGGTCGAAGAATTCCCGGATCAATATGCGTTCCGCTATACAACACTCGATTACACCCGCACGTATTCGGAATTCCGCGATGATGTGGATACCTTTGCACGTTCGCTCATTGCAATGGGCGTTCGCCCGGGCGATCATGTGGCAATTTGGGCAACCAACGTTCCGCAGTGGTATATCACATTCTGGGCAACCACAAAAATCGGTGCTGTACTCGTTACCGTGAATACCGCATATAAAATTCACGAGGTCGAATACCTGCTCCGTCAGTCGGATACCCATACACTCGTCATGGTGGACGGATACAAGGACTCCGACTATGTCGGCATCATCAAAGAATTGTGTCCGGAACTGGAAACTGCACAAAAAGGACGTCCGCTGCACTTAAAACGGCTGCCGTTTTTGCGCAACATCATCACCTGTGAATCGCAGCAGAAAGGCTGCTACACATGGGAAGAAAGCTTGGCACTTGCTGACTGTGTTCCGGTGGAAGAGGTGTATCGCCGCGCAGCTGCCATCAACAAACACGATGTCTGCAACATGCAGTACACTTCCGGTACAACCGGTTTCCCGAAAGGCGTCATGCTCACACACTGTAATGTCGTCAACAACGGTAAAGCCATCGGCGACTGCATGGATCTCTCAACGGCTGACCGCATGATGATTCAGGTGCCGATGTTCCACTGCTTCGGCATGGTACTGGCAATGACTGCGTCAATGACACACGGCGTCACAATGAGCCCGATTCCGGCATTTTCACCGCGCAAAGGTCTCGCATGCATCAATCAGGAGAAAATCACCGCATTCCATGGCGTACCGACGATGTTCATCGCAATGCTCGGACATCCTGACTTTGAAACGACCGATTTCAGCTACATGCGCACCGGCATCATGGCAGGAAGTCCCTGCCCGATTAAAGTCATGCAGGATGTCATTGAAAAAATGCACATGTCCGAAATCTGCATCACCTATGGTCAGACGGAAGCTTCTCCGGGCTGTACAATGAGCAAAACAACCGATTCGATCGACGTACGCGTCAATACGGTCGGCTCTGCGATGTTCGGCGTTGAGTGCAAAATCGTCGATCCGGAAACAAACGAAGATCTGCCGGACAATGTCGACGGCGAATTTGTCGCACGCGGCTATAACATCATGAAAGGCTACTACAAAATGCCGGAAGCAACTGCCGCTGCAATCGACAAAGACGGCTGGCTGCACACAGGCGACCTCGCACGCCGTGACGAAAACGGAAACTACAAAATCACCGGACGCATCAAAGATATGATTATTCGCGGCGGTGAAAATATCTATCCGAAAGAGATCGAAGATTTCATCTACACCCATCCGAAAGTGTCCGATGTACAGGTCATCGGTGTGCCGGATAAACAGTACGGCGAGGAAATCATGGCATGCGTCATCTTAAAGCCGGGTGAAGAGATGACAGAAGAAGAGCTCAAGGAATATGTACTCTCTCATATGGCGAAACACAAAGTTCCGCGATATGTTTCGTTCGTGGACGCATTCCCGATGAATGCTGCCGGAAAAATCTTGAAATACAAGATGCGTGAACAGGCTGTGCAGACGCTCAAACTGCAGGAAGCCAGCCGGATTGAAACCGCATAATCTCTGACTCTTAAATTTATAAAAAACTTCTGAAACAAAACACGTCCGATTGCGTTTGCAATCGGACGTGTTTTGTTAACCTCTCATTTTCTTAACTTCTAAGAACCAACAGATCATATTCATTGGATTCCAATGTCTGTAAGCCATTCTCGGCACGCTGCAAATCAGAACCAGTCTCTATGACATAACGCGATTCCAAATAGCCGGCACATTGCGTGCGGAAATTGGTTTCCCATTTATTGTTTGTCAGCCACGAATACACAGGACCCGTTGTATCTGCCACTTTTGAATAATCCCAAAGCTTCAGCCCATTCACAGCCATCATCGGGGTATCCAATGAGTTTACCGCAATTCCCAGCTGATCGCCTGACAGCACAAATCCTCTGTGAACCGAATAATAATCACAGCATCCGCACGGCAGCTGCTCTCCCGGTTTAAAGTAAGCGCCTGCTTTATCCAAGTATCGTTGTGCACGATTGAATGAATTCCATCTGCTCCGTATGTAAGTGTGTAGTATGCATTTTGATGTACGCTGTCTGTGGTGATCGGTTCGTTTTTCCAATCATTTTTCTCTTCAATGTCCGAGGAAATCCGCAGAGAAAGCGTTTTTCGTTCATGCGGCTCCAGTGTGATCTGGCAGGCAATCATACTTCCGCGCAATGTGCGTGTTTTTTGCGACGGATACACCACTCCATCTGCATCTACAACCTGAACGCCTTTTTGATCGAAGTATCCCTCTTCCCAAAAATCATACGGCAGATAGATGACGTCGCTCTTTTTAAACCCATGCGGGTTTAATACGTGATACGTAAATGGCCGTTTTGATGTGAACTCTCCTTCGCCAAGTGTTCTTGAAAGTTTATCGAGCAATTTGCTTGACAGCACGTCTGCATCAATTGCAAGTTTTGCTTTTCTCATATCCAGCTGAGTGACAAGCAGTTTGTACGGATCGGTCAGCGAATTCGAGTGTCCCCAGGTGTGCTCTGCATAGGTAATCAACAGATTTTGCACTTCTTCATGTTCTTTGTCTGTGATGATGGCGCGTTCCGGATCTAATTTGTCGATCAAATCCTCTGTTCTCTGTGCGTTGCGGAATAATTTTGTTTCATTCGGTGTGGAGAGAACGCCGTCCGTCCACCAGTCATTCCAATCGCCGCGGTAAGATGCAAATGCAGCACCGCACGCTTCAAGATGTGCAAAGAACTCACCAAGTGTTGCAGTTGTGATTTCAATTTCGTCACCGTATTTTTGGTTAAACGCCGCAATCAATTCGCAATGTCCATCATCAACCGGGCTGTTATCCGTATACAGTCCCGAACCCATAATGGGCATGAAATCATACTCATATCCATTTGCCACCGTCGCCTCAATCATCTGCGATATGCGTTTATACGCATAATCCGGATCTTTGACCTCGACAAACGGTGCATTTTCCGGCAGCATTCCAGGAATGCCCGGATTTCCGCCCGGTGCAAAGCCCGGAATCAGGCCAAGAATATTTGCTTTATGATATGTAAGGCCGTTCCACACCAAAAGCTTATTGCCTTTCGGCGTTTCCCACCAAAACGGAACAAGCGGTTTTCCAAACGGCGCATTGCCATGATGGGTATTGATATTGGTTTCTAAATATCGGATGCCATGATCGTACAATGCATCAGCATATCCCCATGAAAAACCGTTGATGTCGCACGCCATCGCCACATCAATCGGATTCAGATGATTTTCTTTTGCAAATACCTGCGAATAGTCCAATGAGTGAGATGAATTTTTATAATTGAGAAGTTCCGCCATATGGAAATAGCCGCCGGTCAACTCAAAACATCCGCTGTTGATTGCCTGAATCAGCTCTTTCTTTCCCTGCTCGCCGTATCGTTTCAAATACTGCTCAACTGCCCAAAAACCTTCTGCGGTAAATCTGAATTTCGACCGTTCATCCCGTTTTTCCTGCTTTTCGGAGATACAAGCTTTGACGGCTTGGTTGATAAAATCAGCCTGATAGACTGCCATTTTCTCCTGCCGTTCCGTATATCCGATATCAATATGGCTGTGATAGATCAAAAAGATTTTAAATTTCATGGAAAAAAACTCCTGCGTATAAAACACCACGCTTTATGATGCGCATATCTTAGCACATCATTTTTACAGTGTCAATATGTAAACACATTTTAATTGTATTCTTTTTTAGCCAAAGAAATCGAAACGCAATTCATCCCCGATGTCACCAAGGCAAACATCAAACATATCGGCTTAATAGATGTTTGAATACAGATAATCATCTCGAAACAAGATCTGTCAAGCGCTCATTTTTTCTATAACAAAAACACGGAATCCATAAAAGATTCCGTGTTTTTGTTCAGTGTATCTCTCAATATTCCCGTTCGTACATTCCGATTTTTGTTTTAAACGCAATGACAGAAGCGCCGAGCAATCCTGCAGTATTTTTCAGTTCCGCTTTGACAACGCGAAAATCCGAATAACTCTGCATGACGCGCTTGTAAATTCGTTTATTGATTTCGTTTTCGATATACGGCTCTGCCAGAATACCGCCGCCCAAAATAATGCCGTTCGGATTGAAAATATGCACCAGGGTGACAAGACCGAATACAATCTCATCAATCCAGTCATCAACGATCATACGGATTGCTGTGTTTCCCTTATGCCATTCTTCAAAGATCAGCCGTCCGTTATACAGCGACGGATCAACTTTTCTGGCTTCGCGCACAAGTGCTGTGGTAGACGCATACTGCTCATAACATCCATGCTGTCCGCATCCGCACTGACGGCCGTTTGGATGTGTGATTAAATGTCCAAACTCGCCTGCTAAGCCGTGTGCACCGCCGTAGATCTGCCGATTGATGACAATCGCTCCGCCGACACCGGTACCATACGTAATACAGAGCAGGTCGCGAAGTCCGCGTCCCGCACCATAATGTGTTTCACCTACTGCCGCACAGTTGACGTCATTTTCCACGCAAGTGAGCTTGTGAAACTCCTGTTCAAAAATTTGTTTCACGTTTGTTCCTGTATAATTCGGCACATTCTCATTGGCGTATACAATGATCCCACGCTTCGGGTCAACCTGTCCGGTTGTAGAAATGCCGATACAGTCGAAATCTTCATATCCATGCGCAATTTCCAGTGCCGTTTTCATAACGGCAGGACCACCTTCTTTTGCGTTCGTCGGATGCTCCCGCAGATCGGTGATCTCTCCTTTTTCATTCGCAATGGCAGATTTAATCGCGGTTCCGCCAATATCGATTGCTAAAATCCGCATAAAAAACGCCCCTTCTCCTTTTGATTTTTATTGTCTTCTAATAGTTGTTATTATATCGAATCAATTTAAAAAAATCAATTCCCATACGTTTTTTTCCTTTAGTTATTAAAAAAATGCGGCAGGCAAATTGCCTGCCGCGTTTTTATTTTGAAAGGAAACTAAGAGAGAATAACAATCATTTTACTGCACGTTTACGAATGATGAAGATTGCTCCTGCTGCAAGAACCAATGCCATCGGTACTGCATACGGAATCGAGTCATCTGTATCCGGATTCTCTTTGTCCGGTGTGGTTCCCGGCTCTTCCGGTGTCTCGCCTGCATCCGTCAGAACCAGTCCGTTCAGTGCATTTTCCAGTTTTTCTTCTGCTGCTTTCACTTCTGCTTCCGTTGCTTCTGCATTTGCAAACACAATGCTTGCTTCTGCCATTGCTGCTTTCAGCACGCCATAGCTTGCTGCTGTGTATTTGCTCTCATCCACTTCTGTTGCTTTGTTCAGCAGATCTTCCAAAACAGATTTGTCCGGGATCAAACGCAGATCAAAGATTGCTTTCTGCAAACGGCTGTATGCATCATAGATCTCTTTTGCTGTTGCATCTGCGTCTTCAAACACTGTTTTTGCGTTTTCAAGTGCGCCTGCAAAGTCGGTCTTACTGCTCTCTAAGTATTTCGTCAGATCGATTGCATCCGCTGCTTCGATCAGTGCTTCCAGTGCAGCTTTGTCTACTTTCAGTGTAAGTCCCTCAACTGCTGCTTTCAGTTCATTGTATGCTTTGTCGATTTCTGCCTGCAGTGCATTTTCGTTGTCAAGAACTGCTTCTGCTGCTGCCATTGCAGTATTCACTGCTTCTGCAGTTTTCTCGGTGTAGTACTCAAGCTCCAATGCGTCTGCCAAATCATAGAGTTCTTGCAGTTTATCGTGCGAACCAACGAACGACAGCATCCAGGTTGCTTCAAGCAGTTCGTCATATGCTGCATTGATTTCTGCCTGTGTTGCATCGATATCGCCTGCTACGTTCCGTGCATTTTCCAGCGCTGCTTCAAATGCTTCTTTTACTGCCGGTACGACATCCTCATACTCTGCTTTTTCTTTCTGTGCTTCTGCATAAGTGATCAGTGCGTTCAGGTTTGCATTGTCTCCGCGCTCGACCAGTGCTGCTGCTGTACGCTCGAGCTCTGCTTTTGCTGCGTCAATATCTTCCTGTGCTGCGCCTTCTGCTGCCAGTACTTCTGCTGCTTTGTCCAGTGCTGCTTTGAATGCTGCCCATGTATCAGAGGTGTAATCATCTTCTACACGGTCTTTGTTCTCATCATACACTGCCTGGAGTGCCGATTTGTCTACTTCCGGTGCTTCGACCTGCTGTTCATACAGATAGATCTCGTGAACACGGATTGCACGGTTGCTGTCTGCTACACAGTTATCGTCGATGCGCAGACGGAAATACTGACCTGTAACAGCTTCTGCAAGGTTGCTGTAGTACTCGCCGCGGTTCGGCTCGTCATAAGACGGAACTTTGTCTGCATTCGAGTTATCAACAAACTCTACTTCAACCCAGTTATTATTATCTGCAAGATACGATTTGTCTGCAAGCTGATCTTCTGTTGCATTCGGATCTTTCAGAACTTCAAGTGCAAATTTTGCTGCGTTATCCGGAATATCGTCGCCGTATTCGCCGAGAACAACGCCCCATTTGTCGATTGTAACCGGTTTATTTGTGCGAACCACTGCCCAGCCGGTTTCATCCATTGCACACCATTTTGTCGATTTATCTTCGTCGACGATCATGGTTTTGTGTTCGCTATAGGAACCGTCTGCAGAAGCTTCCACGAAGCTAAGCTGAAGCGGTCCAACATATTTGACTGCCGAAACGGTCATCGATGCAGATTTCTGCGGGTCGCGGACAGATGTTGCAGTAACAGTCAGTTCTGTTGCGGTTTCATCGGATGCAACACTTAAAACGCCGTTTTCATCAATGGTTGTTTCTGCAGATGTATTGCCGGAAACGCTCCATGTGACTGCTTTTTCCGTACCGTTGCTGGTGAAAACTTCTGCAGCAAACTGCGAAGTTCTTCCGTAGTATACTTCTTGCGGTCCGGTTACTGTGACATTTGTCACTTCGATCTCAATAATTTCGTCGCCTTCAAACAGCTCGATTTCTTTACCGCCCCATGTGTCATAGTAGGAATACATTTTATAACCTTCGTCAATTCTCAGACGGAAATAACGGCCGGTAACGAGCTCTGCCAACGGACGGTTGACAATCTGGCTCTGTGCTTCACTGTTGTCGACAAACTCAACTTCTGTCCAGTTTTCATTATTTGCAAGATATTCTTTATCTGCAAGCTGATCCTCTGTTGCGTTCGAATCTTTCAAAACTTCGAGTGCGAATTTTTTGTTTGCATTTGTGCCAGAACCGATGCTGACAAATTTCCAACGGTTGATGGTATAGGTATCGCCCAAGTCGAATGCAACCCAGCCGGAATAACTTCCGTTCCACCAGCTTGCCTCATAACCGGTTTCCTCATCACCGTCGAACATTGCCGAAACATCACTGTCATCGGAAACGCCCAGCACTGTTGCGCCCTGTGCAACGTCACCGATCAGTGTTTCTTTCACGGTTGTGGTCACCGATGCGCTCTGTGCTTCGTTTGCTTTGCGTACAACTGTTACTTTGATAGAGGTTGCACGCTCATCCTGTGCAACAGTCAACACACCGTTTTCGATTGTGGTGCCTTCTGCAAGTTCTGCAACTGCTTCGTCTGCGCTCTCAACGCTCCAGATAAAGTCTTCTGCGTTTCCTGCCTCACCCTTATACGATGCGACATAGTTTGCATCTGTACCGGTGAATACAGGGCCGCTCTCTTCTTTTTCCACAGACACTGCATTTTTAACTGTGTAAGTTGCAGTGAGTGTCAGTGTTTCGGTTGTTTTGCTCTGTGCTTTTACGGTGATCTGATATGCAGTTTCATCACCTGCAACAGTCAGCAAACCGTTTTCGTCAATGGAAGTTTCCTCTGCCACTGTCGAGGAAATACTCCATTCAAAGTTCTCTGCACCCATATCGACGCCGAGTTTTTCAGCGGCAATCTGAAGTGTTTCACCTTTGTATACATCACCTTTTTCCGGATTCAGAATCATTGCCGGGCTAATGGTGATTGTTTTGCTGCCCATAAAGCGGACATCTTCTACAGAAGCTGCCGATACAGTCAGCGATTTTGCTGTTTCATCTTCTGCAATTGTCAGCAAACCGTCATCCGAAATCACAGTATTCGGTGAAGTATTGCCTTTGACAGACCATGTAACGCTGTCGTCGGTGTTATAGTTTTTCACAGTTGCTGTAAACTGTGCCGGTTCGCCGCCAGCCTGGAATACAGTTGCGTCTGTTTCAACAGTGACGGACATCTTACCTTTAATATAAACTTCCTCGGAAACGTTTCCGTTGTAGTCTACAAGCCAGACATATGCACCGTCTGCACTGTCAGGAATCGGCTGGAACATTGCCCAGTCATTGTTGAGCTCGTTATGCGATGCAACACCGCGGGTGTACGAATCTTCTTCGCCGCGTTCGCCGTTTGTGACAACCTGATAATGGAGTTCATGCCATTCACTTGTGCTCGGCTGAATAAAGCGTCCGTCTGTCCACAGTTTTCCGTCATACGGTGCGCAGTATTTATCCGGGAGTGTTCCGTCATATGTCGAGAATCCGCCTGCAGCTGTTTCGATGGTCATGGTGTATTCTGCACCGTTTGCATCTGCGCCGTTCGGAACTGTTACGACTGCGCTGCCATCGCCCGAAGCTGTCCAGGTGCGTGCTTCTGTTTCATAAGAAGTGGTCACAGTGATATTTGCTTCGCCGCCGTCCCATGTAACAGTCAGTTTGCCGTCTTCGCTGTTGTCGACATTGATGTTGCTTGCTGCTTTTGCATAGTCATATGTAACTTCTGCAGCATCACTTTCTGTGCCGTCTGCGCCGACTGCTTTTACTTTAATTGTAACTTCGCCTTCTGCATCATACAGATCTTTTACATAGTAGATATCGTCATAGATACCGCCCATGTACATTTCTTCGCCGTTGATGACAGCATAGACGTTGTACTGTTTGACTTCGCTGTAGTCAGCGATATCCCAAGAAATAACCATTTCATTGGTGTTGCCGTATGCTTTGTCGATGGTCAGACCTGTCGGTGCAGCCGGTTTTTTCGCTTCACCGGAGGTGTATTTCATCTGACCGATGTTCATCTGGTAATCATCCGATGTACCGTTGAACACCAGACCAAATGCTGCGATCTGTTTGCCTGCATATGCAGAGAGATCCACTGTAGATGTTACCCAGCTGTCGCTCTTTGCAGCAGAATCTGCAACGTCAAGTTTCACGATGGTATCGGTATCATCCTCAAAGATTACGCCGAGCTGCATGGTTGCTGCATCGTCCGAAGTCTTTTTGAATGTGATTTCCATCTGGGAATTTTCAGAAACGCTCAGATCGCTCTTATACAAGTGCAGGAAGTTTTCTGCATCCAATGCACCATACACTGCCAGCGAGCTGCCGCCGTTGTATGCGCCGACCAGATCGAATCCGAATTCACCGAATTCGCCGCCGTTGTATGCTTTTTTGTACTGCGAGCCATAGTCAAACTCTGCTTTCAGTTTGGTGCCTTCTGTTTCAAACCACCACTGCCATGTCGGAAGAATATCCTGAATGTTGATGTTCGACCATTCGTGGGTGTTGGAAACTTCACCGTTTACTACATATTCCAAACCGTGACCGGTGTTGAAGTTTGTGTAGAATGTGTCGCCGTTGACAACCGAACGTTCTGCAATATAGTTGGAAACGCCTTTGAAGTTTCTTGCTTCAATTGCAGAAGTACCCTCTGTCAAACCTGCATCCAAAACGCTGTCGCCGTTATTGTTGCCTGTCCACCACAGACGTTCGCGCTCGAATGCCATCCACTGATACTCATCAAGCTCACGTGTAAACAGGTTATAACCGGTTTCTGCATCAACGCCGGCTTTTTGTTCCAAACCAGTCTGCACGAAGTCGGTACCAAGCGATGCGATGGAACCGTTCATGATGCCGCCGGACAGCAAACGCTCAAAGCTGTTGCTCCAACGATTTGCGCCTGCCTCAAAGCCGTTGAATGCGACTTCAAATTTATCAAGGCCATACGGTGCAGTTCCTTCATCACCCGGAACAGAGTGACCGTACTCGATGAATACCGAGTTTGCATACAATGTTGCATCCTCGTAATTGTTTTCTGTTGCAGAAGTCAGCATGTCAGTGTTGAAGCTGCCTGCGTTGTACCACTGAATGTACATGCCGTCTGCGCGCATCTGAGCAAAGAACTCTTTTAACTGCTCTCTTGCCTCATTGCTGTAAGAACGGCCTTCCATGTTGAAGAACCAGCCGTCGAAGCCATAGTATTTTGCCATTTCCGTCAGTTTATCTGCAACCGGATAACGGCCGTTTTCATCTGTATAAAGCATGACCTCAAAGTTCTGGTATGCACGCGGCTGGAACATACAGCCAAGCGACAATACACCGTTTTTATGTGCTGCGTTGGTGTATGCCGGGTTCGGCAGGTTGACAAGACCAAACTCGAAGTAACGGCGTTTCCAAGCGTTTCCGTCTGTTGCGTTACGTTCGTCTTCGATATCGTTCAACTCTTCCGGTGTTCCGACAGACGGCATGCCGTGCCAGGATGCATACTGGTCAACATACTGCCAGAAGTTGAATACATGCGTACTGAATTCGTTGGTGTAAGAATAGCTGTTAAAAAATGCGTTTCCGTAGTCACCTGTCAATGTCAGGTACTGCGGATCTGCCGAAAGAGACGGATTTGCCTGTGTTGCGGCAAATGCCTCGTTACGGTTCTGCAGCGGAACTTCTGCTTTCAAAAGTTCAGCATACGGATCCGTTTCCGGACTCCAGTCCATAATGTCTTCCACACGATAGCCGTGCTGATACGGTTGGTTTTCCCCTTTTGCCGCTTCGCCCACATACGGATATGTGTCGCCGGCATAAACCGTCGTTGTGATTGTCGATGCTGTAATCGCCATTGCCAAAGCAGCAGCAACAATCCGCTTTCCATTCTTTCTTCTTTTCATTGTTTCTCCTCCATAAAACAATTTGTGTTCGAGCACAATCCTATTTTCTTTTTAGCTATACACCTCCTGGGCACATACTTGGTTTTATAACTATACTATTATTTTACCTATTTTATCTTTCAAAACAAGTCAGAAAACCGGACATTATAGTATAAAAAACGGACATTTTCAATACAGAAAATATCCGATTAGGCGTATTTTATTTGTTTTACTAATTTATCACACTTTCAACCTTAAGGTGTCAATACCGCAATTCCGGCGGATTCGTATCGTTCTCGAAATTCCTGCGGCAGCTCTGAATCCGTTACAATCTCTTCTACACGAATCAAGTCACATACTTTCACCAATGATGCACTGTCAAATGCACCGCTTTGACAAAAAACAACTACATGATTTGCAATCTCTGCAAATGTACGCTGAATCTCTGCTTCTCTTAGATCATAAGACGTTACCCCTGAATGGAGAGAAATGCCGCTTGGTGTTAAAAAATAACGATTTACCCGATACTGCCGAATCTGCTCCACGCAGACACCTCCGACAACCGCTTTCTCCTCCCCATATACAGCGCCGCCTGCCAAAATCACTGAAAATTGCGGCTTGTCCATCAATTCACATACAACCGGAATCGAATTCGTTACAACCGTCAGCGAAGTATACTGCGATTTTAACACACGTGCGATCTCAAGGCTCGTGGTTCCTGCATCCAGCGCAATCGAATCCCCTTCTACGACCAATTTGCATACAAGCTGTGCCAATTCTTTTTTATTTTCAGAAAACAGATGTTTTCGTTCCTCAAATTTCGGTTCATATGTTTGGATCTGTTCTAAAACAGCACCGCCATGTACCTTTTTTAAACAGCCCTGCTGCTCCAACACATCCAAATCTCTTCGAATCGTTTCTGCCGATACCGCAAGCTGCTGCGCCAAGTCGCATACTTTCACCACTTGTTCCCGACGAAGCTGTTCCATAATCCTCCAATGTCGTTCTTGTGCCAGCATCTTTTTTCCTCCGTTGCTGTAATTCTTCTGTTTATCAGTATAATCATATAAACAAAAAAATCAATACAATATAAAACAAAAACAAACACAATCGTTCAAAATATCACTTGAATTTTCTCTTTAAGAGGTATATAATCCATCTTATCTTTTAAAATGTTGTTTTTTGTTGTTTTATTTTTGTTTCGGAGGCATATTATGAAGAAGTCATTCAATCAATCACTTTCTGCTTGGCAAAATCGAATCTTGTGGCTTTGCTGGATCGCATATGCGCTTTCTTATCTTTGCCGCACCAATCTCTCCATTGCGCTGCCCACTATGACAGCACAATTTGAATGGAGCACTTCCGCAGCGGGAATGATCGGCAGTGCGTTCTTTTTAAGCTATGCGGTTGGCCACTTAGTAAACGGATTTATGGGAGATCGAATTCCAATCAAACGGTTTCTGCTTCTTGGGTTGATCGGAACTTCATTATGCAACCTGATCATCGGATTCTTTCCAAATTACATCGTCATTTTTATCGTTTGGCTTGTAAACGGTCTGTTTCTGTCAACGTTGTGGGGACCGATTATCCGTGCGATTGCATGCTGGTACCCTTCCAGTGAACGCAATACACCTGCAATCATCATTTCGTTTTCCTCTTTGGCAGGTTATCTGATTTCCTGGGCTGGTCTTGGAGTACTTGTATCTTTGACCGGATGGCAAGCCGCATTCTTTTTTCCGGGAATCCTGACGATCTTGTTTACTTTGTGGTTTGCATTTCGCATGAACGATAATCCCGCTTCTGTGGGATTTTGTGACTATTCTTCTGAAACAGCTGATGCAAAAACTGAAACACCACCGGCAACCGCCTCTATCTCTTTGTGGCAGTTGATCTGCCGGGAGAAACTGCTCTGGTTTTGTGTCGCAGCCATTGCGCAAGGCATTATTAAGGACGGTATTACACTGTGGGAACCGACAATGCTGACTGCAATGTATGATGCACCCACTTCACTGATTTCTATTGTATCTGCCGCCATTCCCATTTTCAGCTTCATCGGTGTTTTGCTGTCCGGAAAATTGATGAATCGTTATATCGGTCATGAAAAAATCCCCGGAATGCTTCTGTTTTTCATCACAGCAATCGCATGTGTTCTCTTTTATCTATTGATGGGCCGCATTTTATGGCTGGATGTTCTCTTTTTCGGGATTATTTCCGCACTTTTATGCGGAATCAATGCACTTCTTCTGACGTTTATTCCGCTGCGTTTATCTTCTTACGGACGTGCCTCAACGGTTGCAGGAATGTTTAACTTCAGTGCTTATTTAGGCGCCGGCTGTTCGGGAATCCTTTCGGGGTTTTTGGCAGATTTATTTGGCTGGAGCAGCAGTATTGTTTTATGGATTTTCCTTTGTGTGATCGGTATTGTTTCTGTTTTCTTGGGATTTGCGCCGTCACACGCAGCTGACACTAAATAAACACCTGCTCGTTTGCTTTATTATGTATTTGTTCTATCGGCAGACATAAACAAAAGCCAGAGGTACAATATAAAAACTTTTCGCGGCATGTTTCCTTTTTCCGGATTATCAGTTATAATGAAAACCGTAAAAGCGATTCCTGCAAAAGGAGAATGACAATGTTTTATTTTATGTCGCTGAAAATTTACCGCAGAACCTTTTTTCAATATTTGATTTCTTTTATTTTTTTGTTTTTGCTGTCAATCTCGTTTGCATTTTTTCTCTTGCTGCAAAACGAAGAACAAAAATATTCCGAACAATCCTCTCTCGCGTTTTCTGAATGTGAGGAAACACTTTCCCGATGTACCGATGCGGTCGATCGATATATGAACCGTATCTATATGAATCCGCAGTTGCTGGAAGATTTTTTTCGCTTCTTCGGAAATGATGTGGAATCTTATTTGACTTCTCATCTATATGAAGCAAATCCGGACAGTATTTCTTTTTCAGAAGATATCAAACAGCTGACCAAGGAAACGGATTTTCTCATTCGTTCGATTGTGTTTTTATCTGAATCATCCGGAAATATTATCACATACTCAAGCACCGGCGCTGCCTCTTATTCTTTTTGTATTCCAATGTCTGAGATTGGCGTTGAACAAGATGATCTTTCTATCGGATATGCCTATAAAAAAGCAATCACAAATCCTGAAAAAATGCAGGAAACACTCGGAACGATCATTTTTGTGATTGATCTGCCGCGTATATTTGAGCAATCCGTCCCTTCATCCATAAAAAATGCTGTCGCCGTGAATGAATCAACCGTTTTTCCGATCATTTCAGACGACAATATTTTTCCAAATGACCCTTCGCTCTATGTTTCCGAAACCGATTTTTCTAAAAGCGGACTGTTGGAACCGATGAAAGTTACCTTTCATGCTTCTTCCGAGCACGGATACATGCTGTATACTGCTGCAAATATGTGGATGCTGTTGTTTGAAAATTGGTTTGCACCGCTGATCACTTTTTTGACGATTTTTTTCCTATGGACGATTGTCTTTTTCATGATTCTTCTTCATCTGAATAAAGATGCCCGTGCTTTTTCTGAAATTCTGCGCTTTATCCACTCCGCTCAAAACGGACAGTTTAAAGAAATTCATCCAAACGGAAAACAGGACGAATACCACACCATTGCAACAGAACTCGATGAAATGGGAAGACGCATCAGCGAATATATCGAACGCGAATATGTGCTGACCCGAAGGCAGCAGCAGGCGCTTCTGCTCGCTATGCAAAACCAAATCAATCCACACTTTTTATACAACACGCTTGAGATCATTCGAAGCCGTGCGCTCCAAAACAATGATATCGAAGTTGCCAACGCACTCCAAAGCTTGGGTTCTCTGTTCCGCGAAATCGTGAAGGGAGATCTGATTATTTCGATCGATCAGGAACTCTCTCTGACTGAAAAATATCTTTCCTTTATGAAATTCCGCTATCATGACCGATTCACCTATGACTTTTTCGTTGATGATGAAGTCCGCAAAATGGAAACCGTAAAGTGCTGGATGCAGCCGATTGTTGAGAATTATTTTAAGCACAGCTTTGATAAAACAAACGAATTTAATTTCCTGTCGATCGAAGGCACGATGGAACAGGAATATGCGGTGATCTGCATTTCACACAACGGATTTCCGGCAGATCCCGAAGTTTTGAAAATTTTAAATCAGGATTTTGCACGCGATGACCTGCAGATTGAATCCGATTCAATCGGTCTTCGGAATATTTGTGTTCGGTTAAAATCATTATACGGCAATGCACTTTCCATGCATATTGAAAATCGCTCGCCGCAAGGATTTCAAATCACGGTAAAAATCCCAAAACAGCTCGCGTAAGGATGTGAAAATATGTTTCGTGTACTGATTGTTGATGATGAACCGGATGTCATCGCAGGACTTCGCCTGCTGATTCCCTGGCAGTCTTTTTTGGTCACACAAATAAAATCGGCGTTAAGTTATGACGAAGCCGTTCAAACAGCACTGACATTTAAACCGCATATCACCATTTCCGATGTCCGAATCGACAAAGAATGGGGATTCGATTTGGCAAAGCAGTTTTCCGATTTAGGTCTGCACTGTTCGTTTGTCATGATCAGCGGATATGATGATTTTGAATATGTACGAAAATCCATGGTGGTCGGCGCCAGAGATTATTTGCTAAAACCGATTGCAGCCGAAGAACTTGAACGTGTACTGTACCAAATCATCACCGAGGAATATGATACACCGCTTAAGCTGCAGGCAAACAACGAACACGATGACGAATCCATCGATCCTGTGACAAAAAAATCGTATTCAAGTTACACAAACTTAACCAACAAAGTCATTCAGGTCATCCACCGTGATTTCGGACAGCCCTTATCATTAAAATTGTTTTCCAAACAGTTTATGGTGAGCGAACGTCATCTCGGACGTGTGTTTTCACAGGACACCGGTCTTAAGTTTTCGGAATATTTATTCGTGTTCCGACTTGAGAAAGCTAAAAGCATCCTGCTGTCGACAGATTATAAAATTTCAGATATCGCTGCACTCGTAGGATATCCGCACCCCAATTATTTTCATCAACATTTCCGAAGCTATTTTAATCTTTCTCCGACCGAACTGCGTTCTTCATATCAGTCAAAGGAGGAAGCTCCATGAAATTTCGTTTTATTTTGTGGTGTGTGACAATCTGTTTACTGCTGACCTCGTGCTCAAATGTCAACAGCATCGAATCCCAGGATGACTCGGTTCCCACACTGATCTATTATACAATCGGCACACCGGACAAAGATCTTGCTCTGGTCAATCAAAAGCTCAATGAGATTTTAATTCCCAATTATCACTTTGCAATTGAATACCATAAAATTCCGTTTGATGATTATGGCAATCAGCTCAACACATTGATTGGCAGCGGAAAATTTGATATTGCTTTTACAGCGGGAAAAACGCAGGGTGACTATTTAGGAAATGCCAAAAATGGCACCTGGCTTTCACTCGATTCTTATCTGGAAGATCAGTACACCACTTTATATAATGCCGTTGATCCGCTTTTATGGAAAGGCGTTCGTGTCAATAAACAGATTTACGGTGTTCCCACAAACAAAGAACTGGCTGTACCGGAATGGTTTGTTTTTTCATCGGAACTCGTGGAAAAATATGAGATTCCCGTTGAATCATGCACAGACTTTTCCTCTTTGCAGCCGTACTTGTATTTGATCAAAGAACATGAGCCTGACTGCACCCCGTTTTTGCTGGATTCATTTTCCCACAACTTTTTCGCACTCAACGGATATGATTATTTAATCGGAACAGAACTCCCGCTCATGTTTCAGTTTTCAGAAGATCATCCAAATGTCGTGAATATCCTGGAAACAGAAGAGGGAATGGAAACATTGCAGACCATCCGCCGCTGGTATGTAGATGGTCTAATCAATGTCGATGCTGCATTGCGTGATCCAAACGATATTGATGAAACCACGCATCTTTTTTGTACAATGTCCTCAGGCGGACCGCTGTCTGAACGCATCTGGGAAGAATCGTTTCACATGCCTGTACAGGCTGTATGTGTTTCTGAGCCGATCGCAACAACCAACTCCGCAGTAGGCGGTATTATGGCTGTGCGTGCACGAACCAGATATCCGGAGGAATGCCTGAAATTCTTAGAGCTTGTCAATACCGATCCTGTCATTCGCAATCTGCTAAACTATGGTGTTGAGGGAATTCATTACGAAAAAACAGAAGATAATCAAGTGCGCAAGCTCACCAATACATACTCCGGCATTCAATATACGCAAGGAAACTGGTTCATTTTGGACACACTCGAAGGTGAACCTCTCAACAAATGGGATACTTTCGCTGAATTTAATAAAAACTGCACTGCCTCCTCGCTGCTTGGATTCTCTCCTGATCTCTCCTCATTAAAATCAGAGATTGAAGCCGTTTCCGAAATATGGATGCGCTATTTCCCCGCCATTATGACCGGAAGCATTGATCCTGACGAGCATGTGCCGCTTTTAATCGAACAACTCAAAGCAAACGGTATCGATACAATTCAAGCACAGCTGCAGCAGCAGATTGATGAATGGCTTTCGATACAATAAACATCTGAATATATTAAGCGGAACCGACTGCATTGCAGTCGGTTCCTTTGTTTGAATGCAGTATCTCGTTTTTCCGTTGGGAAACTTTCTGCTTTTTTTGCATATGATGTACAAACACACTCAATCTGAGGAGGGTACTCATGCATTACAATGGGGAATATCGTGAAATCGCATTGGCACATCACATGATCGAAACAGGCGATACCGTGCGAGGTACTGCAAAACACTTTGGAATCAGCAAAAGTACGGTACATATAGAAGTTATAAAATAGAACGTTTTATTTGGATAATAGGTTAAGGAAACTAAGAAAGAACAAACCACGAGAGAATTAAAAGAACGTATACATTTTTGAAAACGGCAATCATGAACGCACTAAAGCAAATTCCGATAATATGACTAATAAATATCCGTCGGTATATCTGGCGATTTTTCATATGCGGGTATACCCCGCTGTTACTAGCGGCCATTGCAGGTTTATACGGTCTGACATCTGCAAAAAATTATTACTTGCTGCCATTAAAAAAGTCTTCATACTCTCTAAACGTCAGTTGAGCTTGTAACTTATCCTCCTCCAACTGATTCTGAAGGTATTCTGCCATCTTTTTTGTATTCTTGCCCACTGTGTCTACATAATATCCTCTGCACCAAAATGATCGATTTCCATGCCTGTATTTTAAATTCGCATGCCGCTCATGTATGATCAAGCTACTTTTTCCCTTTAAAAACCCCATGAAACTTGACACACTCATTTTCAGCGGTATTTCTACCAACATATATATGATCAACACATACTTCTGCTTTGATTATATTCACTCCTTTCCATGTGTATAACTCTCTTAATATTTTTCCGATCTCTGCTCGTTTTTCTCTATAGAATATTTTCCTTCTGTATTTCGGCGCAAACTCAATACTATCCTCAATCACACTGAGGTGTATCATTTCGCCAAAGGCAAATTGATACTGCATTTACGGTATGATTTTGAGAATAGTGATAACTGTGATACCGTAGGTAAGACTTTAAGATATTACCGATTACATAGAAGGTATTCTACCCGTGAACTTGCCGAAAAGGTCGGCGTTGTTCCTGCCACAATTACCCTTTACGAAAATGACAAGCATCCCATAAAGTATAAAACCGCTGTTTTACTCGCCGAAGCGCTTGGTATTGACCGCAAGCTATTGTTTGACGAGTATACTTCCTTTGTGGATTATCCGTGCGATATGCTTCTGCGAGAGATGCGGAAACGGTTATCACTCAATCAATCACAAATGGCGCAGGAAATCGGTGTTGCTCAAAGTGCTTATTCTGCTTGGGAACGAGCCGCCCGAACACCACGCAGGCAGGAATATGAAAAGATAGTTCCACTTATTAAAAAAGCCAATATCCATAGATAAAGAGCAATCCGAGAAGAACCGTAAAAGTTTTTCTCGGATTTCTTTCTTTCAATCGGTACATTCGACCATAATGCCTTCTGCGAGTACAATTAAGGCAGAAGCTCAAAGGAGGTCGCAATATGCGGGGCAAAAAGTATTACATAGCACTTGATGATTCTGAACGCAACTTGCTAATCAACTGTCTGAATGACTTAAGGAACAGCCTTATCTCGGAGGACAGATACACAGACGCGGTTGACGGGGTGCTGCTTAAAATCATCAATGCACCAATCAGGAAGTTCAAAGTAATTTGCAAGGGGGAATAAGACCCATGAAGAAATCATTATTCGAACAAATAGGCGGTACATACACACAGCAAGGAGATTATATTTTGCCTAATCTCATATTGTCTGCCGAAGAAGGAAAACAATACATCGGCTTATGGGGACAGCGGCACGCACGGTATTTGAAACAGCACAACAGAATTCTGTATTATAACCTGCTGACAAGCGGGAAGCTGAACGCTCATCTTACCGAAATCGACCGGCAGGCAGAGGAAATGTTTTCCCGGCTGGTAAAACAGATGGCAGAGCGTGAGGGCGTAACGGAGCAGCTAAAGGCGGAAAATCAAATGGAATGGGCTCGACGGATGAACAATATTCGTAATGCCGCTATAGAGTATGTAAACAATAAAATTATTTGTCTCTAAATAAAACCACGGACAGCGCTGTAGCATGAAAAGCTTAGTACTGTCCGTTTTCTTGTATTTTCTTAATCCAGATCAGACCAATGGATCAGTTCCCAATAAAATGGGATCTTTTCATCTTCCGTCAAAGTCTTATCCTGAATTAAGGCTTTTCGAATGCTTTCTTGATAGGAACGGTATGTATTTTCATTCCATTTACTCCAGCCTGAATTTGGCCATTTTATATTATATTGATTATGAAAATTTTTAATCACTTTAAAGTCAATTGGCATGTCCATAACTTCAATTAACTTTTGAGAAAATAAACACTGATATTCTTCAACATCGTAAACATATAGATATTTCAAAAGCATATTCAGCCATTTTTGTGATTGTCCATAATAAAATAAATAAGGCTTATAGCAATCAATAAGTTTATTGCAAGATTCTTTGTGCCACGATTGAAATGAACATTGACTGATAGCTTTCATGTTTTTCAGATTTTCAATGCATTCCTTTAGAACTCTTGTTGCTTCCGATTTAAGATTACTTCGAAGCTCGCTGCCGACATCTATGCGGAGTGTTCTACGTGCCATATCTGCGTAGGCTTTATCAGATGCAAACTTAAAATTTACATTTCCAATTAAAAACCTGTCGGCATATTTATTAATCTGAATTGTTGTTTTTTCCATTAATGTGCATATCCTTTCTTTTGCCTTTTATGAAGCCCTTTAAAAATTATAAAAACTCATCAAACAATTCCGGATAATTTTTCCACATATCTGTTTGCGTAAAATAACTGTCACTAAACAGTTCCGTGACAAACTGTATCTCGCCGGTCTCCATATTCTTCTTGTAATAATAATATTTATTAGCGCAGTCAGGACAATTACAATCAACACATATTAAAACCATATTCGATTTTTCAGCTACCACTGTTGCAGAAGCATAGTATTGTGATGTTTCCGAGTGCGTTTTTTTGAATTGTGAAAGAACCGAAGCTTCTATAAAATTTGAGTTTAAATCTCTTTCAACCCAACTGAAATTCTCTCCAATTAAGGCTTGAGATGTAATACCGATCATACTGTTACTGTCAATACCTGCATTTGCTTCACTTTCATTGAAAGTAAAAAACACGCAGTACTCAGGTGACCCAGATTCAAAGTCTGACATCAATATAAAATCCTGTACATTTGGAGCGTATAAAATTTTGTTTTCATCATATACATGAGGAGTTCCACCGATTTCCTGAGGGCAGACAAGTTCAGCCGGAGCAATAACACCGACAATATAAAAATCATCCAATGGATATTTTTCCATATCATTATAAGACTTTGCAGAAGATAAATCAAAATCTGCTAACAAGAGTTTAATATCAGTGTTTTCAATGTAATAATTGGCAAAATGATTATTGATTCCGCCACCAGCGGTCATGTTTTTATCAAACGCCACCTGATATCCAGTCCGATTCAAGTCGCTTAGAGAAGTTTGATTTGTCATCCATTGTATGAGCGTTTCGGCGGTAATGCTTTGTTCCATAGGCCGATCGGAACGCTGCGACAACATAAATGTCAGATCCAGATTGCCAATGAACAATGATTCGCTTTCAGATTTTAATATTGTTGTTATGTGGATACCATCATTATTTAGCGTGACGGTCATTTCACCGGTGTTATTTTCCGAATCGGTGAAAGATGCTGTAATAATGTTGTTGTTTAGCACAGATGATTCCTCTGTACGCACTTTTTGTCCATTTATTGTTTTTTCAAGAATAAGATCGGCTGTTGTTGAGCTTTGAATATTGATGTAAAAAGAAACACTTTTATCCTCCGAAAGATAATAACCATCGTATCTGTTATAAATTTCGTCCAACAGGTTTGTACTGTTTCTAAAGTCCGGAATGGTTGCAAACAAATCAGCCGCTCCTAAATAGTCGCCAGATTCCATCAGCGTCTGTGCGTTGTCATAAATTTCCTGCGAGGTTAATACAGGTTCTGATTCCGGCTCATCCACTGGTGATTCCCGAAAAAGCACCAGAACAGCACCTGCAGCAATACCTATAATTAAAAAGAGAGAAAGAGAAATTGCCACAATCTTTTTTCTTTTTCCAGTGCGTTGATGTAGTTCTTCGAGATGAATTTCCTTTTCTCTGCCGAGAAGCCTTAAAATCCCGTTGAGCAGATCGGCTTCTGCGCCTATTGTATTATAGTTCAGCGCCTGTACTCGATTCAGTTCGGGTGGCAGGCCTTCGGGACGGATATCTGTGTAAACCGGAATGACGGTCTTTTTGCTAAAATACTCTTTATACTCTGATATCAAATGCTCAAAATGAGCAGTAGAAGCGCCCACAATAAGGACGATTTTTGCATGATAAATCGCCTGATAGTTGACTGCCTGTAAATCGTCGCCAGCCAAGTAGGGGACGGATTTGCGCTCATAGAATGTATGTATTTTTTTGCTTTCCAGCTTTTGATACAATTCATCCGCTATGATACTGTCTTTGGTACGTCTGCCCTGAGCATCGCTTTCCGTATAGCAGATATACACTTCCGTGTTTTCAAAGCCGTAATCAAAATGATAGGTGTTTTTACAGTTTTCACATACACCCATACCGTTTTGAAAAATCAGTTCCCCGCCGCAATTTTTACATTTCATATCAATTCAACCTCGCAAGCCATTCATCATATACTATAGACTTTCCACTTTCTGACCATTCACTGATGGATAAGTCATAATAATTTAATGTGCAGGAGTACACTATTCCTGAACGGGTGATTACATTACCAATGATGTTATTGATAGAAATAATGTCATGTAGCGCAATATTTTTGCTTCCCAATTCAGCGATATCTCCATTTTGATATAAAAGAATGGGGGAAGATGCGCTAAATGATACATCACAAATATTGTCTGCATCCATTTCAGTAAACGTTCCATCTTGATATATTTGCAGTTTTCCATCTTTAGTCAGAGCAATAATCTCTATTGGATTTGGATCATACGAAGTGATATTAAAAGCTAAAGTTCTCACATTACTAAATCGTGCAACAATTTCCTGTAGTTTTTCAGTAGTAAATGTACTGAACGTAATACTACTATTTGAACTTTGTTTTCCAGTGTTATTATCATTATAAACCGCACATAAACTACCATCTGATTTTATCCCGATGATAGCTCCAGTTCCATCAGAATAGGCTCTGCCATTCGGATAACATAATTTAAAATCAACAATATCTGTCCATTCAGATATGCCTTTGATCCATTCGTCATTCCACACTTCATCAGAACCTGTATTACCATAGAACATCTTACCGTCTGAACGAAGAGCGATGTTAGTATTTTCTAATTGTCTTGAGATTTTCACAATATCATGCCATTCCGAATCATCAGACAGTTGATTGTTTTCTTTTGCATTGCTGACATATCCGTCCTCGTGCAATGCATATAACTTATCCGCAGAAGGTGTTATAGAAATAATCCTTCCATGATTCTCAATGGAAAGATCAGAATGTGCTGAACCGCTAGTTCCGTCCACCGTTCCATTTTCGTTTATGATATAATAGCTGGTCGAATATTCGTCAAAATCATCCGTCGCAACCGTTGCCAGACTTTTCCGCCATGAAAGTTCCGCCTGTTCTTTCTGCTCGGCAGCATCCCCATAATCGCCGAGGGCTTCAAATGCCCATGTTGCCTCAGCATAATCTCCGTCGTAATAAAGCTGCATCGCCGCATCGTACCCCGGCTGGATCGCGCACTTTTCCACCATTTCCGCCGAATCCTTATAATCGCCCAGTCCCGAAAAAGCTGCTGACGCACCTTCATAATCGGCATTTTCAAACATTGCAATAGCCGTCGTGTATTGTTCTTCCAGTCGTTGTGCTTTTATATAATTCGGCAACACTATGGCCGCAACGATTGCGGCTGTTACACATACCACCGCTGCGGTAATTCCTGCCGTTTTTTTAGCTTTTTTACGCCTTGCCGCTTTCATAATGGGCAGGGGGATCAGCTTTTTAATACCACGGAGCAATTCTTGCTCAAAACCGTCAACTTTCATATCATAGGATGAAAGCAGTGCAAATTCATCCGGCAGGTCTGCTTTGGACATATCAAAGTAGAGCGGAATCAGTGCTTTGCCTATGTTGTTTTGGCGCAGCGTTAAAAAACGACTCCACTCATTTCTTACCCACGGGGATTCAATGTTTTCTTTCGAGGAGCAGACAGTCAGCATCACCTTGCTGGAATAGAGCGCAGCATAAATATAGGGTTCATATTCTGTTCCGATCTTATTCTCCAAAGTGATTCGGGAGAAGAACACCTTATATCCGCTTTCGGTCAATTCTTCGTAAAGCTTTTGAGCGGTAATGCTGTCTTTCGTGCGGTTTCCTTCACTGTCGGTTTCTTTATAGGAAATAAAAACATCAAAGGGTTTTTCCTTTTTTGAAACGGTAAGAATGCCTTTTTGAATATGATTGATCGTTTCGGCGTTTTCACGATAAAACTCCATCTGCTCCGCATCTGAATATTTCAGTGCATTCTGGTAATTTTTATCGTTTAAAACAGATTCGTAATGAGTGCGGTTGCAGGTGGGGATATATTTTTCCGTTTTCGGATCCTTTACAAAAGTCACGCCGTACTTGCACAGAACAAGATCCCAATATATTTCGGCATCCTGCGGGTTAATTGCCAGAAGCTGATTAAACACAGCCTCCGCTTTATCGTATTCCCCATTTTGCAGATAGTGATGCCCGCTTTCATAAAGCCGCTTGGAACTATTGTCTGAAAACTGCGGCAGCACCTGCTTTGTTCCGCAGTATTCGCAGACTGCAATGCCGGTAGCTCTGTCTACGCTGACATCGCCTCCGCATATTTTACATTTAAAAACTTGCATTATCTTTTCTCCCTATTCTTATCCCCGATTGTTCTTGTCTATTGAAAAATCTTTATTTCAAATTAATCCAAATACAAGGACGCACGCCCTTGGCACGGACAACAGTTTCGCCGTCCTCAACAATTTCGCCGGAAGCTGTTACATACACAGCGTTTACATCGGACTTTGTGCGAAGCCACCAATCTTTTTCGCTGGAGAGGACTGATTCGTCCTCCAAATCTTCCGCTTCTTCCTGACTGAGCAGATAGACCTTGCAGTCAGCGCCGCCAACGTTTGTCGTCAAAATATCGGCCAATTGGTCTTCAGAAAATGAACCGATAAATTCATTATTAAGCCAGTTGCAAAGGGAACTTTCCTGCCATGTGACATCTTTTATTTCGTCGTTATACGGCAGCTCACAGATTGCTTCCTGCGCTATCAGCAGCATTCTGTCATCTTCCGTTTGCAGAACACGCCATGCGATCGGCTGGTTTTGGTAAGTACCGTAATAAACAGCGCCATCAGTCGCAAGACGGTTTTGAATCTGCTCAATTTTCTGTTTACAGTCTTTGTAATCTCCAAGTTCAGTGTAGAGCTTCATGGCCTCAAGATAGTTCTGGCTTTCAAAATAATCTTCGGCTTGTATGTATTTGTTTTCAGTCACCGTCTGCTTTACAGACTCAATCATCTCCTTACTGTCCTTGTAAGTACCCAAGCTTTCAAAAGCCTGAATTGCCTCATCATATTTCCCTTCTTCATATAGCTTCTGGGCATCTAAATACTGCTGTTCGGTAATCGCCGTTTTGCACGCCTCAATCATTTCGTTGCTGTCGCTATATCCATTCAGGCTTTCAAACACTACCCTTGCTTCTGTGTACTGCTCGTTTTCATACAACGACATCGCGGTCTTGTAGGTATTGTTTGGAACAATAACAAAGCAGATAACTAACGCCACGGTTGCCAGCGCTCCCAAAACGCCAACAGTCACAGCAACGTACTTTACACCGGAAGAGTCCTCGGCTTTTTTCTCTTCCTTCACATTTTTCAGCATCCGGCATTTCTGGTTTCGCTCTTTTAACAGGTCGCTGATACCTTCGATATCCGCCATTGCTTTCTCTTTATCTGAAACATCTGCCTTTAAAAGAATGACTTTTGCTTCGATTTGCTTTTCCAGTTCGCTAAGCATGGAATGGCTCATAGGATCGCTAAATTTAATATCTTCCGATAAAGTATGGATTTTTTGAGTGACCTCTTCATCGTCTGTTTTGACAGACGACAGAAGAAGCTGCATATTATTGATAAAATACACTTTTTCCGCAATGTGCGCTTCCTGCTTTTCGATGGATTCGCCGGCGGCTTTTGAAGCCAAAAGGATAATAATAAAAAATCCTGCCAAACAACCGTTGATAATCAGCGCCGGCACATAGGGAAACACCGGACTAAAAATCTGCCAAAGGCCAACGATTGTTTGCAGGATCAGATAAATCCATGCAGTGGAAATCAGCGGAAGGCGCAAAAAGGTCCTTTTTTTATCTTCCGAATCAAAAAGAAACAGCATAACTGCCGCAAATAAAACGACAGCCAAAGTCACAAAACTGTAACCCAGCCAAAACGTTATGCCGCGCCCCGTCGGCAGAAGAAAAACAAGCACATTAAATAAAGCCAGTAAAATCAAAGCCGCTGCTACGGATATCCCTTTTTTTCTGTTAAAACTCATTGTCATACTCTCCTTATAAATTTTTGAGAAGTTCCTGCTTTGCTGCGTTGAACTCTTCTTCGGACAAAATACCGCTTTCTTTCATCAATTTCATTTTTTCCAGCTTCATTTTAAAAGCGTCAAGTCCCCCTGTACTCTGAGCGGGAGCGGATGTTTGTCCGATGGCGTCGTTCATCATGCCGCCTACCATTCCGCCGACAGCACCACCGACGCCTGCCATCGTGCCCAAGCCGACGCCCATATTGGTAAATTCACCGACCGCTTCATTTTCAGCCACCTTTTCTGCGACATCAAAGCCACGCTCCTGCTGATAGGTATATCCCTCCTGTGCACGCTTTGTTGCCATTGCCTGCGATTCAATGACGGTCTTTTTCGCCTCGGTCTCGGCGTGGATGACATCGGTTTGCTGCTTCAGCTTTGCCTCTGCGATATCTGCATATTGCCGGATATGTATCTCCTTGAATTTTTCATAAGCCGCTTCGCCGTCCGGCTTGGCGATCGTCGTAACAAAAAACTTATCAAGGCTAATTCCGTATTCATTGAAATCCGGTGTTAACGCGCGTTTTAAAGCAGACGAAAATTCGTCCATATGCGCGTCCACTTCAAAAATACTGTAGGGAGCGCTTTGCATCGTTGCCGCAATATACGGCTTGATTTTAGACATCAGATAAGAACGAAACTGCGCAATCAGCCCGCTTTGTGTCAGGCTGGATTCTGTTCCGACCAGTTTGGTGAGAAGCCTGCGGGAATCGTTGACAGAAAGCGTCATTTCGCCGGAAGCGCCGATCTGCAACGGAAATTTGTATGTAGGCTCCATATACTGTACTTGACTGTCTGTACCCCATTTAATTGCCATCTGCTGCGTTTTGTTTACAAAGTATACCTCGCAGTGGAACGGCGTTTTTCCGCCAGTAGGCAGATTCAAAAAGCGCCTGAGCAACGGGATGTTCTGTGTTTCAAGCGTATATCTTCCTGCTTCAAACAAATCTAAAGCCTGACCGTTTTTGAAAAAAACTGCCTCCTGAGATTGATGGACGATAAGCTGAGACAAAGTATTAAAATCTTCAATCGGGGATTTCCAGACGAAGGTGGAATTGTCACCCTCGTATTTGATTATTTTTGCCAATGCCATATCTGATTCCTCCCTCGGTTAACGAAATGCAACATAATCCGCATTATGTAATAAACGCAATCGAAAAATTGCCGTCTAAATGTACTGAGTCTTCACAGAACATGGTCTTTGTCACAGACCAAATCTAAAAATGAGCGTAAAAAATCAAGCCTTTTCAGAATTTGCCTTGAAAAGGCTTATTTGTGCTGCTTTGCTTCGACAATATCCCGTAAAATCATACTTTTCTTCGCCAAACTGTTTGAATTTTCTCTCGAACTATGATATAATAATGTAAATAAAATGGGTTTGGTATGTACATTTGCAGCATAATGCGGATTATGTAATAAACTGCATTTCGGGGCGGCGTTTTTCATAAAATCAGCCGCATATGTTCCATCCGTCTGCGATGCTCATCACCTGTTGAGATAATGTAAATGCGAGTGATGTTGATACTGCTGTGACCGAGAATATCCGCCAGCTTGGCAATATCCTTTTCAATCCCGTAAAACACTCTTGCGAACAGATGGCGCAAATTGTGAGGAAAAACTTTCTGCGGATTCACGCCTGCGTACTCACAAAGGTTTTTCATTTCCCGCCAAATGTTGGTGCGGCTCATCGGTCTGCCCGTTCTTGTAATGAAAATTGTACCTGATGTTATTCCTTGCTCCGCTGCATAGCGGAGCAAATTTTTTTGCAGTTCTTTGACAAGAAAGACAGACCGTGTTTTGCCTTTGAGAGATACGATTGCTTCTCCGTTTTTGACAGCCTCCACCGTTATGTATTGGAGTTCGCTCACCCGAATCCCTGTGCCGCAAATAGTCTGCAAAATCAAGTTCAACCGTTCGTTACCTTTCTGCTTTGCGGTATTTACAAGCCGCATATATTCCGCTTTGGTTAGTTCTTTTTCTTCGGGACAGTAGATCTGCCGTTGTAACTTGATCGACTTCACCCTGCAATCCATCCAACCTAAAAATACAAACAAACTGTTCAGACTTGCCAGCATGGAATTGATACTCCGCACAGCATAGTTTTTAGAGGTCAGGTTGCTTTTATAAGCGATAACCGATTCTTTTGTGATTTCCGCACCATTCATGTATGTAGTAAATGCCCATACATCTCGCATATACTTTTCGATTGTATTATCGCTTTTTTCTTCCTCTCTCAGATATTTTTTGAAGTTTTGTATTGCTTCACTTGTTAAAATTCGTTCTTTCATTCTGATGTACCTCCGGATATATTTTACCCGAAAAGTATGATTCAAGAATTGTCCTCTCCATTTTAAGGAAGGATAACCCTTAAATCGAATGTGCGGATTTTGGGTATAAAGGCAGCCCCGTTAGGTTAGCGGTACAACCTGCTTTCCTGGCGGTGCTTTTTGTGTTTATGGACAATTTGAGAGTTTCTTTTAAATCCACTCAAAATATGCTATAATATTTTGAGTTTTATAGGAACAATATGCTAATTTTGCGTCGTTAAATAAATGGAGAGGATGTTCTCTGGAAAGGAGGCACAAAATATGCCGATATTATTAAAAAGACAAAACGGCGAGGTCACGCCGTTTCGCAATGCGGACTTTATTCCCGCATTCTACTTTATTCCGAAATCCATATTGGACAAGTGTGGTTCAGAACTGAACAGCATTCCACGCAATCCGTTTAAGCTACTCCATGACTGGGATGCAATCGCTATGGTGGAAAGCGATTTGTTTCTGCTTGCCATTATTGACGCTTATGCATTTATGGTCTGGCCCTTTATGGGACTGGGTGCAAAGCGTGAAATCTATTCCGGTTATGAGCCGTCATGGATTTTTGCTCATGCAGCGCCGTACTGGATTCAGGAAATGCAGGAGGAAAAGATTCTTCCAGCAGCAAAGGAACTGCTAAAGGACGGAGGTGTGGATGAAACCTTCGGCTATGTGTCGGAAGAAGAAATCTCTGATCTATTCAGCTGGCTTGTTCCGCAGACAATGGCGCACCATAATATGAAAGCTGTCATTGATACCGCAAAAGAGTTCCGCTGTTTTGAAGATTTTGATTATCGGAACAGCCGGCAGAAAATCGACCATTACCGCAAGTGGTATCACACCCGTGTAAAGAATATTACGGTTGAATCTCTTGATGAACTCAAGGAACGGTATGCTGAAAATAATGACGGTATGGACTGGGACATCCCCGATGAAGACAGCGATATGAATCGTACCGTTTTAGAACCGATGGCAGTAAGCGAGTTTTTAGCTTCGCTCAGCGAAACAGACAGACAAATCCTCATCATGCGTATGGAAGGCATAACGCTTGAGAAAATTGCAGAAAAGCTCGGATTCAAAACACACAGCGCCGTTCACAAGCGCATCCGAAAAATCGGCTTGGCTTACGAAAAATTCAGCGGCGAAGATTTTGGATTCAGCCAAAAGAAAATCATCTGATAACACCTATTGATGTAAAAATCGGTAGGTGTTATTTTTTCGCCCAAAAACAGAAAAGGAGGACTTTATGACATAGTGCCATCCGACAAAATCGGAACAAAGCAAAATTAAGAACACCCTATATATGCAGTGCGGACACCAAAGCTGTTTGATGATAACCGACGGTGCCTGCTCCGCTCTTTCGGAAAGTAAACAAAAAATCATTAAGATTCAGGAGGACAATCACAATGAAAAAATATAAAGAAACCTATATTATCGGTATCGACCACGGCTACGGAAATATGAAAACTGCAAACTGCTGTTTTCAGACAGGCGTAACCGTCTATAACAAAGAACCGATTTTCGAAGACAATCTGCTTGTTTGGAATAACAAATATTATCTTATCAGCGCAGAGCATAAAGAATTTTCAGCGGATAAAATGCTGGACGAGGATTATTATGTTCTGACGCTTGCCGCAATCGCACGGGAGATGAACATTGCTAAAATCTATTCTGCTGATGTATTGATTGCCGCCGGACTTCCGCTGACTTGGGTAAGCGAACAGCGAGAAGAATTCAAACGATATTTGCTGAAGAACGAAACAATCGATTTCAATTTCAAAGGCAAGGATTATCATATCCGCATTATCGGTGCAGATATTTATCCACAGGGATTTGCCGCTATTGTCAATCACTTATCCGATTTTTCAGGTGTAAATATGCTCTGCGATATTGGCAACGGCACGATGAATATTATGTTCGTCAATGATAAAAAGCCGAACCCCAACCGCTGTTTTACCGAGAAATTTGGAACACACCAGTGTATGCTCCAAATCCGTGAAAATCTGATGAGAGTTCATCACGCAGATCCACCTGAAGAAATGATTACCCGTGTGCTTCGTTTCGGCACAGCAGATATTGACGGTGACTATTTGAAAACAATAACCAATACTGCAAAAGAGTATGTGGAAGGTATTTTCCGCAGACTGCGTGAACACGGCTATGATTCAAAACTGATGAAGCTGTATATTGTCGGAGGAGGCGGTTGTATGATCCGCAACTTTGCTGAATATGACGAAAGCCGTATTACTGTAAACGATGATATTTGTGCTACTTCTAAAGGTTATGAACGAATGCTGGAAATGAAATTGATTAAAAACGGCGGTGCGTTATGAGTATCAAACGAATGAGCCTTAGGTTTAACTTGGATAACGAAGCTGATCGCAAGGCTTGGGAGTATTTGAAAAATATAACGGATTCAAAAAACAAAGCGGTTATTACTGCCGTTAATCAGTTTTATGAGCCGCACGCAGAAATTACAGAGACTATTAAGGAAACCATTCGAGAGTGCTTGCAGAATCTTTCTGTGATACAGACGGAATCACCACAACCGACCGAAACACTCTCCGAAGAAGAAAATCTGTTATTGGATTCCCTCGATGATTTTCTCGGAGACTGACGGCATTAAAATGATGCCGCTTTTTATTTTCTAAAATGCCCTATGGCATTACTTTGACATTAAACAGAATTAAGGAGGATTTTTATTATGAGAGCCTATTCATCATTAAGACAGATGCAGGATTCAGGCATCTGCGTTGACAACTATAAAACAAACGAGCGTGATGGTGTTTTTGCTGCAAGACTTGATTACAAACGCTGGGGCAAGAACCGCAATATCCTTGCTTACTTCACTTTTGAAGACGGCAATAAGGTCATGGCTTCCGCTTGGCAGAACACCGGCTATCTCGGTATCCCTGAAATTGAAGAAGGAGCATTGCTAACCCTCACCTTTGAGAGAGCGAAGAACGGCATTTCCTATTTGAGAAAGGTTGAAAGAAACGAGGGACAATAATGCATGTCTCATACTGTAACAAGCAGGGACTTTGTGTGCCAAAGTCCCAATCAAAAGCCGCAGATTTTCTTGCAGCTTTGCTCTTTGGGGGCTTACCGCCCCCAATCCCCCGGAAAGGAGAGATGTATATGGAGAAAGATATACGAATCGCCGTGCGTGTCACGGCAAAAGAAAAAGAGAAAATACAATCAAAAGCTAGAAAGTGCGGGATTTCCACAACCGAATATGTCAAGCAAAGAGCGCTAGGGTATGAGCCGAGAGGTATTCCGCCTGACGCTCTTTTTCTTTGCCTTGAAAAGCTCGGCGAACTTGCCGACAAAGCGAGTTCACCGAAGTTGGACAAGGAAATCAGTGATGTACTGAAAGGAATAACAGCGGTATTTCTATTGCCGTGAAAGAGGTGATACGATGTGGCTGTATCAGGCTTTTGGCCGATATATAAAAACTTAAAAGCGACACTCAACTATGCCGACAATCCCGACAAAACCACTGCAAGAGAATATCTTGACGATGATCTGTATGCGGCGCTTTCATATGCCGAGAACGACAACAAAACCGACCGCAAAATGTATGTTGGAGGTATCAACTGTTCAAAGCAAAATGTCTATGCCGAAATGGTTGCCGTACAGCAACGGTTCGGGCTTCGTGGCAAGGTGATCGGCTATCACGGAATACAAAGTTTCCGTGAAGGCGAGGTCACACCGAAGCAGGCGTTTGAAATCGGCAAGGAAACAGCAAGAAGAATGTGGGGTGACAGGTATCAGGTGCTTGTGACTGTTCATTTGAATACAGATAATGTGCATTGCCATTTCGTTGTGAACCCCGTTTCATTTAAGGACGGTGCAAAATTTCAAAATAAAATCGGTGACCACAAAGAACTGCGCAGAGTATCAGATGAAGTATGCCGGGAACACGGTTTATCTGTTCTTGAAAACAGTAGCTTCTACGGCGGGCACAAAAAAGATTATTGGCGGCACAAAGCCGGCAAGAAAACACATCGGGACTATCTCCGTGAGGATGTGGAATACTGCCTGTCTTTTGCTACTTCTCCGAGAGAATTTGAGAATCAGCTTTATGCACTCGGTTATACGCTAGATCCCGTGCGCTTTTCTGTAAAGGCAAAGCACTGGGAGCGTTCCGTTCGTCTTGCAAACATCGGCTTTTCAAAAGAAATCGTGCAGGCGCAGTTGGACAGGAACGCCGAGAGCAGATACCACTTATTCACCTTGGAGTACCGTCCGCCGTACAGGCCGAAAAAGTTTCCGCTGGAAGATGAACTGCGAAAGCTTGATTTTGTCATTGACCACAGCTACGATGCAGCGACGGTTTTAGTGGATATGATTTTCTATATCATAATAACGGTCATCCAAATCACCGCCGAACTTGCTGAGGTAATTCTGTTATCACCCGATTTAAGGACGGCGGAAAAGGATTTGAAAAATCTTGTAGCAGATTATCATTTTCTCAAAGAAAATGACATTCACACCGTAGCCGATTTGCAAGCAAACATCGACGAGAGAAAAACACAGTTATCCGATTTGGAGCATGAACGCAAAGAATTAAGCAATCGTATACGCCGTCCGAAATCGCCGGAGGATGAGAACCAAAACAAAGAGCGCCGCAAGGCGATCAGCAAACAAATGAAGCCTGTTCGTGAAAGGCTTCGCCGTGCGGAGAAGATTTTGGAGAAGTCTCCGCATTTATATGAGTTATTAAAACAAGAGCATGAGCTTGAAAGAAAAGCCCGTGCAAGATATTTAGATAGGAGTAGATGAAAATGAAAAATACAAGAAATCAGCCGGTAAATATTCCGGTTTCAAAACTTCGCCCGTTTGAGGGGCATCCGTACAAAGTTAAAGATGATGAGGAAATGGATACGCTGATTGCAAGTATTCATACAGTTGGTATTTTGTCGCCGCTGATTGTCCGACCGATTGAAAGCACAGAGGAATATGAGGTGATAAGCGGACACCGCCGCTTACACGCCGCAGTTAAGGCAGGGATTACAGAAATCCCTGCCTTAATTTATGCTCTCGACCGTGATTCCGCCGCTATTGCTGTGGTGGACAGCAACCTACACAGAGAGCATATCCTACCCAGCGAAAAGGCGTTTGCTTACAAGCTGAAAATGGAAGCAATGAAGCATCAAGGTATCACTTGTGGACAAGTTGGCCACAAGTCTCGTGACGATGTTTCAGATACAGAAAGTGGTCGTACCGTTCAGCGTTATATCCGCCTAACCTACCTGATTCCCGAATTCATTGACAAGATGGATAACGGCGAAATTGCCTTATCCGTTGGAGTGGAGCTTTCCTTCCTTGATGAGCAGAGCCAGTATGATGTTTTGGAACAATGTGAAATCAACGACTGCACGCCCTCTTATTCGCAGGTTTGGCGTATGCACAAGGCAGACCGTGAAGGATTGCTTACCAAATCCTGTATTGAAGGTATTATGTGTGAGGAAAAAGCAAACCAACGGGAGATGTTTAAAGTCCCGATGGAGCGTATTCGCAAATATGTCCCTAACGCTAATGCAAAGCAGGCAGAAGATTTTGTTTTGAAAGCCTGCGAGCATTACCGCCGCTATCTGCTTCGACAGCGTGACCGAGAGCGATGAGAATGTGCGCCTATGGATTTTAAAATGAATGCCGTCATTCACCGTGGCAACAACTACAATAACGCCCTCCGTTCTTTTCAGCACAAGCGAATGGAATTTCTGGAACAGGAAATCCGAGCGCTTAACAGCGAAACGCTGTGGTTACTCTTACGCCAGCTTTGCAAAACGGTCGCACATTGGAAAGCGTCACCGGGCTGGCTGTATAATGAAAAAATAGGAGGACTGGTTTTATGACAAAGAAACAAAAATACAATACTGAGCATAACCGAGGTGTAGCCATCTACGCCCGGAAATCCCGCATCACCAACAAGGGAGACAGTATCGGCGTGCAGTTCAAACAATGTGCCGAGTACGCTATGTTCGTTTGAAAGCGGATATGTCTGCCAGCTCCAAAGAGCTGTATGAAGCATACCAGATTTACTGTGCCAAAAACAACCTGTCCGCTTTTAAACCTGGCAGCTTCAGCGAAGCCCTGATTGCCTGCCAGAGCCGCTACAATTTAGAATACTGCAACAATGTAACCAATGCCGCCGGACGGCGAGTACGTGGCCTTCTGGGGATCGAAGTATTAGTCAAAAACAATATGTCGGTGTTTTCTGGAAATTCAAAGCGTATGTACGCTTTGATTGATCGTTGTTCTCCCTTTTACAGCAATTCATACACAGTCATTTGAGAAGTCAACAAGGAGGAAAATATGGGAAATCCGCAATATGCCATTCTCCGTTTCGCCAAATACAAGGGACCGGAAATCGGGAGCATTGAAGCCCACGATGAACGTATCAAAGAGAAATATGCCAGCAACTCCGATGTGAACATCAGTAGAAGTAAGTATAATTTTCATCTGATCGAGCCAGAACGAAAATATCGAGCAGAAATAGAACGCCAAATCAAAGAAGCTGGTTGCCGTACCCGTTCAGATAGTGTTCATCTAGTAGAAGTTCTCGTGACTGCCACACCGGAGTTCTTTCAGGAAAAGAAGAAATCTGAGATCAGAGACTATTTTCAAGAGGCGTTAACGTTTATCCAGCAAAATCAAACCCCAAAAACAATCATATCCGCCGTGGTGCATATGGACGAGAAAACGCCCCATATGCACCTTTCTTTCGTCCCGCTAACCGAAGATGGCAGGCTCAGTGCTAAGGAGATTGTGGGTAACAAGAAAAAACTGACCCAATGGCAGGACAAGTTCTGGAAACACATGGTACTGAAATACCCTGACTTGGAACGAGGCGAAAGTGCCAGCCAGACTGAACGAAAGCATATCCCGCCCAGGGTATTTAAAGAAATGACCCGCCTCACCAAGCAGAAAGCCAAACTTGAGGAGTTACTTGCCGGTGTTAACGTATTTAACGCCAAAAGTAAAGCTACTGAAATTGGTGTGCTACTGGACCAATACATTCCTTCTGTAGAGAAGATGCACGACACTATCAAGAAGTATCAAGTGGCATTCACAGAAACCACCACTGAGAACAAAAAGCTGAAACAGAAAAACGCACATCTGAGACAGTCCCTAGAAAAATCGACGCAGGAAAGTATTTTAAAACAGTTGTCCGATGCCAAGCTGCAACGAGACTATGAAGATGCTCTGGCGGTTCTGGATCGTATTCCAAAAGAAATTCTGGATATGTATGCCCGTGGTGGCCATAGGAGAAAGGAACGGACTATTGAAGAACGTTAAGCAGAAAAACGCAAACGATTATAGACGCATCATCCTGCAGCAAGAAATAGAGATGATGGCATGTACGCTGTTGTCAGAAATCAAAAACTTGAAGAACAGAGGCAGTTTCCGCATTGGAACAAGGAACAGCTGCTCAATCAACAATCCATGACATTATCCGATCTTTCTGATTCGTGGAGATACTGAATATTTGGAAGGGATATTTTGGCACAACTTTTCATAGAGATAGAAAAGAAAACAGACAGAGAGGAGGCGGCGTTTCATCATGAAAAAACGAAAACTGAATTACCGATTCCATGATCCCAATACAACAGAAACAGCCGCCGATTATCTGCTGAAGGTATTGATCAAGGCCAACACACCAAAAGTAGAGCGGGCTATTCAGCAAAATGCTGACAGCCAAATTGAAGAAAAACAGAAAGAGCACCTTGTGTGAATATACAAGGTGCTCTTTCCTTGTTTACATTTTCACTTTCTGTGGTATAATAAGGACGTAACAGAACGAAATAGATGTAACAAGGAGGTCCCGCACATGAATATAGCCGCTTACTGCCGTGTGTCCACAGATAAATCCGATCAGCTCAACAGTCTGGAAGCACAGAAAACCTTTTTTGCAGAATATACTCAACGCACTGGGGATAACCTTGTGCGTCTATATGCCGATGAAGGTATTTCCGGCACCAAAATCAAAAACCGCAAGGAATTTCTGCAGATGATGACAGATGCAGATCACGGCCTTTTTGAAATGGTAGTGGTCAAGGATATTTCCCGCTTTGCTAGAAATACCGTTGACCTTTTGCAAAATGTCCGTAAACTTAAATCGTTGGGAATTGAAACACAGTTTCTCACCGCCAATATGACCAGCATGGGCAACAGTGAATTTGTCCTGACGATCTTCGGTGCGCTGGCCCAAGAGGAAAGCGCCAACACCTCCAAGCGAGTGAAGTTCGGCAAGAAGATGAACGCAGAAAAGGGCCGTGTTCCCAACATCGTCTATGGGTATGACAAGACAATTGGCGACTACTTCAACTTAACGATCAACGAAGAAGAAGCCGCTGTTGTCCGCCAGATTTATCATTGGTATATCCAGGATGGGTATGGTGCGGCAAAAATCTCTAATTTTCTCAACGAGCGGGGCCTTAAAACCAAGCGAAACTGTCGGTGGAGTCAGAACGGTGTCTGCCGTATCCTCACCAACGAACTTTACACCGGAAAAATCATCAACGGTAAACAGGAAGTCACTGATTTTCTCACTGGCCAGCGGGCCGACAAGGATGAAACGGACTGGATGGTAGTAGAACGGCCGGATCTTCGCATCATTGACCCGGAAACCTTTGAGCAAGTACAACAGATCATGCAGTCCCGTGGACAGGCTTTTAAGGTGGATAAGGAACGGCAAAGCAATAAACACCTCTTCTCTACCCTTATCAAATGCAAAGAGTGCGGCTGGTCTTTCAGGCGCACCGTCCGCACTTACAAGAACACTTATGTCCGCTGGGTCTGCTCTGGCCACAATGGGCGTGGTGCCGACAACTGCCCTAATGCAGTGACAGTGGATGAGGATGAACTGATTGAGGTTTTGCAAGAGTACTTTGCAGGGGTACTCAAGTCAAAAAAAAATGTCATCCGCTATGTCACCCATGAGTTTCAGCGATTATATAAAGCGAAGGACGAAAATCTGAACTACGAAAAAGAGTTGACCGCTCAGCTTGCCAAACTGCAAAAGACCCGCCAGAAATACATGGATATGTATGCTGATGACCTGATCAGCCGAGAGGAACTGAACGACAGGATCGGCGGGATGCGAAAAGAGATTGAGCGTCTGGAAAATGAGCTGAAGATGGTATCCTATCACCTCACAAAAGGCGAACAAGTGGAAGCCATCCTGAACCAAACCTTCCGGGAGATCGAGGATATCGCCGATGTACGGCAAATGACCAATGCCCAGCTCAAGCGCATTATCCAGAAGATCGAGGTGGACAAAGACGGAAATGTGGATATCTATCTGCGTTTGTTCGGTGATTTGGGATTGGACGAAACCGTTCTGATTCATCACAACGAAACATAAAGACGTTACAGAACGATTGCAGAAAACAAACCATGCACTTTATCTGGATGTGCAGAAGGTTTTAGAAAAGAATAAGCAAGAGCGCCATATCCGCGGTGGAATTGCTACAAGACAAAAATTTTTAAACGCCAAAAAGGCCGATCACGCCTAAAAAAAGCGTATACAAAAAAATTTTTATAAAAAATTTTTTCTCCACCCCGTTTTTTAAAAACCTCCTTCGTATTCTATAGGCGTAAACCAAACCTAACAAAACAAAATACAAAGGAGGTTTTTCTTATGACACTCAAACGGAAATACACATTGACTGCTTCGGCACTGTTCCTTTCAGCATCCCTTTTACTCACAGGCTGCAACAGCAGCAAAACACCCAAAACAGGCGGTGAAATCGTTTCACTCGGCTCAGACACCGGAAAAATTGTATTGAGCGTGAATCCGGAAATCACAGTTTCTTATGATAAAGATGGTCATGTGACCGCGCTGGACGGCGTAAACGATGACGGAGAAAAAATCGTTTCAGTGTATGGTGAAGCAGACGGAAAATCGTGCGAAACTGTTGCATCAGATCTGGTACGTGAAATCTATGAAGCAGGATATTTCGACGATGACGTAGACGGAAACGATAAAAACATTGTCGTACAGCTCGTTCGCGGATCTGCTGTCCCGCGCGAATCGTTTCTCTCTGATATCAAAACTTCTGTGATGGATACGACAAAATCGTTTTCACTGAATGCAAGTGTCATTGACATCGACGATGATGACTACGATGAATCCTACACAACAGCTGATCGCCTTTCCCCGTATATCACGAAAGAAAAAGCGATGCAGATTGCCGCATTACAGGCAGGCGTACCTTTCGATCAAGCACTCTTCACCGACCGGGAATTCGACTTCGACGATGGTGCTCCGATTTATGAACTGGAATTCTATTATCAGGACACCGAATATGATTATGAGATTGATGCAGTCAACGGCTCCGTTCTTTCTCATCAGCACAAAAAAATCACATCCGAATCGATTCCTTCTTCGAACACTTCCTATATCGGTACGGAAAAAGCCAAAACCGCAGCCCTCACGCACGCAGGCATCTCTGCTTCTGCTGCTGCATTCACCAAAGCGGAATTCGATTTTGATGACGGAACACCGGTTTATGAACTGGAGTTTTTCGCAAACGGCATTGAATATGACTACGAAATCCACGCTGCAACCGGTTCTGTAATCAAATTTGAACACGACCGCAATAACACCGGCACAAGCACCAGCAAACCCACCACCAGCACATCTTATATCAGTGCGGAAAAAGCAAAATCTGCAGCGCTTTCTCACGCAGGTGTTTCCACTTCTGCTGCCACATTCACAAAAGCCAAACTCGACAGCGATGACGGCGTTGCGCACTATGAGATTGAATTCTATGCAAACGGCATCGAATACGAATACGAAATTCACGCCACAACCGGCGCTGTAATCGATTTTGACCGCGACTATGACGATCATGACCATGATGATGATCATGATGACGACCACGATGATGACTGATACAAACACATGCTTCCATTGTACAAAAAAGGAATCACTGATGTGATTCCTTTTTTTGATATTATTCTGCACACAAAATCAAATTGACGCTTCCCGGTGCCAGTGTGATTTCATCGAGTGAAACAGCTGCTGTCTCTTCCTGCACACAGCAGTGTGCTGCATCGCATTGATCATACGGTGACGATGCTGTCAGCGTGGTCATTGTGCCCTTTCCTGTGCCGATACCGATGGTATACGGCTGCGAGAAATCGCGGTTTACCACGGCAATACACAATGTACCGTCTGCTTTGCGCACTGCGCTGCACGAAAGCGCTTCAATCTGTCCTGCCTCTTTTGTGTCCAAGCAGACAGACGGCACTTCTACCTCCATACGATCACCGATCATATGCTTGCGGTACAGCAAAAACGGATAGGCAATCGTCTGATAATACGAACCGTCCTTTGTTGTGACAATCGGCGCAATTACATTGACAAGCTGTGCCATATTTGCAATGGCAACCGCAGGATGACGCACAATGTCGTTCATCGCACTTGCAACCCATACGGCATCCCGCCAGTTATACTCCGCCAATAAACCGTATGTCTCATCGGGCGCAAAATTCCAGATGTTCCATTCATCCAGCGCGATTTTCACTTTTCCGCTTCTCGCCGGGAACCGATACCACGGATTAAAGTTCTCGATCGTATCCGGATACGTGTCAATCAGATCAGCCGCTTCTTCAATCATCTGAATCAGCGCCTTTTCGCCTTCAAACGGACCGTACAGTCCTTTTCCGTTTTCCGCGGAATAGTGATGCAGGGAAAGATAATCACAAAACGGATGAAGCGCATCGAGCACAGCTTTATTCCACTCCGGTTTATCGCATCCGACCAATATTGTTTTGATCGAACGATCCGTAAGCTTCATAAATTTGATAAATTCCAGTGCATCCCGCACATATAATGAAACATCATGATGGACACCGAGATCGGGCTCTGCATAGCTTTCGTTTCCGATGCACCAATATTTCACATTGAACGGTTCCTCATATCCATGGCTGCGGCGCAGCTGTGCATAGTAGGATTGTCCTGTACCATTGCAGTATTCTACCCAGTTTGCGGCCTCTTCCGGCGTACCCGACACCATATTCACACAAATCATCGGTTCCGCTCCAATCCGGCGGCAAAACGACACAAATTCTGCCGTTCCAAACGAAAGATCCAGTTCACCTCCCCAGATCAGGTTTTTGCGTTTGATTCGCTCGCTTTTCGGACCGATTCCATCTTCCCAGTGATACTGACACATCACGGTTCCGCCGGGAAACCGCAAAATCGGCGGATTTAATTCTTTGGCTTTTTCAAGCACGTCGGTACGAATTCCCTCCGCATCCGCAAGCGGACTGTCCGGATCGTAAACGCCGCCTTCAATACAGTTTAAGATATGCTCAATAAACTGTCCGTAGATCATCTCTGTTACTTTACCATTTGTATTATTCGCTTTCAGATCAATTTTCATAAAATTCCCCTCTGCTTTGATTTTATTTTATCTTATCGCATCTGACTCATTTCGTCAAGACGGACATGTCCCGGACAAAAAACATTAAAATAATGTTAAAATACAAGGAAATCAAAGGATTCGCGCGTTTTTTGCACATAATGCTCCGAAAACACATAAAAACCCTGCTCAATCCGTTTGATTTGCCATTCACATGCCGTTAAAATGATAGATATAAAGAGGAGTGATTGTATGCGGTTTCAAATTCGAAAGCCACGATATCTGATTAAACCCGATTCAAAAGCCGATAAATGGCTGTCAAAGCAATTCGGAAGTTCACTGTTTTCATATGGTGAGATTATTTCGATGTTTATCCCCATCATGCTTGACCAGTTTTTCATCAATTTCATCGGTGTTTTAACAACTTCCATGATCAGTGCGTCGAGTCAGGAATCTGTCTCTGCAGTCAGTCTCGTCAGCCCTGTTTACATGATGATTTTTGCCATTTTTAACGCAGTTTCCGCCGGCGGCACAGTCATTGTCGCGCAGTACAAAGGAAAAGGCGACAATGAAAAAATGCGGACAGCTGCCGGACAGGTTGTGCTTGCAACAACTACTGTCGCGATTGTATGCTGTGCAATCCTCGTCACATGCGCAGGACCGCTTGTCCACATTATGTTCGGTTCCGCTGACCCGGTTGTCATCAAAAAAGCCCAGGATTACATGGTGGGCGTTGGTATTTCGCTTATTTTCCACTCATTTTATATGGGTGCATTTGCAGTATTCCGCGGCGTCGGCGCAACAAAAATCTGTCTGCGTCTGACCATTATCATCAACCTGATCCACCTGCTCGGCAGTGTTCTGTTCTTAAATATCTTAAAACTTGACATCATCGGTACTGCACTTTCGTTAAACGTTGCGCGCTTGATCGGCGGTGCAATCGCCATCTGGCTTCTGCTCCATCCGCACAGCGTCCTGCGCGTTTATCCGCGTGATATATTCAAAATTTGCTGGCCGGTGTTAAAATCAGTGTTCAAAGTAGGCATTCCGTTTGCAATTGAGCAGATGTTCTTCAACGGCGGCAGCATTTTGGTACAGATGTACATCGTTACCCTCGGCACACTGAGTGTTTCTGCAAATGCTGTCACAAACTCTGCATTTGCGATCATCTATTCCGCCGGTCTTGCGGTTGGTACGCTCGCCATCACAATCGTGGGCCAGTGCATCGGCGCAGATCAAAAAGAACTGGCAAAATGGTACGGCAAAAAGATGATCCTGCTCGGCACGATTGTCACATTGATCTCGATTGCGATCTTTATGCCGCTGATGCCGCTCATTCTGATGATGTATCAGGCACCGACCGAGACACTCTCTGTTATTTACATGCTTTTGATTACCGCAATCATTCCGATGCCGTTCTTCTGGTCGATTTCAAACGTTATGCCGAGCGTTCTTCGCGCAGCAGGCGACGCAACATTTACCTCTGTTGTATCACTGATTACAATGTGGGTGATGCGCGTCGGCGTCGGCTATCTGCTTTCCATCACATTGGGATTTGGTGTTATCGGCGTATGGATTTCCATGGGACTTGAATGGGCAATTCGCTCGCTCGTATTCTGGATTCGCTATAAGAGTAATCGTTGGCTTACCAAAAAGACGATCGAAGACTGATCGTTTTATCATAATGTTCAAAGGAGGGTTCTCCCCATGTTTATTTCCCTGTCCGAATATGCAAGGCTTCATGGGAAAAATCCGGAATCCGCCCGCAAACGCGCAGCACGCGGCGGATTTCAAACAGCACGAAAAGAAGGGCGCAGCTGGATTATCGACAGCGAAGAGCCGTATGATGATTTGCGCCAGCACGACGCCAAGGAGCCTGATATGGATCAGCTTGTCTGGGCGCTTCCAAAAACAGAACAGGCAGCAAAACCGGTGTTTCGCGCCGCTTTGTTCGACGAACTGACCCCGATTTATCCGGACACCGATGTGCGCACCGGGGAAGATGCGCTCACTGTTTCCGGCGCAAACGGCACTTATGTCGGTGTACATATTGCACTTTCCGGATTAACACCGGGCATTCCTGTCGCATTTTCGGTGGAGGGTCCGCATCGTGCATACAAGCTGTTCGAGCTGATTCCAGTACCGGTGGAAGTGAATACTGGCGCTGTCCTGCGCAGTGAGTATTTAAAAAACGACAAAAACGAAAATGTAATCCGCCGTGCGCCGTTTTATATTTACGAGGCGTTGAAACCGATCTTTAACCTTGCGCGTCCGCAGTATACGACCGCTGCTTTCGCATTCCGCACCCCGATCGAATACTGCCGCAAAAAAGAAACTGCTTCTTTTACCATTAAAATCTGTCACGACGGTATGTGCCGCACGCTGACGGTACAAACCATGCGTTATCCGGTAACGGTGAAACCTGCCGCTGCCGATTCTCCGCAGTTTGTAAACTGGTTTGATTACGAAAACATTTCGCTTTGGCACAATGCACCGATGTGGTCTGCACGCTATGAAGAAATGCTGACACGTTATCTGCGCACCGTGCGCTATCTGCGGCAGAATATCATGGCAATTCCGGGCAATCTGCTGTTTACCGTTATGCCGGATGGTTCGCTTCGATTTGAGCCGCAGCGACTTGATTTGATGCTTCGTGCCGCAAAACGTGCCGGCATCACACTGTTCCAGGGCGGTGCTTTCTGCTCGCGTGCATCTTCTCTTGCAGACAACGATGAATTTTATGCGTCGCTTGACCACGATTCGTTCACCTCGCCCGAACAGATCGGCGAAGCGTTTAAACGCCGGGCATTTGATGAATTTGATTACGGTACCGATGCTGTATTTTCGCTGACGGGTGCATCCATGTCATCCGAACAAGGGCAATCGCAGTTAAAGGAAGCCCTGTGCACATTATACGGTTATCTGCGTGCACATAACCTGTGCGATGTTTGGACACAGTCGTGTCTGGACGAGCCGAACGATGCGCTGTGTGAGGTATATCACACGATTTCTAAAATTACAAGAGAAGCAATGCCGGGTATTCCGATTTTGGAACCTGTGCTTCCGACTGAAAATGTGATCGGCGCACTCGATATCTGGTGCCCGTCGCTTGATATTTATGAAAAAAATCAGGCATTTTTCGATAAACGCGTAGAAGAAGGCGACAAACTTTACGTTTATTCCTGTTTAACTCCGGGCGGAAATTACTGCAACCGTCTGCTTGATATGGAACGGCTGCGTGTTGTCTATCTTGCGTGGGGAATGATGAAATATCCGAATATCATGGGATTTTTGCACTGGGGTGCAAACTTCACCTGCGGCAATAATCCATTTGAACGGCAAGCTGCCATGTTCTCCGAACAGGTGATGGAATACCATCCGAAATATGCAAACTTCCTGCCGGCCGGTGACGAATGCATTCTGTATCCCGGATTTGAACAGCCGCTCTCCTCCACACGTGCGGAAGCACATCGAATCGGTTTTGAAGATTTGGAGCTGCTTCGTATGCTCAAACAAATAAATCCTGCGCGCGCAGACGAAATCGTATCCATGCTGTTTACGCGGTTTGACTGTTATGAAAAATCTGTCAAAGAATATCGCCGCGTACGCACTCTGCTGTTGGAAGCTGTTTGTGAATCAAAATAAATGCATAACAAAAAACGTGTCCGAAAAATTCGGATGCACTTGTCAAGAGAAAGTAGACAGTAAAAAGAATATTTATCAGAAGCCCCGTTCGGTTTTAAACTGAACGGGGCTTCTGTAACCCAATGCAGCGGCCGGACGGTGGT
>NZ_JACJKY010000060.1 GCF_016901855.1 Merdimmobilis hominis | reverse complement strand
TTGGGGCACCCTCCGTAAGGAAGGTGCCCCAACTGCTTTGTATTTAACTTCTTTTCAGATTGTGGTATCTCAATCCGATGCTCGCTATACCTATAGACATGCTATCACAAATTATACAATACCGACAATCATCATAAATTAGCCTTTATCTGCTCCCCAAATTGTAGGAAAATGCTTTTGTACGAAAATACTCATAGCGTGTTGAGGTAAATTTTTCAAATCATTCTTTTCTATGTCCTTTCTCAATTCATCTAAAACAAAATTCATCTCTTTATCGGAAATTTCACTTTTTTGCTTTATACTAAACAATCCTTTTTCTTCTTGCTCCTTATAGAATATATATAAATCAGAAATCTTTGTTACTCTATCAATCTTTACTGATTGAGTAGTGGCGTAAACACAATTTATCTTAGTAGGTGTATCTGTTTCTTTTAAATCATCACACTCATACAAGTATCCCGTCTTGCCTTTATATAAATCATAAAAAGCGTTTTCATAGTATTCTGAATAAACTACATTACCATTTTTATCAAATCCATAAGGATAAAAACTAAAAGGCTTTGGTACAGGCTTTACAGCATATAAAAGAGCGATTAAGGAATTAGTCGCAAAATAAATATATGGCTTACCGTGTTCTGATAAAAAAGGCTTCAGTTCTTTCAGTCCTTTGACGGAACTACCGTGATAAAAAATCACAACTTACCCACTCCTTTACACAAAGGGAGGCAACTTCCATACGAAGCGCCTCCCTTTGAAGCGTTCTTTTTTT
>NZ_JACJKY010000059.1 GCF_016901855.1 Merdimmobilis hominis | reverse complement strand
GAACAATCTATATCATTGACAAACAAACACTCAACTGTGTACCGTTTTGCAGCAAGCCGAACTGCAAGCATGACAACGCACAGTGTGCAGCGCGCACCCGCTCGCAAGGGATCTGGATGTATCAGGGTGCGCTCTATGTATCAGAACCGCGCGAAGGTGCAACAACAGAAACAAATGAGTTAGAATCCTATACACTTTATAAAATCTCATTGGATGGTTCCAGCAAAGATGAGGTGCGCTATGTCGGAATGAACTTAATGGGTGGATTTGTCCACCGCGGATATTACTACGCAAATGAATTTGACGGTGTAAGAAGATATTCGCTGACTGACAAAGAAGAAAACGAATTGATTTTTGAAATTGTTAAATCAAATAGCGACTATTCCATTCGTTCCGCATACGGGAACCGTCTGTATATCAGTTACAACGACACTGAAATCATGAGTGAAACATTTCAAGTGAACATCGGCGATTGGGATTCTACCGCTTTCATTTGCGGTATCACACGTTCTGACAGCACGGATAAAACGCGCATAGAGGATACCTATATCGGTTCATACGGCGAAGAGCTTGTCATGATGAACGTATCCACGCATACAGATTATTCCAAGCTATACAGCGCTTCTGTGTCGATCACAGATCGGGAAGGAAAAAACGAACAGGTTCTCGATTACATTCAATCTGATCTGGACACAACGATGTTCGGCAGTGTTTTGATTGACGATCAATACTGCTATCAGTTGTATGTCCCGCCGATCACCGGCTCAAAAGAATTGTGGCAAA
>NZ_JACJKY010000058.1 GCF_016901855.1 Merdimmobilis hominis | reverse complement strand
AAAGCTTAATCTCTTAAGCGGTCCAAGGATGTCAAGACCTGGTAAGGTTCTTCGCGTTGCTTCGAATTAAACCACATACTCCACTGCTTGTGCGGGCCCCCGTCAATTCCTTTGAGTTTCAACCTTGCGGTCGTACTCCCCAGGTGGATTACTTATTGTGTTAACTGCGGCACGGAAGGGGTCAGTCCCCCCACACCTAGTAATCATCGTTTACAGCGTGGACTACCAGGGTATCTAATCCTGTTTGCTACCCACGCTTTCGAGCCTCAGCGTCAGTTAAAGCCCAGCAAGCCGCCTTCGCCACTGGTGTTCCTCCTAATATTTACGCATTTCACCGCTACACTAGGAATTCCGCTTGCCTCTACTTCACTCAAGAAAAACAGTTTTGAACGCTCTTATGGGTTGAGCCCATAGATTTAACATTCAACTTGCTTCCCCGCCTACGCTCCCTTTACACCCAGTAATTCCGGACAACGCTTGCCACCTACGTATTACCGCGGCTGCTGGCACGTAGTTAGCCGTGGCTTCCTCCTTGGCTACCGTCATTATCGTCACCAAGGACAGAGGTTTACAATCCGAAAACCTTCTTCCCTCACGCGGCGTCGCTGCATCAGGGTTTCCCCCATTGTGCAATATTCCCCACTGCTGCCTCCCGTAGGAGTCTGGGCCGTGTCTCAGTCCCAATGTGGCCGTTCAACCTCTCAGTCCGGCTACCAATCGTCGCCTTGGTGGGCCGTTACCTCACCAACTAGCTAATTGGACGCGAGTCCATCTCAAAGCGGATTGCTCCTTTGATATCAT
>NZ_JACJKY010000057.1 GCF_016901855.1 Merdimmobilis hominis | reverse complement strand
TTTTCACGGTAGTGCGGCTCTTTTCGTATAAGACCTGCTTTTTCTAAGTCTTTGACTGCTCGTTTTACAGTGCTGCGGGAGAGCGACAGATCTTTTGCAATGGTGTTAAGTCCCGGCCATGCCTTTTTCTCCTTGTCCATCCGGTCGTGCAAATAAATATAGACGAGCTTAGCACGGTGCGGCAGATCCATTTTATATAAAAAATTAAGTCTGCCCATCTGAGGTTACCTCCGTGTTTTTTGGCGGCTGCGGAAGCGGTGTCCTGCGGTTTTTGGGACGGTCTGCAGAGCTGTACCTCCGTTTTTATCCTTTTCATCATTCTTTTTTATCGATGCAGGCTGGTGATGCTCTGTCATCTGCTGATTCTGACCACTGGAGGAAGACTCATCGTTTGGCAGTGTAGCCGGTTCCAGTAATTCAGGATGGTATTTTTTAATAATTCCGTCTGTGATATCCTTCTTGGATGCATATTTTACCTCTCGATTTCCCTGATCGGAAACAGTATAAGGATGTTCCTCGTCAAAATGGATTCCCCATTTAAAAAACAGTTTGAGCTTTACCTTCATCGGATAGAAACCTGTTTTCATTACCACGAACTGACCTTTCGGCATACTCTTTAATTCATCCGGCGTCATTAACGGCCGTTCAATCATCTGCAGAGATTCTGACGGATCATTTTTGCTTCTCGACACTGAGCCGGACATAACAGTACGGCTGCCAAGTGCTTTGGACAAGGTTTCTGCAGAAGTACTTTGCGGTGCAAATCCACCGAAGATAGTTAGCTGGGTATTGTCTACGATAATTTCTGCGCCTTCCTTGCCGTAGTTCTTTTCAAGCTGGCTA
>NZ_JACJKY010000056.1 GCF_016901855.1 Merdimmobilis hominis | reverse complement strand
TTGTCGCCGTTGTTTTGTCGGTCGCATTGATCGCAGCAGTCTGCGTTTCCGTCTTTTTCCCGAAAACAACGATTGCAAGCCTTCTGCATCTCACCTCAAAAGATCAGATCAAACAGATCACGATTTCCTCTCTCTATATTGCCAATGTAAAACTTTTCAGTGATGACTCAGAAACAATATACAGCAAACAGCTCGATATTACCGGCACACCGCTCGGCAAACAATACATTGATACGATCTTTTCAAAACCAATCATATTTCAAGATAGCGGAACGTGTCCTCCGCTCGCAGTGCAAGGCACAGATTATAAAGCCGTCACAGTCAAACTCACAATTGACGGCGGTGATGACGCACCCATTATTCAAACTGACATTTCTTTAGGATGCTGTGCATTCCCTGAACTGTGTGATGTTCCTGAGATTTACCTTTCCTATGACTATACCACTGACTATCTTCGCAAACAGTTTGAAGAAAACAATGAACGCGGCATTCAAGAAGAAATTAAACAAGAACAAAGCTACATTTTCACCATCCCCGGCGACGAATTATTCTCTGCCGCATTCATCAATGAACAACTGGGAGTAGGTGACTAATTCCCACCCTTATCGAAAGAAGGTGTTTCCGTATGACAAACGTAAAAAAACGAAATCTTATCATTGTTGCCGTTGTTTTGTCGGTCGCACTGATCGCAGCAGTCTGCGTTTCCGTCTTTTTCCCGAAAACAACGATTGCAAGCCTTCTGCATCTCACTTCAAAAAATCAGATTGAATCGGTAACGCTTGTTTCCTACTATCATCAGTATGATCCATACGGAAACCTGCCTGCCGACGAGAGAGAATATCATTCTGAAAAGGAGATCACCGGCAC
>NZ_JACJKY010000055.1 GCF_016901855.1 Merdimmobilis hominis | reverse complement strand
AACGCCGGAAAGACTAACGAAATGGGCTCATAGCTCAGGTGGTTAGAGCGCACGCCTGATAAGCGTGAGGTCGGTGGTTCGAGTCCACTTGAGCCCACCAGTCAGAGAGATCTGACAAGAAGGTATCTTGAAAACTGAATAACAAGAAAACGAAAGTATGCGAAAAGTAAAGTGTAAAATATTATGCGCGACTATAGAAATATAGTCAGGGTAATAAACTACAATGAAACTTTAAACGTAGAACTTAGAATTGAACAACATTATGATTCGAAGAGAACATAAGAGGTCAAGCTAAGAAGGGCGCAGGGCGAATGCCTTGGCATCAGGAGCCGAAGAAGGACGTGACAAGCTGCGAAAAGCTCCGGGGAGTCGCAAGTAGACATTGATCCGGAGATGTCCGAATGGAGCAATCCGCGTGGGAAAGCTCACGCATCGTATTCTGAATCCATAGGGATACGAGGGGAACCGCCTGAACTGAAACATCTAAGTAGGGCGAGGAAAAGAAATCAACCGAGATACCGCTAGTAGTGGCGAGCGAACGCGGCTCAGGCCAAACCGCTGGTAGAAATACCGGCGGGGTTGCGGACTGCATTTAGCATTGTCAAGTTTTAGTCGAAGTGCATGGGAAGGCACACCAGAGAATGTGAGAGTCATGTAGACGAAAAGACAAGACAGCGAGCAGGATCCAGAGTACCGCGGGACACGAGGAATCCCGTGGGAAGCAGGGGGGACCACCCTCCAAGCCTAAACACTACCTGATGACCGATAGCGAAGAGTACTGTGAAGGAAAGGTGAAAAGAACCCCGGGAGGGGAGTGAAAAAGAACCTGAAACCCTGTGCCTACAAGCACATAGAGCACGTCAAGGTGTGATATGGTACCTATTGTAGAATGGTCCGGCGAGTTATGTTATGGAGCGAGGTTAAG
>NZ_JACJKY010000054.1 GCF_016901855.1 Merdimmobilis hominis | reverse complement strand
GAACAATCTATATCATTGACAAACAAACACTCAACTGTGTACCGTTTTGCAGCAAGCCGAACTGCAAGCATGACAACGCACAGTGTGCAGCGCGCACCCGCTCGCAAGGACTCTGGATGTATCAGGGTGCGCTCTATGTATCAGAACCGCGCGAAGGTACAACAACAGAAACAAATGAGTTAGAATCCTATACACTTTATAAAATCTCATTGGATGGTTCCAGTAAAGATGAGGTGCGCTATGTCGGAATGAGCTTAATGGGTGGATTTATCCACCGCGGATATTACTACGCAAACGATTTTGACGGTGTAAGACGGTATTCTCTGACGGATAAAGAAGAAAACGAACTGATTTTGAAAACAACTTCCGAACAAGATTACATGATCAGAAATGCACATGGAAATTCTATTTATATCAATATCACGCGCAACAACACACAGCCTGTAATTGAAATGTTTCGTTATAATCTGAGCGATCTTTCTGCTCCTCCAATTTCTGTTGGACAGATGGAAGTGAGAGATGATGGTGAGTTGAACGAGTTGATGCCACTGTATATTTCAGATGAGGGAATCCTCGCTTTAGATGGAGTTACTGCAAATAATCAAACAACTGTTCAGGATTTTTCGTTTTTCTGGCTCGATAAAGATGGAAAGGAAAAAGAGCGTCTTGATCTGCCTAAAACGGATATTGATTCTTATGGTCTGTGCGGAAGCATAACGGCAGATGATTCCTATTATTATCGCTTTATTGTTCCTGGTATTCGAGCAAAGAAAGAAGACATGGAAAAAAGTATTCTGCACATTTATGATCGAAAAACGAATCAGCTGATCGAAAAATGTTCATTTTATGAGGAATATGGCTGTCTTTATTCGTTTGTCCGAGGCGATGATCGATACCTGTTTATAGAGTTTGAACCTCGATATTATTATGATGAGGACGGTGAACGTATAGTGGAGTCTGATCCTTACCGCACACTGTGCGTTCTCGACAAACAGCAAATCGGAAACGGCGCCGAGCTTCGGAAGCTTTTACATTTGACACAGTAAAAACGAACACGTTACCAAACGACAAGGA
>NZ_JACJKY010000053.1 GCF_016901855.1 Merdimmobilis hominis | reverse complement strand
TTTGCCACAATTCTTTTGAGCCGGTGATCGGCGGGACATACAACTGATAGCAGTATTGATCGTCAATCAAAACACTGCCGAACATCGTTGTGTCCAGATCAGATTGAATATAGTCGAGTACCTGTTCGTTTTTTCCGTCCCGGTCTGTGATCGACACAGAAGCGCTGTATAGCTTGGAATAATCTGTATGCGTGGATACGTTCATCATGACTAGTTCTTCGCCAAACGAACCAATATAAGTCTCATCTACGCGCGTTTCATCCGTGCTGTCAGGATACCCGCTGCTGCAGATTACTGTCGGATCGGCTTCTTTTGTGTCTGTTTGTTCTTCATTTTCCTCTTTGACTTTTTCGATTTTTAATAAGTAATTATTTTCATAACCTCGACCTTTTTCCAAAACATAAATATGATTTCCGTATATGGATTGGATGGAGTACTGCATATTTGCTTGGTTTTTAAAAAGCAGTTCGTTTTCTTCTTTATCCGTCAGCGAATATCTTCTTACACCGTCAAAATCATTTGCATAGTAATATCCGCGATGGATAAATCCGCTCAATCCCACACCAACTTTACGAATGGCATCTTTGGTGGTTCCGTCCAGAGAAATTTTATAAAGCACGTGCGTCTCAAGAGCATATTTTTCAGGATCTTTCGCATGTTTCTTATTTGAATAATCTTCCCTTATTTCGGCTTGTGAACGGGGATCGATTACGTACAGCGCATCTTGATACATCCAGATTCCCCATGACTGGGTGCGCGCTGTGCACTGTGCGTTATTGTGCTTGCAGTTCGGTTTGCTGCAAAACGGTACACAGTTGAGCGTTTGCTTGTCAATGATATAGATTGTTCCGGTCGGCGCTAAATAATAATAGCTGTCGTCTGAGGCACACATCCGAAATTCTCCTCCAATGCCAAATCCATTTTGCACATCATAATCCTTTTCGTATGTATCGGTCGTGGGGATGGGCGGGCTGCATGCGCTTAACAACACTGTGCTGATGCAGAGAATCAGGAAAAGGGAAATTGCTTTTTTCATAGAACTCGCCTCCTTGTCGTTTGGTAACGTGTTCGTTTTTACTGTGTCAAATGTAAAAGCTTCCGAAGCTCGGCGCCGTTTCCGAT
>NZ_JACJKY010000052.1 GCF_016901855.1 Merdimmobilis hominis | reverse complement strand
TGAACTGCCCCAGATTGAGCGGACAGGAGAAAAAAGCCCCTGGTAGGAAAATATTGAGTTTTAGGAGGAGTGGCGGAGCGTGAGCGGCGCCACTCCTGTTTTGTACTGGATGCGGTCGTGGTTGTAAAAATGGATATACCGGTCGATCATCTCGTATGCTTCGGCGAAAGTGGCCGGTTTGTGGCGGTAAATACATTCTGTTTTGAGGATGGAAAAGAAATTCTCCGCCATCGCGTTGTCATAAGGATTGCCTTTTCTTGACATAGACGGCGTAATGCCGTATTGTTTAGTCAGCTGGAAATATGCTTGGGATGTGTATTGAAAGCCCTGGTCGCTGTGGAGCTGCAACTCTGCAGCGACCGCCTTTTTCTCCCGCTTCATAGCCAGGCGGATAGTGTCCAGTACCAGATTCACCGTCTGCTGTGTTCCTGTCTTGTAAGCCACGATGCTGTTGTCGTAGAGGTCACGGATCATGGACAGATACAGCACACCTTGCCTGGTTTGGATGTAAGAAATATCGGTTACCCATTTGCTGTTGGGTCTGTCTGCATGAAATTCCCTGTTGAGTAAATTCTGATATTTATGAACTTGCTGCCCCAGGGCCTTCCACTTGCGTTTTCTCCGAATTTCAGACAAGAGGCCGTATTTTTTCATGATCCGAAGGATGGTTTTCGGATTGTGGTGGATGCCTTGCCGCTCCAACCACAGGTGCATCCGGCGGTAGCCGTAGGTTTGAAAGCAATGCTCCTGCTGTTTCCGAAGCAGAGCAGCCAGCGGCGCGTCCTTCTCAGGCCGATCCATGCGCTTCACATGATCATAATAGCCGCTTCTGGATACCCCAAAGACTGCGCACATGACGGATACCGGATATGAACCCTGATGACGGTAAATGACTTGATACTTGAGCTTTGGCCTCACTTCCTTCCCATGAGCGTAATAAAATCCCGCAATAGCTCATTCTCCATTTTCAGACGCTGATTTTCATACTTGTATTCCTGCAGCGTCCTGGCGGGTTTTCGTCCTCTCTGTTTGGGCAGGACTTGCTTTGCTTTCTTTCGCTCCCGCTTCAGCAAGTCATGGATTGGTCTGTCGCCCTCCAGCCCCAGCCTTTCCGCAACTTCCCGCTGGCTCATCCCGCTCTCCAACATCCGTTTGATTTCTGGCAGAAGCTCCTGCACTTTTTGATATCTTCTCCGCATATAAATTCCCCCCTGTTGTAGTTCCATTTTCCTACATCAGGGGGGATTTGTCTATTGTCCGTTTTTTCTGGCGCGGTTCA
>NZ_JACJKY010000051.1 GCF_016901855.1 Merdimmobilis hominis | reverse complement strand
TGCACCTGTAAAATGAAAGTAGACACTCACAAAAGTGTGGGTGTCTACTTTTTTCGTAGTAAAATAAGAGAAAAAGGAGGAATAGGAATGGGAAAGAAAGGGACACCACATCGGAAGTGGAGCAAAGAGGAAAAACTGTATTACATCCATCTGCACCTGGACGAGCATCTTTCGGTCATGGAAATCGAGAGAAGGCATGGAGTGAGAAACAGTTTAGTGTCTGCTTGGGTGAAGCGGTATCTGGAAGAAGGAGAAGATGCCCTGGAGCCAAAGAACGGAAACCCGTACGCAGCGTTGCACACGAGCAAAACACTGAGCGAAGTGGATCGTCTGAGGCTCATCATCGCAAAACAGGAAGTAGAGATCGCCCGTTTAAAAAAAGGATATTGGGTGGAAGGAGTTGGTGCAAAGAAGGAATACGTTACTGGCAGCGGAAAGAATACGAAGTCATCGAAGAACTGAAAGGAAAATATCCGGTCAATTTTCTGTGCCAGGTTATGGGTGTGAATCGCTCTGGCTACTACAAATGGCGGCAGCGGCAAGGAAAAATGAACCGCTATGAAAGGGACAGGGTGGAACTGACCCGGCTGCTGCAAGCTGCCCATGAAAAGCATCCTTCTCATGGGTATCATCGTCTGGCTCACGATGTGTTTCTTAAGACGGGATGGGTGTTTTCTCACAATCTGGCCCACAAGTGCTGTAAAGCCGCAGGAATTCGTTCAAAGGCCAGAAAAGGTCGTTATAAACGGCCTGGAGAGGAAAGCATCTTATTCCCCAATCAGGTAAGGGGACACTGGAATGCCGCCGCACCCCTTCAGCTCGTGGTCTCCGACATGACCACACTCAAAGTTGGAACGACTTACTGGGAGTGGACCATCCTTCTGGATACCTTCAACAACGAGATCCTGGCTCACAGTGTTACATCTCAAAGAGGAAGCAACAAGCCATACTATCACTGCCTCGAGCAACTGAAAAAGCGGATGGACAAAAGAGAAGAGCAGACGTCCCAGGTAGTCTTCCACACCGACCAGGGAGCTGTCTACTCTTCAAGGGCTTTTTGCCAGGCCCATCACGATTATAACATACTTCGTTCCATGTCGCGAGGGGGAACTCCCACGGACAATCCCATTATAGAGGCTTTGAATGGCTGGATAAAGGAAGAACTCTATCTTGACTTCGATCTGGCCCACTCCCATGATGTTCCGGCGCTTCTCGATGCTTATGTAGACTTTTTTAATAACCACCGTCCGGCCGCTGCATTGGGTTACAGAAGCCCCGTTCAGTTTAAAACCGAACGGGGCTTCTGATAAATATTCTTTTTACTGTCTACTTTCTCTTGACAAGTGCA
>NZ_JACJKY010000006.1 GCF_016901855.1 Merdimmobilis hominis | reverse complement strand
TCCTGCACTTTTTGATATCTTCTCCGCATATAAATTCCCCCCTGTTGTAGTTCCATTTTCCTACATCAGGGGGGATTTGTCTATTGTCCGTTTTTTCTGGCGCGGTTCATAAAAAGCGGGGATTTTTGTTATGCGGCATTATTTTTTTCGATTTTTACAACAAGAATCGTGATATCATCGTATGGCGTTTTGAGTGCGGTGCTGATGGCGCTGCAAAGTGCAAATGCAATTTCCGCAGCGCCTTCTTCGGCATACCGGTTTAAGAGCGGACAAATGGCATCAACAGGGAAGGTATCCGTAACACCGTCACTCACGAGAATCAAAATATCGTCCGGTGCAAGCTGTTCTGTGTGAGGGGAGATTTCCGCATCCTGCAAAATGCCGAGTGGAAGCGCGGTTCCTTTGATTTCTTTCATCTTTTTTGCACGATAAAGCAGTGAGAGCGCGGCACCGGCTTTGAAAAACTGCGCTTGTCCGCTTACGGGGTCTACAGTTAAAAGATCGACGGTTGCAAGCGATTCATCGGATGATTTTGTGCGAAGCGCACCGTTTAAGAGCCGCAGAGATGCGGAGGTTCCAAAGCCTGCACGCAGCAGTTTTTTTAAAAGCGAGCAGGTCATCAAGCTGTCGATGGCAGCGCGCTGTCCGTTTCCCATACCGTCACTCAATAAAAAGCAGTGATTTCCGGCATCGTCGGTAAAGGATGCGACACTGTCACCGCAGATACGGCTTTCTCCGCATGCGATTTGCCGTGCTTCAAACGAAATCGAAAACGGCGCTTCCTCCAAAAATAACAAACGATGCAGATGTCCGGCGGTACAGATTTGCGGGCGGTCAAACGAGAGATCGAGCGCTTCGCTGGCAATGACTGCAAGGGTGTCGAGCGTACAATCGGGAAGCTGTTCAAAATAGACTTCGGCACACAGCCGCTCGGAGGTGTTTTCAAATACGCAGACGGTTTGCGGTTCAAGCGATTGTTCAAACAAAGCCGCTCTGAGTGTTTCGCTTTTTTCTTTGTCGACATATACCATGGAGGAGATCCCCTGCTCCATTTGTGTGAGCAGCGAGCGAATTGCCTCAAGACCGTCTGTCATCAGCTGTCTTGTTTCCTTGAGTGAGCGGGATTTTCCTTCTTTAAAGCGAAATGTGCGGTATCGTGCGTTGATTGCTGTACACAGCTTGTCCGGCTGTCTGCAGCATTCGGTGAGATAGCGAGGGAGCGTTTGCGGTGTGACGCATCCTGTTTGCCGAAGTGTTTGTGTCAGCGGATGAAAGGCGTCCAGCATTTCGCTGAATCGTGCATCCCAGCAGGACAAACAGTGCGGACACGATTTGCAGACTTCGTTCGAAGCACTTTCATAAACCGTGGTGATGTTGTTTACGTCAATTTGATCGAATTTTTCGGAGATTTCCAAAAATTCATCTTCCATAGCACCCAGTGCATTGGAAAGAAATTTCATCCGGACGCGAAAGACGGAGTCGCCTGTATCGGTATAAAAATGGGTTGTGTATGTTTGCGGAAAAAAGCGCTGCGGAATCAGCAGATAGACTGCACATCCGATAAACAGCGAAAGAACCCAGAAGGTAATGGTGGAAGATGCGCCCATCAAAAACAACGAGAAAACACTGCATGCCAAAAAGGCGAGCAACTGCACAAACTTTCCGGCATTCTGAAACATTCCGCACAAAAACGCAGCAATCGCCAAAAATACAGCAAAATCAGCAAATGAGGAGTGGCATAAACACAGTGCCGCGCCGCATAAAATACCAGCAATACTTCCGCCGGCAACGCCGCTTCTTGCAGACATTGTCAGGATGACAACGGCACAGAGCATCATACCGAGGTTCATGCCAAAGAGCACAATCGCCGCACACGAACAAATCAATGTCACAAGCAGCAAACAAATGCCGATTTTTTCGGTATCGTGCAGAGGCTGATGCTGCTGTGTGTTCGTAATGCCCTGCAAAGCCGCGGAAAACAATGGGATGCAGCTCGTTGATAAAATGAGTTCAATCAGCAAAACGGAAATCGAAAACGGTGTGAGATTTGCTGCCAATGCATAAAAGAACAGACATAGTCCGCTGATGCCAAAGCAGCACAGGCATTTTGCAAGTACAGAAAAACGATTGGAAAGGACACGTTCCAATACGAACCGTATGATTGTAAACAACACGATAGCAACAATATGAAATATGGTGTGATCTGTTTGAAACACGAATATACCGCTGACAGCGCCGATAGCTGCGGGGAATATCATTTTGACAGGTACAGCAGCTGCAAACGCGATCGAAAACGGAGAAAGCGTGTTGAGCAAGGTTGCCGCACCGAGTAAAAACGGCAGCATTCCTGAAAGAAGTGCGTGCAATAAGATGTTGGCTTTTGTTTTTTCCGGGGTAATCCGGAGCAGATTCGCATTCATGTTTATTCCTCCTGATGAGCTGTTGTCCGGGAACCCGGTGGTTTGAGTATATCAAAAACAGAATAAGAAAACGTGCGAATTGCGTATGGGAAAAAACAAGAAGTACTGTCTTTTTGGGCGATTTTGAGAAGAACGACACTCAATTTTATAAAACAGAAAAAACAGCGCGGAAGAATTGAAAAACCAGACGATTCATGGTATACTCAACACAGGATCACCAAAGGAAAGGCGTTTTTTATGGAACAAGAAAAAATTGATCGGATCAACTTTCTCGCAAGAAAAGCAAAGTCGCCCGAAGGATTGACACCGGAGGAAACAGAGGAACGCGCACAGCTTCGTGCAGAATATATTGAAGCATTTCGGCGCGATTTGCGCAGTCAGCTCGAAAACACATATTTGGTGGATGAAAAGGGAAACAAACGAAAGCTTTCGGCGAAAGGGAAAAAATAATTTGCATGAAAAATCGGCAAAGCCAATGAGTGCTCTGCCGATTTTTTGTTTGCGAAGGAAATGGCGGAACCAAAACGAGGAATATTGCATAAGATAATGAGAGAGTAAAAGAGGTGGAAGCGGGATGAAACGGTATTGCTGTCAGTGTTGTTCGCCAATTTTTTCAGGTACTGGTGCCACAGGTCCGACCGGCGTTACGGGAGCGACAGGAGCAACAGGCCCGACCGGCGTCACAGGAGCAACGGGTGCCACAGGTCCGACCGGCGTCACGGGAGCAACGGGTGCCACGGGTCCGACCGGTGTTACAGGAGCGACGGGAGCAACAGGTCCGATGGGTGTTACAGGAGCAACGGGTGCCACGGGATCGACCGGTGTCACGGGAGCGACGGGCGCCACGGGTCCGACCGGTGCGGCTGGTATTGTACCGGATGATGTGTTTGCTTCGTTTAATACGTTTCAGGCACAATTTACGATGGGAAGCCGCATTGCGCTGTTTCCCGATGTGACTGATCCAACCGGGCATATTACACAGATTGATTCACAGCAGATCGCACTCCAGCCAGGCTACTATCTGGTCTCCTGCAAGGTGTCTGCTGTGTTTCGTTCAGGAAATTACATGCAGATTACACCGTTTTATAACGGAACGGCACATTTGGAAACCGGCATCTATTTTGCAACACCGGGTGCGGGAAGTGCCTGCGGTTCTTCATTTATTATTATTGACGCACCTGTTCAAACGCCACTGTTTTTTACCTATTCCGGTTCTGCCGATGCACGTGACGGAGAGGTGAATCTGACGATTGTAAAACTGCGCCGGTCTGTATAAAAAAACATCGAACACGTTATCGTGTTCGATGTTTTTTTATTTATTGAATAGCTGCGGCAATTCGGTCGCCCATTTCACTGCAGGAAATTAAGACTGTGTGTGCATCCATCATATCTCCGGTGCGGAATCCTTCGTCCAATACAGCCGAAACAGCGCGTTCGATTGCATCTGCTTCACTTGGCATATCAAACGAGAATCGAAGCATCATCGCAGCAGACAAAATCGTGCCGATGGGGTTTGCTTTGTCTTGGCCGGCAATATCCGGTGCAGAACCGTGGATCGGCTCATACATGCCGCGTGTTCCGCTGCCAAGCGAGGAGGAACCGATGGTGCCGATGGTGCCTGTGATCATGCTTGCTTCGTCGGAAAGAATGTCGCCGAACATATTTTCAGTCAAAATCACGTCAAACTGTGCAGGATTTTTGCAAATCTGCATTGCGGCATTGTCCACATACATGTGTGAAAGTGTGACATCCGGATATTGTTCGGCAACACGCTCAACGACTTTTCGCCAAAGCCGCGAGGTATCTAATACATTTGCTTTGTCAACCGATGTGACATGATGACGGCGTTTTCTCGCCGTTTGGAAAGCGACGTGTGCAATCCGCTCGATTTCATGCTCGCTGTAAATCATCAGATCCGAGGCGACCGCTTCGCCGTTTTCACTGGTTGTCTGGTGTGCACCGAAATAGACGCCGCCGGTCAGCTCGCGTACAACAACAAAGTCGATGCCATTGGCTGTGATGGACGGCTTGAGCGGACTTGCGTCGGCAAGCTGCGGGAATAAAACCGCCGGCCGGATATTTGCATACAATCCGAGCGCTTTGCGCAGACCAAGCAGTGCTTTTTCAGGGCGTTCACTGCCCGGGAGATGATCCCATTTCGGTCCGCCTACTGCACCAAGCAGTACACTGTCACTGTTTAAACAGGTCTTGAGTGTTTTGTCGGGCAGACAAGTGCCGCACGCATCGATGGCGCATCCGCCTGCAAGCACTTCCTCAAAAGAAAACGTGTGACCGTATTGTTCTGCGATGCGTGTTAAGACTTTTTGTGCTTGGTCGATGATTTCAGGGCCGATGCCGTCTCCTTTGATGACTGCAATATGTTTTTCCATGATGTTGCCTCATTTCTTCTGAATTGCGTTTAAGTAGCCGTTTGCACGAATGATATTTTGAATAAACGGCGGGAACGGCTGTGCAGTATATGTTTCGTTTTTGGAAACGTTTGTGATGACACCTGTGTCAAAATCAATAAGAATCTGATCGCCTTCTTCGATGCGTTCACTGGCTTCGGCGCATTCTAAAATCGGCAGACCGATATTGATGGCATTTCGATAGAAAATGCGCGCAAATGTTTTGGCAATGACGCACGAAATGCCGCTTGCCTGAATTGCGATCGGTGCATGTTCACGCGAGGAACCGCATCCGAAGTTATATCCGCCGACAATCAGATCACCCGGATGTACTTTTTGAGAAAACGATGCGTCGATATCTTCCATGCAATGGGATGCAAGTTCTTTTTTGTCCTGTGTATTCAGATAGCGGGCAGGGATGATGACATCCGTGTCCACGTTGTCGCCGTATGTATGCGCAATACCGTTTGCTTTCATTTCAGATAACCTCCTTGATCCTTTCAGTTCATCACTTCTTCCGGCGCTGACAGCCGTCCTGTGATGGCGGATGCTGCCGCGACCTGCGGAGAAGCCAAATAAACTTCGCTTTTTGGATGACCCATTCTGCCGACAAAATTTCGGTTTGTGGTTGCGACACAGCGTTCGCCCTCTGCCAAAATACCCATGTAACCGCCTAAGCACGGTCCGCAGGTCGGCGTGGACACCACACAGCCGGCGTCAATAAAAATTTCCAAAAATCCGGCTTTCATTGCGTCTTTATAAATCTGCTGTGTTGCAGGAATCACGATACAGCGGATATGATCGGCGATTTTTTTGCCTTTTAAAATTTCGGCTGCCGCTGCAAGGTCGGAAAACCGTCCGTTTGTGCACGAACCGATGACCACCTGATCGATCGGAAGCGTGCCCCATTCGTTTTTGGTGCGTGCGTTTTCCGGCAGGTGCGGGAATGCGACGGTGTGGTCGATTTCGCTCAAATCAATCGTATATTCTGCTTCATAGACAGCGTCTTCATCGGCCTCAAATACGGTATACGGTTCTTTGACACGGCCGTCCATGTAAGCGCGTGTGATATCGTCCACCGGGAAAATGCCGTTTTTTGCACCTGCTTCGATCGCCATGTTTGAGATGCAGAGCCGGTCATCCATCGACAGGGAAGCAACACCGTCACCGGTGAATTCCATCGACTGATACAGCGCGCCGTCTACACCGATTTTTCCGATGATGTGCAAAATGACATCTTTTCCGCTGACATATGGGCGAAGTGTGCCGGTTAAGTTGAATTTGATCGCAGAAGGCACTTTAAACCACAGCTCGCCGGTTGCCATTGCAGCCGCCATATCGGTGGAGCCGACACCGGTGGAAAACGCACCGAGCGCACCATATGTGCAGGTGTGAGAATCGGCGCCTACAATCAAATCACCGGCTTTGACGATGCCCTGTTCCGGCAGCAGTGCGTGTTCGATGCCCATTCTGCCTGCATCATAAAAATGGGTGATGTCATACTGTTTTGCGAATTCGCGTGTTTGTTTTGACTGCGTGGCAGCTTTGATGTCTTTGTTTGGTACAAAGTGATCGAGTACGAGCGAGATTTTATCTTTTGAAAACACGCGGTCAAATCCATATGCATTGAATTCGTTGATTGCAACCGGTGAGGTGATATCATTGCCGAGCACCATATCAAGCTTTGCCATAATAAGCTGTCCCGGTGCAACAAAATCGAGACCGGCATGTGCGGCAAGAATTTTTTGTGACATTGTCATTCCCATAGTAAAACATCCTTTCATTCTTTCAACGTGCGGTTGACCGCGCTGACTAAGCTGATGATTGACGAGGCAATGATGTCCTCGTGTACGCCTGCACCCCATACGGTTGTGCCGTTGCCCGGATCGATGCCGACATACGATACAGCGCGCGAGGAAGAACCGCGCTCGAGTGCATGTTCTTCATATGTTGTAAGTGTGTAGTTGCAGCCGGTCAGTTTGCGCAGGGCGTTGCTCACTGCATCCAAACGGCCGTTTCCTGTTGCGGTGACATCTTGAATTTTTCCGTTGAACTCCATGGTGAGTACGACTTTGAACTGGTCGCCGCTGCGGACAAAGTGATAATCGTGGAGATTGAGCGGACTGCTGTTGTTGACGTATGTTTGCAGGAAAATCTCATAGATTTCACCCGGCAGAAGCTCTTTGTGCCGGTGATCGGAAATAGATTTGATCGTATAACCGAAATGTTCGCGCATTTTTTTCGGCAGATTGTATCCGTAATGCTGTTCCAGCAGATAGCCGATGCCGCCTTTTCCGCTCTGGCTGTTGATGCGGATGACGTCGGATTCGTATTCGCGGCCGACATCTTTCGGATCGATCGGAAGATATGGCACCTCCCAAAACGGGCATTCATGCTCCTCGCGGTATTTCATGCCTTTTGCAATCGCATCCTGATGTGAACCGGAGAACGCTGCAAAGACAAGCTTTCCGGTATATGGCTGACGATCGCCGACATGCATGCGTGTAACCTGCTCGTACAACTGTGAAATGGAAGGAAGATCGGAAAAGTCGAGTTTCGGGTCGACACCGTGTGCGTATAAGTTCATCGCCAGCGTAATCAAATCGACGTTTCCGGTGCGTTCGCCGTTGCCGAACAGTGTGCCTTCAATACGCTCTGCGCCGGCGAGCAAGCCGAGTTCACTGTCTGCTACGCCGCATCCGCGGTCATTGTGCGGATGAAGCGAAACGATAACGTTTTCTCTGTATTTTAAATGCTTGCACATGTATTCCACCTGACTTGCATACACATGCGGCAGGGAAAGCTCGACGGTTACGGGAAGATTGATGATAACCTTATTGTCTTTTGTCGGTTTGAATACATCCAAAACAGCGTTGCAGACTTCTAACGCATATTCCGGTTCTGTTCCGGTGAAGCTTTCAGGTGAGTATTCAAACTGGAAATTTCCGTCCGTCTGTTCAGCAAGTGTTTTTAAGAGTTTTGCACCGTCGACTGCGATTTGTAAAATCTCCTCTTTCGATTTTTTGAACACCTGCTCGCGCTGTGCAAACGAAGTGGAGTTATACAGATGGACAATGGCGTGTTTGCATCCGTGAAGTGCGTCAAACGTTTTGCGGATGATGTGTTCGCGCGCCTGGGTGAGCACTTGAACCGTGACGTCATCGGGAATTAAGTTTTGGTCAATCAGAGCACGCAGAAATGTGTATTCTGTTTCGGATGCGGCAGGAAAACCCACTTCAATTTCTTTAAAGCCAATCTTCGTCAAAAGCTTAAAATAGGTGAGTTTTTCTTCAAGGCTCATCGGGATGACAAGCGACTGGTTGCCGTCGCGCAAATCCACGCTGCACCAAGTCGGCGCATGATCGACATATTCTTTTGTCACCCAGTCGTTGCAGACTTCGGGCGGTATGTAATAGCCGCGTCTGTATTTTTCGTAATTCATCATCAAATATCGTCCACCTTTCTTTTTTTCAGACAAATAAAAAACCTTTCGTCCCGCTGAAACTGTTTCAGCAAGAGACGAAAGGCTGTAAATCCATCCGTGGTACCACTCTTTATTGATATAAATGTTATATCCACTCATCTGTATCGGCAAAAATGCGAATACATTCTCGTCATAACGGGGAGAAACCGGTCAAGCTTACTGTTGGTTCAGCCGACTGCTCAAGGGGGAGTGAATTCAAACGTTTGCACAGCCTCGCACCAACCGGCTGTTCTCTGTACCATGGACGTTTTAATCCAATGTCCCTTTCAAAGCATTTGATATTTTTAATTTTTAAATATCATACACGAAATAAACGCAGATGTCAAGTATATAATACAGCAAAAACCTCCGGAGTTCCGGAGGTTTTTGTCATCGCAATAGATAAGGGGATTATGCGCTTTTCAAAAACGCATAGTAAAGAAAAAGAAGAAGACAATGAGTGAACTCTTATCAAGTTCTCCTTTATTATATCCACCCAAAATACGTTTGTAAAGCATTTTGGGCGGTTTTTTGTATGTTTTAAAAAAGTTTGTGAATTTCGCCGGATCAAAAAAGTTGTTCGATTTGTTTCTTGTTAAAATTTCAGTAAAATTCCAACAACAGCGGCGATGCCGATCCATGCAGCCGGATGGATTTTCTTGAATACATGTGAAAGAACCATCAATACTGCAAACAATACAATCGCTTTCCACACAAACAGATCGCCGATCTGCAGCGTTTGAAAAAACGTACCAAAACGGAACAAGCTGTCCGCGACCACTTGATAGCCGGCATAGGCAATCAAGGCTGTGACTGCCGGGCGAAGGCCGTAAAACGCATCTTTGACAAATACGTTGGTTTTAAATCGCTCTAAGAATTTTGCAATAATCAAAATGACGATCAAAGAGGGAAGCACCAGCGCGGTTGTTGTCAGCACTGCGCCCATAATACCGCCCGGGATGCCGAACATCTGCGAGCCGACATGGTATCCGACATACGTTGCCATGTTGATGCCGATAGGGCCGGGCGTTGATTCGGAAATTGCAATCATATCCGAAAGGATTGCCTCGTTGAACCACGGATATTTTGCCGCCATATCATAGAGGAACGGAAGCGTTGCAAGTCCGCCGCCGATTGCAAACAGACCGGTTTTGAAAAATTCAAGGAACATGATCACAAATGTCATTTCTTTGCCCTCCCTTTCAGACGGCCGGCAAGAATGCCGACGAGAATTGCTGCAATGACCACAAATACAGGAGAAAGTGAGAACACAGCAGAAACCACAAAGGTGACGATAAAGATGATGATGCCCAAAAGATCCTTGATACCGGATTTCCACAGCTTCAATACGGCGTTGACGACCAATACAGCAACGGCAACGCGGATGCCTGCAAACGCGTGCTGTACCCATGCAAGGTGTGAAAAACTCTGGATAAAGCCTGCGATGATAGAGATGATGACGAGCGACGGAAACACAACACCTGCGGTTGCAAATACAGCGCCCCAGAAGCCTTTGATTTTTTGACCGACAAACGTTGCCGTGTTGACAGCAATGATGCCGGGGGTACATTGACCCACGGCATAATAATCAAGAAGCTCTTCTTCTGTTGCCCAGTTCCGTTTTTCAACAATTTCATTTTGAAGCATCGGCAGCATTGCATAGCCGCCGCCGAACGTCAATCCGCCAATGCGGAAAAACGTAAAAAACAGATCCCATAAAAGCTTCATAAACAACCTCGTTTCGTTATAATTTATTATTTCTCTCCCCGATATACACGCTTCACAAATGTACCGCACAGCAAAAGGCCGAACAAAAATCCGGTTTGAATCCAAAGCACTGTGTGGTCAGTCAGCCCGTGTACCAATACAGCAACAAGTGCCGCAGCGGAGAGTGCACACGCATAACAGTACCGTGTGCGGATATTTTGTATGAGTTTTTTAATATAGCGCACAACATAGAACATCCAAAACGCAACGCCGACAATACCGTAGCACAAAAATACATCGAGATATAAGTTGTGTGCATGGGTTGCAGGGTACATGCTGAGCGGTTGCCACAAGACCGAATATGCCATCGTGCCGAATCCGAACAGCGGATAGGATTGAATTGCCCGGCATGTTCCGCTCCAAATATAGGACCGCAGATCATAACGGTAAGGAAGTTCCATAATGCGGTACATAATCGACGGAATCGAGAGCGCAATAATGACAAGTACAGCACAAGCGCTCAGTGCCAGCAAAATTGCACGTTTCTTTTTGCACAATACCAGCAGAGCAAACACAGACACCGCGATGGTGACCCATGCGGATTGGCTGTCACACCAAAACAGTGCAAGACTGCATGCCAGCAGCGTGATGTAATAAAACAGACGCCGATGATGGTTTCGGATGATACGGTACAAACAAATTAAAACGGTAAATTCCAGTACGGTGCCGTAATAATTTGGGTTGTACATGCCGGCATACGAGCGCATCCACCAGCCTAAAATCAGCTTTTCGGAAAACGCATATAAAAATGCGGCATAGCTCGCAAGACAGCAAACATCCATCGCCAGATCAAATAAAGAAATGGTCATTCTCTTGCAGCACAGCAAGAAAAGCAGAACCATCAAAATGATTCCAACGCCTGCAATCGCTCCTTTGAAGTTCCGATAATGATAGGGAACAGCAACCAGCATGGCTGCCAGCGGAAGAAACGGAATCATCCACTTATGCAAAAACGTGTCGCGGAAAAGCTGCTTGTTGCACAAAAGAAAAACCAATCCGGCAAACAGCACAACCGCTGTGACGATATAGTGAAAATAGCAAGAAGCTGCACAGAGAACAACAGCGATTCCTGTCTTGTTTGTTGCGCGCAGTCTTTGGAAAATAGAAAGAATCACGCTGTTTCGTGTGATTTCGGTTCGCATCAAAATCCCTCGTTTTATCGTTTGATTACCACAGCAATAAACAGACAGTCAGCGCCATCGACAGCAATCATGCCGTGGCTGTGACTGGAATCATACATGATGCTGTCGCCTTCATGCAGTTCGACAATGTGATCTTCCACACGCACTTTCAGTGTGCCCTTTAACACGTAGTCAAATTCCTGGCCTTCGTGTGTGGAGAGTGCGATCGGTTTATTCTGCTCTTCTTCAGAATAAATGGCTGTAACCAAAAACGGTTCGCACAGTTTATTTTTTAAGTTGTGTGCCATGTGCTGATAGTGGAAGCCGCTGCGGCGGTTCAGTGTAACGCCGTGGCCTTTTTTTGTCACCGTGAAAAACGACAAATGCGGATTTTCGCCGGTTAACAGTTCAACGATATCAACGCCGAATTTTTCTGCGCATTTGTGCAGGAAAGTAAACGAAAAATCATTGCTTCCGGATTCACACGCGGTGTATTCTTCAACTGTGGTGTCTGTCGCTTCTGCCATTTCTTCAGCAGAGATTTCAAGAATCTCACGCAGACCTTTGATGCGTTGAGCAATTTCAGCAATTCTTGTATCCATAAAAAGGACCTCCGTTCCAGAGAATAAGGGGATTTCGTCATATTTTGCAAAACAAAACACACACAGCGTGTTGTTTTAGCGAAAAGACGTATAAATTGTTTTTTCATTATAGCATGATTTTTTCTGTTTGAAAAGACCAAAAGTAAGAATTTGGAGATTGTTTCCTTCAAAAAATTGATATACTTTCACCCGACTCTTTTGTTTTGAGCGAATCGGTTGCAGACACAGAAAAGAGATGATACAATAAAAGCAAAAAAGGAGGATCGTAAATGTCGAAAATTGTCTGGAATCCTGCGGCAATTCATGCGCCGCTTCCGCCGGCACTCGTTTCGTGCGGAACAATGGAACGATCCAATATCATTACGATTGCATGGACGGGAATCATCAACACGATTCCGCCTATGACATACATTTCTGTACGTCCCGAACGGTATTCCTATCCGATTTTGTGTGAAACGGGAGAATTTGTGATCAATCTGACGACCACAAAGCTGGTGCGTGCAGCAGACTTCTGCGGCGCGCGTTCCGGTGCAAAAGTCGACAAATTTGCGCACTTTTCGCTTACAAAGGAGCCGTGTCAAGGAGTATCCTGTCCGGGTATCGGGCAAAGTCCCGTGCAGATTGCCTGCAAAATAAAACAGCGGATTCCGCTTGGTTCGCACGAGATGTTTTTAGCGGAAGTCGTATCCGTGCAGGTGGAGGAATCGCTGATGGACGAAGCAGGAAAGCTTCATCTTGAACGTGCAATGCTTGCCGCGTATGCACACGGCGATTATTATACACTCGGCAAGCGGATCGGTTCGTTTGGATTTGCTGTGAAGAAAAAGAAAAAAGGAGGACGCACGGATGGCAACGAAAGAACGCGTGCTGTCGTTTCTCGAAGCGCACAAAGGAAATGATATCTCCGGTGCTATGATTGCGGAATCGCTCGGTGTGTCGCGTGCGTCTGTCTGGAAAGCAGTAGAAACGCTGCGGAGCGAGGGATATCCGATTGATGCGGCATCGAAAAAAGGATATCGACTTGCAAACCGGTCGGACATTCTTTCAAAAGAGAGCATCGTTCCGTTTTTGAAGCCAAACAGCCGGATCAAAGAGATTCATGTATATAAGGAAGTGGATTCGACCAACACTGTGGCAAAACAGCTTGCAAATGCAGGCGCGCCCGATGGCGTTTTGGTGGCGGCAGAACATCAGACAGCAGGCCGCGGACGAATGGGGAGGCAGTTTTATTCCCCGAAAGAAAACGGCGTTTATTTTTCGGTGATGCGGAGACTTCCGTTCCCGGCAGAGGTCACAACGCTTGTGACCTCTGCGGCGGCTGTTGCGGTTTGCCGGGCGATCCAGTCACTTTACGGCATTGAAGCACAGATCAAATGGGTCAATGATGTGTATATTGCGGGCAAAAAGGTCTGCGGCATCTTGACGGAAGCGTCGATGAACTTTGAGCATCAGACACTCGATTATGTTGTGGTCGGCATTGGCGTCAATGTGACCGCACAGGAATATCCGCCGGAGCTTGCATCGATTATTACGTCGCTCGATCAGCATACGAGCGAGCCGATTGACCGAAGCCAGCTGATTGCGGCGATTGTCAATGAATTAGAGGATTTTTGCGAAAATCTCTCCGCGCGCACATTCTTGCCGGAATATCGTGCGCGCTCGTTTTTGATCGGACAGCCGATCCGCGTCATCTCGCCGATGCAGACATACGAAGCAAAGGCAATCGAGATCGATGACGACGGACATCTGGTCGTGCAAACGGCAGACGGAACGACAAAAACCGTCAATTCTGGGGAAGTATCTGTGCGGCCGGTGAAATGATTTTTAGTGATTTTTCCTAAAAATCAGAGTATAATTTCAGCAGTTTGCAGACTGTACACCGGGAATTGATTTCGCTATAATGTGGCTGTTCCTTATATAAAAAAGAGAAACAGTTTTTATTATACTTATTTAAAAGAGAGGGGGAAATGATGATGCAAATAATTCCGCTTTCGCCTTGGAAGGCTGTTGGCACGTTGCCGTATCAGGCGGATTTTTCAAAACATATGCAGGAGGGTGTACTCCTGCCGAATTTAACACCGTGGTTTGACGCAGAGGTTCCGGGCAGTATTTACCGGGATTTGATGCGCGCCGGACTGATTGAAGACCCGTATTTTGACAAAAACAGCTTGTCTTGCGAATGGGTTGCCGGCCGCTGGTGGATTTACCGCACGACATTTCGTGTCACCAAAGAACAGACCACACGCCCGCTCGTACTTCATTTCGGGGGAATCGACTATTCCGCACAGATTTATGTAAACGGTGTTGCACTTGGCCATCACGAGGGTATGTATATCCCGTTTGAAGCGGAAATTTCAAAGATCGTCAAACCGGACGAGGAAAACATCTTAGTTTGTGTGCTCGAGCATGCGCCGCTTGCCGATGCACAGCCCGGTTATACGTCAAAAACCCGCTATTTGAAAGCGCGGTTTAACTACAAATGGGATTTTGCCGCACGGCTCATTGACCTTGGATTGTATGAACCGGTGACGCTCACGTCCTATGACAATGCGCGGATTCTCTCGCACTTTGCCCGTCCTGTTTTGACAAATGAGGGATGGAAGCTTTTGTGTGAAGCAGAGGTCGAAGCGTTTTGCGACCATACGGCTTCGCTTTCGGTATCACTTTCGGTGAAGACGAAAAACGGTGAAGTGCCAATGCAGGAGCAGGTGTCTGCGCTGCTTACAAAAGGCATCCATACAATGTCGCTTACGCTCTCGCTCGGCGAAAATGAACCGCTTTTGTGGTGGCCGAACGGATACGGCGAGCAGGTGCTTCACGATATGACGATGACCATATCGAGCGAATCGGGTGTGGAAGATGCCGTTTCGCACAGTGTGGGCTTCCGTACACTTTCCTATGAACATGCAGACGGCAGAGAAGACGCACTGCGTTATCTGGTGGTTGTAAACGGCAAACGTATCTATTTAAAAGGAACAAACATGGTGCCGCTTGACTGCATGCACTGTGTGGACGAAGAAAAAATCCGCGAACGGCTTCTTGCCGCAAAAGAGGCAAACATCAACTATCTGCGCATCTGGGGCGGCGGCCATTTGGAAAGTGAAACGTATTACCGCATCTGCGACGAATACGGTTTGATGATTTTGCAGGAATTTACGATGTCGAGCTCCGGCTGTGACGATGTGCCGTCGCGTAATCCGGAATTTCTCGCGCTTTTACATGAAGCGGCAGTGTATACCGCAAAACAGCGGCGCAATCATGTTTGCCTGACGTTCTTTGACGGCGGCAACGAGCTGACCGACTGGCATTACATGGACACCGAGGATCACGAGGGCCATCCTGCGACATTCGAGGACCCGACGCTTGCGATGTTAAAAGGCGTGCTCGAAACGCTCTGTCCTGATGTGCAGATGCTGCCGTCGTCGGCATCCGGCCCGAATGCACTGTTAAAAGTCGGTGATACCGGCAACAACCATGACGTACACGGCCCGTGGGGATATATGGGTCCGTACGATCACTACCGTTACTATGACAATTCCGACAGCATTGTCCATGGTGAATTCGGATGCGGCGGCATCAGTTCGCTTGCGCAGATCAAACGGATTTTCAAACCGGAAGATCAGCATCTGTGCACCGCATTTAAAAATGCAGCATGGTCGCATCACAGCGGCGGCTGGGATAATTATGCGTTCCGTGAGCGGGTGATGTTCGGCGAGCTTTATGATATCCCGTTTGAAGAATATATCAAAGTCAATCAGTTTGTGCAGGCGGAAAGTCTGCGCTATTCGCTCGAATCAAACCGCCGCCGCCAGTGGAAAAATGTCGGCGAAATGACGTGGCAGTTCAACGAGCCGTGGCCGAACGTGCAGTGCTCGAACGTACTCGAATATTACGGCGGCAAAAAGCTTGCGTATTACTTCCTGCGGGAAGCATACGACCGTGTGCTCGTGAGCCTTTCGTATGAAAAACTGTTCTTTACGGCGGGTGAATCGTTTACCGCAGGTGTGCATATCATCAACGACGGCGCAGACGCACCGTATACGATTACCTGTACGGTAAAAACCGAAGACGACCGTGTGCTCTGCACAGAACGTTTCTGCGGCGAGGCAAAAGAGGACGTTTCCACCTGCTGCGGACAGATCAACGTGCAGCTGCCGGACGATTTGACCGGCGGATTTTCCGTGATTGTTGAAAGCCAGTGCGGCGATTATACCGGTAAGAAGGAATATCTGCTGCTGATTGCAGATAAGAAACTGCCGGTTACAATGAGTGAAACGGAGCTGCTTTCGATGTCGATGCACAAGTTCCATCCGCGTCATTTAGATGAAGAAAACCGCGCGGACTGGCAGGTTGTTTCCCGCTATGTCGATCGGATGAGAGCGCTTTATCACGCAGAATAAAATTTTATTAAAAAACACTTGACACAAAAGAAACCCCATGCTATAATCTTTAGGAAAACAAAGCAGAACCGCCATGTTCTCACCTGTGGATAATGGATTGCACGGGTCAATACGGAAAAAAGCGGAATGATTCCGTGTTTCTTTGTGTTGAAAAAGCGCAGGCGAGTTCGTCTGCGCTTGTTTATTTTCTTTCATTTTTTGGAGGTGCTTGGTCATTAGCAAAACGAATGAATTGCTCATGAATGAAGAGATTCGTGACAAGGAGATCCGCGTCGTCGGCAGCGACGGCAGCCAGCTTGGCATCATGTCTCCGCGTGAGGCAATGAAGATCGCTGCAGAACAAAATCTGGATCTTGTGAAAATCGCGCCGCAGGCGACTCCGCCGGTGTGCCGCATCATGGACTACGGTAAATACCGTTATGAGCAGGCAAAACGCGAAAAAGAAGCAAGAAAGAACCAGAAAACCGTTGACGTCAAAGAAGTACGCATGTCTTTAAACATTGATGTGCACGATTTTGACACAAAAGCGAATCAGGCAAAGAAATTTTTAAAGAGCGGCGACAAAGTGAAAGTTTCTGTGCGCTTCCGCGGCAGAGAGCTTGCACACCCGGAAATGGGCAAAACATTGCTCGAGCGATTCATTGAAGCTTGTGCTGAGGTCGGATCGGTCGACAAACCGCCGAAAATGGAAGGACGCAGCCTGGCTGTGTTCATTGCGCCAAAAGCTGCAAAGTAATTAAAATCAAGGAGGCTTTTTACCATGCCTAAAGTAAAAACACATACCGGTGCGAAAAAACGCTTTAAACTGACCAAAAACGGCAAAGTAAAACGCGCGCACGCTAACAAATCCCACATCCTCAACAAAAAAACAACCAAACGCAAAAGAGCGCTTCGTATGGGTGCGTATGCAGATAAAACAAACGTTGCAGCTATCAAAAAGCTGATCCCGTACAAATAATCAACACATAGGAAGAATAAACGGAGGTACTGAATTATGGCTCGTATTAAAGGAGCAATGGCTACTCGTAAGAGAAGAAATAAAACGCTCAAACTTGCAAAAGGTTACTGGGGCGGCAAAAGCAAGCTGTTTAAAACTGCAAAAGAGGCAGTGATGAAATCCGGTCAGTATGCGTACATCGGCCGCAGACTGAAAAAACGCGACTTCAGAAGACTGTGGATCACCCGCATCTCTGCTGCTTGCAAAGCAAACGGCATGAACTACTCCACCTTCATGAACGGCCTCAAAAAAGCTGGCGTGACTTTAAACCGCAAAATGCTCTCTGAGATCGCTATTCATGACGCTGCTGCTTTCACCGCTCTGTGCGAGCAGGCAAAAGCACACCTGTAATTTTTTGAAAAAATCGCCCGGTCAAAACGACTCGGGCGTTTTTCGTATGTGGAAAAAGAAAGGCGGAACAAACGTTGTTTGAACAAATCTCATCAAAAGACAACCGGCAGATTAAACGCTATGTGAAACTCTGCACATCAAAATCTGCGCGGACGGACGCAGGCGAATTTGCCATTGAGGGAACGAAGCTTGTGTATGAAGCGGTGCGCAGCGGGATTTTACTTGATACGCTGTTTATCACCGCGCCGTGCCTTGAACGGCTTGCGTATCGGGAGGAGATCATAGGCGCGAGCGCACAGGTGTTTTTGATTGAGGGGAGTTTGGAATCAAAGCTTTCGCAGGTGCAGACACCGCAGGGCGTCTATGCGATTGCAAAGAAGCTTGACAACGATTCGTCCTGCGCTACAATAGAACACAAAGGAAAGAGTATCCTGCTCGTCGATTTGCAGGATGCAGGCAACGTGGGCACGATTATCCGGACAGCCGAGGCTGTCGGCATTGACCGCGTGCTTGTGACGAGCAGAACGTGCGATGTCTATAATCCGAAAGTCATTCGCAGTACGATGGGGTCGCTGTTTCGCATGATGGTGCAGACGGTGCCGGATGCTATGACGGCGATTGAAGCGTTTCAGTCGAACGGTGCGGCTGTGTATGCGTCGGTTGTGGATGCGGACGCACAGAAAATCGGTACGTTTTCCTTTGCGCAGGACAGCCTTCTGCTCATTGGCAATGAAGGCAATGGGTTGCCGCAATCGATCTCACAGGCGGCAGATCATCGGATTACAATTCCGATGAAAGGAAATACGGAGTCGTTAAATGCTTCGATGGCTGCGTGTATTCTGATGTGGGAGATGAATCGCTGAAAGGGGATGTTTCACATGGAGGACAAGCGTTATGATGTCTGGCTTTCGCAGTGCTTTCCGTATGGGAGTCCGCTTCCCGGAAGACTGCTTGCGCAGTATGGTTCGGCGAAAGCTATTTATGAGGCGGAAGAACAAGACCTTGCTTCGTGTGGCATTTTGACAAAAAAGGAAGCAGCCATCGTTAAACGCACGTTGATCGAACGTGCGGATCGGATTTTAAACGATTGCGCACATCATAAAATCCGTGTGCTGACGCAAAATGATCCCGATTATCCGGAGCGGCTTCGTAATCTGTTTGCACCGCCCACCGTGCTTTATGTGCTCGGTGCTTTTTCGGGAATTGACGAAGAACCGGTTGTCACGGTGATTGGCACGCGGAGTGCGAGTGAATATTCGCTTGCAGTGGCAAGACAGCTTTCGGCCGATCTTGCGAAGGCGGGATGCACGATTGTGAGCGGATGCGCAGTCGGCATTGATGCACAGGCGCATCGTGCCGCTATCGAAGCAGGCGGAAAAACGATCGCTGTGCTTGCATGCGGACTGAATGTGAACTATCCGGCAGAAAACGGGAAACTTAAGCGTGCGATTTTAAACAGCGGCGGTGCACTCGTTTCCGAGTATCCGCCCGGTGTGAACGTAACAAGGCAAACGTTTCCTGTCCGTAATCGGCTGATGGCAGCGCTGGCGGTCGGGGTGCTGATTGTGCAGGCGCCGGTTCGCAGCGGAACGCTTTTGACGGCGGAACACGCGCTTGAGCAGGGAAAAGAGCTTTACTGTGTACCGCCGTGTGATCTGTTTGATCCAAACTATAACGGTGTGATCCGCTACTTAAGAGACGGCGCTGTTCCCGTGTTTGCTGCGGAGGATATTGCACTCCCGCTGTATGCAGCCTTTTCGGAGAAACTTGATTTGTCCGAATTAAAAGGTGATTACGGATATGCGGGAATCGTTTCGATGAAAGGCCTTTCAAAGCACAGTCCCGGCTCCAAATGGAACAAACGGGATGAAAATGAAACGGTTTCTCAAGAGAAAACCCGTTCAAAATCCGAAAAAAAGCAAGAAACAGTAGAAACAATGTTTGATGAAATCCACAAAATGGTGTATAATCATTTAGATACGCACCCGAAAACGATTGATGAGCTGGCGGTTCTCTGCCAGCTGGATGTGGGAACACTGTATTCAGTGCTCACGGATCTTGAATTGTCGGGAGCGATTTCCTCTCCGGTCGGCGGACGATATGTCGGCGGCGAAGAGGTAAAATAAGTGTAAAAAATGGTGTGGAGGCAGTATGGCAAAGAAACTGGTCATTGTGGAATCGCCGGCAAAGGCGAAAACAATTAAAAAATATCTGGGCCGAAATTACGAAGTCGTTGCATCCATGGGACATGTACGCGATCTTCCAAAATCGCGTCTTGGTGTGGACACCGAAAATGATTTTGCGCCAAAATATATTAACATTCGAAAACAATCTGAAACCATCAAAAAGCTGAAAGCGGCGGCAAAGGATAAAGACAAAATTTATCTTGCAACCGACCCAGATCGCGAAGGCGAAGCGATTTCCTGGCACTTGGCACAGCTTTTGGGTGTTGATTTAAACGAGAAAAACCGTGTGACGTTTAATGAGATCACAAAAAGCGGCGTCAAAAGCGGTATGGCTTCACCGCGCAAAGTGAACGAAGCGCTTGTCAATTCCCAGCAGGCGCGCCGGATTCTTGACCGATTAGTCGGCTATAAACTGAGTCCGTTTCTCTGGAAAAAAGTTAAAAGCGGTTTGTCGGCGGGACGTGTGCAGTCAGTGACGGTACGCATGATTGTTGACCGTGAGGAAGAAATCCGCAATTTTGTGCCGCAGGAATACTGGTCGATTGAAGCGATGCTGAAAGCACCGTCGTCTGATAAGCCGTTTGTCGCAAAATTTTACGGCAAGGACGGCAAAAAGATTGATCTGCATACCAAAGAGGAAACAGACGCCATTTTGGCTTCCGTTGCGCATGCGGATTATCAGGTTATGTCTGTGACAAACCGGGTGCGTCAGAAATCGCCGGCGCCGCCGTTTACGACTTCTACCATGCAGCAGGAGGCATCACGCAAACTCGGTTTCCAGGCACGCCGCACAATGAAAGCGGCGCAGGAGCTCTATGAGGGCGTCGATGTGGAAGGTTTGGGCGCAATCGGTCTGATTACCTATATGAGAACCGACTCGCTCCGGATTTCCGACGAAGCAAAAGCGGCAGCAGCCGATTATATCGAGCAGACATACGGAAAAGCATATATTCCGCAGACACCGCGCGTCTACAAATCGAAAAACAACGCGCAGGATGCACATGAGGCAATCCGTCCGTCCTTGCCGGAACTTTCGCCGGACAAGGTCAAAGCGAGCCTCACATCCGATCAGTATAAACTGTATAAACTCATCTGGGAGCGGTTTATCGCAAGCCAGATGGCGAGCGCACTGCTCGATACCGTGGCGGCACAGATCGACGCGGCGGGCTATATGTTCAAAGCATCCGGTTTTACGGTGAAATTCGATGGTTTTACCGTGCTGTACACTGAGAGCCGCGATGAAGAAAAAGAAGAGGGCGGTGTATTGCCGCCGCTTGCCGAGAAAGATTATCTCGACCCGCAGGATGTCAAAGGCAGTCAGCATTTTACACAGCCGCCTCCCCGCTACACAGAGGCATCGCTTATTAAGGAACTTGAGGAAAACGGCATCGGCCGTCCGAGTACCTATGCGGCGACGATTACGACGATTCTCGGCAGAAACTATGTCGAGCGCGAGGGCAAGCAGTTAAAACCGACGGAGCTCGGCGAAGTGACGACGAAGCTCATGAAAGAGCATTTCGAACAAATCGTTGACGCTGATTTTACGGCGAACATGGAGAAAGATCTCGACGAGATCGAGGACGGCGATAAGTCCTGGACAGCTGTTCTGCACAGCTTCTATGACGGCTTTGAAGAAACGCTCGCAAAAGCGGAGGCAGAAACCGAGGGTAAATCATACCGCATTCCCGATGAAGAAACCGATGTCGTCTGCGAGCTCTGCGGACGCAAGATGGTCATAAAAAGCGGACGGTTTGGCAAATTCCTCGCTTGCCCGGGCTATCCGGAATGCAAAAACACAAAACGCATTGTCAGTGAAATGCCGGGTGAATGTCCGCTCTGCGGTTCTAAAATTCTCGAGAAGAAATCGAAAAAGGGCAAAAAATTCTATGGATGCGAAAAGAATCCGGAATGCTCATTCTTGTCCTGGGACCCGCCGATTGCAGAGCACTGTCCGCAGTGCGGCAAAACACTGCTCAAAAAGAGCGGCCGCAACGGCAAAATCTATTGTTCAAACGAATCGTGCAGCTATGAAAGAGGATTGAAAGACGAATGAATGTTACAGTGATCGGCGCAGGCCTTGCAGGCTGTGAAGCGGCCTATTGGCTTGCACAGCACGGTGTTTCGGTTTCGCTTTATGAGATGAAGCCTAAAAAATATTCGCCTGCGCACCATTACAGCGGATTTGCCGAGCTTGTCTGCTCGAATTCCTTGAAAGCCGCACGGGTGGAAAGCGCCGCAGGCCTTTTAAAGGAAGAAATGCGGCGCATGGGATCGCTGACGCTCGAAAGCGCTGCGCAATGCAGTGTTGCGGCAGGCGGTGCACTGGCGGTCGACCGCACACTGTTTTCCGACTATATCACAGAGAAAATCAAAACACATCCGAATATCACGGTCATTTCTAAAGAAGTCACCGAAATTCCGGACGGAAACTGCATTATTGCAAGCGGTCCGCTCACGTCGGACGCACTGGCAGATGCCATTGGCGAGCTTGTGCACAAACGGCGGCTTAGTTTCTACGATGCGGCGGCACCGATCGTCACAGCGGAAAGCATTGACCGGTCTGTTGCGTTTGCGGCATCCCGGTATGACCGCGGCGACGACGATTATTTAAACTGTCCGATGAACAAAGAGGAATATGAGCGGTTTTATGAAGCGCTCATTTCGGCAGAATCGGCGCCCCTGCACAGCTTTGACCGCGCTGACGGACTGAAAGTGTATGAGGGCTGCATGCCGGTGGAAGTGATGGCAAAACGCGGTGCCGATACGATTCGGTTCGGTCCGTTAAAGCCGGTGGGACTGCGTGATCCGCGGACAGGACACCGTCCGTGGGCAGTCGTGCAGCTTCGCAAGGAGAATGCAGACGGCACGCTTTATAATTTGGTCGGATTCCAGACAAATCTGAAATTCGGCGAGCAAAAGCGCGTGTTTTCGATGATTCCGGGCCTTGAACATGCGGAGTTTGCGCGCTATGGCGTAATGCATCGCAATACGTTTTTGGATTCACCGCGTTTGCTTCATGCGTCGTTCTCTTTCAAAGAACGGCCGGGACTTTATTTTGCAGGGCAGATGACCGGTGTTGAGGGCTATATGGAGTCGGCGATGAGCGGCATTATTGCGGCAAAAAATATGTTCCGCTATTTGCAGGGAAAACCGGCGCTTGCACTTCCGGCAGATACGATGTGCGGTGCGCTGAGCCGGTATATTTCGGACGAAACCGTCACCGACTTTCAGCCGATGGGGGCGAATATGGGCATTTTGCCGCCGCTTAATGCACCGGTGCGCGATAAAAAAGAACGGTACCGGCAGCTGGCGGAGCGTGCGCTCGCGTCGCTTGACCGGGTATTAAGACAAGAGGGGGAAGAATAATGAGAATCATTATCGACGGATTCGGCGGCGATCATGCGCCGAAAGCCGTTTTGGAAGGAAGCCGCATGGCGGTGGACGAATATGGCGTTTCCATCATCATGACTGGCGATAAAGAGCAGATTTTATCCTGCGCAAAAGAAAACAATATTTCGCTTGACGGCATCGAGATCGTTCATGCGCCGAGTGTGATTCCGGTGGATGCACATCCGCAGGATATCATGACCGAATATAAAGATTCTTCGATGGCAAAAGCGTTTGAACTCTTAAACGAGGGCAAAGGCGACGCCGTTGTCTGTGCGGGAAGTACCGGCGCAATGGTTGTCGGCGCATCGCTCATGCTGCGCCGAATCAAAGGCGTGCGCCGTGCGACGCTCGCACCGATTATTCCGTCAGAAACCGGATGCTATATGCTTATGGACGCAGGCGCAAACGTTGAATGCCGTCCGGAAATGCTCGTGCAGTTCGGCGTGATGGGTTCTGTGTATATGGAGAAGATCATGAAAATCGCATCTCCGCGCGTGGCAGTCGTCAATATCGGTGCGGAGGAAACAAAAGGCCGTGCGCTCGAGCTTGGTGTGCATGCCATGATGAAGGACAGCGACCTGTTTCACTTCACCGGTAATATTGAACCGCGTTATATTCCGCGCGGTGACGCAGATGTGGTCATCACCGACGGTTTTACCGGAAACGTGATTTTAAAACTCACCGAAGGCCTTGGCAAAATGATCGGCAACGCACTCAAAGATATTTTCAAAAGTTCGTTTATGGGAACACTCGCCGGCCTTTTGGTACTCAAAAAAGTCAAGGGCTTCAAGAAAAAGATGGACTATACCGAATACGGCGGCGCACCGCTTTTGGGTATTTCAAAGCCGGTCATCAAAGCACACGGCAGTTCAAACGGTGTGGCATTTAAAAATGCAATCCGTCAGGCGCGCGATTTCGTGAAGATGGATGTCATCGGCGAGATCACGTCCTCGATGGAACAGTTAAGACAGCAAAACAAGGAAAGACAAAACGATGGAACAGTTTAAAAAAATTGAAGAGGCAATCGGATATTCGTTTGAAAATCCGATTCTCTTAAATGAGGCGCTGACCCATTCCTCTTATTCACACGAGGGTCGGCGCAATTTAAAAGACAACGAGCGGCTTGAATTTTTGGGCGATTCCGTGCTTTCGCTGATCGTTGCGGAGTATCTGTTTTCGCACTATCGCCATCAGCCGGAGGGAGATTTGACAAAGCTTCGCGCATCGCTTGTGTGCGAAAAGAGTTTGTTTCAGTTTGCAAACGAAATCGGACTCGGCGATTTTATCCTGCTCGGAAAAGGCGAGGAGAACACCGGCGGACGCACACGGCCGTCTGTGGTATCCGATGCATTTGAGGCCGTTTTGGCGGCGATTTATCTGGACGGCGGCTATGAGCCGGCAAAGCGGTTTGTGCTCCGTTTTATGCCAAAACATATGGACATTCACCGCATCAGCATGACAAGCGACTATAAAACGGCGCTCCAGGAGATCATTCAGAAAAACCGCGAGGAAAAAATCGAATATGTGCTTGTCGGCGAGTCGGGTCCTGATCACAACAAGGCATTCACAGTCGAAGTACACCTAAACTCGAACGTGATCGGCACTGGTACAGGCCGCAGCAAAAAGCAGGCCGAGCAGCTTGCGGCAAAAGAGGCGCTTTCGCTCATGGGCTATGAAACATAAGACGTTTCCGTTCTTTATTCCGCATTACGGCTGTCCGCATCAGTGCAGTTTCTGCGAACAGCATGCCATTTCCGGACAGGAAGCGGCAGTCACACCGCAGGAAGTCGCAGATACACTGGCGCGGGCGAAAGAGCAGTGCTTGCTCACTTCTGATATGGAAGTGGCGTTTTTCGGCGGCAGCTTTACAGCGATCGGCGAGGAGCGGGTGCGTGCGTATCTGACGGCAGCATTTCCGTTTGTTGAACACGGAGATTGCGCGGGTATTCGGGTGTCTACCCGTCCCGATGCAGTCGAGCCGCCGATGCTTTCACTGCTCAAAGAATATGGCGTGAAAACAATCGAACTCGGCGCGCAGTCGATGCGGGACGAGGTGCTTTTAAAAAACGGACGCGGTCACACAGCGGAAGAGGTACGACAGGCATCAAAACGCATCAGGGAAGCGGGATTTTCGCTCGGACTTCAGATGATGGTCGGACTTTACGGCGACACTTGTCCGGAAGATGCAATGTATACTGCAAGGGAACTGTGCGCGCTTTCGCCGGACTTTGTGCGGATTTATCCGACGGTGATCGTCAAAGGAACAATGCTTGCATCGCTGTATGAAGCGGGCGCGTATGTGCCGATGACGCTTTGGACAGGTGTAGAAGTGTGTGCAGATTTGCTTGAGCTTTTTGATGCGCACGGTATTCCGGTCATTCGTCTTGGGCTTCAGGATTCCGCGTCGTTGATTAAGACGCAAATAGGCGGACTTTATCACCCGGCGTTTCGTGAACTGTGCGAATCGGTTCTGTACCGGCGGCGGATAGAAGAAGCGTTGTGCGGACAGCCGGACGGACACTATACAGTGTTTGTGCATCCGTCATGTGTGTCAAAAGCAGTGGGACATGCACAGTGCAATAAAAAAGAATTTGAAACGAGAGGATTTTTCCTCAAAATAAAGCCGGATGAACAGATTCCGGTGTATCGTGTACTTGTGGAAAGGAGTGAGAATTTTGCGGTTAAAAAGTCTGGAAATTCAGGGGTTTAAGTCGTTTCCCGACAAGACAAAAGTGACGTTCGGAAACGGTCTTACCGCCGTTGTCGGTCCGAATGGCAGCGGTAAAAGCAACATCAGCGACGCGGTGCGCTGGGTGCTCGGCGAACAGTCGACCAAAACACTGCGAGGCGACAAGATGGAGGACGTCATTTTCACCGGTACGAAAACGCGCAGAGCGCAGGGATTTGCCGAGGTGTCTTTGACGATTGACAATAAAGACCGCACACTCCATATTGAGGAAGATGAAGTGACAATCACCCGCCGGTATGACCGGTCGGGCGAGAGTGAATATATGATCAATCGCAAACCGGTCAGACTGCGTGATTTGCAGGAGAGTTTTCTTGATACCGGTTTGGGAAAAGACGGCTATTCGCTGGTTGGACAGGGCAAAATCGCAGAGATTGTGCAGGCAAAGAGCACACAGCGGCGCGAGATCTTTGAAGAGGCGGCCGGAATTGCGAAATTCCGTTACCGCAAAACGGAGGCACAGCGCAATCTTGTGCGTGCTGAGGAGAATTTGGCGCGGCTGCGTGACATTCTGACAGAGCTTGAAAGCCGTTTGGCACCGCTTCGTTCCCAGTCGGAGAAGGCAAAAGCGTTTTTGACGCTTGCCGCTGAGAAAAAGGAACTCGAAGTTTCCATCTGGACCGATACGATCGAATCGTCAAATCGGGCGCTTAAGGATCAAAGTGACAAGCTTTTGGTGAGCAGTCAGCGCCTTGCCGAAACGGATGATCTTCTAAAGCAAAATGAAGCACAGTCTGCATCGGCGTTTGAAGAGATGCAGCGCTGTATGGTGGAAGCGGATACGCTCCGGCAGCAAAAAACGAAGATGCAGGCGGAGGTTTCTGCGGCAGAATCGGAATGTGCGGTGCTCGAGAATGATATCCGTCACAACGATGAACAGAGAAAACGTACCGAACTTGATATTTTGCAGACAGAGCAGACCGTTTTGGATGCTGCGCATCGTGTGGAAGAAAAACAAACCGAAGCGCAGAAAATGAAAGAAAAAGCTGAATCGCTGTTAAAAGAACAGACAGACAGCGAGGAAAAGCGCGCGGCAATTTTTGCACAGCGTGCAGAGCTTGCCAAGAGGGAGCAGGCTGAACGGGAAAAACTGCATAAAATGACCATCGACAAATCATCGGCACAGCTTGCAAAACAGGCGGCAAGCGAGTCGCTTGCACAGCTAAGCGCCGATGCAGAACGTCGTGCACAGATGATTGCACATCAGAAAGAACAGCTTGCTTCTTATGAACAGTCGATTCTTCAGGCAGATGCGCTGATTGCATCGGTCACAGAGCAGATGGAGCGAGAGAAAAATACCCGTGCCGGTCTTTCACTGAAAAAAGAGCGGCGGGAGCAAAAACGAGATGCACTCAGCGAGGAAATCCGTGCGATCGACAAACAGCTTACAGAGGCGTCCCAGAAAGAAAAACTGCTCACAGCAATGGAACAGAGCCTCGACGGTTATGCATTCAGTGTCAAAGAGGTATTAAAACGCGGACAGCGCGGTGTGCTTTCGGGCATTCACGGCACAGTGTCCAACTGCATTACGGTAAAGGATCAATATGCAACAGCAATTGAAACGGCGCTGTCCGGTTCGCTGCAGCATATTATTACCGAAAACGAAGAAAATGCAAAAGCAGCGATTCGTCTTTTGAAGGAAGAAAAACTCGGCCGTGCAACATTTTTGCCGCTGTCCGCTGTCAAAGGCAATCGATTAGACTGCCGCGGGCTCGAGCGGTTTGACGGCTTTGTGGGTCTTGCATGCAATCTTGTGTCGTTTGCACCGGTGTATCAGGGTGTGATGGATTCTCTGCTCGGCCGTGTCGTTGTGGCGGAGGATTTGGACGATGCGGTTTCGATCGCAAAGGCAAACCAGTATAAATTCCGCATCGTTACACTCGATGGTCAGGTGGTCAACGCCGGCGGTTCGATGACGGGTGGTTCTAAAAATAAAAGCACGGGTCTTTTGAGCCGGAAAAACGAGATTTTAGAACTCCGCACCGTTGCACGGACACTTTCCGAGAAAAAGCAGTCGCTTTCAGAATCGTTTGCATCGATTGAACAGGAAGTGAGAAAGCTTTCGGCGGAAATTTCGGCTTCCGAGGCGCAGAGCCGTACGATGCAGGAGGACAATATCCGTGCACAGAGCGAAAAAACGCATCTTTCTTCGCTGATTGCGCAGGCGCGCGAACAGATTTCGCATGAGCGTGACGACGAGCAGGTTCGTGCCGAACGGGCGAAAGCGTTTGAAGAGACGATCGCGATGCTCACAAACCGCGAGGAAGCGGCAGACGCACAGATTGCAGAAATTGAGCAGGTGCTCGCTTTGCTTCACGAAGAAATCGTGAAAACAGAAGGCGCGGAACAGCAAACAGAGCAGGATACCGGAAGGATTCGCGACGCATACAGCGAAGCGATGAAGGAATATGCACTTCTCTGTCAGGAAATTGAGATGATCAAGCGCACCGCCGAAATGGGAGCCGATCAGAAAGAGCGGCTTTACGCGCTGTGTGAACAGCTTCGTGCAGACAACGAAGAAATCCGCGTAAAAATCGAAGAGAAACAAGCGCTTTGTCAAACGCTTCAAACGCGGTTTGCCGAAGTAGACAAGGAAATCGCGGTGCTTTCAGTCAAACGGCAGGAGGCCGAGGGGAAAACGACAGCACTGCGTGAGGAAGAACGAAAGCTTCAGCAGATCCGCGAGCAGTATATGAGCGAATCGGTACGGCTCGAGGAGCGGAAAGCGCAGATTCAAAAGACGTTTGACGAGCTTGTCGAAAAGCTCTGGAGCGAATATGAACTCACCCGTGCGGAAGCTATAAAACTTGCAAAACCGGTTGAGGATCTGACAAAAGCAAATATGATGCTTTCGACCGTGCGGAATAAAATCCGTGCACTCGGCAGTGTCAATGTGGACGCCATCGAGGAATACCGTGAGGTCAACGAACGATATACATTCTTAACGCATCAGATTTCGGATGCGGAGCAGTCAAAGCGGGAGCTGTTAAAGCTTATCGATGAACTCACCCAGCAGATGAAAACGGTGTTTTCTGAGAATTTCGCGCAGATCAACCGTCACTTTAAGCAGATTTTTGTCGATCTGTTCGGCGGCGGCCGCGCAGAGCTCACGATGACCGATCCGTCCGACGTGCTGGAAACAGGCATCGAAATTCATGTCGAACCGCCCGGAAAGGTGATCAAAAATTTAACGCTTCTCTCCGGCGGCGAGCAGGCGTTTGTGGCGATTGCGATTTATTTTGCGATTCTGCGGGTACATCCGGCGCCGTTTTGTATTCTCGACGAGATCGAGGCGGCGCTTGATGACGTGAACGTCGATAAATATGCGGCATATTTGAAAACGCTTTCCGAACAGACACAGTTTATCATGATTACGCACCGCCGCGGTACGATGGAGGCGGCGGATGTGCTGTATGGTGTTACGATGCAGGAGGACGGCGTGTCGAAGCTTTTGACACTGACGCTTTCCGAACCGAGTACAAACAATCTGCTTTCGGCGGAATAAAGGAGGACGCGAGATGGGCTTTTTTGATAAAATTAAAAACGGACTCAAAAAGACGAAGGATTCGATGATTCGCCGGGTGGAAACGGTGATTCATTCGTTTACAAAAATTGACGAGGACTTCTTTGAAGAACTCGAGGAGACGCTGATTCTGTGTGATATCGGCGTGCAGACATCGGTGAAAATCTGCGATGAACTGCGCAGCCGTATCAAAAAGACGGGTGCAACCGATCCGGCTGTGATCAAAGATATGCTCAAAGAGATCATTTCCGAGATGATGTCCGGTTCGGATGAAATGCATATCAGCACAAAACCGTCAGTCATTCTGATGATCGGCGTCAACGGTGTCGGCAAAACAACCACAATCGGCAAGCTGGCGGCAAATTATAAAGCACAGGGCAAAAAGGTCATCCTCGGTGCGGCAGATACATTCCGTGCAGCGGCTGCCGATCAGCTCGGCATTTGGGCGGAGCGCGCAGGCGTTGATATGATTCGTCACGCAGAGGGTGCTGATCCTGCCGCGGTTGTATATGATACGATCAAAGCCGGACAGGCACGCGGCGCAGACCTCATTATCTGTGATACAGCGGGACGGCTTCACAACAAGAAAAACCTGATGGACGAGCTTGCGAAAATTTCGCGTGTCATCGACCGCGAGGCAGGCGACTGCGATCGCGAAATTCTGCTTGTCATTGATGCGACGACCGGTCAAAACGGTGTCAATCAGGCACGCGAATTCAAAGAAACCGCAGGCATCACCGGTATCGTGCTGACAAAACTCGACGGTACGGCGAAAGGCGGCATCGTGATCGCCATCAAAGATGAACTGGGACTCCCGGTCAAATTCGTCGGCGTGGGCGAAAAGATCGACGATTTACAGCCGTTTGTCGCACAGGATTTTGTGAACGCACTGTTTGACTGAGCAGGAGGTGCAGGCAGATGAAACTGATCGTTGCAACAAACAACGCCCATAAGGTCAAGGAGTTTACACGCATTTTAGAGCCGCACGGCTATACCGTGCTGTCGCTTCGCGATGCAGGCATCGTGTGCGAGGCGGAGGAAAACGCCGATACCTTTGGAGGAAACGCATATATCAAGGCAAAAGCCGTGTTTGATTTGAGCGGACTGCCGACTGTGGCGGATGATTCGGGCCTTTCGGTTGATGCACTGGGCGGTGCACCGGGTGTGTTTTCTGCACGCTACGGCGGACCGGGTCTTGACGATATCGGCCGTTATGAAAAGGTGCTTACAGAGCTTAAAGATGTGCCGGATGAACAGCGCACCGCGCGGTTTGAATGTGCGATTTCGCTCGTTCTTTCAGACGATGAAGTCTATTCGTTCCACGGTACATGCGAGGGCAAAATCGGAACCGGCCCGCGCGGCGAGAACGGATTTGGATATGATCCGATCTTCATGGTCGGAGAAAAAAGCATGGCAGAATGCACTCCGGAAGAAAAAGACGCCATCAGCCACCGCGGTATGGCGCTTAAAAAAATGGATGCATTCTTAAAGCAGAGAAAAGGAGAAACCGAATGATTACGACAAAACAGCGCGCAGCGCTTCGCAAATATGCCAATTCGCTCGAAGTGATTTTGATTATCGGCAAAAACGGCATCACGCCGACCGTATTAAAACAGTTAAACGACGCATTCCCGTCGCGTGAGCTTGTCAAGGGCAAAGTGCTTGAAAACAGCCTGCTCACGGCAAGAGAAGCTGCACAGGAACTTGCTGAGGCAGCGGAGTGCGACATCGTGCAGGTGATCGGTTCGAAATTTGTGTTGTACAAGCGAAACAACAAAGAACCGATTTATGACTTGGACGCATGAGCGAGAAAATCGGCATTTACGGCGGGACATTCAATCCCGTGCATGACGGGCATGTGAGTTTGTGCCGCCAGTGTATCGACGCGCTTTCGCTCGACCGGATGATCGTGATTCCCGCAAATGTGCCGCCGCATAAGCAGGCAAAGGAATTAGCTTCCGGAAAAGACCGCATGGCGATGCTTTCACTTGCATTCAAAAGCGAAAAAGCCGTTGAAGTGAGTGATATCGAACAGAAACGGCAGGGCAAAAGCTATACAGTCGATACCCTGCGGGAAATTCACACTGCATTTCCGGATGCACAGCTTTTTCTGCTTGTCGGTTCGGATATGCTTTCGTCGTTTGACAAGTGGTACTGCTTCGAGGAAATCCTCACATTGGCAACACTTGTCGCCGGCGCACGGGAAAAAGATGAATATACCGCACTTTGCAGTGACCGCGAACCGCTTTTGCGCTATGCACAACGGATTCTGATTCTGCCGGTCGAGGAAATTCCCGTTTCGTCCACCGAGGTGCGCAAGAACATCAAAGAAACCGGTACGTCGCCGCATGTTCCGCCGGCGGTGCTCTCGTATATCAAGGAACATCATCTCTATGAATAAAGGAGGCGGCGAAGACGGATCTTTTAAAGTTTGAACAGGCGGCACAAAAAGCACTTTCAAAAAAGCGATATGAACATACGCTCGCAGTCGCACGGCTGTCCGGCGAACTGGCCGAAGTATACGGCGCGGATGTGACCGCGGCAAAGGCGGCAGGTCTTTTACACGATATTGCCAAGGAAATTCCTGCCGATGTGCAGTTTACAATCCTCAAAGAATCTGGTATAATCAATGATACTTCTTTGCTGGCTAATCCGAATGTCTATCACGGCATCACAGCGTTTTTAACGGTGCCTAAATGGTTTTCGGTGACAGATGAGGACGTGCTCAACGCAATCCGGTATCATACAACCGGCCGCCGCGGCATGAGCCTGCTCGAAAAAATCGTATATGTTGCCGATGTCGTGTCCTATGACAGAACCTACAAAGAAGCGGAAGAACTGCGTGAACGCGCATTTTCCGATCTAAATGGCGTATTGCTTTATGCGCAGCGCTTCACGATCAAAAAACTGGTAAAACAATCGCTTCCGATTGCGTTCGATTCAATTGACTGCTATAATGAATTGTGCGAACAGCTTTCGGCGGCAAACAAATAAAACGGAGGAACATCAATGGATTCTTTAGCACTGACCAAACGGATTATCGAAATCCTCGACAATAAAAAAGCCGATCAGATTGAAGCAATCCGGGTGCATGACGTCACCATCCTCGGCGACTATTTTGTCATCGCATCGGCGGACAACACCACACACGTCCGTGCGCTTGCCGACGAGGTGGAGTATCAGTTAAAACAAGAAGGCCGTCTGCCCAAAAGTGTGGAAGGGTATCAGACAGCAAACTGGATTATTCTCGATTACATCGATGTCATTGTTCATATCTTCCACGAACCGTCCCGCAGCTATTATAATTTGGAAAAACTGTGGTCGGACGGCACACGGCTTGACGTGAAAGAGATTCTGGGAATCGAAGAATAACAAACAGCAGTAAGGAGTATGGGGTCAAATGAAATATGATTTTAAAGCCATTGAGTCAAAATGGCAGAAAATCTGGGAAGAAAAACAGACATTCCGCGCAGAAAACGACTATTCAAAGCCGAAATATTATGCGCTGGTGGAATTTCCGTATCCGTCGGGACAGGGCCTGCACGTCGGACATCCGCGTCCGTACACAGCACTTGACATCGTGTCAAGAAAACGCCGTTTAGAGGGCTATAACGTGCTGTATCCGATGGGATGGGACGCATTCGGCTTGCCGACCGAGAACTATGCGATGAAAAATCACATCCATCCGGAGATCGTCACAGCCAAAAACGTGGCGCATTTTAAAGAGCAGATTCAGTCGCTCGGTCTGTCATTTGACTGGAGCCGCGAAATCAATACCACCGACCCGGCATATTACAAATGGACCCAGTGGATCTTTTTGCAGCTGTTTAAGCACGGTCTGGCATACAAAAGCGAAATGAACGTCAACTGGTGTACATCCTGTAAAGTCGTTTTGGCAAACGAAGAAGTCGTCAACGGCGTCTGCGAGCGCTGCGGCGGCGAAGTCGTACACAAGGTTAAAAGCCAGTGGATGTTAAAAATCACCGAATATGCACAGCGCTTGATCGACGATCTTGATGACGTTGATTACATCGAACGCGTCAAAGTTTCGCAGAAAAACTGGATCGGCCGTTCGACCGGTGCAGAAGTCAACTTTAAAACGACTGCCGGCGATACACTGACTGTTTATACCACCCGTCCGGATACGCTGTTCGGTGCGACTTATATGGTTATTTCGCCGGAGCACCCGATGATCCGCGAAAAAGCAGATCTTATCAAAAATATGGACGAAATCTCTGCATATCAGGAAGCGGCAGCGAAAAAATCCGATTTTGAACGCAGTGAGATCGCAAAAGATAAAACAGGCGTTGAGATTCAGGGCATCCGTGCGATCAACCCGGTCAACGAAAAAGAAATTCCGATCTTCATTTCGGACTATGTCCTGATGAGCTACGGCACCGGTGCCATCATGGCAGTTCCGGCGCACGATACCCGTGACTATGACTTTGCAAAGGCATTCAACCTGCCGATCATCGAAGTTGTTGCAGGCGGCGATATCGAAAAAGAGGCGTTCACCGACTGTGCAACCGGCGTGATGGTCAACTCCGGTATGCTTAATGGCTTGAGCGTCGAGGAAGCAAAGAAAAAAATCATTGCTTGGCTCGAGGAAAACGGCATCGGTCATCCGAAAGTGAACTTTAAACTCCGTGACTGGGTCTTCTCCCGTCAGCGTTACTGGGGTGAGCCGATTCCGATCGTACACTGTGAAAAATGCGGATTCGTTCCGGTTCCGGAAGAAGAACTGCCGCTGATGCTGCCGGAGCTCGAGTCGTTTGAGCCGACCGACGACGGTCAGTCACCGCTTTCGAAGCTCGACAGCTTTGTGAACACCACCTGTCCGTGCTGCGGCGGCCCGGCAAAACGCGAAACCGATACGATGCCGCAGTGGGCTGGTTCGTCGTGGTACTTCCTGCGCTACTGTGATCCGAACAACGTGTCGGCACTGGCTGCAAAAGAAGCGCTCGATTACTGGCTGCCGGTTGACTGGTACAACGGCGGTATGGAGCATACCACACTGCACTTGCTCTACTCCCGGTTCTGGCATAAATTCCTGTATGATATCGGTGTCGTCAGCTGCAAAGAACCGTATGCAAAACGTACAAGCCACGGCATGATTCTCGGCGAAAACGGCGAGAAAATGAGTAAATCCCGCGGCAATGTCGTCAATCCGGATGACGTTGTCAACGAATACGGCGCAGATACCATGCGTCTTTACGAAATGTTCATCGGTGACTTTGAAAAAGCTGCACCGTGGAAAGACACCAGTCTGCGCGGATGCAAACGCTTCCTTGATCGTGTCTGGAACTTGCAGGATATCGTCTGCGAGGGTGATGCCTATTCGCCGAAAATCGAATCTTCGATTCACAAGACGATCAAAAAAGTCAGCGAGGATATCGAAAATCTCAAATTCAACACAGCAATCGCCGCAATGATGGCGCTGTTAAATGATATTCAGGATGCAGGAAGCCTCACAAAAGCGGATTACCGCACCTTGCTCATCCTCTTGAATCCGTTTGCACCGCACATCACTGAAGAGCTGTATGAGCTTCAGGGCTTTGACGGCATGCTCAACGAGCAGGCATGGCCTTCCTATGACGAGGCAAAATGCAAAGCGGCAACCGTGGAGATCGTGCTGCAGGTCAACGGCAAGATCAAAGCGAAAGTCGAAGTGGATGCAAACGCTTCCAAAGAGGAGATGGCTGCACTCGCAAAAGAAAACGAGAAAATGCAGCAGGCGATGGAGGGCAAACAGATCGTCAAAGAGATCGTTGTTCCGGGAAAACTCGTCAATTTTGTCGTTCGATAAAATTCATCTTCGTACTTTTTGGAAAAAGCTTGACAATCGTAGTGCGAATTTGATATAATAAATTCGTTGCAATATAGATTGTAAACCTCTGCCTATGCGGCAAAGGGAGGGAATAAAGTGTCAGAAGTTCGTGTAAAAGAAAATGAGTCTCTCGACAGCGCGCTCAGAAGATTTAAAAGATCTTGTGTTAAGTCCGGTGTGTTGGCTGAGGTTCGCAAAAGAGAACACTATGAAAAGCCTTCTGTAAGACGGAAAAAGAAGTCTGAGGCTGCACGGAAACGCAAATATAGATAAGTGTTTGTAAGAAAGAAAAAGCGGGCGTAGGCTCGCTTTTTCGTTTATTTCGGGAGGATGTTATGTCTGTTTTTCAACCGAACGTCATTTTAAAAGATGTCACGCGCATTGATCAGGCATTTTTGCGCGCAAACGGCTTAAAAGGACTGATCCTTGATGTGGATAACACACTAACACTCCACAACAGCCAGATGCTGCGTGCCGATGTACAGGCGTGGATTTCTGCAATGAAAGAAAGCGATATCCGGCTTATCATTGTGTCGAACAACTATCCGGAACGAGTCGCACCGTTTGCAAAAAATCTCGGACTTGATTTTGTTGCACCCGGCTATAAACCGCTGACAATCGGGTTTTCCAAAGCACAGAAAGCGCTCGGTCTGCCTGTACAGGAGATTGGCGTCGTCGGTGATCAGATTTATACCGACATTGTGGGCGGCAATTTAAAAGGCATGTTCACGGTGCTTGTTTGTCCGATGCTTGAGGAAACCGGCGTGACATTTAAAGTTCGGCGTACGCTTGAAACGATTCACATCCGCGCGTATTACAGAAAACGCGCACTTTTAAAACCGTATCAATCCAAATGGGAGATGAAGCAAAAATGACAGAAGCATTAAAAAAACTGATGAGCCGTCTGCCCGATGATGTGGACGGTGCAATGATTACTTCCGACTTAAACCGCCGGTATCTGACGGGAATGAAGTCTTCGGCAGGCACATTGCTGTTCACCCGCGAACACGCACAGTTCATTATTGACTCGCGTTATATCGAAAAAGCACAGAAAGTCATCACCGATTTTCCGGTATTGCTGCAGGGAAATCTGTGCGAGCAGGCTGCGGCATTTTTCGCAGAGGAAAAGGCAAGCCGTATTGCTGTGGAAACCGAGACAATGACGCTTTCGGATTACCATCGTTATGCGGAGAAAATGCCGTCGCTTACACTGCTTGCCGACGACCGGCTGAGCAATGAAGTGAATCTGCTGCGTTCGTTTAAATCCCCGCAGGAAGTCGAGGCAATCAAACGCGCACAGGCAATCACCGACGACACGTTTTCGCATATTCTTTCGTATATCAAACCGGGTGTGAGCGAACGCGACATTGCACTCGAGATGGAATATCATATGAGAAAGCAGGGCGCTTCGGGACTGGCATTTGAAACGATTGCTGTTTCGGGTGTCAACAGCTCGATGCCGCACGGTGTGCCGACCGACAAAAAAGTGGAAGCCGGCGACTTTATCACAATGGATTTCGGCGCTTCCTATGACGGTTATTGCAGTGATATGACCCGTACTGTTGCAGTCGGCTTTGTGACCGATAAACAGCGTCATGTCTATGATACCGTGCTTACCGCGCATTTGATGGCGGCAGAGGCAGCAGCACCGGGCAAAACATATGCTGAGATTGACAAAATTGCACGCGATTACATTGACCAAAACGGCTATGCAGGCAAATTCGGCCACGGACTCGGCCATTCGCTTGGTCTGTTCATCCATGAAGAGCCGCGTTTTTCGCCTGCCTGCACAGAGATCATCAAGCCGGGCGTCATCATGACGGTTGAGCCGGGCATTTATCTTCCGGGCGAATTCGGCGTGCGCATTGAGGATATGATCTTAATCACCGAAACCGGTGCAGAGGGACTCACCCACAGCAAAAAAGAACTCATTATCCTGTAAGAACGCAAAATTTTGATTTTTCCTATTGAAATTTTATGCAGGATACGGTAAACTATTGAATAGAACAAACTGACTTGTCATGTAACTTGGAGGTACATTTATGGTAACAGCAGGAGATTTCAGAAACGGCATGACTTTTGATATGGACGGCGACGTCTATCAGATCATCGAGTTTCAGCACGTAAAACCGGGAAAAGGCGCGGCTTTTGTCCGCACAAAAATCCGCAACGTCATCAGCGGTGCGGTAACCGACAAAACCTTTAACCCGACCGATAAATTCCCGACTGCATACATTGAGCGTCGTGAGATGCAGTATCTGTATCAGGATGGCGACCTGTACTACTTCATGGACAATGAAACATATGAGCAGGAGCCGATCGATTCCCACAAACTGGGCGATAATTTCAAATTCGTAAAAGAGAACATGGAGTGCAAAATCCTGTCCTACAAAGGCAATGTCTTCGGTGTTGAGCCGCCGACCTTTGTTGAACTCGAAGTTGCACACACAGAGCCGGGTGTCAAAGGCGACACTGCAACAAACGCAACCAAACCGGCAACTCTGGAAACCGGTGCAGAAATCCGCGTTCCGCTGTTCATCAATGAGGGTGAAATGATCCGCATTGACACCAGAACCGGCGAATACATGGAGCGCGCATAAGTCGTTTCTTTTTGGAAATCATCAAAATAAGAAAGGATGAATCACATGAGCATGGGCGAAAGCGTTTCTTATCTGAAAGGTCTTGCAGAAGGCCTGAATATCGACAAATCGACAAGCGAAGGCAAATTGCTGCTCGCGATTGTTGACGTTCTCGATGACATGGCAGCAGAAATTGCTGAGATCGAAGAAGCTGCAGATGAGCAGGCAGAACTGCTTGACATCATCGATGAAGATCTGGGTTCCTTGGAAGAGGATTTTTACGGCGACGAAGACGAGGACGACGATGAAGATTGCTGCGACGGCGATCTTTATGAAGTGACCTGTCCGAACTGCGGCGACGAAATCTATCTCGACGAGGACATGCTGCTCGAAGGCAACACCAATTGCCCGAACTGCGGCGAAAAACTGGAGTTTGATTTTGACGGCTGCGACTGCGGCTGTGAAGATGACGAAGATTGCGGCTGTGGCTGCGGTTGTGAGCACTAATCAAATTCACATTCTGATTTTGTAGAAAAATCTGTTTCAGGGCGGAGTGAAAGTCTCCACTGGTGGTGATCGGAAATGATTCCGTAAGTCCGCGAGCGCATCTGCGCAGAACTGGTGTGAATCCAGTACCAACGGTTACAGTCCGGATGAAAGAAATATGCAGAACAATTTGCATAAAAACGCCCGCAGTGTTTCTGCGGGCGTTTTTTCTGCACGATTCTCCCAAAGAACAGATCTCTCTAAATATTTTTATTTTGAAGGAGGATGTTCAAAATGGGACATCAGCAAGGAACAATCGCAAACACACAAACAGGAAAAATGGCACTCAAAACAATCACAAAAGTGGCGGTTCTCAGCGCGATTTCGGTGATCGTTATGCTGTTCGAGATTCCGCTTCCGTTCGCACCCGGGTTTTACAAGGTGGATTTGAGTGAAGTCGTTGTCATGATCGGTACGCTTGCAATGGGTGTGGTACCCGGCATTTTTATTGAGCTTATTAAGGTGCTTTTAAACCTGCTCATTAACGGTACGATCACCGCAGGCGTCGGCGAACTCGCGAACTTCGTGATCGGATGCTCGTATATCGTGCCGGCGGCGCTCATTTACCGCCACCGCAAAACGCTCAAAACCGCAATCGTGGGAATGAGTGTCGGTACAGTGAGCATTACGATCGTGGGTGCACTGATGAATCTGTTTGTACTGCTTCCGGCGTATTCGGCGCTCGCAGGTATGCCGCTTGACACACTTGTTGGCATGGGAACAGCAGTGAACCCTGCCATTACCAATGTGGCAACGCTCGTGCTGTTTGCAACAGTGCCGTTTAATCTCTTAAAAGGTGTGGTGTCATCGGTACTTGTACTGCTGCTCTACAAACGGCTGTCGCCGATTCTGCATCGATAATTTTTTACAAAGAAACAGGGATAATACCGCAAACGAGATACTATGTATATAGTATCTCATTTTTTTATTGCGGAGGTGGCGTTTTGCGAACGATACGCAGCAGCTCTTTTCTATATGGTTCGGCATTGCTTGGAATTTCGGTGGTGCTTGTCAAAATTCTCGGTGCGGTATTTAAAATTCCGCTTGCCGGCATTCTCCATGAAACAGGCATGGGCTATTTTACCTCCGCGTATACCATCTATACGGCAGTGTATGCGCTGGCAGTCAGCGGTCTTTGCACGGCGACCGCACGCGTCACAGCAGATTATGCTGCAAGAGGGTATCGGCTTTCTCCGGTGTTTCGTGCATCGATGATTTTGTTTTGTATCATCGGTATTTCCGGCAGTGTGCTTGCCGTTCTCTGTGCAAACCTGCTTGCCGGCATGATGGGCAGTCCGGACACATTTTATTCGATTCTTGCCGTAGCGCCTGCGATTTTATTTTGCTGTGTGATGGCGGCGTTTCGCGGCTATTATGAGGGACTTTCCGACATGAAGCCGACGGCTGTCACGCAGGTGATTGAAGCGGCAGTCAAGGTGCTGTGCGGATTGACGGGTGCGTTCTTGGTGATGCAGTATGCCAAAACCGCCTTTTTGGCGGGGGAACCGGTGTTCGGGACGGTGTGGAAAACATGGGAAGCGCTCGAACAGAATATGCTGCCGTTTGCCTCTGCGGCGGCAATGGCGGGTGTGTCGCTTTCGACAGCGGGCGGCTGCATTTATCTGTTTCTGCACCGGAAAAAACGAATGATCCCAAGAGGGAACAAACCAATCAAAACACGGAGCGTTTGCAAAATCCTATTAAGAACAGCCGCCCCGGTTGCTGTCGCGGCAGGATTGATGCAGCTTTGTGCGATGATCGATACACTGACGATTCAAACGCAGCTGATGATTGCCGAGCAAACGCCGGGGAATACACTTGCTGAGAAATTCGGCGCATATCTTGCGCCATCGGAGGAGCTGCATACCTTTTTGTACGGTGCGCTGATGAGCTGTATGACGCTGTTTCATTTGATTCCCGCATTTACCGCTGTGTTTTCAAAAAGTGCGCTTTCGTGTATTACGCGTGCATTTTCGGGCGGCAATCGGGAAGAGAAAAATCGCGCCATCCGAAATCTCTTTTTTATGACGTCACTTGTTTCAATGCCGGCCGTATTTGGACTCTGCTTTCTGGCAAAACCGCTGTTAACCCTTCTTTATCCATCGCTTCCGGGAATGGTCGAATCATGTGCACCTGTGCTGCCTGTTTTGGCGGTTTCATCGCTGTGTATGGCGTTTTTCGTTGCATCGCAAACGGTGATGCAGGCGGTGGGGAAACAGCAGGTTCTTTTGCCGGTGATTGCTGTCGGTGCAGTGGTAAAGCTTGTGTGCAATCTGTGGCTTGTGCGGCTGCCGCATGTACATATTATGGGCGCCGCTGTCGGAACATTGGCTTGCAATTTTTTGATGGTTTGGTATGGGCTTTTATCTGTTTGCCGTGTGACCGGCGGGTCGTATGCATTCCTGCGTGAAGCAAAAAAGCCGATGATATGCGGTTTTTTGTGCGGGATTTGCGCATTTTTTGCTGAGAAAGCTTTGACAAATGCATCGCAGAATAGTATAATTACTTTCGTCAGTATTGCGTGTGGCGCGGGAGTGTATGGCTTGTCGCTGCTTTTCTTGCGCGTATTTCGTCTGCCGACTGTTTTCTTTGGGCGAAAACACGCAGAAAAATCGAAAAATACTTGAATTCTCTTTGGTTATACTGTAGAATAGTCAAAGGCGTCCGGAAAGCAGGAACAGATCATGACGTTTAAGCAAAAACAATCATATGGCATAGAGGATTTGCGCGAGATTATGCGTGTGCTCCGCAGTGAAAGCGGATGCCCTTGGGACAGAGAGCAGACACATGCATCCATCCGCAAGGATTTCATTGAAGAAACATATGAAGCCATTGAGGCAATCGATCAAAATGATCCGGCAATGCTTCGCGAAGAACTCGGCGATGTACTGCTTCAGATTGTGTTCCATACACAGATGGAGGAAGAAGCCGGCACCTTTTCGTTTGATGATGTGGTCGATGAGATCTGCAAAAAGCTGATTATCCGTCATCCGCATGTATTCGGGGACGCACAGGTCAGTAATGTGTCCGATGTGCTTGACCAGTGGACACGGATCAAACAGGAAACCAAAGGACAAACGACGGCTTCCGAAACGCTGGATGCGGTACCAAAACAGCTGCCGGCGCTCATGCGTGCGCAAAAAGTGCAGGGACGCGCGAAAAAGGCAGGTTTTGATTATCCGGATGTTACGATGGCATTTGATGATTTAAAAAGCGAAGTCATCGAGCTTTCTGCTGCAATGGATGCGCAGGATGCGGATAACATCAAAGAAGAACTGGGCGATGTGCTGTTTGCCGCAGTAAATGTCGCGCGGCTCTGCGGTGAGGATGCCGAGGAGGCGCTGACCGGTTCGTGCAATAAGTTTATTGCCCGGTTTAAGCATGTGGAAGCGCTTGCCGCAGCGGAGCAGGTTGATTTGAAAACGGCTTCCATCGAAACACTGCTGACGCTTTGGAAAAAAGCCAAGCAACTGTAATGTCATTCAAAGGGATTTCCCTTCTGAATAATAAATTTTTTTAGCATGTTAAATTTATAGGAGGTACAACCATGACCAAAGTCGAACTGATTGCTGCTGTTGCAGAGAAAGCTGAGCTTTCCAAAAAAGATGCAGAGAAAGCTGTAAACGCAACGCTTGATGCAATTGCAGAAGGCATGAAAAACGACGGTAAAGTACAGCTCGTAGGTTTTGGTACGTTCGAAGTTCGCGAGCGTGCTGAGAGAAAAGGTTTGAACCCGGCTACCGGCGCAGAGATCACCATCGCTGCTTGCAAAGTTCCGGCATTCAAAGCTGGCAAACACCTGAAAGATTTTGTGAAATAATTGTTTGCAAACAAAGCTGATAGATCGTCCATTTTTCCGGGCGATCTATTTTGTTTTTAAAAAAGATTGGAGGAGAAGCCATGCGGCTTGATAAATATTTAAAAGTCACCCGGCTCATCAAACGCAGAACGATTGCAAACGAGGCGTGTGATGCTGGAAAAATTACAGTAAACGGCGTGGTAGCAAAGGCATCGTACCAGGTAAAAATCGGCGATATCATCGAGATTGTGCTCGGCACACGGAGCACAAAAGTGCAGGTGACTGCACTGAACGAGCACGCAAACAAAGAAAGTGCTGCACAAAACTTTGTTGTAATCGAAGAATAACAGACGATCTGCGCGCATAGGAATGAATAGTCCCATCTGATAAAGAGTTGATGAGGAGGTCATTGCGTGCAGGGAGAAATGACAAAACAGGCGCCGCATCATGTGGTGCTTGAAAACAGAAAAAAGCTGTCTGTTTCGGGTGTCAATGATATTGAAAGCTTTGACGAATCGCATGTGCTGCTGCATACAGTGCAGGGGTGTATGGATGTGCGGGGAAGCCGTCTGCATATCGGTGTGCTGGATGTGGAAACCGGAAATCTGTCGATTGACGGTATGGTGGAAGCGATCATATATCGTGATGAGGAAAAACGAAAACAGCGCATGTCCATTTGGGCGCGCATTTTTCGGTGATGATGCATATGGGCATGGGAACTGTGTTTTTATGGTACTGTGCTGCAGGCGGAATGCTTGGTGTGGTGTTTGATCTGTTCCGGCTCGGCAGGCGAATGATTCGTCATCCGAAAGCGGCTGTGATCGCTGAAGATCTTATGTTTGCGTTGGTGCTGTTTTGCATTTCGTTTTACGGTCTTGTGACAAAGACAAACGGTGTTTTTCGGTGGATCTTTCTCTTTGGAGAAGCGGCAGGCTTTTTTGTGTATCAGCTGACGATCAGCCGCTTTGTTTTGCGGTGGGCAGAATGGCTTTTGCGTATGATACTGCGCCTGATTGGTTGGATTGTCCGGCCGTTTTGGCGGTTTATCTGTTTTTGGGTGCGCAAAATTCATTTTTTGACAAAAAAACTGATTTTTTTTGCGAAAAACCGCTTTCATGGTCTTGCAAAACAAAAACAAAATGATGTATAATAAAACAGTACAAATTTGCTCAGGGAAGGATGTGAGGAGCGTGGCAAAAGGAAAGAAGAACAAAAAAAGCTTCATTTTTAAAGTTGCGTTTCTTGCATTTACATGTTATGTTGCTGTATCGTTTACGCTGATTCAAATTGATATTGCAAACAAGGAAAAACAGCTCGCGGATGCAAAGACACAGCTTGCTGAGCAAAAACTGATCAAATCGGAAATTATTGACGTTTTGAATTCCGGAGAGAATACCGAATATATCGCGAAAATCGCGCGCGAGAAACTTGGAATGGCGTATCCGGATGAAGAGGTCTTTGTAGATCCGAACCGGAAAGAATAGTCACAGGAGGATAATTGGGTTAATATGCCGCACGAAGTAGGTACAATTGTTGAGGGTAAGGTCACAGGAATCACAAAATTCGGTGCGTTTGTGGAGCTTGAAGACGGTGCAGTTGGAATGGTTCACATTTCTGAGGTTGCAAGAACGTATGTAAGCGATATTTCGGAGCATCTGAAAGAACAGCAAAAAGTCACAGTGAAAGTGCTCAACGTCAGCGATGACGGCAAAATCAGCCTTTCGATTAAACAGGCACTTCCGCAGCCGCAAAATCAAAACCGCGAGCATCGTTTTAATGGTGGTTCAAGACCGTCAGGAAACTTTAATCGTTCGGGCAATTCCCGTCAGAATAACGGAAACCGGCGTTTTTCCAATGAGCAGCGCCCATCTCCCCAGCAGCCGAAAGGCCCTGCTTCGTTCGAGGATATGCTGGCAAAATTTATGTCCTCAACAGACGAGAAGTTTTCGGATATGAAACAGCCGGAGCGCAGACGCCGCCCGCGCAAAAATTATAACGATTACGATTAAGCGATCAAACCGTCCTTTTCAGGACGGTTTTTTGTATCTCAGCAGGATTGTTTCGCGCCTGAAAATGTGGTATACTTTTAAGAAGCTTGATCGGCCAAAAAACAGGAACGCTTTTTCCTTTTTTTCATACAATAGAGTAAGCGCGTGTGAACGAACAAAGATGTTTTCGCGTGCGGTATGTTCGATTTGAAAAGGAGGATTTTTATGGCTGATCAAAAATTTGCAGGACAGCAGTCCGGCTGTTCAAACGGATTCAAAGAAGCCGTCTGCATCAATGCCGGCCGAATTTATGACAGCTGTTCCGACAAGGACTGCTTAGAAGATCTCCGGGTCTATTTTACGCCGCTCAACCAGTCGATTATTGACAATGCCACAGCGGTGAAATGTAAAAATGTGCAGGTATATACCGTACTTATGGACGTTGAACCGGTTCCATTCAACAAGGGCTTTTACTCTGTTGACATGACGTTTTACTTTTTGGTGCGCTTAGAAGCGATCGTTTCGCCGATGACCAAACCGGTGAAAGCAGAGGGCATCAGCGTATTCCAAAAGAAAGTGATTCTTTATGGCAGCGAAGGAAGTGTCAATCAGTTTACCTCAAATCGTTTGACGGTTAATAACGACAAGCACTGCTGCTGTGACGAGAATCTTCCGACGGCGAATTTGTCGGTTGTTGATCCGATTTGCCTTTCCTGCCGTCTTTGCGACGTTTCGGATTGCCAAAAGGAAGTCATGTTCACTTGTCCGGATGTGGTATCGAAGCTGTTTGACGATGAGTTTGACAAAGTCCGTCCTGCAAAAGTGGTCTGCATCAGCATCGGTCTGTTTTCGATTGTGCAGCTTGAGCGCAATGTGCAGATGATGGTGCCGGTGTATGACTTCTGCCTGCCGGATAAAGAGTGCGTGACATCCGCAGATGATCCGTGCGAGCTGTTTAAGAAAATCAAATTCCCGGTCAACGAATTCTTCCCGCCGAAGCTGGAAGACGTGGACTGTGACTGATCTGCGGCAAAAAGGAGAATAAAAAAGCGGCGCCGGAGTCTATGCTCCGCGCTGCCGTTTTTTAGGAAACAGGAGGACAACCCATATGAAAGTGACATTGATTTCCCACACCCCAAATCCAGAAAAGACGATTGCCTGTGCAGCAAAGCTTTGCTATGCAAATACAACCGTCGGCGAAGTATATGACGGATTGACGGATGAAAAAGCGGCTTCGTTTGTGGAGATGCTCGCTTCGTTTGGGCACGAAAGTCCGATTGAGCATGTAAGCTTTACGTTTGGCATTGAAGGCGTGTCGCGTGCACTGCTGGCGCAGATCACCCGTCACCGGATTGCGTCGTTCAGCGTGCAGAGTCAGCGATATGTGAACAAAGACGGCTTTTCGTACATTGTACCGCCGGAAATCGCAAAAAACGAAGCGGCAATGCGTGTGTATGAGCAGACGATGCAGGCAGATCTTGCGGCATATAACGAACTCACCCGCATCTTAAAGGAAACACATACCAAAACATTTTTGGATGAAGGAATGGACGAAAAAGAAGCTGCAAAAAAGGCGGAGAAAAAAGCGATTGAAGACGCACGGTTTGTACTGCCGAATGCATGTGATACCCAGATGATCGTTACAATGAACGCGCGCAGCCTGTATAATTTCTTTAAGCACCGCTGCTGCAACCGTGCGCAGTGGGAAATCAAAGCGCTTGCTGACGAAATGCTGCGGCTTGTCTGCGAAGTGGCGCCGACATTGTTTAAAACGGCAGGCCCTGCTTGTTATGCAGGTGCATGCACTGAAGGTGGTATGACCTGCGGACATGCCAAAGAAATGCGCGCATTTTATAAAGAACTTCATGAAGCGGCACAGGGGGAGAACAGCAAATGAGCGGAAAGCTGATTGTCATTGACGGACTGGACGGTTCGGGAAAATCGACGCAGGCAAAACGTGTTGCCGATGCGCTCACGCAAAAAGGAATCAAAAATATGCTGATTTCATTTCCCGATTATGAAAAACCGTCCTCTGCTTTGGTTAAAATGTATTTAAGCGGTGCATTTTCGGAAAATGCAAATGATGTGAATGCGTATGCGGCATCGAGTTTTTACGCGGTGGATCGGTACGCAAGCTATATGACGGTATGGCGTTCGTTTTATGAAGCGGGCGGTGTGGTGATTGCCACACGGTATGTGAGCTCGAATGCGATTCACCAGATGTGCAAGCTGCCGAATACGGAATGGGACAGCTATCTTTCGTGGCTTTCCGATTTTGAATATGAAAAACTGGGCTTGCCGCGTCCTGACCGGATTTTGTTTTTGGACATGCCGCGCGACGTTGCGGACCGGCTCATTGAATCGCGTTACGGCGGCGACATGAGCAAAAAGGATATTCACGAGAAAAATACAGCCTATCTGCGTCAATGCGAGCAAACGGCCGCATATGCCGCGCAAAAGGAGAACTGGACAGTGATTTCGTGTGCACAAGCGGGTGCACCTCGCCCTCAGGAAGAAATCACCGCGGAACTTTTAGAGAAAATAATCGGAGATCTTTCATGTTAACCTTTGAAACCATAACGATTCAAGATCGTGACTGGATCAAAACCATCAATCAAACAGCGCCTCATGCATCCTGCGAGTATTGCTTTGGCAATTTATTTATTTGGCAGGATATGTATCACACGCAGATTTGCCGAATCGGCGGCTATTATACTGCCTCATTTCAAACGGAAAGCGGAACGTCGTTTCTGTTTCCGATCGGAACCGGCGCGTTAAAGCCGGTGATTGATGAAATGTTACTGCACTGCGGCGAACAAGGCATTCCTTTTAAAATGCACAGTATGGAAGAACAGGATAAGGCGGCTTTGATGCAGGCGTTTCCCGGGAAATTTTTGATTTCTCACTGCCGGGATTATGACGACTACGTGTATGATGTTGCGGCGCTCACATCTCTTTCCGGGAAAAAATATCATGGCAAGCGCAATCATTTGGCGCGGTTTTATGAGCAGAACTGGTCGTTTGAACCGATTGGAACGCAGAATATTGCGGAATGTTTGGCGATGCAAGCACGATGGCTTGCACAAAAGCAGAATGATCCCGCGCTGCTTCATGAACAAAAGGCACTGTTCCGTGCGTTTTCAAATTGGGAAGCGCTTGGCTTTTTCGGCGGACTTTTGCGGGTGAACGGTGAGGTGTGTGCGTATACGATCGCGGAAGAATTAAACGCGGAGACGGTCGTGATTCATTTTGAAAAAGCGGATACGCAGATTCCCGGTGTGTATGCGGCAATCAACCGGGAGTTTTTGGCACGGTGCTGTCAGAAATACCGGTTTGTTAACAGAGAAGATGACGTGGGCATCGAAGGATTGCGGCGCGCAAAGCTTTCGTATCATCCGATCGCTCTTGTTTCAAAATACGAGGTGAGTGCATGACGGACATTTTGATGCGTCGGCTGCAAAACGAAGATTGGCCGCAGGTCCGTTCCCTTTGGATGGAAGCATTTGCAGACAGCGAAGATGTAACAAACGCTTTTTTGCAGGAAATTCGGCTTGAGGAAACAGGATTTGGTGCATTCACCATGACAGGTGCGCTTGTGTCCATGATGTTTTTGATTCCTGCGGAGCTTTATGTGCAGGATCAGATCGCACCTTGCCGGTATGTCTATGCAGTTGCGACAGCAAAAAACGAGCGGAACAAAGGCTTGATGCGTCGGCTTCACGCTTTTGCAGCAACTGAGGCAAAGGCAGCCGGTGCGACTGCACTTTTGCTTGTACCGGCCGAGAAGTCGCTGTTTTCGCTGTATCAAACGCTCGGCTATCGTACACGTTTTTTCCTGGGAGAGCAGCAGGTCGTGTGCACATACAATGATGCGGTGACGCTTGCACCGTGTTCACCGGAACAATTTTTGTGTATGCGTGAAGAACTGATTCATTCTCATGCAATTTCGTTTGATTTTTCGCATGAATTTCGGTCAATGCGATATCCGCTGATGAAAAAGACAGGTGCTTCCTTTTGGATGGTACAGGGTACCGTGCCACAGGGATATCTGTGCACAGAGCAGCGAGCGGAAGAATGTGTTGTACTCGAAACGAATCTTGTTGGGCAGTCACTTTCGGATGCATGCGGCGCATTGGCGAAACAGATCGGATGCCGGCGGATTTTGGTTGTCGGAACAACGGGAAAAGTGACGCCATATGGGATGATTTTGCCGTTTTTTTCGTCAAAATCAGAAAAAATCCCGTTTTTCATTGACGCATATATGAATTTGATGTTAAACTAAAAGTGAATATCATGGAAGTTTGGTTTGATACCGTGGGGAGGAACGAAAATGATCTATGTATTTCTTGCAGATGGATTTGAAGAGATTGAAGCGCTCACACCGGTCGATTTTCTGCGCCGATGCGAGCTTCCGGTTTGCACCGTCGGTGTAACGGGCGCGCAGGTGAAAGGATCGCACGGCATTGTGGTGAAAGCGGACTGTTTGCCGGAGGAAATCAATCCGCAGGATGCGCAGATGATTGTTTTGCCCGGCGGTATGCCCGGTACCTTAAATCTTGAAAAATCGCAGGCAGTACAGGATATGATTTCTTACTGCGTTGAAAACGAGATTCCGATCGGCGCGATTTGCGCAGCACCTTCGATTCTTGGCCACCGCGGGCTGCTTGCCGGAAAACGTGCCACCTGCTTTTCGGGATTTGAGAGTGAACTCTTGGGTGCAAATGTCACCGGTGCACCGGTGGAAGTTGACGGAATGTTTGTGACATCGCGCGGCGCCGGTGTTGCGAATACATTTGCTTTTGCGCTTGCTGCACTGCTGTTGGGAGAAGCGCGGGCACAAACACTCAAGGACAGTCTGTTATGCGAAAAATAGTCGATATCCGTCCGATCAAACGGGAGCTTCGGGCGAAATACCGCCGGATTCGCGAACGGATGAATGCGGCACAGAAAAAAGAATGGGATCATATGATTTTTTGCCGGCTTGTGGAAGCGCCGTTTTATAAGCGGGCAAAAACGCTTTTTTGTTTTGTGTCTACAGCGATTGAAGTGGATACGATTGCGATTTTAAAACAGGCATTTGCAGACAACAAAACGGTTGCTGTTCCAAAATGTATGGATCGAAACGGCCATATGGAGTTTTTCATCATTCACAGCTTGGACGAACTCAAGGAAGATATGTTCGGCCTTTTAGAGCCTGATCCTGCGCAGTGTGAAAAGGCAACGGATTTTACCGATGCACTTTGCATTCTGCCGGCGTTTGCGTTTGATACGGAAGGGTTCCGGATTGGATTTGGAAAAGGATATTATGATCGGTTTTTACAGCGGTTTTCCGGTGTAAAAGCGGGCATTTGTTATAATAATTGCATGACAAGCAGTTTGCCGCACGGAAGATATGATGTGCCGGCTGACTTTGTTGTCACGCCCAAATACATTCTTACAGTAAAAAAACAGGAGGAGCAGTCGCATGACTGAAGAGGAAAAACAAACAAACAAATCATTCGAGTCAGATGCGATTCATGCGTCTGATGCTGAGGATTTGAATGAAGATGCAGAAAAACAGGCACCGCAGGAGAGCAAAACGATTGCCGAACGCCGTGTGCACGCGTTTAAACTGCATGCAGGCAAGGAAATCGAGGAAATCCCCGAATATACGCTGGCGAATGAAGATCCGAAAAAGATCCGCACAAAACGGCGCCGCAGTGCATGGATTCGTGTGACACTCGGTATTGTGATTGTTGCACTGACCGGTCTTTTGTCATACGGTATTTTGTTTGGTGTACAGGATATGTCGGGCTTTGGAAAAGCGGACAGTGCAGTCACCATCGAAATTCCGCAAAATGCCGGAACCGAAAAGGTCGCCTCCATTCTCGAAGAAGCAGGTATCGTCAAATCGGGTATGCTGTTTCGTGTGTATTACAAACTGACCAAGCCGGTCGGTTCGTTTCATGCCGGTGTGTACACATTAAACACAAGTATGTCGTACAGCACGATTTTATCGGAACTGTTTAAATATGCTTCATCGAAAGAAGAAGTTCAGGTACAGTTCCCGGAAGGTGCAACGATCTATCAGATGGCTAAAAAGCTTGAGGAAAGCGGTGTTTGCTCTGCGCAGGAGTTTTTGACCGCGGCAGATACGGTTTCGATTGATTTGCCGTTTGTTTCGGAACTTGAGAAAAACGAGCTCGAATATCATCCGTTGGAAGGATATCTGTTCCCGGATACGTATATGTTTTATAAAAACGACAATCCTGCAAATGTCATTAAAAAAATGATGTCGACATTTGAAACGAAAGTGCTGACTGAGGAGAACAAAGCGCGGGTGCAGGAACTTGGTCTTTCTTTGGAAGATACGATTGCGCTGGCATCTATCGTACAGCAAGAGGGCAACAGCGAGGAGAGCATGGCAATGGTTTCTTCGGTGTACCACAACCGTTTAAATGATGCTGAGACATTCCCGCTGCTTCAGGCAGACCCGACGCGTGTGTACGGCAGAGAACTGCGCACACAGATGGCGGATAACGTGAACGAGGAAATTATCACGGCATATGATACGTATCAGTCGGAAGGATTGCCGCCGGGACCGATTTGCAATCCTGGTGTTCAGGCGATTACAGCCACACTGTATCCGGAATCGACAGAGTACTATTACTTCTGCACCAATCTCCAGACCGGAAAATTCTATTATGCAAAAACACTTGCACAGCACGAGAAAAATCTGGCTTTGGCAGGACTGAAATAACAAACAGGCGAGCAAATCATCCGCAATGCGGATGATTTGTTTTATGAAGGAGGAAAACAGAATGATTTGTACGAAAATTCCCGAAGTATTGGCACCTGCCGGCGACTTTGAACGGTTAAAAGCAGCGGTCACATACGGCGCGGATGCAGTATATCTGGCGGGCAAGCAGTTTGGCATGCGCGCATCACAAACAAATTTTGATGAAGAATCACTTGTTCGTGCGGTTGAATATTGTCACGCGCACGGTGTGCGCGTGTATTTGACGGTGAATGTGTTGCCGCGCAACGAGGAAATTGATGCACTTCCGCCGTATCTTTGTCAGGCGGCAGAAGCGGGCGTTGATGCAATGATCGTTTCGGATCTCGGAACGCTTTCGCTCGTCAAACGTGTCATTCCGCAGATGGAAATTCACATTTCGACACAGACGGGTATCGTCAACTATGAAACGGCAAACGTGCTGTATGAAATGGGAGCAAAGCGTGTCGTGCTCGCACGTGAGCTTTCTCTGCGCGAAATTGCCGAGATTCGCAGACGGACGCCGCCGGAACTTGAAATTGAGGCGTTTGTGCATGGCGCAATGTGTATGTCGTTTTCCGGCCGCTGTGTCATTTCGAACTATCTGACCGGACGTGATGCAAACCGCGGTGAATGTGCACAGCCGTGCCGCTGGGGTTATCATTTGATGGAAGAAAAACGCCCGGGACTCTATTTCCCGGTGTTTGAAGACGAAAAGGGAAGCTATATTTTAAATGCAAAGGATCTTTGCATGATTGAATATATCGATGCGCTGGCTGAAGCGGGAATTACAAGTTTTAAAATCGAGGGACGTGCAAAATCGTCTTACTATGTTTCCGTCGTGACGAATGCATACCGGATTGCAGTGGATGATTATCTGCGCGATCCTGCGCATTTCTCGCTTCGCCCGTGGCTTTTGGAAGAAGTCACCAAAGTAAGCCACCGTCAGTACAGCACAGGGTTCTATTTCGGCACACCGGAGCAATATTATCAAAATGGCGGATATATCCGCGAGTATGATATTGTGGCGCTTGTGTCAGGCTATGAGGACGGCAGACTGCTTCTGACGCAAAAGAATAAGTTCTGTGCAGGCGATACGGTCGAAGTGCTCGAGCCGGGCAAAGAACCGGTTTCGTTTGTCGTTTCCGACATGAAAAACGCAGAAGGCGAGCCGATTGATGCGGCATGCCATCCGGAAATGACACTGTCCGTTTCGTTTGATCGTCCGCTTGCCGTTGCATCAGTTGTGCGTAAAGCAAAATGAATCATGTGATTTCTCACCTTGCAGAGCACCACGGCATTCATCTGAATGAACAGCAGCAAACGGCTGTGTGCACGGATGCGGCACATGTGCTGCTTCTAGCGGTGCCCGGTTCGGGCAAAACAACGGTCATGACAGCGCATATTGCATACGTATTGGAAGAACAGCAGGCGCGTCCTGAGCAGATTCTCACACTCACGTTCAGCCGCGAAACGGCACGCGATATGAATGCGCGGTATGAAAAGCTGTTCGGTGAAAATAAAGCACTTTCGTTTTCCACCATTCACAGCTTTTGTTTTCGGGTACTGCGTCGGTTTGCCGCGCAGTATGACCGGACTGTACCGACGCTCATCGGTGCAGGAGAGGGCACATCGGCACAGAAATATCAGGTGTTGCGTGAAACGATCCGCCACTGCACAGGTGAGTTTCCCGATGAAGAAATGATCGGCGAAATTGAGCGGGTCATCGGCTGTGTGAAAAATCGGATGATTTCGCCTGAAACGGTGCAGTTTTCGCCGGTAGAGCCCGAAGTGTTTGCACGGATTTACGGGGAAGTGCAGCGCGTGTACAAAGAAAACGGCTGGATGGATTTTGATGATATGCTCGTGCTTTGTCACGATATTCTTAAGCGATTTCCGTCGATTTGCCGCTGGTTTCAGCAGAAATACCGCGTGATTTGCGTGGACGAAGCGCAGGACACGTCGCTTTTGCAGCATGAGATTATCAGGATTTTGACAAACGGCGGTGCAAAGCTGTTTTTGGTCGGCGATGAGGATCAGAGCATTTACTCGTTCCGTGGTGCAAGCCCGAAAGAACTGCTCGGCTTTCAAACGGTGTATCCGGATGCGGTGATTTTAAAAATGGAGGAAAATCATCGCTCGAACAGTGATATTGTGGCGATCGCCGATGCATTTATCAAACAAAACAGTGCACGGTATGAAAAACATATGGTGACGCGCAATCAGGATACCGATTCTGTTCAGGTGATCTCGCTTTCGGACTATGATTTGCAGTATGAAACGATCTTGTCGATTATCCGCCAGAAGCATCCGGATGAAACACTTGCGGTGCTCTATAAAAACAATGAATCCTGCATTGCGCTCGTTGACTTGTTTTTGCGGCAAGGCATTTCGTATCGCTGCCGAGAGTCAAATGCCGTCTTTTTTCATTCGACTGTGGTGCGTGACATTTTGGCGTTTTTCCGATTGGCAGTTGATCCGTGTGATATCGATGCGTTTTCGCAGATTTATTATAAAATGGGCTGCTCGAAAGTGATGCTGGAAGCTGCCAAACACGATACCGCCAGAGGACAGACGGTTTTTGACAGTATTCTGTCGCTTTCTTCTGTTTCGAAAGGACGCCGGCGGATGATTCTTCGGTATCAGACAGTGCTTTCAAAGCTGCCGCTCATGCGCTGCGGCGAAGCGATTGACGCCATCCGCACAAAGCTTGGATATGATGATTTTATTGCAAAGCGTATGAGCGGATTTATGCAGGTAAGCACGTATCAGAAGCTGAGTGCGCTCTCGCTGATTGCCGAACGTCTTCGAAGCATCTTTGAGCTGTCCAGACGGCTCTCTGAGCTTGAAGCATTTATGCAGGAGGGCGCTTCGGATGATACGTCGGGCGTATTGCTTTCGACGATTCATTCGTGCAAAGGTATGGAGTTTGACACGGTGATTCTGCTTGATATGCTTTCGGATGTACTGCCGTCTTATCATGCGGTTTCGTTAAAACGCGAAGGCGACGTGAGCGAATACGAAGATGAGGTGCGGCTTTTTTATGTGGCGATGACACGTGCAAAACGAAAGCTGATCGCCTTTTTAAGCACACGGTTAAATGGTGCGGATGCCGCGCCGAGTCCGTTTGTCAAGGCACTTTTACCGCAAGAACCAAAGCAAACCGGTCACACAGAGGTGAAAACGATGGTGCGCGGCACGGAGATTGTGCATAAAACGTTCGGAAAAGGAACGGTTCTTGACGAAAATGACGGAATTATTTTCGTACAATTTGAATGCGGAATCAAAAGACTCAGTGTTTCGGCATGTACAGAAAGAAATTTGTTGATTTAACACAACATTCATTTACGTTTATTGACAAACCGGCAGATTGCTGTTACTCTTAAAAGTGTAATATGCTGATTCTGACCTGATGGAGGAGATCGCAATGATGGAAAACAGATGTTTTCGTTGTATGCGTGTGATTGAAACAGAAACTTGTCCGTATTGCGGGCATGACAATACAGCACCGGAAAATACATGGCCGTCGCTTCTTGCACCTGGAACGGTTGTCGGCAAGCGGTATCAGATTGGGATTGCGCTTGACCGCAACGGTGAAGGTGTCAGCTATATCGGATATGACACCGCACTGCAGCGGCGTATTCGGCTGCGTGAATTTTTCCCGTCCACGCTTGCGCACAGAGCAGAAAACGGCGCGACCATTTTGGTAAATCCCGGCTGTGAAGTGCAGTACAAAGCGCTGATGACCGATTTTGTAGAGCTTTCGCGGCAGATGATTGCACTGCGCACACAAGAGAGCAGCCTGCTGCGTGCGTTTGACGTGTTTACGGATAACGCCACTATCTACACGGTGTATGAAGATGTTGAGTGCGTAACGCTCGCGTCGTATTTATCGGAGCATGTGGGCGATTTTTCGTGGGCACAGGTGCGCAAACTGTTCCGGCCGCTGTTTGATACGGTTGTCATGCTCAATGAGCGCGGCATCATTCACCGGGGAATCAGCACCGATACGATTTTGGTGACACCGGAGATGACACTCCGTTTAAAAGGTGTTTGCACAGCGGCAGTGCGTGCCATCAATTCTGAGGTAAAACCCGAGTTGTTCGACGGATACGCAGCGCCGGAGCAGTATGAAAAATGTAAAGGGCACGGCGAGTGGACCGATGTGTATGCGCTGAGTGCCGTGATGTATCGCGTGCTTTCCGGTGTGACACCGCAGCGCGCCGATTTGCGCATGCAGGAAGATCGGGTGTTCCCGCTTTCGCTGCAAAAGCCGTCTGTTGCGCCTGAGGTTTCCGATGTCATCATGAACGGTTTGGCGCTTTCGTATGATCATCGGATTCGTTCGGTGCGTGCACTGCGGGATCAGCTGTATGCGATTCCGGCAGCATTCCGGCAGATTCAGCTCGATGATGATGAACCGGAGCAGAAGAAAAAAACTGCAAAGCAGAAAAATGAAGTACCGCGTGAAAAACATAAGCTGCCTGTATGGCTGATTGTGGTGCTTGTTTCTCTTCCGATCATGCTGATTTTGTTCTTTGCAGCATATATTTTGGTGCTCGGCGGCAATCAAAGGGAGATTTATGTGAATCCTTCGTCCGAATCTCAGATCGAATCGTCTGTGGAAGAATCGAGTGAGGAATCAGACGATAATCCGGATGAAACATCAAGCAAGCAGGAATCTTCCAAAGAAAGTCAGACGATTGCAAATGTCAGCGTCGATAATTTTGTCGGAAAATTTTATGATGATATTGTTTCCGCAAAAGTATATACAGACAATTTTAAATTTACAGAGAAAAAAGAAGTGTTCGATGATAACGCAGAGATTGGCATGATTGTTGAGCAGAGCATTGAAGCGGGTTCTACTGTCCCGATGGGGACAGAAATTGAACTGACGGTCAGCAAAGGACCGCAGTATGTAGATCTCCCGCCGTTTACGGACAACAGCGGCAATCCGATCGATGCGGCGTCTTATCGTGAGTATCTTGAAAGTCAAGGGCTTTCTGTCACCATTAAAACAGTTTCGGACCCGGATCATGAGGCGGGCGAAATCGTTTCGATGGACCCTGATGTCGGAACGCGGATTGACCGTTCAAAAACCTCTTCTGTAACAATTTACGTTGCAAAATAAAAGAAAGAGGAAAAGCGCACAACATCGGAACTTTCTTGTGTCGTAGAAAATTCCGGTGTTTCTTTGTGTGTTTTTTAAATATTTTACCGGTTGACAAATCATACACGACACTATATAATGATTATCAGATCGCGATAGAACACAAGATGTTGTGGTTTGAACACAGCATAGAAATACAAGGGAATCAAAGGAAGGAAAGAAATGATCACCACAATCACAAAGCGCGACGGACGTACTGTTCCGTTTACTTATGAAAAAATTGCAAACGCTATTTTCAAGGCAGCACAGGCTGTGGGCGGCAGTAACTATGAGGAGTCGCTGACACTTGCATACCGCGTGTGTGACTATGTTGAAAACGTCTTGAAAACAACCAATCCGACCGTTGAGCAGGTGCAGGACGCGGTAGAGAAAATTTTGATTGAAACCGGTCATTCCCAGACAGCAAAACAATATATTCTGTATCGTGCAGAGCGCACACGCGCACGCGACATGAACACAAAACTCATGAAGGTCTATGAAGATCTGACGTTTAAATCGGCGTGCGAAGTGGATATTAAACGTGAAAATGCGAACATTGACGGTGATACCGCAATGGGCACGATGCTTCGCTATGGTTCCGAAGGTGCAAAACGGTTTTACGAGCTGTATGTGCTCGATCCGGTTCATGCACAGGCACATGCTGTCGGCGATATCCATATTCACGATATGGACTTTTATACGCTGACAACAACCTGCTGCCAGATCGATATTTTAAAACTGTTCCGCGACGGCTTCTGCACCGGTCACGGCTATCTGCGTGAGCCGCAGGATATCCGCAGCTATGCAGCACTTGCTTGTATTGCCATTCAGTCGAACCAGAATGATCAGCACGGCGGACAGAGTATTCCGAACTTTGATTTCGGCATGGCACCGGGCGTTTCTAAAACGTACAAAAAATTGTATCGTGCAAACCTTGCAAAAGCGCTGATGCTTTTGTGCGATGTAGAACATGCAGAAGAGGAAGCAAAACGCATTCTTTCGGCAGTAGAAGAGAAAACCGGTCTTGTCCCTGTTTTAGCAAACGATAACGGCTATCAGGACGCAGAGGCACCGTATGTCCTGGCACTTGCACAGGATGAAGTGCTGGCTGATCGTGTGCAGAAATTTGCGGCATCACAGGCATATGAGGAAACCGACAAAGCAACATTCCAGGCAATGGAGGCACTTGTTCACAATCTGAATACGATGCATTCCCGTGCCGGTGCGCAGATTCCGTTCAGCTCCTTAAACTATGGCACTGACGTATCGCCGGAAGGCCGCATGGCAATGAAAAACCTTCTGCTTGCAACGGAAAAAGGTCTCGGAAACGGTGAAACACCGATTTTCCCGATTCATATTTTCAAGGTCAAAGAAGGTATCAACTATAATCCGGAAGATCCGAACTATGATTTGTTCAAACTTTCGATGCGTGTTTCCGCAAAACGTCTTTTCCCGAATTTCTCGTTTTTGGATGCGCCGTTTAATAAACAGTACTATAAGCCGGGCGACTACAACTCCGAAGTGGCATATATGGGATGCCGTACCCGTGTTATGGCAAACGCATATGATCCGTCACGCGAAGTGACCTGCGGCCGAGGAAACCTGAGCTTTACTTCAATCAACCTGCCGCGCCTTGGCATTGAAGCACATGGTGACATTGACCGGTTCTTTGAAATGCTCGAGCAGAAGCTTCAGATTGTGTCCGATCAGCTTTTACATCGCTTGCGGATTCAAAGTCAAAAACGTGTGCGCAACTTCCCGTTCTTGATGGGACAGGGCATTTGGCTCGATTCTGATAAACTGGGCATTGATGACACAGTCAGTGAAGTGCTTAAACACGGTACATTAACCGTTGGTTTCATTGGATTGGCAGAAACACTCGTTGCATTGACAGGCGAGCATCACGGTCAGAGTGAACGTGCACAGGAACTTGGCCTTAAAATCATCGGTTTCATGCGTGATTTCATGGACAAAAAGGCAGAAGAAACACACTTAAACTTCTCTGTCATTGCAACGCCGGCAGAAGGCCTTTCCGGACGTTTTGTCCGCATTGACCGCAAACGCTACGGCGAGATCCCGGGTGTAACGGACCGTGACTATTATACAAACTCGTTCCACATTCCGGTATACTTCCCGATCAGCGCGTTTGAAAAGCTCAAAAAAGAAGCACCGTATCATGCGCTGACAAACGGTGGTCATATCAGCTATGTTGAGCTGGACGGCGATCCGCTGAACAACCTGGAAGCATTTGAACAGGTGGTTCGTTATATGAAAGAAATCGGAATCGGCTATGGTTCCGTAAATCACCCGGTTGACCGCGATCCGGTTTGCGGATATACCGGTGTCATCAACGATGTCTGCCCGCGCTGCGGCAGACGAGAAGGCGAAGGCGTCAGTGTCGAAAAACTGCGTGAACTTCGCAGACAGTATCCAAATATGCCGCATTTTTGTGGTTGTGAATAAATAAGCTATTGAATGGATCAAGAGAGGAGTATTACTTATGATGGAGACAAATGAAAACAAGGCAGTATGCAAAGAAGTTGGAAACGGTGTTGGATTTGAACGCATCCGCAGAATCACCGGCTATCTCGTCGGCACATTGGATCGTTTCAACAACGGAAAACGTGCAGAAGAAAAAGACCGTGTAAAACACAGTGTTTAATTGGCAGAATCCCTCCCAGACGGAGGGATTTTGTTTTGAAGGGAGAAACGAATATGGAACAAACAAAAAAACTGCGGTTAAGCGGTGTTGTGACCGATTCGATTGTGGATGGAAAAGGAATTCGCATGACGGTGTTTGTGCAGGGATGCCCGCATCATTGTCCGGGATGTCATAATCCGCAGACGCATGATTTTTCGGCAGGCTATGAAGACAGCGTCGACCGACTGGTCGAAAAGCTTAAGGAAGATCCGCTGCAATGCGGCGTTACACTTTCGGGCGGCGAACCGTTTTGTCAGGCTGAGGCGCTGTTTGAATTCGCAAAGAAAGTCAAAGCGCTTGGTAAAAATGTGTGGGCATATTCCGGATATACATTCGAAGAACTGACAAGCGGAACGATTCCGTTTGCAAAAGAACTGCTTTCTGTCTGCGATGTGTTGGTGGATGGGCGGTTTTTGATGGAACAACGGAACTTGACACTGCCGTTTCGCGGAAGTGAAAATCAGCGTGTGCTTGATGTTGCAGCGTCGCTTGCACAAAATAAGCCGGTGTTGCTTGCGCTTTGACATAAATGCAGAAAAAGCCGCATTCTCCTCGATCATTTACGAAAAATTCATTGCTATTTGCGCGTGCGGATGATATCATAAATAATGGTATCTTATGAAAAAGAGGAGGAGATGTCGGTGAAGCGCATTTTTGCGTTTGTTTTGGCGCTGTGTCTGGCAATTTGCTTTTGTTCGTGCAGCGATTCTTCTGAACCTATTGTGCTGGCCTATGGCTTGCAGGCAAATCCGACAAATTTAGATCCCCAAAGTGCATCATCGCCGTCGGCGTTTACTGTATTATATGCGACAATGGAAGGCTTGTATCGATTTGATGAAACCGGAACACCGGTATTGGGTGTTGCGGAAAAGGAACCGGAGATTTCGGCCGATCAAAAAAAATATACGTTTACCATTCGGGAAGATGCAGTCTGGACATATTTGAACGAGGACAAGCAGGAACAAACGGTACCTGTGACAGCAGATGATTTTGTGTTTGCATTCGAGCGCTTGCTCGATCCGCAGACAAAATCACCGGCGGCAGAGCGCTTTTATTGTATTAAAAATGCTTCCGATATTCACGCAGGAACGATGGCACCTGAGACAATCGGCGTGCAGGCGATTGACGAAAAAACACTCGTGATCGAGCTTGAAACACCGACTGATTATTTTGAAAGCCTGCTTGCAACAACGTATGCAATGCCATGCAACCGGGAATTTTTTGAATCCACAAACGGAAGATACGGATTAAACAGAACGACGGTGCGTTCAAACGGAATGTATCGGATCGGATCCTGGGATGAAACAACACAGATTCGATTGGATAAAAATACGTATTATCATGCACCGGAGATTGTATTTGCCGATACGGTTCGGCTGCGCATTCCGCAAAAAGATGATGCGTCAGAGCTGGAACGGCTGTCTGATGATATTGTAAACGGTGTATTCATAAGCGGTCAGGATGCACAAGCATTGGATGAAACGGAATATCGGATGCTCCAGATGAAGGACGCTGTATGGGGAATTCAATTTCAGGTTGCAGACGGACCATTTTCAAATGCATCTATTCGAAAGGCGGTTTCGCTGTGCTTTGACCGTGCCGTTTATCAGTCGAAGCTCCCTTCTTATCTTACGGCAACCAACACGATTATTCCGACAGATGCGATGCTGTTTGGAAAAATGTATGAACCGCTTCAAAAAACCGATACCATTGATCCAGCTGCTGCTTATACAGCGTATCAAAAGGGATTGTCGGAACTTTCGAAAAATAGCATCACAGGGGCAAAACTTCTTGTGTGTGAATCGGATACAGTAGACGTTGCGTCTTATTTTTCGGACATTTCTCAGATCTTACAGCGTGATTTATCCCTGTTTTTAAGTGTTGAGTCGCTGCCGCAGAAAGAATATACGCAAAAACTCAAAAACGGTGACTACGATCTGGCGGTTGTCTGTTTAACGTCATCAGACAATAACGCACTTACATATTTGTCGTCATATGCTTCGACAGCTTCAAACAATACAAGCGGCTATCAGAATGCATCGTTTGATGCGCTTTTAAGTGAGGCAAACAGTGCCAATCAATCCAGTCAGGCGCTTGCATTGTGCAGACAAGCAGAAGATCAGCTCCTTTCTGACAATGTATTTTTACCGATGATGTGGCAGTCAAAGGTATTTGCCACGAAAAAAGCGACAGAGGGATTGGTTTACCTAAAACAGACCGGTGTTGTGCATTTTATGAAAACGACAAATGAAACAGCTTGATCAAATAAACAAGCACGGAGGAACTATGGAGAATATTCAGTTTTTTTCATTGGAATGATTATTGGACTTGCGAATATTATTCCGGGTGTCAGCGGCGGAACAATGGCAGTGGTATTCGGTGTATTTGACCGATTGATTGCATCGATCAGCAATATCCGCAAGGAATTCAAAAAAAGTATTTTGTTTTTACTTCCGATCGGCTTGGGTGCCGGCGTGGCAATTCTGCTGCTGAGCCAGGGCCTCAAATGGCTGCTGGATCACTATTATATGGCGACAAACCTTTTCTTTATCGGTGTCATTGTCGGCAGTATTCCGATGATTTTTGGAAAAGCGGTGGAAGGCGGCTTTAAAATCCGCAATCTGATTCCGTTTGTTGTGACGTTTGCCATGATGATTGGAATGATGTTCCTTTCACCGGAGGGTGAGCAGGTGATTGCTCGTTCATTGGATGTGCTTACATTCATAAAATTGCTGGTATTCAGTGCGATTGCAGCGATCAGCATGATCATTCCTGGTTTAAGCGGCAGTTTTGTCATGCTATTGCTTGGCACGTATAATACCGTGATTACAGCGATTGCCGAACTGAATATTGTGATGCTGATACCGGTTGTTATCGGCGTGGCGTTTGGTATTTTGTTTGGTTCAAAACTCATCAACTGGCTGATTATGCGTTTTCCGCAGGCAACGTATTTTGCGATTTTAGGCTTTGTCATCGGTTCCATTCCGACTATTTTCGGGAAAATCAGTGCAGCACAGGCATATCGCGGCGGCTGGGAGCTTGTAATTGGTATATTGGTGGGTGTAATCGGTGTTTTGATTTCGTTTGTATTTTCAAGCGAAACTTTAAAGGAACGTTTATTTAAGAAAAAGGAACATAAAGAAGTATAAATGAATAAATCCGGCGAAGAAAGGATGGCATGCAATGAAACGATGGGAAAAAGCGGGGATTGTTTGCTGTTCCGATCCGTTGCCGGATTCTTTTTTGCCGCAGACGCAAGCACTCTGCGAGGTACTCTCTTCACTCGGCATTACACCGGTGTTGAGTGATGCGATGTTTATATCTGGATTACGCGGGAAAAACGCGATGAAAGCAAAAGCAGATGCATTGATGCGAATGATCAAAGATCCCGATATTTCGGCGGTATTCGATGTCTCCGGCGGTGATCTTGCGAACGGAATGTTGCCGTATCTTGATTTTTCGGTTTTTGCAGACCATCCGAAACCCATATTCGGGTACAGTGATCTGACTGCATTGCTCAACGCAGTATATCAAAAGGCTGGAACTGCCTCGGTGCTCTATTCGGTCAAGAACTTGATCGGAAAGCACGCAGATGTGCAGATCGCACGGTTTTTTGCATATTTGCAGGGGAACAGCGATCTGCTTTTTTCACCGACATGGCAGTTTGTGCAGGGAGAATCCATCCATGGCACGTTGATCGGCGGAAACATCCGCTGTTTGCTAAAGCTTGCAGGCACGCCTTATTTTCCGGCGTGCAGCGATGCTGTGCTGTTTTTGGAATCGAGAAGCGGCGGAGAAAACCGCATTTGTTCGTATTTTGATCAGCTTTTGTGCATGGATGTGTTTTCGAAGGTGAACGGTGTGCTGCTCGGAACATTTACGGAGTTTGAATCTGTGTGCGGTGAGGATGCACCGCAGCAGCTGCTGATGGAAGTTGTGCAGAATAAACATCTTCCGATTGCGAAAACGAAAACAGTCGGGCATGGCAGTGATTCACATGCACTGCCGATCGGTGTTCGGGTATCGCTGTGCGCGCAAAAAGCTTCATATTTGCAGTTTTCACATCATTCGGATTATGATATAATACCATTATAACAACGAAAAACAGGCGGAGGAACCATACATGCAGTTCATTCATGGCGTAATTCATACAATGGAAGGCGAGGTCTTTGAAGACGGCTATCTGACGACGAACGGCTCGGTGATTGAGTCGGTCGGATCGATGGACAGTCTTTCTCAGATTAAAGCCGATGCAGTCGATTTAAACGGTGCAAGCGTGTATCCGGGATTTATTGACGCGCACTGCCATATCGGCATTTGTGAGGACGGATTAGGATTTGAGGGCGAGGATGTCAACGAGGAAACACATCCGCTCACACCGCAGATGCGTGCGATTGATGCAGTCAACTTTTTGGACGACTGCTTTGCGGAAGCAGTGGATTCCGGTGTGACAACGGTATTGACCGGCCCAGGCTCGGCAAATCCGATCGGCGGTCAGTGGCTGGCAATGAAAACATACGGCCGCTGTATGGAAGAAATGGCGTTTGCCGATCCGGTCGGTATGAAATTTGCATTCGGTGAAAATCCGAAAGTTTCATATAACGCGAAAAATATGTCGCCGATGACACGTATGGCAACTGCGGCGCTTATTCGCAAGCAGCTGCAGAAGGCGCGCAATTATATCGAAGATATTCGCCGTGCCGAAGAGGATGATGAGTTGGACGAGCCGGAATTTGATGAAAAATGCGAAGCACTCATTCCGGTGCTCAAAGGCGAGATGAAAGCGTTTATGCACGCACATCGTGCGGATGATATTATGACCGCACTGCGCATTGCAAAAGAGTTCTCGCTCGATGCGGTCATTGTCCATGCGACGGAAGGGTATAAAATCGCGGATCTGCTTGCAGAACGTGATGCTAAAATTATCACAGGTCCGATTATCTGCGACCGTTCCAAACCGGAATTAAAGGGCCTCACGCCTAAAAATGCGGCGATTTTAGCACAGCACGGAATCAAAGCAGCTGTGTGTACCGATCATCCGGTTATCCCGATTCAGTATCTGCCGCTGTCTGCGGCGATCTGCGAAAAAGAGGGACTTTCTCATCAGGCGGCGCTCGAAAGTATTACCATCCGTGCGGCAGAAATTGCAGGCATTGATGCGCGTGTCGGTTCGCTCAAGGCCGGAAAAGATGCGGATTTCTGCGTATTTCCAAGTGATCCGCTCACCGTGAGCGCAAGTCCGTCGATGGTTGTAATCGGCGGCGTGGTTGTGAAAAACAGAAAAGACGGAGGAAATGCATGACACAATATCAGTTTGTATGTCCGTGTTTGTTCGGACTCGAAAGCGTGCTTTCGGGAGAACTGCGCCGCATGGGTGCAGGCAATGTCATGGCACATAACGGAAAAGTCACATTTACAGGTGACAGCGCAATGATGGCGCGCGCGAATATCGGACTGCGCACTGCGGAACGTGTGCTCATCGAAATCGGAAAATTCACAGCAAAAACGTTTTCCGAGCTGTTTGATCAGGTGCGTGCATTGCCGATTGAGGAATATATCGGCTCCAGAGATGCGTTCCCGGTAAAAGGCTGGGCGCTTGAATCGAAGCTTATGAGTGTACCGGATTGTCAGGCAATCATCAAAAAAGCTATGGTAGAGCGGATGCGCCACCATTATAAAATGGACTGGTTCCCGGAAACAGGAGCACTGCATCAGATTCAGTTTTCCATTTATCATGATGAGGTATCGATTATGCTCGATACCTCGGGCGCAGGACTTCACAAGCGCGGTTACCGTGTTAATTCCAATGCAGCGCCGATTAAAGAAACGCTGGCGGCAGGCATGCTGGATCTGATCCGCGTGTATCCCGATACGGTTTTGTGTGATCCGTTTTGCGGTTCGGGAACCATTTTGATTGAAGCGGCTATGAAAGCACTCAATGTTCCGCCGGGACTCAAGCGTAAGTTTGCGGCACAGAATTTCGGCATGTTCGATGAATCGATTTGGCGGCAGGAACGTCAGCGCGGCATTGACGGTGTACGCCGGGATATCACATTTTTTGCGTATGGTTCGGATATTGATCCGGAGAGCGTGGCGCTCGCAAAGGAAAATGCAAAAAAAGCCGGCGTGTTTTCCCGTATGCTCATCGGACAAAAGGATGTTCGTTCGCTTGTGATGCGTGATGATCTGACGCTGATTGCGACAAACCCGCCGTATGGCGAGCGTATGCTCGAGCAGGAGGAAGCACGGGAACTGTATCGTGCGATGGGAAAGGTGCTTTCCGGTTCGGATGCGGCAAAGGCGATCATTACGCCGGACGAACAGTTCGAAACGCTGTTTGGCAAAAAAGCCGACAAGCGCCGGAAATTATATAACGGCATGCTCAAGTGCCAGTTGTATTTATATCAGAGAAATCGCAAAAAACCAGAAAGGGTGGAAACCTATGCAGCAGAATGAAAAACAAGCAGCCAGAAAGCTGTTCATTAAGACAGCAAGTGCATTTTTTATGGGACACATCGGCGGTGTGATCATTGCGTTTATTTTTTGCTTTGGACTGTCCGGCTTGTTTGAAGGAAACGGTATTTTTGTGCTGATTCCGGTTGTTTTATTTGTTTACAGCTATCCGGCTTACGGAACCATGTGGAATGCCGGACATCGAGATTTGAACGCGGCAAACTTTGGTCATACAACACTGCATCGCTGGAAAGGCCTTGTCTATGGACTGGCAGGAATGATTCCGGTTATTTTGATTTCGTTAGGATTTATCCTTTCAAAATTTGGCCTGCTGTTCAATTTCGTCATGCCGTATAAAGTGATCAATGCGGAAATCTGGCCGATCATCAATCTGATCAATACAAGCATCTATCTGCCGGAATTTACATACGGACAGGTCTTTTTGATTGCGGCTTGTTCGCTGATTCCGGTGCTGATCGGCGAGTTTGGGTATCTGATGGGCACATATGACATCTCCATTAAACAAAAAATGGTATACCGCAACGAAAAGAAGAAGTGATCTGCATAAACAAACGCCTGCTTCCATATAGATAGCGATGATAACAAGGAAAAAGCATCGAGTGGGAGGAGGCGTTTTCTCATCGTTACGCGTGTGATTCGTGTGCGTCGAGGTCTTTTGGCTATGATTTGTGCAGGACTTATTGCTGTTTCGGCATTGTTTCATGTTGTGGCACAAACGACGCTCTATACGTCCGAACAACGGGAAATTGTACTGGATGCAGGACATGGCGGATTGGACCCTGGTGCGGTTTCAGCGGATGGGATCAGTGAAAAGGATATCAATCTTGATATTGTGCTCATATTGCGTGATCTTTTGACTGCGAGCGGGTTTTCTGTGACGCTGACAAGAGAAACAGACTGTTCACTGCATGAGGAAGGCTGTCGCACTGTTGCAGAAAAAAAGACGTCAGATTTAAAAAAACGGCTTTCTATCATCAAGGAACATCCGCAGGCAGTTGTTGTTTCGGTTCATCAGAATCATTTTGGTGAATCAAAATATCACGGCGCGCAGATGTTTGCCGGACCAAAGAACGAACAAAGCCGCGTGTTGGCAGAATATTTGCAGGCGTCATTTCGTCAGACACTTCAGCCGGAAAATACGCGCGAGGTGAAAACGGCGACAAGCAGTGTGTATATCATTCACGAAGCGCCCAATCCGATTGTGCTTGCAGAGTGCGGCTTTTTGTCGAATCCGCAGGAGAGCCAGCAGCTTGCCGATCCGGATTACAGAAAAGCAGTGGCGCTGACATTATATCAGGGAATTCTTGCGTATTACGCAAACGAAACATGAAAGAGGGATACGATTGGCAAAACCAAGGACACAGTTTGTCTGCAATCAATGCGGATATGAAACGGTAAAATGGCTGGGCAGATGTCCGGAATGCGGGAACTGGAACTGCTTCGAGGAAGTGGTGAAAAATGCGCCTGCACCGGCATCGTCGTCAAAAATTCAAATTGAGCCGCAGCGTTGGCACGCGCAGCAGATCCGCTCACTTCAAGAGATCAACGAGGATGATGAAATCCGGTTTTATACAGGAATCGGCGAACTTGACCGCGTGTTGGGCGGTGGCATTGTGAAAGGATCGCTCGTGCTGTTGGGTGGCGATCCTGGCATCGGAAAATCAACACTACTGCTCCAGATTTGCGAGCATCTCGGAAAAGAACTGACGATTTTGTACGTTTCCGGCGAGGAATCGGCGCGTCAGCTAAAACTGCGTGCAAACAGACTCAATGTAAAAACAGAGGGACTTTTGGTGCTCGCTTCGACCGATGTGGAAACAGTCGTGAATACGATTCTTGCCAAAAAGCCGGATCTTGTCATGATCGACTCGATTCAGACGATGTGTATCGGTTCGATCACTTCATCGCCCGGCAGTATTACGCAGGTGCGTGAGAGCACCAATGCGTTTTTGCGCGTGGCAAAATCGGAGGATATCCCGATTTTGATTGTCGGCCATGTGAATAAAGACGGTGCGATTGCCGGCCCGAAGGTGCTTGAGCATATTGTGGACTGCGTGCTCTATTTTGAAGGTGAACGCAATATTTCATACCGGATTCTCCGCGCTGTGAAAAACCGCTATGGCTCCACCAATGAGATCGGCATGTTCGATATGGGGGATGAGGGTCTTTGTGAAGTGCCGAATCCGTCGCTTACACTCATTTCCGGCCGTCCGCAGGGTGTTTCGGGAAGCTGTGTCGCATGTATTCTCGAGGGCAGCCGCCCGATTCTTGCCGAGGTACAGGCGCTTGTCACAAAAACCGGATTCGGTACGCCTCGCCGCACAGCAAACGGCTTTGACTATAACCGCATGAATCTTTTGCTGGCAGTGCTTGAAAAGCGGGCAGGCTTTTTCTTCGGAACGCTTGACGTGTATATCAATGTTGTCGGCGGACTTCGGCTCGATGATCCGGCGGCAGATTTGCCGGTGGCACTCTCGCTTGTGTCAAGTCTGCGCGACCGTGCGGTCGATGACGACTTGATCGCATTCGGCGAAATCGGTTTGGGCGGAGAAATCCGCAGTGTCCACAACTTGGCCGAGCGGGTCAAAGAGGCGCAGCGGCTTGGATTCTGTCGGGCGATTGTACCGAAATCTGCGATGTCACAGCTTGCACAGCTGCGCGGGCTGAAGATGGAGCTTTTGCCGGTTTCACACATCAAAGAGGCGTTTGCTGTGCTTTCGTGACTTCCGTGAAAGGAATGATAATATGTTTTATGAACGGTTCTGTGCACTGTGTGCGCCGATGCGTGTCGAACGGATTACATTGGACAATCTTTCGCGTGTGATTGCATTGTTTGCGTCCAATCCGGACTATTTTTCGTGTGTGCAGTCGCATCCGGTCGATGCAGACGAGTGTAAAGCGGATATCACAATGCTGCCGCCTGGGAAAACACTGGCAGACAAGACATATATGCTCGTATCAGATGAGCATGGAGATCTTGCGGTTATCGATTTTGTGGAGCGGTATCCCGATGACATGACCGGATATCTTGGATTTTTGATCGTGTCCGGCAATCGCCGTGGACACGGAGCAGGCACACAGCTTCTTTCAATGATCGAACAGGCGGCAAGTATGTGCGGTCTTTCGCGGATCGAACTTGGCTGTTATGAAACGAATACGAGCGGAATGGCGTTTTGGAAAGGGTCAGGATTTTCGCCGATTCGGAATTCAAAACGCGAAACAGACGGGATTGTGTATACGATCGTTTCGATGGAGAAACATATTGAAACAGAAAAAGTGCCGGAATAAGCGTTTTCGTTCATAAACATACGAACATAACGAATAAAACGACCGCAAGTCATCTGTTTTGATGGCTTGCGGTCGTTTGGTATCTGTTTTTTATACTTGATGTGAGCGTATCACAGTAGGTTTCATTCTTCTATCAGGCGTTATCGCCGAAGAACAGCTTCATATCGTCTTCGACTGTGCCGATGCCTGCAATGCCGAAGTTCTTAACGAGAACATTTGCCACATTAGGGCTGAGAAAAGCGGGCAGTGTGGGACCGAGGTGAATATTTTTGACACCCAGATATAACAGTGCCAGCAGTACAATAACAGCTTTCTGCTCGTACCATGCGATGTTGTAGATAATCGGCAGGTCATTGATGTCGTCTAAACCGAAGATCTCTTTCAGTTTCAGGGCAATGACCGCCAAGGAGTAGGAGTCGTTGCACTGACCGGCATCCAGCACACGGGGGATTCCGCCAATGTCACCCAGAGGCAGTTTGTTGTATTTGTATTTCGCACAGCCGGCAGTGAGGATGACTGCATCTTTAGGCAGAGCCTTGGCAAATTCAGTGTAGTAGTCGCGGCTTTTCGCGCGGCCGTCACAGCCGCCCATAACCACAAATTTTTTAATTGCACCGGATTTCACCGCCTCTACCACTTTGTCTGCCAATGCAAATACCTGAGCGTGCGCAAAGCCGCCGATGATTTCGCCGGTTTCAATTTCTGTAGGTGCAGCACATTTCTTCGCGTGTTCGATAATGACGGAGAAGTCTTTTTGCTCTCCGATCTCACCAGGGATGTGTTTGCAGCCGGGGTAGCCTGCAGCGCCGGTGGTGTACAAACGGTCTTTGTAGCTGTCTTTCGGCGGTACAATGCAGTTGGTGGTCATCAGAATAGGACCGTTGAAGGATTCGAACTCTTCTTTTTGTTTCCACCAAGCATTGCCATAGTTGCCTACGAAGTTTGCATATTTCTTGAAAGCAGGGTAGTAGTGGGCAGGGAGCATCTCAGAGTGGGTGTATACATCCACGCCGGTACCCTGTGTCTGCTCCAGCAGCATTTCCAAATCGCGCAGGTCATGACCTGACACGAGAATGCCTGGATTTTTGCCGACACCGATGTTTACTTTGGTAATCTCAGGATTGCCATAGGCAGTGGTGTTGGCTTTATCCAGAAGTGCCATACCGGAAACACCATACTTGCCGGTTTCCAGTGTTAAAGCCACCAGATCATCCACGCTGAGGGTATCATCCAGAGTAGCGGACAATGCGCGCTGCAGGAAAGCATCTACTTCTTCGTCATCCTGAAGCAGCACATTTGCATGTTTGGAATAGGCGGACAGACCTTTCAGTCCGTAGGTGATGAGTTCGCGGAGAGAACGAATATCCTCATTTTCCGTGGAAAGAACGCCCACAGTTTTCGCCTTTTCTTCCCAGTTTCCGGAGCCGTCCCATAAAGCAGCTTCAGGTAAATTGGCAGTGTGGCTCAACTTAGAGAGCAGCTCTTTTTTGGCGTCGAGTGTGGCACGGATACGCGCCTCGATGCTTTCTTTGTCAAAGTTGGCGTTGGTGATGGTGGTGAACAGATTGAGGGTGATCAGATGATTGATTTTGGCAGTGACTGTTTTCCCCTCATTGCGCAGCGCAGTGGTGACAGCAGAAATTCCCTTGCTTACATACACCAGCAGATCCTGCATAGCTGCTACATCCGGTTTCTTGCCGCATACACCTGCTATAGTGCATCCTTTGCAGCCGGCAGTCTCCTGACACTGATAACAAAACATTTCATTTTCCATAGTCGTACTCCTTTGTGTTATATGCTATACTTTATCCTTCCTGCAGATCTTTTTAGATCGTTAGTCTTTCCAGCTGATTGCCGATACAGGACAGGAATCGATGGCGCTCTGCACATCGCTGTGATTTTCCTCGCTTGCCGACTGGCAGGCTTCGGCTTTTCCATCGTCATTCATGCTGAATACTGCGTCGCATATTCCGCAGCAAAGACCGCATCCAATGCAGACGTCCTGATCTACAACTGCTTTCATTATGTATCGCTCCTTTTTTAAAATACAACAACCAGCAGCATCTTGAATGCTTCTTCTCCATACACTGCATGAGGATGTCCTGCGGGCATGACGATGGACTCGCCCTCGTGCAGAAGATAATCAATACCGTCGATGGTGATTTTGCCGACTCCGTCAAGGCAGGTAACAAAAGCATCGCCGCCCGATTTGTGGGTGCTGATCTCTTCACCTTTGGCAAAAGAGAACAGCGTGATGCTCACTGCATTGTTTTGTGCCAGTGTTTTGCTGACCACCTGACCTTCCTGATAGGTGATCTGATCCTTTAAAACCAAAACCTCTGCCTGACTGATATTTTTCATTTTTACATTCATGATGATGCCTCCTTGTCTGTATTTAGTTTCAGACGGTTTCCTGGGATTTATTCACTGCAAATTGAGTTTTGCACAGCTTTATTCCCGTTTGTGTCTTGAAAATGCGTTCTAATGTGCTTTCGATCCCTTCGGGTGAGATTTGTTCCTCATACAGATTCACCAGAAAATCTGCTTCCACCAAAATCTGATAATCCAGCCCGTCGATGGAATGATAAGAGTGATGGTGTGCTACGAGATAACAAATGCGCTGGATATCTTCTTCCGGCAGATCAAATGCCGCAAGCAACTCGCGTGCATAGGCAGGACCTTCTTTTTCCTGCAAATCACCGGTACAGCGGCCGTATTTTTTCTTACAAGGTCCGATTGCAATGTCATGGACAATGGCTGCACATTCCAGGATAAACTGCAGGTGTTCATCCAACTGTTCTGCTCTGCCAATCAGCTGAGCGAAGCGGTGTACTTTGAGAAAATGTTGAATACGTTTTGCACTGCCTGCGTCATGTTCTATCATTTTCAGTGTGATTTGATCCAGTTTGTTCATATGGACGCTTCCTTTCTCTTTTTAAAACCGGTGTGCTTGACCTTATGTCTGCATTTTACTATAATAAAAACAAAAATGATGTTGGAATTCCAACGTCGGAGGTGTTTATGGAAAAATATTTTTCGATTCTGCTTGAATGTCCTCTCTTTTATGGAATTGGGCAGGAAGATCTTAAAGCAATGATGGGATGCCTTGGTGCAAAATTTACAGCAGTGTCCAAAGGAGATCCTGTCTTTTTGGAGGGTGATTCTGCACAGCTGGTCGGTGTTGTTCTTTCCGGCGGTGTACAGGTGGTTCAGGATGATTACTACGGCAACCGAAGTGTATTGTCTATTTTGCAGCCCGGTGAATCCTTTGGGGAGGCCTTTTCCTGCGCCGGATTGGAAAGCATGCCTGCCAGCGTGTTTGCGATTAAGGATAGCGAAGTGCTTCTTCTGAATTGCCGGAGAATATTGACTTTGTGCTCTCAAACCTGCCACTTTCACAGTCTGTTGATTCAAAATATCTTAAAAGGATTGGCGCAAAAAAATCTGGCATTTACGCAAAAGGTACGGTATATGTCTCAAAAGACCACAAAAGAAAAGCTGCTGGCTTATCTTTTGGATCAGGCAAAACAGCAAGGAAGCGCAGAGTTTGTCATCCCCTGTGAGCGACAGGCATTGGCAGATTATTTAGGCGTGGAGCGTACAGCTATGTCGACAGAAATCAGTAAACTGAAAAAGGCAGGACTGCTGGATACAAAGGGGTCTTGGTTTCGGCTTAAACAAATCGATTCGGATAACTGACAAGCCAAAGAAGCTCCAAAGCGAGATTGTATCATTTTTAAAAAGAGGCTGTGCAAAAACACGGCCTCTTTTTTAGGTAAATACTATGAAATTTAAAATACCGAACCTTCTTCGGACAAAAAAATAACAGCCTTGCGGCTGTTATTTTTTACAATGCAAATCTTATGCCAATTCAGCAAAGTATTTGATTGTTCTGACCATCTGGCTTGTGTAGGAGTTCTCGTTGTCGTACCAGGAAACAACTTTAACCAGAGTTTTGTCTTCGCCAAGCGGAGTAACTTTGGTCTGAGTTGCGTCGAACAGAGAACCGTAGGTGATGCCGATGATATCGGAAGAAACGAGTTCTTCCTCTGTGTAACCAAAGGAGTCAGAAGATGCAGCTTTCATTGCAGCGTTAACTTCGTCAGCTGTAACAGCTTTGTTGACAACAGCGGTCAGCTCGGTCAAAGAACCTGTCGGAACCGGAACACGCTGTGCAGCGCCGTCCAGTTTGCCAGCCAGTTCCGGAATAACCAGACCGATTGCTTTTGCAGCGCCGGTGGAGTTCGGAACGATGTTGACAGCAGCAGCGCGAGCTCTTCTCAGATCGCCTTTTCTGTGCGGGCCGTCGAGAACCATCTGATCGCCTGTGAAAGCGTGGATTGTGGTCATGAAGCCTTTTTCGATCGGAGCGAGTTTGTTGAGCGCGTCAGCCATCGGAGCGAGGCAGTTGGTGGTGCAGGAAGCAGCCGAGATGATGGTGTCTTCCGGTTTCAGGGTTTTTTCGTTTACGCTGTAAACGATGGTCGGCAGATCATTGCCAGCCGGAGCAGAGATAACAACTTTTTTTGCACCTGCGTCGATGTGAGCCTGTGCTTTGTCTTTTTTTACGTAGAAGCCGGTGCACTCGAGTACAACGTCAACACCGATTTCGCCCCACGGCAGCTCTGCAGCGTTGGGTTTTGCGTAAATTTTGATCTCTTTACCGTCAACGACGATTGCGTCCTCTTTTGCTTCGACTTTGTCTGCCAGTGCGTATCTGCCCTGAGCAGAGTCGTATTTCAGCAGGTGAGCGAGCATTTTCGGGTTGGTCAGATCGTTGATAGCAACAACCTCGTAACCCTCAGCGCCGAACATCTGTCTGAATGCGAGACGACCAATGCGTCCAAAACCGTTAATAGCAACTTTAACAGCCATAATGATAAAACCTCCTGTAATTGTATTACACGTTTATTCTATACCATTTTGACGATAAAGGCAAGCCTCTGTGACGGATTTAACAATATTTTTTTAACCATTGCACGGAATAATTCGAAAAAACGGGCACAGAATAGGTTTAAAAGGAAAAAGAATTTACAAATAAAATAAAATGCGATATAATCATTTTATATATATCCGTACAAAATAAAGTCTGATATGAGGTGCAGTATGGAAGCTTCCCTTGATTTTATCGACTGGATTTTGCATTCGGAAAAAACGGCGGCTTTTTTATGTGATCAGAACTTGTGCGTGACAAAAAACGGCGGTGCACCGGTCAAAGAAGGGAAAACACTTTACGAACTGTTTCCCGCACTTGCGGATGAATTTTGTCATGCAAAATCGACATTGTGTCAAAATGCGCCCTTTTTTTCGACAAAATTCGAGCTTTTTCTAAAGAATACGACACTGCTCATTCTGCCGACGCAGAATCCGGATGTCTTTTTGGGCATTTTTTCAAACGATGAAACCGGAAAAAAAGAATCGGCTGATCTGATTGCGCAGATCAGTGATCGTTATCGCTCGCCGGTATCGAATATATTGAATATTCTTTCAGTGCTGTCCTCGGGAATGCAGGGAGAAGCACACGAGCGTGAGCGTGCATATCTGAATGCAGCGGCAAGAGAATGTTATGCAATTCTGCGCGGTGTGATGCCTGCAAACGACTATTACCTGCTCGTCAATCACCGGATGCCGTGCACACGAAATCCGCAGCTTTTGGATTCGTTTTTGGCTGATATCTGTGCAGCACTGCGTTCGTTTTTCCGCAAAACGGAATATGAGATCGTGTTTTCTGCAGAGCAGACAGCCGTCTGCGCGTCGTTTGATGCAAGGCTTTTGTCACTCGCTGTATTTCATCTGGTCGCAAATGCGGCCGCCTTTTCGCCGCAGGATTCGCGCATTACTGTTTCTCTGCGCGTGATTAAAGATCGGGCAGTCATTACGGTGCGGGATGAAGGCGATGGCATTGCACCAGAAGAGCTTTCCCGCGTGTTTGAACCGTTTTATACAAGTCACCGCACAGCCGTTCCGGAGGAGAAAATGGGCATGGGCCTTGGACTTCCGATTGTGCGGGAGATCATGGCACTGCACGATGGTTCTGCGGCAATCACAAGCACGGTAAATCAAGGGACGAGCGTTTCACTGACACTGCCGTTGTGTGAAGAAGTCCCTGCAAAAATGATGCACAGTGATACGGCAAAATATGCGGCGGATAAATTTTCCGATCTTTATATTCTGTTTGCCGACCTGTGTCAGATCAACCTGTTTTATTAAAAATCGTATAGAAAAAGAGCTGTCTTTAAACATTTAAAGACAGCTCTTTTTCGTATACACGGTGCAGCCTTGGCTATGCCGTTTTTATTTTGCGCATTTGCAAAGGTTTTTATGAACATTTATCTGTGTGCATTTTCATAGGCTTTCCTGATTTCCTCCGGCATATCTTCCGCTTTCATCGCACTCAGCCGATCTTCATTTCCGTCTTTGATTGCCTGTTCGTAATACCAGCATTTGAATTTGATCATGTCAAGTGCTCGGTTCATGCGCTCAATTTCAGATTCTACAAGTTCTTTTTGTTTTAAAAACAATTCTCTTCGCTGTGCATACGTTTCACTGCCTTGCACACACCATTCCATAAACTGTTTGATCTCTTTGATTTCGAGCCCTGATTTTTTCAGGCATTCAATGACACGCAGTGCTTCAAGTTCTTTGTCACTGAATTTCCGGATACCGGATACGCGGTTCATGTCCGGGAATAATCCTTCTTTATCATAGTATCGCAGTGTGGAAACAGGTAAATGAAACATTTCTGATACTTGACCGATGGTATACATAAAAAATAATCTCCTTAAATTTTAAAAAAACCATTGACCTGAAGTTAGGTTTAGGTATTACAATGATCATAGCAAATAAAAATGAATGTGTCAAACATCTTTTTGGAGGTCTTATAATGTCAAAAAATATTCTTGTCATTCGTACAAGCCTTAGAAACAACAGCAATTCGGATCTTTTAGCGGATTCTTTTATCAAAGGCGCTGAATCAGCAGGGAATCACGTAGAGGACATCACACTCAAAGAGAAAACGATTGCTTTCTGCAAAGGATGTCTTGCTTGTCAGAAAACGAAGCAGTGTGTTATCCATGATGACGCAGTAAAAATTGCAGATCAGATGTGCAGTGCAGATGTCATCGTGTTTGCGACGCCGATTTATTATTATGAAATGAGCGGTCAAATGAAAACAATCCTTGATCGTGCAAATTCGCTTTTTGCCCGGGATTACGCGTTCCGGGAGATTTATTTGCTGACAACGGCGGCAGAAGATGAAGCGTATGTACCGGAAAAAGCAGTCAGCGGATTAAACGGCTGGATTGACTGTTTTGAAAAAGCAGCGCTTGCAGGTACAGTGTTTGCAGGCGGTGTTGGAGGTGCAGGCGATATCGCCAATCATCCGATGCTTCAGAAAGCGTATGAAATGGGAATGAACGTATGAGAAACAGAAAACAATGGATTCTGCTGGCAGGTTTATTGATTGTTTTGCTGATGTTTACATGCTGTGGGCAAAACAACAAAACGCCGGGAGATGGTTCTGAGCAATCCTCTGTACTTGCGGTTTCATCCGATCCGTCAGAAAACAACGAGGAAAGTTCTTCGTCACAATCAGAGAGCGCAGCAGAAAGGGAGGATACAGCGTTGAAGATCAATGTGCAGGTTGGAGATCATCTGTTTACAGCAACATTGGAGGATAACACTGCCGCGGATGCATTTTTTGAAATGATGAAAACGGCGCCGGTACTGATTGAGATGCGCGATTATTCCGGATTTGAAAAAGTAGGTTCACTGGGCGCGCGTCTTCCCGCCAGCGATCACCAGACGACAACGCACGAAGGCGATATTGTTTTGTATAACGGAAATCAGATTGTCGTGTTTTACGGTTCCAATTCTTGGCGTTATACCCGGCTTGGAAAAATTGATGATTTGTCCGGTTTTAAAGACGCACTGGGCAGCGGTGATGTGACCGTGACCTTTTCTGCGGCGTGATATGGTTTTATTTATAAGAAAGGAGATTTTTAAAAATGAAAGAACAGCTTGAATTAACACAGGAGTGGGATAAAACATTCCAAAAAAGTGATAAAGTCAATCATCGCAAAATTACATTTCATAACCGTTACGGCATCACGTTAGCGGCGGATTTATATGAGCCGAAACATATTGCAGGGCCGCTTCCGGCGATTGCAGTAAGCGGTCCTTTCGGCGCAGTAAAAGAGCAAAGCGCAGGCTTGTATGCGCAGACAATGGCAGAAAGAGGATTTTTGACAATCGCTTTTGATCCGTCTTTTACAGGTGAAAGCGGCGGAACACCGAGATATGTTGCATCTCCTGATATCAATACAGAGGATTTTCAGGCAGCTGTTGATTTTTTGTCTGTTCAGGACAATGTCGATCCAGACAGAATCGGAATCATCGGAATCTGCGGCTGGGGCGGAATGGCACTGAATGCCGCCGCTGTTGACACCAGAATCAAAGCGACCGTCACATCGACAATGTATGATATGACGCGTGTCAATGCAAACGGTTATTTTGATGAAGAGGACAGCGAAGAGGCGCGATATGAAAAGCGCAAAGCTTTAAATGCGCAGAGAATCGCGGATTATAAAAACGGAACATATAAACGAGCAGGCGGCGTGGTCGATCCGCTTCCAGATGACGCGCCTTTTTTCGTAAAAGATTATTATGATTATTATAAAACAGCCCGTGGATATCATGAAAGATCTTTAAATTCAAATGACGGTTGGAATGTAACGTCTTCGCTGTCATTTCTCAATATGCCGATTTTGCAGTACAGCAGCGAGATTCGCAGTGCTGTACTGATGATTCACGGTGAAAAGGCGCATTCCTGTTATTTCAGCAAGGATGCATTTCAAAAGCTCACGGGCAGCAATAAAGAACTGATGCTGATTCCGAATGCGGTTCACACCGACTTGTATGACCGAACAGACATCATTCCTTTTGATCGGATTGAAACATTCTTCAAAGAGAATATGTAATAAAATAAAAGAGCCACACCTAATATACAGGTGTGGCTCTTTTATTCGGCGAACGGTGCACTGTTTTACGGAGAAACAGGACTGCGGTTTTCGATTTCTTTTTTGACTTCAAAATAGGAGGAAATCGATTGGTCGATTGCATTTTTTAAAAGCTCGGCATCACGAATGCTGTCACAGCGCGCAGCATATGCGGCAATCAGCGCGGATTCAAGCCGGAGCATTTCTTCAAACAGAAACGATTCTTCGGTTTGCGAATATGAAAACGACACAGCATTCACCTCATCAGTTTAATTGCTTTAACAGTGCGTCATATTGATTTTGATGGGATGCAGAAAGACGCTCAAGCGCAATCTTTGTTTGCTGATCGTGGCAGTTTACACTATGCCGTCGGTACATTTTTACCATGAATTGCTCATATCGGAGCAGATCTTCGATCGCTGTCGTGTGTTTTATGTTGTTTTCCATAAACTTCCCACCTTTTGTTTTCCTGCAAATAGTATGGGAGGTTTTTTTATGTTTATACGGAGAAATGGTCGCCTTGGAACAAATCGTGATCGCGGAAATAGTTGTCGATGGCGGCGAGAACACCACGTTTGTCGGTTGTCCACCGCGGTGCAATCAGATGGTTTCGGTCACCGTCGCCGGTCAGCCGTTCGATGACAGTATCCGGAGAAAACAGCGCAATCTGCCGGCATACAAGCGATACATAGTCCTCTTTTGACAAAAGCGGAAACGGCTTCTTTTGATATAAAGCGGCAAGCGGCGTCTGTTCCATTACATGAAGCATGTGAAGCTTTACGCCAAACGGCAAAAGTGCGGCAACCGTTTTTGCTGAAGCAAGCATCCGTTCTTCCGATTCCCACGGAAACCCGTTGATCAGATGAACCGTGACCGGAATGCCTGCCGCTTTGAGTGCTTCGTATCCGGAGAGAAACACAGAAAACGGATATCCTCTGTGAATCCGGCTTGCGGTTTCGTCAAAAACGGTTTGCAGGCCGAGCTCCACAAACAGCGGAATTTCTTCGGCGATTTTTATTAAACAGTCAATGATTTCTCGCGGCAGGCAGTCGGGACGTGTGGCAATCGCGATTGCCTCTACGCCGGGAAAAGACATCGCTTCCCGGCACAATGCATACAGCCGCTCAGGCGTTGTATAGGTGTTGGTGTTTGCCTGAAAATAGGCGATATAGTGTTTGTCCGGCCACTTGTTTTTCATGCGCATCGATTCAGCGGTGAGCTGTTCGGTAATAGACGTACTTGGGTTTCCAGCAAAATCACCGCTTCCCGATGCAGTACAGTAAATACAGCCGCCGGTTCCCGCGGTGCCGTCGCGGTTTGGACAGGTGAATCCGGCGTTTAAGCAGAGTTTAATCATCTTGTGACCAAACCGCTGTTTCATTGCGGTGTCAAAGGTCAGATAGTGCTTGTTGTTTGGGTATTGTGTGCGCATAAACGATTCCTCCGGCGGATTGGTTCGTTTTTTAGTATAACAGAAAGGAAACAATTTTAAAATCTTTTTCACCGATTGTATTTGCGCTTTTTGCGTGCATAAAGTATAATAAAAGAAACGTATTTTGTGATGAAAACAAGGAGTATACCATGTTTGATAAATTGATCGAACGATTAAAGAACGAATCCATTCCATATAAAGAAAATATCCGCCTGCGTGACTATACCACATTTCAGATCGGCGGCAACTGTCCGCTTGCGGTTTCGCCCGAAACCGCGGCACAGATGCAGACGGTAACCACATGGCTTTTGGAAAATGACTGTCCATATTTTGTGCTGGGAAAAGGCTCAAATATCCTGGCGAGCGACAACGGCTATGACGGCGTTCTGATTCTGACGCAGTCGCTTCGCACAATCGAAAAAAATGAGAATACGGTGCGGTGCGGTGCAGGCGTTTCGCTTTCAAAGCTTTGTGCATTTGCGGCATCTCATGCGCTTTCTGGACTTGAGTTTGCATGGGGCATTCCGGGCTCTGTGGGCGGTGCTGTGTATATGAATGCGGGTGCATACGGCGGCGAAATCGTCGATGTGATCAAAAGTGCTACGTTTTTGGAAGAGGACGGCACAATCCGCACACTGCCGGCGGAGGAACTTGACCTCACTTACCGTCACAGCTGTTTTACAGGAACAAAACGCATCATTTTAGAGGCGGAATTTTCGCTTCACCCCGATGAAAAGGAAGCGATAAGCGCACGTATGGACGATTACATCGGGCGCAGAACGTCAAAACAGCCGCTCGACAAGCCGAGTGCCGGCAGTACGTTTAAACGGCCAAAGGGCGGCTATGCCTCTGCACTTATTGAGCAATGCGGCTTAAAAGGGTTTACGATCGGCGGTGCACAGGTGAGCGAAAAGCACAGCGGATTTTTGATCAACTGCGGCGATGCAACGGCTGCGGATATGGAAGCGCTCATTCACCATGTACAGCGCGTTGTAAAAGAACAGACGGGTTTTTCGCTGGAATGCGAAGTGATTCATCTTGGATTTTAATAGGGAACAACAGGAGGAGCGACAGATGGATTTTTTAATTGTAACGGGACTTTCGGGCGCCGGAAAATCGCGCGCAGTCGATGCGCTTGAGGACATCGGATTTTTCTGTGTGGACAATATGCCGCCGAAGCTTATTTCGCGGTTTGCCGAAATCGCATTGCAGTCGGGCGGAAAAATGACAAAGGTTGCCGTGGTGTCGGATGTACGCGGCGGCACGCTGTTCAACGATTTTCAGTCGGAGCTTGATCTTATGCAGCAGTTAAAAATCGACTATAAGCTGTTGTTTCTCGATTGCAGCGACGAGATTTTGCTGCGCCGCTTTAAAGAAACGCGCCGCCGTCATCCGCTGATTGACCAGAGCGACGCATCATTGGAACGGGCAATCGAGGCAGAGCGCGCACTGCTTGTCCCGTTCCGGGCACGCGCAGACTACATTATCGACACGTCCAATATGGCGCTCGCACAGTTCCGCGAACGCATCAATACGCTGTTTTTGGAGAATCCGTCCGCATCGATGCAAATCAACTGCATGTCGTTCGGGTTTAAATACGGCGCACCGGCGGAAGCGGATCTGATGTTTGACGTGCGCTGCCTGCCAAACCCGTTTTACATTGATTCGTTAAAATATAAAACAGGACTCGATGCCGATGTAAACGAATATGTGATGGCATGGCCGCAGTCGGTCCTGCTGTTGCAAAAGCTTGTCGATCTGCTTGACTACTTAATCCCGCTTTACATGAAAGAGGGAAAAAGCCAGCTTACCGTGGCGTTTGGATGTACCGGCGGAAAACACCGTTCCGTGACGTTTGCAGAAAAGCTGTATGCGCACTTTTCTGAGCAGAATTTGAGCGTTTCAGTCAACCACCGCGATATTTCCAAAACATAAAGGAGGAACAGACGAAATGTCGTTTTCCGCAGATGTGAAAAAAGAACTGGCAGCCGCGAAAAACGGCTGTTCGTTTTGTTTGGGCGCCTCGCTTTACGGGATGCTGTTATACGGCAGATGTGTGCAGGAGGATAAAATCTCGTTTTCCACTGAGAGCGACGATGCCGCCGAACTGTTTGCAGCTCAGGTGATTGCCATGACGGGAACACTTCTCACCATTCATGAGCCGGACTCCGGTAAGCGTCCGTTTTTTATGGTTACAGTGGAGAATGTGCGCAGTGTACGCCGGCTGCTTGATCAGTTTGAATGGCCGGTATCCGAAAAAGAGCCGGTAAATCGCCGTTTTTTGCCGAATCCGTGCTGTATGGAATCGTTTCTGCGCGGGGTTTATCTTGCATGCGGTTCGATGAGCGACCCACAGAAGGAGTACCATCTTGAATTCCGCGCACCGAACGAAACATTCGCACAAGTATTGCTGTCGCTTCTTTCGGAGAATGGACTTCATTTTAAAGTGACATCACGTGCCGGGCAGTTTGTCGTGTATGCAAAGGACAGCGAACAGATCGAGGACACACTCACACGCCTTGGTGCGGTGCACAGCGCGATGACGCTCATGAATTTAAAAATTGAAAAAGAAATGCGCAATCAGGTAAACCGCGTGACAAACTGCGAGACCGCAAATATCGAAAAAACGGTCAATGCCGCGTTTGCGCAGGTTCAGAAAATCAAATATATCAAAGACACCGTCGGGTTTGACAGCCTGCCGATTCCGCTTCAGGAAGCGGCGCTTCTGCGGCTTGCCAATCCGAACGCAACGCTTTCGGAATTGTGCCGGCTTTCGGGCGGAGCAGTCAGCCGCAGCGGCATGAACCACCGTCTTTCGCGGCTTTCAAAAATTGCGGACGAGCTGAAAGAATCGTTTGCGGAATAACACACAAAGGAGGGATGAGATGCGCGATTTTGTTCATTTGCATCTGCATACGGAATACAGCCTGCTCGATGGCGCATGCGTGATTGACCGGCTGGTCGACAGGCTTTCGTCTATCGGACAAAAAGCGGCGGCGATCACTGACCACGGCAATATGTACGGCGTGATTGCGTTTTACAAAGCCTGCAAAAAAGCAGGCATCAAGCCGATTTTAGGCTGTGAAGTCTATGTCGCACCGCGCACACGGTTTGACAAGGTGCATAAAGTGGACAGCAGTCCGTATCATTTGCTGCTGCTGTGCAAAAACGAAGTGGGCTATCACAATTTGATGAAGCTTGTATCGTATGGCTATATCGACGGCTTTTATAACCGCCCGCGTGTCGATCGTACGCTTCTTTCCCAGTATCATGAGGGACTCATCTGCCTGTCGGCGTGTCTGGCAGGTGAGATTCCGCGTGCGCTTTCCGCAAACGACTATGATCGTGCAAAAGAAGCGGCACTGTTTTATAAAGGGCTGTTCGGTGATGATTATTACATTGAACTTCAGGATCACGGCATCGAGGAACAGCGTCGGATTCTGCCTTTGCTCAAAAAGCTTGCGCGGGAGCTTTCGATTCCGATGGCAGCAACGAATGACTGTCATTATCTTGATAAAGAGGATGCCAAAACGCAGGCAGTGCTCATGTGCATTCAAACAAATACTGTGCTGGGCGAGGGAAATGCCATAGAATTTCCGACAGAGGAATTCTATGTGAAAACAGGCGACGAGATGGCGTCCTTATTTGCCGATGTGCCCGAGGCGATCGACAACACGGTTCGCATCGCCGAGCAATGCAACGTAGAGATCGTGTTCGGTCAGACGAAACTGCCGCGCTTTACGATTGAGGGCGTTTCGGATAATACAGAGTATTTCAAAAACCTCTGCTACCGCGGTCTGCGTAAACGGTATGGCGGTAATGTGACGAAAACACTCACCGACCGGCTTGAGTATGAGCTTTCGGTCATCACGCGCATGGGCTATGTCGATTACTTCTTGATTGTGTGGGACTTTATCCGCTATGCAAAGGAGCACGACATCCCCGTCGGGCCTGGACGTGGTTCGGGTGCAGGAAGCCTTGCGGCATATGCCATCGGTATCACAGGCATCGACCCGATGAGGTACGGGCTGCTGTTTGAACGGTTTTTGAATCCGGAACGCGTCAGTATGCCGGATTTCGATATTGACTTCTGCGTCGAAAAACGTCAGCAGGTCATTGACTATGTCGTGCGCCGGTACGGAAGCGATCATGTTGCGCAGATCATCACGTTTGGTACGATGGCGGCAAAGGGTGCAATCCGCGATGTCGGGCGTGCGCTCGGCATGCCGTATCAGGCGGTCGACCGGATTGCAAAGGCGGTGCCGGGCGGGCTCAATATGACGCTTTCGCGTGCGCTCGAGGAGTCAAAGGAATTTCGGGAGATCTGCGGCGAGAATGCGCAGAATACCGAGCTTGTCACGCTGGCCAAAAAGCTTGAGGGAATGCCGCGTCATGCGTCCACGCATGCGGCAGGCGTTGTCATCACCCGTGATGAGGCGAGCGACTATGTCCCGCTGCAAAAAAACGAGGAATCGATTGTCACGCAGTTTACGATGACAACGCTCGAAGAACTCGGGCTTTTGAAAATGGACTTTTTGGGACTTCGCAACCTCACCGTCATCGACCACTGCGAAAAGGAAATTCGGAAAACTGAACCCGATTTCCGCGTGGCAAATATTCCGATCGACGACAAAAAGGTGTTTGCGATGTTTTCGCAGGCGGATACGGAGGGTGTGTTCCAGTTTGAATCGGCTGGCATGAAACGCGTCCTGCGGGAACTTCGTCCTGAGTCGATCGAGGATATCATCGCAGTCATTTCCCTGTATCGTCCGGGTCCGATGGAGTCGATCCCGCGGTATATTGAAAACCGTCATCATCCGGATCGCGTGACGTATAAGCATCCGCTGTTAAAGCCGATTCTTGACGTGACATACGGCTGTATTGTCTATCAGGAGCAGGTCATGCAGATCTGCCGCAGTTTGGCGGGGTATTCCTATGGCCGAGCCGATTTGGTACGCCGTGCGATGGCGAAAAAGAAAGCAGATGTCATGGCGAAAGAGCGGCAGTATTTTCTCTACGGCAAGGATGACAGCGACGGAACCGCCGCTTGTCCGGGCGCGGTTGCAAACGGGGTGAGCGAACAGGTTGCAAATGAGATTTTCGATGAGATGTCATCGTTTGCGGCGTATGCGTTCAATAAATCCCATGCGGCGGCGTATGCCTATGTCGCATATCAGACGGCATATTTAAAATGTCATTATAAGCATGCGTATATGGCGTCATTGCTGACGAGTGTGTTAAGCAATACCGACAAAGTGATTCAGTATATCGAAGCGTGCAGTGAACAGGGCATTCGCGTGCTGCCGCCGTCTATCAACAGCAGTGAGGTAGCGTTTACTGTAAACGGTGATGCGCTCAATTTTGGGTTGCTTGCCGTTAAGAATCTCGGACGCGGCGCCATTGAACAGATCGTTGCCGAGAGAAACCGCGGCGGTGCGTTTTCTTCGCTGTATGATTTTTTAAAACGGATGCAGGGAAAAGACGTGAACAAGCGCGCAGTCGAGGGACTTATCAAGTGCGGTGCGTTCGACGGCTTTTCGCAGAACCGAAAAGAGATGATGGCTTCCTATGAGGAAATGATGGATCAGGTGCAGGAGGATGCGCGCAAAAACCTGGAGGGACAACTGATGCTGTTTGGTTCAGCGGAAGAACCGGAACAAGCAGTGCCGGCACGGCGGTTGCAGGATTATTCGGTTAAAGAAAAACTCGCGATGGAGCTTGAATCGACAGGTATGTATTTGTCGGGACATCCGCTTGACGAAGTGGCGCCGTTTGAAGGGGCGGTGCCACTTCGGGAAATTATTTCGGAAGAAGCATCTGTCCGCGACGGACAGCGGGTCTGTGTGCTGTGTATTATTCAAAGCAAAAAGCAGATGAGCACCAAGGCAAAGGCGGTCATGGCGTTTTTGAACATCGAAGATAAAACCGGTGTGATGGAAGCAATTTTGTTTCCGAATGTATATGAACGATATAAAATGATTTCTTCGCCTGATTCTATTGTGCTGATCGAGGGTACAATATCATTAAAGGAAGATGAAAAGCCGAAACTCATTTGCGAGAAGATGATCGATTATTTGTCTGTTTCCAAAAAAAATGATAAAAACAGTTTGACGCAATCTTCTTTTAATGGTAAACTATATATAAAGGCGGATTCGCGAAATGATCCTGCGATTTTAAAAATAACAGAACTCATTCATGAATTTCCGGGACAGACACCTGTCTGCATTTATTTTGCCGACCAAAAAAAGAGTGTGACAATCAAAAATGCGGGGGTTTTACTGTCGGATTCTCTCTTAATTCGACTAAAAAAACTGTTTGGAGACAATAATATTGTTTTGAGATGACAAATTCCACGGCAAACGGTTGACTTTTCGCAGTGGAAACGATAAAATGAGAATATATTTTGTCTAAGATCATGTTTGTATAGATAGCTTAGGAGGAAAAGTAATGGGACAGAAGACAATTGGCGTATTGACAAGCGGCGGTGACGCGCCCGGCATGAACGCAGCGGTGCGCTCCGTTGTCAGAACTGCATTGAAAAAAGGTTTCCGTGTCCTCGGTATTCAGAGAGGATATAACGGACTGATTCACGGTGAAATGTTCGAAATGAACATGCGGTCTGTTTCGGATATTATTCATCGCGGCGGTACGATTCTTTACACGGCAAGATGCCTTGAGTTTAAAGAGGAAGCCGGCGTATTAAAAGCAGTTGAGGTCTGTAAAAATGCGGGAATTGACGGCATCGTTGTCATCGGCGGCGACGGTTCGTTCCGCGGTGCAGCAGATCTGTCGAGACTGGGCGTTCCGTGTGTCGGTATCCCGGGCACCATCGACAACGATATCTCCTGCACAGATTACACCATCGGTTATGACACTGCAATGAACACTGCAGTTGAAATGATCGACAAAATCCGTGATACCGCACAGTCTCATGACCGCTGCAGCGTTGTTGAGGTTATGGGTCGTCATGCAGGTCACATTGCGCTCAACACCGGTATTGCATGCGGCGCTTCCTATATCATTGTTCCGGAAGTTGAATACGATGTCAATGATGTTGTGAAAAAAATCCGCGCAGCAGGTGAGCTCGGCAAACATCACTTCATTATCCTTGTTGCAGAGGGTATTGGCAAAGTGGACGAGATTTCCCGCCAGATCGAAGAGGCAACCGGCATCGAAACACGCGGCACCGTTTTGGGTCACGTACAGCGCGGTGGTAATCCGACCGTCCGCGACCGTGTTGTAGCAAGCCGTATGGGCTATCGTGCAGTAGAACTGTTGGAAAACGGCATCGGCAACCGCGTTATCGGTATCAAAGATTCTGATATTGTTGATTACGATATTCAGGAAGCACTCAAAATGAAAAAAGATTTCGATATGGAACTGTATCATATCGCAAACGAAATTTCGTTCTGAGTTTGATTTCTATGATAAAAAAGGCAAAGCAGGAAACTGCTTTGCCTTTTTTGTTTACGGCAGGGGTGTTTCGTGGTATAATATAACGACATGAAAAGGAGTGAGGAGATTGAACGCTTTGCATACAGAAGAAATCGGCAGCGGTATATGGTTTCATACACTGCGGGACAGCCGATTTAAAACAAATCGGATCTCTGTCCATTTTTTATCACCGCTTCGTGCGGAAACTGCCGCGGGTAATGCGCTCATTTCAAAAGTACTGCGCCGCAGCAGCAAACAATATCCGGATTATCAGTCGCTTGCAAAGGCGCTTGAGCATTTATATGGTGCATATATTGAATCGGGTGTGCAGAAACGAGGAGACTGTCAGGTAGTCACCACTGCAATCACAGGAATTGACGATCGTTTTTCGCTTGACAACGCTTCCATCAGCGCACAAATGGCAAAGGTGCTTTCAGATATTTTGCTGTGTCCGGTCATCGAGCACGATGCACTGAATCCACGCTATGTGGAAACGGAGAAAAAATCGCTCATTGAATCGATTGAAGCGCTTGTGAACGAAAAACGTGCCTATGCGGTATCACGTGCACTGCGCGCGCTGTGTGACGGACAAGCGCACGGAATTCCTGTCTATGGCGAAAAAGAACAGGTGGAAGCACTGACGGGTGAGGAATTGCTTGCACAGTATGTGCAGTTGATTAAACACTGTCCGGTTCATATCTTTTTCGTGGGATGCGGTGACGATAAACCTGCCAAACAGATCTTTGCGGATGCATTTTCCGGGATTGACCGGGAACCTTTTGCTGTTTCATGCCTTTCACCGCTTGCAGAAAAGCCGTTTTCCACGGTATCCGAAACGCTCGATGTTGCGCAGGCTAAAATGGTTCTGCTGATGCACAGTCCGATTGCCGGAAGCGACGTGAATCTTTCGGCAATGCGTGTGGCGGTGTCAATTTTGGGCGGCACACCGATGTCAAAACTGTTTTTGAATGTCCGCGAAAAAGAGAGTCTTTGTTATTATTGTGCGGCGCGCTACGATTCATATAAAGGCATTATGGCGATTGACTGCGGCGTCGAGGAAGAACAGTGTGAACAGGCAAAAGAATCGATCTTAAAGCAAGTGGAAGCGCTTAAGGCAGGCGATTTCACAGAAGAAGAAATCGAATATGCAAAACAGAGTTTGGCCAACGGATATCGATGTGTGTATGAGTCCGATGTTTCGGCGGAAAACTTCTTCTTCGGACAGCTGCTGCTTCAGACAAACAATACACCGGAAGAACAGTTTGAACAGATGATGAAGGTGCAGAAAGAAGACGTGGCCAAGGCGGCACAAACGCTGACGCTGTCGCTTGTCTATGTGCTCAAAGGGGAGGGAGAAGCTTGAACGAAAAACAAATCATATCCTCCGCGCTGCTTAAAGAGTCGTATTCGGTTTATACGCACAGCTCAGGACTGCGTGTGCTGTTATATCCAATGACACAGTTTTCGAGCACCTATGCGCTGTTTGGCACGTACTACGGTTCTTCTGATGAATGGCTTGTGAAAGCGGACGGCACGCGTGTGCGGATTCCTGACGGAACAGCGCATTTTCTTGAGCATAAGCTGTTTGAGGATGAGGACGGCGATGTATCGCGTCATTTTGCAAAAATCGGCGCTGTATCAAATGCATATACGTCGTTTGAAAGTACGGCATATCTATTCAGTACGTCAAGCGAAGTGGAAACGGCAGTCGAGGCGCTTGTAAAATTCGTGCAGACGCCGTATTTTACAAACGAAACGGTTAAAAAAGAGCTTGGCATCATCGGACAGGAGACCCGGATGTATGAGGATGATCCGAACTGGCGGGTATTTTTCAATTTGATCGGGAATTTGTATCATCATCATCCGATTAAAATTGATATTGCCGGTACCGATGAGTCGATTGCAGCGATCACACCGCAGATGCTGTATGACTGCTATGAAACGTATTATAATCCGGCGAATATGGCGCTTGTGATCGTCGGAAACTTTGATGAAGAAAAAATCTGCGCGCTGCTTGACCGTGTACTGCGGACAGATCTTCAAGCAAACCCAGTGGAAAAGCCGCCGGTTGATGAACCGGATTCGATCGTGCGCGCATACAGCGAACAAACGCTTTCGGTGTCAGCGCCGCTGTTCCACATCGGATTTAAAGAGCATCCGGTTTCCTCAAAAGACGAGCTGCCGACACAGCTTGCCTATACGATTTTGCATGAATTGCTTGTCGGAAAGAGCAGTACGCTCTATCAGCAGATGTACGAGGAAAAGCTGATCAATACGGCGTTTGATAAATATGTGTTCATCGGACGCGGTTTTCTTTCGAGCATTTTTTCCGGCGAGTCCGCATATGCAGACGAAATTGCAGACAGAATTTTGACTGAAGTGCAGAGAATGCGGGAAAACGGCATTGAGGAGGAAGCGTTTGAACGTGCGCGCCGTGCGCTTTACGGGCAGGCAGTAATGATGTTCAGCGAGGTCGATCAGGTGGCGGGCGCACTGCTGAGCGCACATTTTTCAAACCGCAGTTTGTATGATACGCTTTCGATTTTATCATCCATGAAAAAAGAAACACTGGAACAAATTCTTGATTCGGCATTTTCGAAAGAGCGCATGTCGATTTCGATGGTTGTTCCCGTTTCGCATGAATAAAAAGTAAGGAGACAGCTTTATGGAGAAAATTGTAGAATTTCCGGGACTGGGGCTCACATTTTCGTTTCACAATTCATTTACGATCGGGCCGATTACGATTGCTTATTACGGACTGCTGATTGCAGTTGGACTGCTGCTGGCGCTTGTATATGCATTCCGTACATTCAAAAAAGTCGGTATTGATTCCGACAAAGCGATTGACTGCATTTTAGGCGGTATTATCGGCGGTATTGTCGGCGCACGGCTTTATTTTGTCATTTTCAGCTGGGAAGATTATGGCCTTGATTTTTCGAGCATGGACGCGTTTTGGGATTCGTTTGCCCGCATTTTCAAAACATGGGAAGGCGGTCTTGCGATTTACGGCGGTTTGATTGGCGCATTGCTTGTTGGACTGTTCATTGCAAAACGCAAAAAAATCTGCATTCGTGCGCTGCTTGACGTAGTAGGCGTAGGATTTCTGCTTGGACAGGGTATCGGCCGTTGGGGCAACTTCTTTAACGTTGAGGCCTTTGGCAGCAACACGACGCTGCCGTGGGGAATGACCGGACCGGATATTGTGCAGTATCTGACGCAGATGCAGGATAAACTGGCATCCATCGGTGTGACGGTTGATCCGAATGTACCGGTGCATCCATGCTTTTTGTATGAATCGATTTGGTGTATTGCGGGATTTTTCCTGCTTGCATGGTATATGAAGCGCAGAAAGTTTGACGGCGAAGTCTTTTTGATGTATCTTGCATTTTACGGCGCAGAGCGGTTTGTGGTCGAGGGACTGCGTACAGACAGCTTGATGATCGGTGCATTGCGCGTGTCGCAGCTGCTGGCGGCTGTTTTAGTGATTGCTTCTGTCATTGCGATTTTGGTGATCCGCGGAAAAATCAAAAACAATCACGATGAAAATTATCTGAAGCTGTTTGTTCTCACACCGGAAGGCCAGGCAATCGCACAAAAAGAAACCGGCAGATTCTTTAACTTCAAGAAAAAAGTGCAGGTTACAGAAGAGGTGAAAGCCGAAGAAAGCGTTTCCTGTGAAGCGGAAGCGGATGAAACCGAACAGCCGCAAGCAGAAACAGCAGATTCAGAGCCGGCAGAAGCCGAAAAAAACACGCCGAATGCGTAAAAAAATGCTTGCATTTTGATTTCGAATGTGGTATACTATCAAACGCAAAATACGCACGTCTGCGATAAATGCGGCACGGTGCTATGTCACATAGTCGTTGCATCGAAAGGCAGACGGAGGCAATTTTAACCAAAATTAAGGAGGTTACTACCATGGCAGTAGTATCAATGAAACAGCTTCTTGAAGCAGGTGTTCACTTTGGCCACCAGACAAGAAGATGGAACCCGAAAATGGCTCGTTACATCTTTACCGAGCGCAATGGCATCTACATCATCGACCTGCAGAAAACAGTGAAAAAACTCGAAGAAGCATACAGCTTTGTAAGAGACACCGTTGCAGCAGGCGGCGACATCCTCTTCGTCGGCACCAAAAAACAGGCTGGTGACTCCGTAAAAGAAGAAGCAGAGCGCTGCGGCATGCACTATGTAAATGCTCGTTGGCTCGGCGGTATGATGACAAACTTTAAAACCATCCGCCGCAGAATCGCAAGACTTGACCAGCTCAAGAAAATGCAGGAAGACGGCACATTTGACCTTCTCCCGAAAAAAGAAGTAACCAAACTGATGCTCGAGATCGAAAAACTCGAGAAATTCTTAGGCGGCATCAAAAACATGAACAAACTGCCGGGTGCACTGTTCATCGTTGACCCGAGAAAAGAGAGAATCGCTGTTGCTGAAGCGAAAAACCTCGGTATTCCGATCGTTGCAATCGTTGACACCAACTGTGATCCGGACGAAATTGACTATGTCATTCCGGGCAACGACGACGCAATCCGTGCAGTAAAACTGATTGCCGGCACAATGGCTGACGCTGTTTTGGAAGCAAGACAGGGCGCTGAGACTGCTGAAGTTTCCGAAGAGGCTGAAGAAGTCGAGACAATCGAAGCTGAATAATCAAAATGGAAGATTGCCCGGGCAAATGCACGGGCATTCTTTTGGAAAATACGAAATGATTTTAGGAGGAATTCACAATGGCTTTTACCGCTGCTGATGTTAAAAACCTGCGCGAGAGAACCGGCTGTGGCATGATGGACTGCAAAAAAGCACTGACCGAGTCGAACGGCGATATGGACAAAGCAATCGAGTTTTTGAGAGAGAAAGGCCTTGCAGCTGCTGCGAAAAAATCGGGCAGAATCGCTGCTGAGGGTCTGGTTGTTTCTGTAAAAGACGACGCAAAAAAAGTGGGCGTTGTGCTTGAAGTCAATGCAGAGACTGACTTCGTTGCGAAAAACGAGAAATTCGTCAACTTCGTAAACGATGTTGCACTGACCATCATCAATGAAAATCCGGCTGATATGGACGCACTCATGGCTTGCAAATGCTCAAACAGCGAGATGACTGTCGAAGAAGAGCTGAGAGAGAAAATCCTCACCATCGGCGAGAACATGAAAATCCGTCGTTTTGAGAGAATGGAAGGCGACCTGGTTGCTTACGTTCACGGCGGCGGCAGAATCGGCGTTATGGTTCAGTTCAACACTGACCTCGCTGATAAAGCAGAGTTCGGCGCATATGCAAAAGACATCGCAATGCAGATTGCAGCAGTAACTCCGCAGTACCTCAACGAGAGCGAAGTTCCGGCTGAAGTTGTCGCAAAAGAGAAAGAGATCCTGACTGTTCAGGCAATGAACGAAGGCAAACCGGCAAACATTGCAGAGAAAATGGTTGCAGGCAGAATTAAAAAATTCTTCAAAGACGTTTGCCTGGTTGATCAGCAGTTCGTTAAAGATTCCGATAAATCGGTTGCACAGTACACTGCTGACACAGCAAAAGCTCTGGGCGGCTCGATCGAGATCGTGAAATTCGTTCGCTTTGAAAAAGGCGAAGGTCTCGAGAAAAAAGAAGAGAACTTTGCAGAAGAAATCGCAAAAATGGTGAAATAATTGATATTTTGCTGTAAAAAGACGTATCCGAATATTCGGATACGTCTTTTTTTATGACTTATGTGCTTGTGAAAAAAAGGCGCGGTTATATTGTACCGCCGGACTATCCGGGTAAAACCGTGCCGCCTGCTCGTTGCATTCGATTGCCTTTTGTCGCTCGCCGAGCCGGTCGTAGCAGACGCACATCTCAAGATACGGAATGTAGCCGCGGCAGTCGTGCAGAATAAATCCGGCTTCCTGCGGCAGTTCGCCGAGCTTCGCCGCCAGCGTAAACCAAAACAGCGCAGTTTCCGTTGCGTCTTTTCCCTTAAACCAGTATCCGATCTGACAGCAGATTTCCGGACGCGGCCTGTCAAATGCAAAGCTTTTGAGCAAAGCGGTAAGCGCCTGTGTGGAATCTCCAAGCATCTGATAGCAGGCAGACATGTGAAAACACGCGCTGATGATGTCCTCGACCCACCCCTCATTCGTGTCGATAAACGCCTGAAAATACCGGATGGCTTCCTGCGGCTCGCTGTTTTCAAACAGTTCTCTGGCAAAATAGTAGAGATTGCGCGGTGTGAACCGTACGCCCTCGCGCTCCATCTGACGGTAAATCGAAAGATTGCGCCCTTTCGTCGTCGGATGAATCTTTCGGTGTGTGACCGCGCAGTCGCTTCGGATGATGTTTCCGACTGGCGGAATGTATTCGTGTACCCGATCAACCCAGTAATAGCCGCGGTGGTTTTTTAACAGCCGCTCCCGGTCATACGAAAGTGTCAGCCGCCCCGACTCGTCAAATCCGGCGTAATAGGGCATCATCACAATATCGACCGCAGGGTCTAACGTCTGCTTGAGCGTCAAAAACCGCGCACGATCTTCCTCTAAGATCACATCATCCGCGTCAAGCCACAGCAAATAGTCCTTTGTCCCTTTGGAAAAGGCAAAATTGCGTGCCGCCGAAAAGTCGCCGATCCATTTAAAATCATAGATCCGATCGGTATAAGCGGCGGCAATTTCTTTCGTTTGATCGGTTGAGCCGGTGTCTGCAATGATGATCTCGTCGGCAATCTCCTTTGCGGAGTCAAGGCACCGCGCGAGCGTGTCCGCCTCGTTTTTCACAATCATACATAAACTTATTGTAATCATAAACCCCTCCGACGCATTGCTTTTTTCAAAACATATGCGACGGAGGGATTTTTTAGAAGGGATTGTTAGAATGCTTTTATAATTCGGCAGGGTCCGGATTGTGCGGCGGATCGTCAAATACATGCGCGATCGTTTTGCTCGAGAGTTTCGGTGTCACAAGGCTTACCACCGGAACGACAACGAGTCCTGCAATCATTGCCACTGCACCTGCGACGATCGGTGAGGAGAAGACCGGAACAAACAAATTGAACACCGTGATGCCAATGCCGACAATAAAGTTTACCCAGACAGACGCTTTCGTCACGCCTTTCCAGTACAGCCCGTATAAGAACGGCGCTAAGAACGAGCCTGCCAGCGCACCCCACGAAATGCCCATGAGCTGTGCGATAAACGCGGGCGGGTCAATCGCTAAGATTACTGACAGCGCCACAAAGAACACCACGAAAATCCGCATCAGCAAAAGCTGTCCGCGCTCGGTCATCTTTTTTAAGACTGTGCCGCCTAAAAAATCGAGTGTGAGCGTGGAGCTCGATGTGAGCACCAGTGAGGAGAGCGTCGACATCGACGCCGAGAGCACCAAGATAATTACAATGCCGATTAAGAGATCGGGCAGGGTGGAGAGCATATGCGGAATGATCGCGTCGTAGACCACTTTTCCGTTTTCCATGATCGCCTCTCCGCCGAACAGCCGGCTGAAGCCGCCTAAGAAGTAGCAGCCGCCGGATACGATCACGGCAAAGATAGTCGAGATCACCGTACCGGTGCGGATGGCTTTTTCATTTTTGATCGCGTAGAATTTGTGAATCATCTGCGGCAGTCCCCAGGTGCCGAGCGAGGTGAGAATGATGACGAAAAACAGTCCCACCGGGTCGGGGCCGAAGAACGAGGTAAACGCGCCCTGCATATTCGGCGCTGTTTCGCTTTGAATCGCGGAGAGCGATTCGATCGCCGCTGTAAAACCACCCTGTCCGTTTAAGACTGCGACAATGACTGCCACAATTCCTACAAGCATGATGATGCCCTGGACAAAGTCGTTGATCGCCGTCGCCATGTAGCCGCCGACAACGACATAGATGCACGTAAGCAGCGCCATTCCCGCGACACAGACCCAGTATGGCACGTGAAACGCCATCTCAAACAGACGGGACAAGCCGTTGTAGATCGAGGCGGTGTAGGGGACAAGGAAAATAAAGATAATCGCAGACGCTGCGATTTTTAGCGCTTTGCTGTCAAACCGCTTTTCAAAGAAGTCGGGCATTGTCGCAGACTTTAAGCGTCTGGTCATCAGTCTTGTGCGCTTGCCGAGCACCACCCACGCGAGCAGACTGCCCAAAAACGCATTGCCCAATCCGATAAAGGTGGAGGCAATTCCGTATTTATACCCAAACTGACCTGCGTATCCGACAAAGACCACTGCGGAAAAATAAGACGTACCATACGCAAACGCCGTCAGCCATGCGCCAACGCCGCGGCCGCCTAAAACAAAATCGCTTACATTTGTTGCGTGCTTTCTTGCGTAGATCCCGATGAAGATCATCGAACCGAAAAACAGGACCAGCAAAATGAGTTTGATTGCCACGCACACCGCCTTCTTTCCATGTTGCTTTTTTGATTTAAAGCTTTTATGCTTTAAAGTGATTTCAATTATATCACGTACTGCATGAAAAGTCAATGAGGTTTTTTTCGAAAAAACATGAAAAAGCCGGCTTTCGTTTAAAAGCCGACAGGATGATTGGATATTTGATTGTTTGGGTTCGTTCAGGGCGCAAGAGTCGTTTATACAGACACGTCCGTCCGGGCACGTCCATGCAGGGGTGACTGTGCAGGTGTGTCCACACAGATATGTCTGCATTCATTAGGAAAACGGCAGGTATTCCTTGCCGTAGCGGTCAATCGTGACAGTAACGGACGTCGTCAGCAGACAATCGGACAGCGTTTCATCAAACGTATCCTTGACCTGCTCATATCGTGCAGTATCTTTTTGCAGGATATGATCTTTAAGCCGGAATAAATCCGTGGAAAGCGCCCCAGCGCGCGCCCATGCGGCGTTGCACTCGTCGGCAATCAACGCTTGTGCGCGCGCGGTGATGTCCTCGGTCAGATGCGCCGCCGATGAACCTGTAAGCACTGTTTCCGTGAGGCTTGCCCGGCAGGAAACCGTTAAATGAAACGAGATCTTGTCCTGATTCAGAATCGGCGAAAGCGTCGTATTCACTTCATACAGTTCGAGCGCGGCGGTATACTGCTTGGGTACAAAGACCGTCAGCTTCGTATGATCCATGTCATTTAGCAGCCACAGCGCGCCGCGGGATTCGTTTTCGTCAAAGATTCCGCAGAAAAAGCCGTCCTTTGTGAATGCTGCCGCCTGCGTCAGGTGCACGGAGCTGACCGAGTCGATTTGCTCCGTACCGCTTTTGCTTTCGCTGTCCTGCGGTATTTGTGCAATCACAGGAAGCAGGACACCTTTGTCGTCTTCGTCTGCGGCTTTTAACACCTCAAACAGTTTGACGTTTGGAATTTTACCGTGTTGGCCGGCGTTTTCCGCAATCTGTTCGAGCATTTCAGCAGGGAGAATGCCTTGATTTCCCTTTGCGCCGAGAATTTCAGACGCGGTCGTTTCCGAAAAGAGCACCTGCGCGTTGCGACTGGTAGCCGGATCGCCGCCAAAATAGTCCAAAGCGTTTAACAGCCCTCGCTCGGCGGCGGCTTTCCCGATCACAATGACACGGTTTTGTCCGGTAAACATCCGCTTTCCCTGTACGAGCACACTGTTTGCCATCGCTTCGGATACGGTCTTTCCGGTCGAGGTGATCTGCTTTGCGTTATCCGCCGATGCGCCGATGTTTGAGCCGCCCGACTCCGAGGGTGAAAAAATCTGAAACGACAGTGTATATCCGCCGTTTTCATAGTCGATGCCGATTGCCTGCACGATCGACTGACGGTTTAACGGTGTGGAGGAAAGGCACCCCGTACAGGAAAACAGCAGACTAACGGTCAGCGCCCATAAGAGCACCATGCGTCTTTTGCGGCGAATTGGTTTCATTACGCTTCTCCTTTCGTTTTAAGAGAATGAAAATGACGAGCGGGAAGACAAAGGCGAGCAGTGCCGGCACAATGGCGGTTGAGGTGTTGAGTGCGCGCACCGCCTGCGGATGATCCGCCAAAAAGACGGAGCCGAAAAACAGAAAAACTGCCAGGCTGTAAAACAAAACGGCGCGCGTTTTCTTCTTTATTACAAAGGTGCCGAGACACTTTTTAAACAGGAAGAGGTATAAAAGCGACCGGAAAAACGCGCAGACAATCCAAAGCGACATATGAAACGAGTCCAGCCGCTGCAATACGGAGAGATCCACGACAGACGCCAATGCGTAATACGGATATGTCTGTTCCATGCCGAAGTCGGACAGAACCGATAAAATGACCGTCTGCGTGACGAGCATAAAGACGCATGTGAGCAGTAAAAACCAAAACCCGGAATGCGCGGCTTTTTTGGGGGTGCGCAGGGAGGGGTAGAGCAGCAGCAGGCAGTAAAGCTCGCCGTTTTTGGAGATCTCACCGAGTGCGGCGGAAAAAATGTTATGAAATGCGCCCTGTGTGGGCAGCGGTGTGATATTTAAAAGATCAGCGCTCGGGATTGCACCAATGCAGATGGACGCCGCAGACAGCAAAAAGAGCCAGAAAAAGATGGCGGCTGCCCGGGAAAAGCTTTCGAGTCCCCAGCGCACGCAAAGGATGAGCGTAAGAAAGAACGGAATCAAAATGAGGACAGACGAAGCGTTCGGGAATACAATCGAGGTCATGAAAAAGGAAAATGCCGAAAGACTGCCGCAGATTTGAACAGAGAACATCAGAAGAAAGAGGAGCGCCGCTCCTTTTTTGAGCCATTCGCCGCCTGCATCACCGGCACATCCGATGAGCGTTTTGCCGCCATAGCGGCGTGATAACAGCCAAAGCGGAAATAAAAATGCGCACTGCAAACAGAAGGAGAGCAGCGTGCCGAGCAAAAGCGTCATGCCGCTATAAAGCGTGCCGAATACGGGCGAGATGTTTAGTACGCTGAACAGCCGCGAAAGGAACAGCAGCATCAGAAGCTGCGGCGCACTGATCCGGTGTGTCCGTGCGTTTGCGTTCATAAAAGACCTCCTTTGCGGGGATTGGTATTTGTTTGGCGGCCACACCCGCCGGACTCATCCGCCAGATTTCCCACCTGGACACGCCCGCCGGATTTGTCCGGTTTTTTCATGCCGGTGTCTGCCGTTTGTGGAAAGCGGGCAGGGCAGCTGTTGTGGGGTAGCGGCTTGGATTCTCCTGCTGTTTGTCGATGGGGATATGGTGCAAAGAATCGAGTGGTGTATTTGTGCACATTTTACGAGCGGTTCGATGGATCGGTGTTCGTGTTCGATGTGTCTTCTTTTCCTGAGGTGCCGGTTGCCACGCCGTTCAGCTGCTCAATCGAAGCCGTCTTTTTTTGAAGCGTGCGGAACGAAAGTCTTAAAAACGTATCACGCATCGCGGAGAGCGAAAACGGCGCCACGGGCGCTGTGATCGGTATGCCGAACGACGTCTTGGCGCACACGTTTACAAACAGCACAAGGCTAAATAAAATAATTCCGTAAAGTCCCATGCTCATCCCCACGAGAATGAAGAAAAAGCGCAGTACGGAGATCGCCTCGTAAAGCGGCGGCACCACGAATGAGGCAATCGCGGTGGTAGCAACGATCATTACCATCGGCGCGCCGATGAGTCCTGCCGTCACCGCTGCGTCACCGATGACGAGCGCGCCGACAATGCTCACTGCGTGTCCGATCGGACGCGGAAGCCTGAGTCCTGCCTCGCGCATGATCTCATATAAAAAATGGATAATCAGCGCCTCGATGCCAATGGGAAACGGCGTTGTTTCCTCGGCGGCGGCAATGTTAAACAATAGCGCGTGCGGCAAAAGCTCGGGATGAAACGTGCTCACCGCCACATAGATGCCGGGCAGCAGGATACTGACAAAAAACGATACATATTTGATGATACGGACAAAGCTTGCGTAAAACGCACTGTGCGCGTAGTCGTCAAGGCTCTGGAAATTCTCCGTAAACAAGCACGGCACTACAAGCGCAAACGGTGTGCCGTCAATTAAAATCGCGACGCGTCCCTCCTGAATTTTCGCGCACAGCACGTCGGGGCGCTCGGTTGTGCTCACGTCGGGGAACAGCGACCACGGCGTTCCGCTTAAAAACGGCTTTAGATAGCCGGAAGTCAGCACCACGTCGAGCGAAATCGACGAAAGCTTGCGCTTCAGCTGCCGAAGAAGCGATTTTGACACACGGTCGGTCATGTAGATTAAGCAGATATCCGTCTGACTGACGCGTCCGACCGGAAACAGGTCGAACTTTAGCGACGGTGATTTTATGCGTCTGCGCACCATCGACATATTGATACGAAGCGGCTCGGTGAAACCCTCGCGGCTGCCAAGTTCGTTTACCTCCGCGCTCGGTTCGCCCACCGAACGGAATGAAAACCCCTGCATGCCGTAGGCGCAGGCATACGGTATGTTATCGATGAGCAAAACGACAAAGCCGGACATAATCATGCGGAAAACTTGTTCACAGCTGTAGACATGGATCGTGTCGGCGGCAAGTATGGTTCGGTTTTCGATATAGTCACAAATGTCTTGCGGCTTTGCGTGGGCAGGAAACCGATGGGATAACAGCGGCTCGAGCAGCATTTCTGACATGGTTTGTAAGTTCACCATGCCCTCAATCATCAAAAAGGCTGCCGGAACGCCCGTGATCGTGATTTCACGTGTCAAAAAGTCCGAGGAATTTGAAAACATGGCGCGCAGCGTCACCATATCGTCTGCAAGGCTTCCGGTCAGCCGGTGCTCGTTTGGCTGCGGCTGCGGTTTATTTTCTGTCATTGCAGTCTTAAGCGCGTCAATCCGTCCTTTCACCGATTCAAACATACAAAACATCCTTTCGTTGTCCATTAGTATGAACGGCTTTTTGAAAAAACATTCGTGCAAACTTCAACTTTCCCTCTGTTCGGAACGAAAAAAGCATGATATAATATATTTGTATTGCCGTCTGTGCGAAAACGATCCCAGCGCAAATTTCGGTGACGGCTTTTTAGGAGGACTCCCATGGACGTACGGGAACAGCAATTTATCAATGCAAGAAAAACAATCATAGAACGTGCCTTTGGTCGGATGAATCCGATGCAGAAACAGGCGGTATTTCATGTAAATGGTCCGGTTTTGATTTTGGCAGGTGCAGGAAGCGGCAAGACGACGGTGCTCATTAACCGTATCGCCTATTTGCTGCACTACGGAAACGCGTATGAGGAAACGACACCCGGCTCGTTTACAGACGAGGAGCTGGCACTTGTAAAACGGGCGGCAGACGGCGAGCAGGTGGACGCGCTTTCTCTTGATTATGCGATGCACCTGCGGCCGGTCGCACCATGGAATGTGCTTGCGATTACATTTACGAATAAAGCGGCAAACGAGTTAAAAGAACGTCTGCGTGCGATGCTCGGTGAGGACGGCGATCGTGTAAACGCCGGAACATTTCACTATATCTGCCTGCGGATTCTGCGCCGCGAGATCGGTGCGCTCGGCTATTCGTCGAACTTTACCATCTATGATACGGACGATAGCCTGCGTGTGATCAAAGACTGCTTATCCGAGCTTTCGCTTGACGAGAAGATGTTTCCGCCCAAATCCATGCTCACAAAAATCAGCCGGGCAAAGGACAGCCTGCTTACGCCTGAAGCATTTTTGAGAGAGAACGAAAGCGACTTTAAACTGCGGATTGTCGGCAACGTGTATGCGCTGTATCAGAAAAAATTAAAAGAGGCAAATGCACTCGACTTTGACGATATCATCTGCATGACGGTACGGGTGCTCGAGGCGGACGAAGACGTCCTTTCCCATTATCAAAACCTGTACCGGTATCTGATGGTGGACGAGTATCAGGATACAAACCACGCGCAGTACCGGCTCGTCAGCCTGTTATCCGGCAAATATCAAAACCTGTGCGTCGTGGGCGACGACGACCAGAGTATTTATAAATTCCGCGGCGCGACGATTGAAAATATTTTGAGCTTTGAAGAGGAATTTGGTGACGCGAAGGTCATCCGCTTGGAGCAAAACTACCGCTCGACCCAGACGATTCTGGACGCCGCAAATGCGCTGATTGCGCACAACAACGCGCGCAAGGGCAAAAATCTGTGGACGGAAAACGGACAGGGCAGACCGGTGATTTCGTATCGTGCAGTCGATGAAACGGGTGAGGCTTCGTATGTGGTGCGCCAGATCGAGGACTCGGTCGCGAAGGGATTAAAGCTTTCGGATAACGCCGTGCTTTACCGTACGAACGCACAGTCGAGCGCAGTCGAGCGGCAGCTTGTACGCGCCGGTATTTCCTACCGCATCGTTGGCGGTACAAAGTTTTACGACCGCAAGGAAATCCGCGATGTGCTTGCATATCTGCGCGTGATTGCAAACCCGTCGGACACGGTGCGCCTAAAGCGGATTATCAACGAGCCGAAACGCGGTATCGGCGATACAACCGTTTCGCACGTGGAAGAGATCGCGTCGCGTGTGGGCGAGTCGATGTTTGACGTGATGAAGCAGGCAGGCAGCTATGCCGTGCTTGCGAAAAAGAGCGCGCCGCTTGATGCGTTTGTTTCGATGATCGAGCAGCTGCGTGACTGCAAAGAAGAGATGCAGCTCGAAGAACTCTTGGACGCCGTGATGGAGCAGACCGGCTACGGCGATATGCTCGCATTGCAGGGACGCGAGGGACAGACAAGACTTGAAAACGTCGCGGAGCTAAAATCGAGCCTCATTAAATATGAAGCGGAAAATCCGGAGGGCGGCCTTGAGGGCTTCTTGGAAGAGGTGTCGCTGTTTACCGACCTTGACAACTTAAACGAGGACGAGGACCGCGTGATTTTGATGACGATGCACTCGGCGAAGGGCCTTGAGTTTAAGCAGGTGTATGTCATCGGCATGGAGGAAAATCTGTTCCCGAGTTATCAGTCGAGTACTTCGGATGCCGACTTGGAGGAGGAACGCCGGCTTGCTTATGTGGCAGTGACCCGTGCAAAAGAGCGGCTGTTCCTGCTCTCGGCATCGCAGCGTATGCTGTTTGGTCATACTTCACGGAATCAGCCGTCGCGGTTTTTGCGTGAAATTCCGGAAAATCTGTTGGAACAGCACGATGACGCAGCACGGGCATTTGCTTCGGCAATGAGCCGTGCATCGAAACCGAAACCAACTTATACACCGGAGATCGGCAGAAGTGTCGGTGTCGGTGAGAAACCGGCACAGTCCGGCGGTATTTCGTATGGTGTGGGCGATGTGGTTTCGCATAAAGTGTTCGGACGCGGTACAGTGGTATCGATGACACCGATGGCGAACGATACATTGGTCGAAGTACGGTTTGATACAAAGGGAACCAAAAAAATAATGGCGAACTTCGCAAAGCTTACAAAAATTGACGCATAAGCTGCAAAAGGTCAATAAAACTGCGATCGAAACCGTGAAATCTTGACTTTTTTCTGCGATTGCGTTATAATAAAAATATATGTGCAGACATGCAGAAAACCGCTGTCTGCAAACAGAAAATACGGATTTGCTAAAAGAGAATCCGGACAGGAGAGAAGCTACTATGTTAACTGCAATTACCGGCATCAACTGGGGCGACGAAGGAAAAGGCCGTATGGTCGACCTTCTTTCAGAGGACTATGACATCGTTGTGCGCTATCAGGGCGGCAACAATGCAGGTCATACCGTTATCAACCACTTGGGAAAATTCATTTTAAACCTTCTGCCGTCCGGCATTCTGCGCGAAGACGTTATCAATGTCATGGGCAACGGCATGGTTATTGATCTGGAGCACTTGGATGGTGAAATTGCACGTCTGGTGGAAGCTGGCGTGAAAGTCACTCCGGAAAACCTGAAAATCAGTGACCGTGCAGTCATCTGCATGCCGTATCATAAAATGCTCGACTGCTTGGAAGAAGACCGTTTGGGCGACGCAAAATTCGGCTCGACCCGCCGCGGCATCGCACCGGTTTACGGCGATAAATATATGAAAAAAGCAATCCGTATGATCGATTTGTTACATCCGGAAGATATGAAACGCCGCTTAAAAGGTATTGTTGACTGGAAAAACCTGACGATCACCGGCGTTTACGGTGCAGAACCGGTTTCTTATGATGAGATGTGTGCTTGGCTCACCAAATATGCAGAGCGTTTCGGTGCATTCATCTGCGATACCGGCAAATACCTCGACGAAGCAGAAAAATCGGGCAAAAAGATCATGTTCGAAGCACAGCTCGGCGCACTGCGCGACATCGACTTTGGTATTTATCCGTTCACTTCGTCCTCGTCGACCATCAGTGCGTATGCACCGGTTGGCGCAGGCATTCCGAACCATAAACTCACAAACTGCATTGGCATCATGAAAGCATATTCTTCCTGTGTCGGCGAAGGCCCGTTCACCTGTGAATTCTTCGGTGAAGAGGCAGAAGAGCTCCGTGCCGCAGGCGGTGAGTACGGCGCAGCAACCGGCCGTCCGAGACGTGTTGGTCCGTTTGATGTACCGGCTTCGAAATATGGCTGCCGGATGCAGGGTGCTGACGAGATCGCACTCACCAAAATGGATGTTCTTTCCTATCTCGAGGAGATTCCGGTCTGTGCAGCATATGACGTAAACGGCAAAATCACCACCGATTTCCCGATCGGCGAAGATTTGGATATTGCAAAACCGGTGATCGAGAAGGTCAAAGGCTGGCACTGCGATATCAGCGGCTGCCGTAAACCGGAGGATCTGCCGAAAGAAGCGATGGATTATGTCCGTTACATCGAAAAAGCAGTTGGCTGCAAAGTAAAATATGTTTCGGTTGGTGCAGCACGCGACGAATACGTCGTTCTCGACTGAGAAAATTGAATAAAGAAAGTGCATCTTCTGCTTTTGCAGAGGATGCATTTTTGGTTTCTACGGTATTCTGTAAATACCGTAAGATTTATGATAGCTTTTAAAAGAATCCTGAAAGGAAGAAGGAGAACCGAGATGAAAAAACCGTTTGTTACATTGGAGCAGGTCAAAGAGATTGAAAAAACAATCCCGACCCCGTTTCACATTTATGATGAAGCTGGGATCCGCCAGAAAGCACGCGATTTAAACCGCGCATTTTCGTGGAACAAGGGCTTTAAGGAGTATTTTGCTGTCAAAGCGACACCGAACCCGTATTTGCTGTCGATTTTGAAAGAAGAGGGCTGTGGTGTGGACTGCTCGTCGCTGACAGAGCTGATGATGAGTGAAGCGTGCGGCTTTTCGGGCAGCGACATCATGTTTTCCTCGAACGTGACGCCGGAGGCTGACATGAAAAAAGCGTTCGAGTTGGGCGCATTTATCAACTTGGATGATTTTACGCACCTTGAATTTTTGGAAAACCTGTGCGGTCTGCCGGAAACCGTATTCTGCCGTTATAATCCGGGCGGACATTTTACGCTTGACAACCAGATCATGGATCATCCGGGTGATGCGAAATACGGTATGACAAAAGCGCAGATTACCGAAGCATTTAAGATCATGAAAGCAAAAGGCGTCAAATATTTCGGTATCCATGCGTTTTTGGCAAGTAACACTGTGACAAACGACTACTATCCGAGCCTTGCGCGCACGCTGTTTACGCTTGCGGTTGAGCTTCACGAGGAAACCGGCGCGGATATTCGCTACATCAACTTATCCGGCGGTGTCGGTGTTGCGTACAAGCCTGATCAGCAGGAAAATGATATTTTCGCAATCGGCGAGGGTGTACGGCAGGCGTTTGAAGAAGTGCTCGTTCCGGCAGGTATGGGAAATATTTCGATTTTCACAGAGCTTGGCCGATTCATGCTTGCACCGCATGGTCATTTGGTGGCGAAAGTGCTCCATCAAAAGCACATCTATAAGGAGTATGTAGGCCTTGATGCGTGTGCTGCGAACCTGATGCGTCCGGCGATGTACGGTTCGTACCATCACATTACAGTGCTTGGCAAGGAAAATGCGCCGTGCGATCATGTGTATGATGTGACCGGCGGACTGTGCGAAAACAACGATAAATTTGCGATTGACCGCGCACTGCCTGAAATCGAAATCGGTGATTATGTGGTGATTCACGATACAGGCGCGCATGGATTCTCGATGGGATATAACTATAACGGCAAGCTTCGTTCGGCAGAGGTATTGTTAAAAGAGGACGGCAGTGCACAGCTCATTCGCCGCGCCGAGACCCCTGCGGACTATTTTGCCACCTTCGATTTCTCCCCTTATTTCAAGAAATAAGCACGCCTGGCAGCGGCACCTGTGGTGCGGCGGTCGCTTCGCGCATACGGTAATTTTGTTTGAAATCAGTCAAGAGGAGACAGAGCAATGCGTTATCTTTGGATTGATGAATTTCTGCTCAATAAACGCAGTGTCATGAAAGATCTGCAGCCAAGCTGGAACTGGATTCGTTATCAGATCGGTGGAAAAATGTTCGCGGCGATTTGTTTGGATAGTGAAAATAACCCGTACTATATAACATTGAAAGTTGATCCCGCCGAAAGTGAATTTCTACGTAGCCAGTATACCGATATTATCCCGGGATACTACAGTGACAAACGCAACTGGATTTCCGTAAATCCGGATGGATGTGTGCCGGATGCGTTATTAAAAGAACTGCTTGACAAAGCGTATCGATTGGTGCTTTCCGGATTCAGTAAAAAACGACAGCGGGAAATTCTGAACATCAGCTGCTGCGGCGCAGAATGTACGTCCTGTGCGCTTTATGAAACAGCATGTGAAGGGTGCAATGCGTGTCAGGGAAAGGTTTTTCATATGGAAGCAGGAAAGTCGTGCCCGATTTATGTGTGTGCCATCATAAAGCATCGCTATCGAAGCTGCGGCGATTGTGAATCGTTTCCTTGCGATCTTGTATATGCAACAAGAGATCCTGCACTTTCCGATGCGGAATTTGCGGCTTCGGTTGATGAGCGGGTGAGACGATTGCGGGAAGTTTAAATTGCAGGAGCTGCATTTTTCACCTTGCATCTTGTGCCGTTGTGCAGTATAATAAAAAATAACACGTCAGAAATGACTGAAAATTGGAGGCAGCAACCATGAACAGAACAGAGATTCGTCAGTTGTTTGCATCCCCGCAGGACTTTGAAGGCAAAACCGTGACGGTCTGCGGCTGGGTGCGCACAATCCGTGATTCCAAAGCGCTCGGCTTTATTGAGCTGAATGACGGCGGATGCTTTAATAATTTGCAGATCGTATTTGAAGATGAAAAAATCAATAACTTTAAAGAAGTAACGAAATATAATGTAGGTTCTGCGATTTGTGTTACAGGTACACTTCTGCTCACACCGCAGGCAAAACAGCCGTTTGAGATTCATGCACAGGAAATCGTGCTGGAAGGTGCGTCCACACCGGACTATCCGCTCCAGAAAAAACGGCATACGCTCGAGTATCTGCGTACAATCGCACATCTGCGTCCGAGAACCAATACTTTAAGCGCTGTTTTCCGCGTGCGCAGTGTCGCAGCATATGCAATTCACCGCTTTTTCAATGAGCGAGGCTTCGTGTATGCACATACACCGCTGATTACTGCATCAGACTGCGAAGGTGCAGGCGAGATGTTCCGTGTCACAACGCTTGATCCGGTAAATCCGCCGCTCAACGAAGATGGTACTGTCGATTTTTCGCAGGACTTTTTCGGCAAACCGGCAAACCTCACTGTATCCGGTCAGCTTGAAGGCGAGTGCATGGCAATGGCATTCGGCAAAATCTACACCTTTGGCCCGACCTTCCGTGCAGAAAATTCCAACACGCCGCGCCATGCTGCAGAGTTTTGGATGATTGAACCGGAGATTGCATTTGCTGATTTGAATGACGATATGGAATTGGCACGTGATATGATCAAATACGTGCTGAAATATGTCATGGAGCAGTGTCCGGCAGAGATGAAGTTCTTCAACCAGTTCTTTGATAAAGGACTCATCGAGCGTCTGAGCGCACTGATTGACTCGGAATTCGGTCATGTTACTTATACAGAGGCAATCCGTATTCTTGAAGAGCATAAAGATGAGTTTGAATATCCGGTTTACTGGGGTGTTGACCTGCAGACAGAACATGAACGCTATCTGACCGAAAAAGTGTTCAAATGCCCGGTATTCGTCACAGATTATCCGAAAGAGATTAAAGCGTTCTATATGCGCTTGAACGACGATAACAAAACGGTTGCCGCAATGGACCTGCTCGTTCCGGGTGTCGGCGAAATCATCGGCGGCAGTCAGCGTGAGGAGCGTCTGGATGTACTGCTTGGCCGTATGGAAGAGCTTTCGCTCTCTCCGGAGGATTACAACTGGTATCTCGATTTGAGACGGTACGGCGGAACAAAACATGCCGGCTTCGGTCTTGGATTTGAGCGTCTGATTATGTACATCACCGGTATTTCAAACATCCGCGATGTATTGCCGTTCCCGAGAACCACAGGCAGCGCAGAATATTGATTCAAAAAGAGAAAACCGCTGGTTTTGTAAAACAAAACCAGCGGTTTTTCGTTTATAAAAAGAATAGGAAGTAAAACAGCGTTTTTTTATTCATAGGAGATAGACTGCACAGTTGATGGATACCATGCGGCAGCCTTTTTCACCGAAGAATACACCGGCATACCTGCACCGGAAAGCACCGTGAGACATCCAATGGTTTCTTTTGATGCAGGGACGTCGCTGTACGGTGTCACCGATACCACATTGCCGACACAATCCGCAAGCATCAAACCATCTGTCGTTTGAATCAAACCTTTGACCCGAAACGTTTCTTCGGCAAACATCTCGATGAATTTTTGCAGTTCATACGGCGTCATTTCCGGAGAAATAGATACCGTCAACCGGCGAAGCGTTAAATCTGCTGTTTTTGGCATAGCATCTTCGCCTATGTCCTGAACCTGCGAAAAGAAATCGAGAAAATCATCGGGAATCTGCCCGTAGGTCGTTTCGAGAAAGCGCATATCCGGGCGCTGACCGCGAAGCAGGGAAACGGTTTCTTCGAGTTGTTCTGCTGTCGCTAAATCGACGCGGTTGATCACAGCGATGTCGCTTGATGCAAGCTGTTTTGTGCAGGTGCGTGCCGTTTTATATAATTTCGGGAAACGAACGGCATCCATCAGGCAAACCGCACCCTGATAATCAATATGAGGAAAACGGTCAGTCTGACAAAACAGCCGGCGGACACCTGTCGGATCGGAAAGTCCCGATGCTTCCACGATGATCACATCCGGACACCGTGCAGCAGATTCCGAAAGTACTTTTTCAAACTGATCGAGCCGGCAGGCACAAAAGATCGAGCCGCCGTTAATTTCCGACATCATTGCGCCGTATGTGCGCAGCAGCGTGCCGTCCACGCCTTCTTTTCCGAACTCGTTGATAATCAGCTCAACGCGCTGTTCGGAGAATAGACGCAGAAACTGCTTGATGAAAGTCGTTTTTCCTGCACCCAGAAATCCGGTAATCAGATACAGTTTTGTGCGCGGATTATTTTTTGCACTGTTCGATGGCATCGCGGATATCCTGTTCGAGTGCGGCTCTTGTCGGAATAATGGAGCGGTATTTTAACTCACCGTTGATATACAGAGACGGCAGGTTCTGCACGCCCATTTTCACACAGCGTGCAACGTTTTCTTTGTAGATGAATTTGTATTCAACCAGATCGATTGCATCGCCGAATGTTTCTGCTGCGTGGTTTGCCGCATTCATCATGTAGCCGCAGGCAGCGCACTGTGCAGAATCGAGGGTAAATACTTCGATCAGCGGTTTTTCGAGGGAAGCATAGTCCGGAATGACAACGCCGGAGGTGTCAATCTCCTCCGGATTGTAGTTTTTGACCATTTCACGCACCATGTCGGTTTCGATTGCAGCTTGTGCAACACCGATTGCGTTATTGACCGGAACCTCATACGGCATATCGCAGCCCGGAGCCAGAATGAAGTTTTTCTTTACCGGAATGGAATCAAGGAGGTTAACAACGAATTTCATGTTATCCTGCTGATTGCCGAGCAGCATGATGGAGGTTAACGGAATGTTGCCGCCGATGACAACATTGTATTTATCACAGATTTCTTTTGCTGCGAGGAGGTTTACGTTTTCATCGACAGAGATGGAGTCCGGATTGGTCTGGCACATCACTTCGATGTTGCGGGTTGCATCGCCGCAGACAAAGAACGAAGAGTAAACGCCTTTTTCGCGGATGTAGGAGAACAGTTCTGTATACGGTGCAGACATGAACTGCTCAAAGTGTGCAGTGGAAATCTGGGAAATCAGCGGGTCGACAATCGCGATGACATCCATGCCGGCTTCGATATAATAGTCTGCCATGCGCATGCATACGCGGTTGCAGAAATCAAACAGGCTCTGTGTTTCATCTTCGAAGTCGAACATGTCGGTAAACAGGTTGTTGCCGCGCAGGTGAGAAGCCAGTGTGAACGGACCGCAGATCAAGCCGTACAGTGCAGTGGTATCGCCGACTGCTTCTTTCATACGGCGCATAACCTCCAGGACAAACGGAATACGGCCGGATTCTTTGGTCGGAATTTTGCAGTTGCACGGTGTAACAGGCGGCTCTTCGTCGCTGCCGTCGAGCGGATGACCCGAAACAGACGGCGGGCAGTCTTTTGCCCATGTCAGATCGCAGCCGAGGCATTCTGCTTCAATCTGAAGATCGAAAATGACCGGCTGACCGTCCGGACGATACAGGCGGTTGACTTCCATCAGCGATTCGAATGCCTTGTCCGCATCGGTCAGGACTTCGATTGCATCATAACCTTTTAAGCTACCGGCATGAACGCCTGCAAACGGCACCCACGGCGCACGTTCGGTTTCTTCATGACGAAATGTTTGAAATAAAAGCTCTTTCATCGTATATTCCTCCAAAAGCATTAGAGATTTGTTTATACATATGAGATTATTATACCGTTCTGTTTTTAAAAATCAACCATTCTTGCGCACAAAAAAGAATAGTCCAATAAAAAAATAAAATTGTGAGAAGATGGCTTACAAATATTTTTGAATGGTGTACCGTCCTTTGTTAGCTGTAGACGCTCCGTACTGAATGGCGGCAGCGGGACATTCATGAATACAGCGCAGGCACTGAAAGCAAGACTTGTCCCAAACCGGCTTTTTGTCATGCAGTGTGATCGTATGTGCAGGACAATTTTTTTCGCACAGACCGCATCCGGTACATGCATCTGTGGTATAAAACGGCTTTGTTGTCTTAGCAAAGTGATTGAATCCCCAGTTTGCAATGCTTGATTTAAGCCGAGGAAATGCACCTTCTTCCACACGATAGACCGGCTTTTTCTGTGTAATTTCCTGTGTGATTATTTGAAGAGCGGCAGAAGCGGATTTGATTTTTTGAATGCAGTTTTCTTTTTTCTCAACATCCATGTTTGTTCCGCCAATGATGTAGTTGTTCGGCATCATGAGACTGTAACAGCTGTCAAGATGAAAATTCTTTGACAGCTTTCTAAGCGCCATGCCGGCATCTGCACCGCATGTGCAAATGCCGAACGTAAATGCGCCGGTTTGCTGCAGTTTTTTTGCAAATGAAACGACCGGTTCAGGAGCACCCCACGCATAGATGGGAAAGACCAGTCCAATTTGCTGTTCGTCTGTAAGAGGGGGGATAACTTCAATTTTTGAGATATCGGATGCAGTATCATTTATCATAGAAGCGAGTGTTTGCGCAACCCATCTTGAGTTGCCGGTTCCGGAAAAGTAAAAAATCATTGGCTCTACTCCTTTTTGCGCATCATTTTAACGTCTGCGTTAATATCATTATATCCGAAAAAAAGATCTAGTCAAAGGATTTTACAGATATTGTATGCACAGAGCATGTTATTAGAAACCGTCAATATGCGCCTCAAACAGTGCTGAGAAAGAATTTTATTGTGATTAAAATTGTGCGATTATATTACAATAAAATATATTATTTATTAACGAATTGTTGATTGTTATTTTTATAAAATGAATCAGAGTATTGATTGAAACGATATGGGAGGAGAAAGCAAATGGCACAGATCGCAGAAGTTATTAAATACGAAGGGGACAACAGCACATTTATCTGGAAACATCCCAGTGAAGATTTCAACTGTTTCACGCAGTTGATCGTTCACGAATCGCAAGAAGCGATCTTTTTTATGAATGGGCAGGCACTCGATCTGTTTGGTCCTGGTCGGTATACATTGGAAACACAAAATATTCCGATTATCGGAAAATTATTGAATCGTGTTACAGGTGATCAGTCACCGTTCCGTTGTGAGGTTTATTTTATCAATAAGACAGAGCAGATGGGTATAAAATGGGGAACAGACAGTAAAGTGCAGTATATTGATCCGACATATGGCTTCCCGATTTCAATCGGCGCAAGCGGTGAAATGAGTCTGCGGGCAGAGGACAGCCGCAAATTGCTGCTTAAACTGGTTGGTACAGAGAACTTTTTAGGACAGCAAAAACTGACGATGCTATTTCGCTCATTTTTAATGACAAGGGTCAAGACGTATATTGCGCAAGTCATGAAAGCAAATGCGATCAATATTTTCGAAATTGATGAGAATTTAACGCTTTTCTCTGAATCAATCAAAGCGCTGCTTGTACCTGATTTTGCGGATTACGGCGTATCATTGGAACAGTTTTTTGTTACGAATATTGTCAAGCCCGATGGTGACCGGCAGTATGAAACATTTATTATTCCACGTCTTACACAAGCTGTTCAGATGTTTGAGACGATTTCCGGATTTTTAGATGCGGATGCGCGTGCAGATGCATGCAGGTGTCGTATAGAAGAGCTGAAAATGATAAAACAGCAAAAAGAGGCTGAAGAAAAAAGGATACAGCAAGAGAAGCAGAAACGGGAGAAAAAAGAAAGAAAAATTACACGGATTGCCGTTTTGATTGGAATTGTAGTTCTTGGCGTTTTGATTGCGTTCAATAGTATGTTCTGTTCCGGAACACCTTCACAGGAAGAATCGGGCATAATTGATGACCAGAAATTTAACTTTGCCAATGGTGACATGAATGAGGAGCAAGCACTTGAACCTGCCGATCCATGGATTACTGAATTTGACTCGTTCGTTATTGGTGCAGGAGATCAATATACAGTCGGCTTAAAATCGGATGGAACGGTTTATGCAATCGGATACAATGTGTATGGACAGTGTGATGTTTCTGGTTGGACGGATATCATTTCTGTATCCGCGAATGCAGTGCATACAGTTGGGTTAAAATCAGATGGAACAGTGGTTGCCGTCGGACGTAATTCGGACGGGCGCTGTAACGTATCAAAATGGAACAGTATTGTGGCTGTGTCTGCCGGCAGAAGCTCGACATTGGGTCTGCGGTCTGACGGAACGGTGCTTGCCAAAGGAGCAAGCAAAGATGGCCAATGTGATGTATCGGATTGGAAGCAAATTGTGGCGATTTCTGCAGGCGGAGAACACAATGTGGGCTTAAAATCAGACGGAACAGTGGTTGCTGTCGGATCTAATCGGTATGGTGAATGCGATGTATCGGATTGGACAGATATTGTTGCAATTTCGGCTGGTAAGGATCATACAGTTGGGCTAAAATCAGACGGAACAGCTGTTGCAGTCGGCAGAAACTATGATAATGAGTGCGATGTACAAGTGTGGACGGGGATTAAATTGCCGAAAAACAAATAAGCACATATAACTCATTTTAATATGAGAGATAAAAAGAAACTGTCATGGTGTTTACCTATGACGGTTTCTTTTTATAAAGGATAAAGGTCATATCTGCTGTAAGTGTGAATATGATTGCATCTTTTTATTGAGAAAAACAATTGCTTGCGGTATAATGATCGCAAATCTACTTTTTGACTGATTCAAGGGAGATAAAGATTATGATAAAAATACTTTTCATTTGCCACGGCAATATTTGTCGAAGCCCGATGGCGGAATATGTGATGAAGCATCTGGTACAGCAGAACGGAGCAAAAGAGCAGGCCGAAATTGCTTCAGCAGCTACCAGCACGGAGGAGATTGGGAATCCGGTTTATCCGCCTGCAAAAAGAAAACTTGCTGAACACGGGATTTCTTGTAAAGGGCATGCGGCTCGACAGCTTCAAAAATCTGACTATCATCATTATGATTTGCTGATCGGTATGGATCACGCGAACATCCGAAATATGAACCGTATTTGCGGAGGAGATGCAGCAAAGAAAATACATCTGCTCATGGATTACACTTCGCATCCGGGAAAAGAAGTGGCTGATCCATGGTATACCGGCGATTTTGAAGCGACATGGCAAGATGTGCTGGAGGGATGTCAGGGATTGTTGAACATCGTGAAAGCATCATACAAGGCTTAATAGAAAATAAAAAGGTGAGGATATATGAGAAATCAACATTGGATTCAGGCAGAACCAACATGCGGCGCGCCGATTTTTCGCAGAGAATTTTATGTAAAACAAGCGGTTTTTGCACGATTGGATATTTGCGGATTAGGCTTTTATCAGCTTTATATCAACGGAAAACGAGCAGATGATTTTGAGTGTGTGCCGGCTGTCAGCCAATATCATTCTGTACTGGGATGCCGTACAACTTATCCGGTTTGGGAAGAACGATCGAATTTCCGTACTTATTATCTGACTTATGACTTGCTTCCGTTTTTGCATGATGGCATGAACGTTTTAGGCGTACGTCTGGGAAACGGATGGTATCATCAAACACAGCGCACTGCGGAAGGCTGTTTTTTGTTTGGCAACCCGATGCTTCGATATGAACTGACGATTGATTTCGCAGACGGAAGCAGCATGGTGATCGAGAGTGACCGTGAAACCGTGTGGCAGGAAAGCGAAGTGCTTTCTAATAATTTGTTTTATGGGGAACAACATGATTTGATAAAAAAAGAGCAGCTCTCAGAATGGTGTCTGCCCGATACGACCGTTTTAGGATGGAAACCGGCATTGCCTGTTCATGCACCGGAAACGCAGCTGACACAACAGTGTTTTCCGGCTGACCGCATTGTTCGAACCATTGCACCGGTACAGATCGGAACCACCAAAGACGGTGCATGTGTATATGACTGCGGTGAAAATATTACGGGATGGGTACAGCTTCTGTGTGAAAAAGCACCGGGTGGAGAGGCTTTGGTGCAGTACAGCGAAGAACTTGCACAAGGCGAGCTTGCACTTGATTTTTCCTCAACCGGAGGAACGGATCAAATTCAGCAGGACCGGTTCCGATGCGGAACACAGGAACATTCAGTCCGGCCGTATTTTTGCTGGCATGGATTTCGGTATTTCACCATATCCGGTCCGGCAAAACCGGATATGGTCGCTGTTGTACATACAGATATTCCGGTTACATCAAAATTTTCGAGTTCAAATCCAGTTTTAAACTGGATTTATGACAGCTATATCCGCACACAGCTGAACAATTTTCATGGCTGTATTCCTTCGGACTGTCCGCATCGGGAACGGCTTGGATATACCGGAGACGGTCAGCTTACCGCAGAGGCTGCGCTTTTGACGCTGGACAGCGCACCGCTTTATCGGAAATGGATGGAAGATATTTTGGACAGTCAGGGCGCAGAAACCGGTCATATTCCGCATACCGCACCGTTTTTAGGCGGTGGCGGAGGACCCGGTGGATGGGGCGGTGCTGTTTTTATTGTCCCGATGCTGTTATATCGGATGACCGGAGATCTTTCTGTGCTTCGCAAGAGTTTTCCGGCGATTCTTCGGTGGCTTTCTTATATGGAAAGCAGAAGTGAAAACGGGCTCGTTGTACGGGAGGAAGCGGGCGGATGGTGCTTGGGCGATTGGTGTACACCGCCGTCGATGGACCCGCCGGACATTCCGCCGGCATTTGTGAATACATGTTTTTATATTGAAGGATTGCAAACCGCAATCGAAGCGGCAAAACTGCTCGGTGAGAAAGAGCCTGATTTTCTGGCAAAAACGCTTCAAAAAGCAAGAAAAGCCGTCACAGATACATTCTTTGATTCGGATACCGGCAGTTTTTGCAACGGAGAAAACGGTGCCGATGCATTTGCGGTTCGGCTGCATTTAGGAGATGAGCGAACGGCAATCCGTTTGATCGAAAAATACCGGCACACACAATGTTTGGACACCGGCATTTTTGGAACAATGTATTTGATTCGGACGCTGTTTGCATTGGGTGAAGCAGATCTGGCGTTTACGTTGCTGACAGCGCGAACAGATGCTTCTTTTGCACGGATGATGGAAGCGGGAGCCACCACCCTTTGGGAAACATGGAACGGCGGTGCATCCCATGATCATCCGATGTTTGGCGCCGTCGCCGCATTGCTTTTTACAGAGATTTTGGGAATTCGGCAGAAAGAGGGAACGGCAGGTTTTTCGGACGTTCAAATACAGCCGGCGGATATTTCTGCACTCGATTGGGTATGCGGTTCGATTCGTACGCCGGCGGGAGAGATTTCTGTCAATGTAAAACGGGATCAAAACGGAAAAAGAACCGTCGAATACACGATTTCATGATGGTTAAGACAACTGCATTTTAATCCATTTGGTGTAGACAGAAAGAGGTGCCGTTATGCTTGCATACACATATCTTGAGCATGGAAAATTTGAACTGATTGAAAAACCGAAACCGGTGATACTGGATGACAGGGATGCCATAGTAAAAGTAACGCTGGCCAGCATCTGTTCGAGCGACTTGCATATTAAGCATGGCAGTGTACCTCGTGCAGCTCCAGGGATTACAGTGGGTCATGAAATGGTAGGCGTTGTCGTAGAGACGGGCAGTGCTGTCACTTCTGTAAGACCCGGCGATCGTGTGACAGTAAATGTGGAAACTTTCTGCGGTGAATGCTTTTTTTGTCAGCATGGATGGGTGAACAACTGCACCGATCAGAACGGCGGATGGGCGCTTGGATGCCGTATTGACGGAGGACAGGCAGAATATATCCGCGTACCGTATGCGGATCAAGGACTTGATAAAATCCCTGACGCTGTGACGGATTTGCAGGCGCTGTTGGTGGGAGATGTGCTTGCGACCGGATATTGGGCTGCAAACATTTCCGAGATTACAGCAGACGATACAGTGTTAATTATTGGTGCAGGTCCAACCGGATTGTGTACGCTTCAATGTGTACGGTTGTATCATCCAAAACGGATCATTATTTGCGACATCGATGAAAACCGGCTTGCTTTTGTTCAAAAGCATTATCCCGATGTATTGACTGTCACACCGGAAAATCTTCAGGAATATGTTTGTGAACACAGCGAGCATGGCGGTGCAGATGTGGTGATCGAAGTGGCAGGAAGTCACGATTCTTTCCGTATGGCATGGGAATGCGCCCGCCCGAATGCAATCGTAACAGTGGTTGCGCTGTATGATGGCCCGCAGATTTTGCCTTTGCCTGAGATGTACGGGAAAAACCTAACGTTTAAAACCGGCGGAGTGGATGGATGCTGCTGTAAGGAAATTTTGCAGCTGATTGCCGACGGAAAGATTGATACTGTGCCGCTGATCACACATACCGTTGCTTTAAAGGATATTGCGCGCGGATATGAGCTGTTTGAACATAAGCGTGACGGTGTCATCAAAGTGGCAGTGACAGTAAACTGAAAAAGCGAGTGCGGAAACTCTGCTAAGACAGCGCAAAAACGCTTTAATGAGAATGAAATTAACCAACAGAAGGCCACGGTAGAAAAAACTACCGTGGCCTTGCTTTCTCTCAAAATATTGTGAATGATAAAATCGATTATTTTCGATTCAGCCAAACCATCATTTCGCAGGCTTGCCGATTCGCAAATCCATAATACGGAATCAAGGTGAGCGTCGTTTTGTGAAAACGGCTGCCTGCAGGTGCATACAGCGTATCTGCAGCTTCTTTTTTAAACGCATCGACCGTGATTGTGTATGCAGAAAACGATTCATTCTTTGTGAGCACGGCAGTGTGTGCCGATTCTTCCGAAACATAAACAGTACGCAGCGGTGCAGTGTTGTCGATCTGCTCTGCACAGTAAACCAGCGGCCCTCTGGTACAGCAGATTTTTCCCGCATTTTGTGTCACGTTTGGGTTGCTTTCCATGAAAACAACCGGCATATCAAAACAAATATCGATTGTGGTTTCGCCGCTGCATGAAAGATAAAGATATCCGTTTTGAACGATTCCGTTTGCATCACAGCCGTTTTGACGGACAGTGTATCGGATGCACCATCCGGGAATTCGCAAGCCTACTGTTTTCGGTCCGTTTACGCGGACAGTCACAGAGCCGTCATTCGGAAAACCACTGATCATCTCGATATCATCGGTTTTGCTCGAAATATATTGATGAATCAGCGGCGTATCGTCGTTTTTTGCGAAAATATATCCGCCAAGTATTGCGAGAAGACGCGAAATATTCGGCGGACAGCAGGAGCAGGAAAAGACCTCAAGGCGTTTGGTTTCCGGAAAACAGCCTTGATCTTTCGACGAAGGATACCGATGCGCAAACTCCGGAACGATTGCAAGCGGGTTTTTATAGAAAAACGCTTTTGCATCCAATGAAATACTGCTTAAAAATCCGTTGTATAGAACGCGTTCAATCGTGTCCGCATAAACCGCGTCGGTTTGTGCGTCAAGCATGCGCTGAGCAAAGAAAATCAGCGCGATGGCAGCACAGCTTTCAGCATATGCGGTTTCGTTCGGCAGATCATAGTCAATCGTGAACGCCTCTCCATAGTAGGTGCTGCCGATACCGCCGGTGATATACATTCGTTTTTCAATGATGTTTTGAAAGATGGCTTTGCAGGCATCCATCAAGGAGTCATCCTTGCATTCATTCGCCAAATCAGCCATAGCGGTGTATAAATAACATGCGCGTACAGCATGTCCTTCGGCAGTTGTCTGCTCGCGGACGGGAAGATGATCCTGCGCATAATGGGTAGTGACCGTTTCATAAAAATCGGTGTCGGATGTACCGCGTGCATCAATAAAATGTTTTGCCAGCGCAAGATACCGCGGTTCGTTTGTGCATCGATACAGTTTTAAAAGTGCAAGTTCAATTTCTTCGTGTCCGGGTGTTTGAAACGATGATGATTTGTCGGTGACAAAGGCTTGTTCAATATAGTCGGCATAGCGGCACATCGCTTTTAAGAACTTGTCTTTGTTTGTGGCTTCGTAATATGCCACAGCCGCTTCCATCAAATGACCTGCGCAGTACAGTTCATGGTCGGTTCGGCGGGTAAACCGCGCGTGCGGTTCGCAGGTTTGAAAATAAATGTTATAGTATCCGCTGTCTTCCTGTTTGGATACGATGATATCAATCAATTCGTCGCATCGTGAAATGAGCGTTGGATCGTTGTTTTTTTGAATGATATAGGAAGCAGCTTCGATCCACTTGGCAATGTCGGAGTCCCAGAAAATATGCGGCTCGTTTGCCTCTCCTTTTCGCCATCCGAGTTTGGCGGCTTCAAAGCGTCCGGTTTCTTTGAATTTTTCATAGATCGAATAAATGGTGATGGCTGCATTGTCAGATTGACGTGTGCGCCAAAATCCATCCAAAAGCGTAACGTTTTTAAAATCAATAGATTGTGGTTTCATGGAGATGCTCCTTTCGTTTGATATAAAACAACAAAAAATAAGTGAAAAATCACTTAAATTCATATAATTTTGATCAGTATAGCACAGCATATAGCGTGTGTCAATGACTTGACATATCAATAAAACCGGCTTTTTACGGTATGTATCATCGTTTATGCTTGTAGGTCTTACGAAGTCGGCGTTTTCTGACTGGGACAAAGCGGCAGCAGTTTGGGTGCCGTCGAACACCTGGTATGGTGAGTTTCAGTGGAGAAAGCATACATTGCCGGAGCTTGGACTTTCAAAAGTCGGTGTATTTTCGACCAAACGGCTTTCGTATTCGTCGATCGGCACATGGACTTCTCATGAATATTTGCCGATGGGATATGTGGAAAACGAAGAAAGCCGTGAAGGCTGGTATTTCTCTATTTTGAACAACGGTCCGTGGCATTGGGAGATCAGTGATATCAAGGACGCGCTTTACTTGCAGTTAAGCGGTCCTACCGAAAATGAAAGCCACTTCAGCTGCATATTGGAAAAACAGTCGACGTTTGAGTCGGTTCATGCGGTGGTTGCGGTGACAGCTTCAGGTTTCGAGGATGCTGTTTGCGAAATGACAAAATACCGCCGTGCGGTTCGCAGAGAGAACGAGGATAATCGGACACTGCCGGTTATTTTCAACGATTTCATGAACTGTCTGGAAGGCGACCCCACCGCCCAAAAAGAATATCCGCTCATTGATGCAGCTGCCGCAGTCGGCTGTGAGTATTTCACGATTGACGCCGGATGGTATGCACAGGGCGGCGATTGGTGGACAAAGGTGGGTGAATGGCTGCCGAGTGACGATCGCTTCCCGGATGGAATCAAACCGGTGCTTGATGCAATTCGTCAAAAGGGAATGGTTCCGGGTTTGTGGCTTGAACTCGAAGTGATGGGCATTGACTGTCCGATTGCGAAAGAAAAACCGGATGATTGGTTCTTCTGCCGTCACGGAAAACGCGTGATCGACCATGGCAGATATCAGCTTGATTACCGCAATCCTCAGGTGCGTGCGTTTGCACATGGTGTCATTGGGCGGCTTGTGGAGGAATACGGTGTCGGCTATATCAAGATGGACTATAACATTAACGCCGGCATTGGCACACAGCTATATGCATCAAGTGTAGGCGAAGGACTTCTTCTGCACAACCGTGCATATCTTTCTTGGCTTGATGAAGTCTTCTCAAAATATCCGGATCTGGTGATCGAGAATTGCGGCAGCGGCGGCATGCGTGTGAATGACGCACTGCTTTCGCGTCACAGCATTCAGTCAAGCTCTGATCAGACGGAATATTTGCTGTATGCAGCGATTGCGGCAGCATCGCCTACCGCCGTTACACCTGAACAAAATGCAGTCTGGTCATATCCGATGACAGATGCCGATGAAGAGGCAACCATTTTCAATATGGTGAATGCGATGATGATGCGTATTCATCAAAGCGGACATCTTGCAAACCTGAAACCGGAAGCGCTCGCATTGGTAAAAGAGGGTATCACATGCTATAAAACGTACCGCACCGAACTGCCGGATGCTATGGCGTTTTGGCCGCTCGGTCTTCCGCAGAAAGAACAGGCACAGTATGCGCTGGGACTTGAATGGCCGGATCATGCATTGATTGCTGTGTGGAACTGTGCGTCAGATCCTGCTGTTGTGACACTGCCGCTTTCTTTTGCAGCTTCTGGTGCATCACAGATCTATCCGGCAGCACCGCAAAATAAAATGCAGATTGATGCAAACGGAACTTCCCTGCGAGTTTGCCTGAACGGAAAAACAGCGCGTTTGTTCCGTATTGAAAAATAAGAAAGAACCGCTTCTGCTTGCGAATCAGTTTGTCATCTGTTCTGATCATGCGGCAGCATCTGCCTGGTTTAACCCGGAAATGACCACTTTTTTATGAAAACGACAGGTTCTCCTCTAAAATAAAGACAGCAGCCACGGTACTTGTTATGTCTCCGTGGCTGCTGTTTTTTTATATGTTCGGATTTATTCACAGAATCGTTACAAAACAAAACCGCTGCATTAGTATAATTTAGTAAGACACAGCAATGTTAAAGGATAAGCGCGTTTCACGCAGGCTGTATGTCGAATTTCTTTTGTGGTAAAGGAAGCTATTTATGCTGCAAATCAAACACATATCCAAACAATATAAAACCGGTGATTTGATTCAACGAGCACTTGATGATGTATCGCTCAGTTTTCGTGAAAATGAGTTTGTCGCCATTTTAGGACCGAGCGGTTCGGGAAAAACGACGCTTTTGAATATCATCGGCGGACTTGACCATTATGATAGCGGCGATTTGATCATTAACGGAATTTCTACAAAAAAATACAAGGAACGTGATTGGAATTCTTATCGAAATCATACGATTGGTTTTGTCTTTCAAAGCTATAATTTGATACCGCATCAATCAGTTCTTTCCAATGTGGAATTGGCACTGACCATCTCGGGTATTTCCAGAAAAGAGCGAAAAAAACGAGCAACGCAGGCACTTGAGCAGGTGGGACTTCGCGATCATATTCATAAACGTCCGAATCAGCTGTCAGGCGGACAAATGCAGCGTGTAGCGATTGCGCGTGCACTTGTTAATAACCCGGATATCCTGCTTGCAGATGAGCCGACCGGCGCACTTGACAGCGAAACAAGTGTGCAGGTTATGGAACTTTTAAAGGAAGTGGCACGTGACCGGCTTGTCATCATGGTGACGCACAATCCGGAGCTTGCGGAGCAATATGCGACGCGTACGGTATATCTGCGTGACGGTCAGATCCGAAATGATACCGATCCTTATGAGCCTGATCTTACAAATGAAATGCCGCCGGTTCATAAGAATATGGGAAAAGCATCGATGGGCTTTCTTACTTCATTGTCGCTGAGTTTTAACAATCTGCGCACGAAAAAGGCACGGACATTGCTGACTGCGTTTGCAGGATCGATCGGCATTATCGGTATTGCGCTGATTCTCGCACTTTCAAACGGTGTTACGGATTATATCGAATCGATTCAGCGGGAGACGATGACGTCCTATCCGCTGACAATCAATGCAGAATCGATTGATTTAAGCAGTATGATGTCCCAAAGTGGAATGATGGGAGACGGCGGCGAAACGTCTGATCATGATTTAGATGCTGTATATTCTGACAGTACTGTGCTTGAGCAGGCAAATCAAATTACAAGCAGTATGACGAAGAATAATCTGACGGAATTCAAAAAATACCTTGACGATCCAAACAGTGAAATCGCGCAGTATTTAGGAGAAAACGGTGTCGTGTATTCGTACGATGTTCCGTTTGGCGTGTATTCAAAAAATGAGGAAGGTAAGCTGATCGACGCGACCGTCAATGCGTTCAGTACGCAGAATGCTGTTTCTTCTGATGAATTGATCGGAAGCGTTCAGCAGAGTATCATGGATTCGATGCCGGCATCTTCGATGTCATCAGAAACGTTTGTCGAGATGCTGCCCGGTTCGGGAGATACGCTTGTGAGTCAGGTGACAACAGACAGTTACGAAGTGATTTCGGGTACTTGGCCGAAAGCTTTTGATAAAGTGGTTATCATTTTGAATGAAAACAACGAGATATCCACACCTGCACTGTATGCACTGGGAATGATTCCGGAAGAAACGTACAACGAGATTATGGACGCAATTGACAGCGGAGAAGCACTTGATATTCAGACGTTTTCCTATAAATACGAAGAACTTTTAAACAAACGTTTTTATCTGATTCCTGCATGTGACTATTATGAAAAAAACAGCAATGGGACATTTGATAACCTCAAAAATGATCAATTTGCGCTTGAACGTCTTGCAGAGCAGGCAATCGAGTTAAAGGTGTCGGGTATCATTCGTCCGACAGCAGATGCCGCAAATGCAGATCTTTATGGCGCTGTTGGATATACGAGTGCACTCAAGCAGTATCTGATTGACTATGCGCAGGAAAGTGAAGTAGTGAAAGCGCAGCTTTCTTCAAAGGATATGAATGTCATCACCGGCATGCATTTTTCGCCGAAAGATGATGCAGGAAAAATTGCTGATACCAAAGAGTTTTTGGCATCGATGAGCATTTCTGATAAGGCGAAGATGTTTACGGCGATGTCGGCTTCTATGAATCCGCAGCAGGCAGCAGGAATGTCCGGAATGGATGAAACGGCAATTGCATCGATGGCAGATCGATTTTTTGCAACGGCAGAGGATGAGATTTTCCTTCAAATTTATGATGCATATATTTCTTCGGGCAGTTATGAGGACAATATGAAAGCCTTTGGCTTTGTCAGCAAAGATGCGCCGTCTTCGATTCATATTTATGCTGACACATTCGAGGATAAGGATTCCATCGCAGAATGCATTGAAAATTATAATGCGCAGGCAGACGAAAAAGATAAAATCGTTTACACCGATTTTGTTGCGATGATGACTTCGTCGATTACAATTATTATCAATGTCATTTCTTATGTGTTGATTGCGTTTGTTGCTGTGTCTTTGGTTGTTTCCTCTATCATGATTGGTATCATCACCTACATTTCCGTACTGGAACGTACAAAGGAAATCGGTGTACTTCGAGCAATCGGCGCATCAAAGCACAATGTATCGCAAGTCTTTAATGCCGAAACATTTATCATCGGATTGCTGGCAGGCCTTTTGGGTGTTGGCCTTGCGTGCCTCATGTTGATTCCGGTGAATGGATTGGTTCATATACTTGTTCAGAACACGCGCGTCAATGCATCTTTACCGATTGTAAGTGGTATTATTCTTGTAGCGTTGAGTGTCGTCTTAACACTCATTGGCGGATTGATTCCCTCACGGAGTGCTGCACGTCAGGATCCGGTCAAAGCACTTCGAAGCGAGTGAATTACAAGTGTGTTGTTTTTGGTACTTCGGCAATATTTATGATCCCTAAAATATATTCCGTGAACTAAGCGGTATGGCTCTATTTAAAAACCGACAGGCAGTTTGCCGGGTGTGCATAAGGCAGTATCAAAAAAGCACACAGAAACAGGCATTGCAGGGCAGAAACGAGAGTACGAATCAAAAGGTTCGTACTCTTGTTCTGTATATGCCGTTAAAACTGCAATCGGCACATTGGTTTTTCCAGAAAATCTTCTGTAAAATGAAAGCACCAAAAAACGCAGGAGGTTTTACGATGAAAAGCATTTATGAAAAAGCAGACGGCACCTATACCCGGCAAGGCGATTATGAGCTTCCCAATCTGAAAATACCACCCGAAAAAGAAATTGAAATCGGAATTTGGGGGCAACGATACCGGCAGTATTTGAAGCGGTATCACAAAATTTGGTATTACAATCTGCTGACTTCCGGAACATTGAACGAACATCTGGCAGAGGTAGATCAGCAGGCGGAGCGGATGTTTCAGTTGCTTGTATCCGCACTTTCTAAGCAGGAAAATGTCACAGAAAGACTGAAAGTTAACCGCCCTATGGAGTGGGTACAAAAGACGAACAGCATCCGAAACAGAGCCGTTGAAATCGTAAACAACGAGTGGATTTACATATGAGAGAGCAGAAATATCATCTATACCTTTCGGAAGATGAGTGCAGATTTCTTGTCCAAAATCTCATTTGGTTTCAGAGCAAGCTTCGGCAGGAAGGGCGCTATACCGACGCTGTGGATGGTGCGGATGTTCATAACGGATTTGATAAAAACACACGGAAATACAGTCAGGACACATATTGTCTGTGATTCGCACATTGGTTCTCTATTAACATAAAAACGATAAATAACGCAACGGCAAATAAATTTTCTCCGAAAGTCCGTTTTATTTGTATTTTCAGAAACTGCCTGTTATACTCAAGAAAACATGATAAAGGCGTCTTAAAAAATAACATGTTGTATCATTATCGTTTAAAAGAAACCGAAAATCATTTGGAGGAATGAGTATGAGCGCATTTGATAAGGTTATAGGTTATGAAACAATTAAAAACGAACTGCTGCAAATTTGCGATATGGTGCATAATAAGGAGTGTTATGAGGCTCTTGGGGCCAAGCTGCCGCAGGGTATTTTGTTATACGGTGATCCGGGACTCGGCAAAACCCTTATTGCAAAGTGCTTTATAGAAGAAAGCGGTCTTAAATCTTATGTCGTTCGGAGAAATAAGGGCAATGACGACTTTATAAGTAATATTACGGAAACTTTCCAAAAGGCAAAAGAAAACGCCGCCCCCTGCATCGTTTTTCTTGATGACATGGACAAGTTTGCCAACGAGGACAGCGATCACCGTGACGCAGAAGAATATGTAGCAGTTCAGTCAGGTATTGACGAGGTAAAGAACTGCGATGTGTTTGTCCTTGCAACAGCAAATGAAATGCGGAAACTCCCCGAATCTCTTGTGCGCTCAGGACGCTTTGACAGAAAAATCGAAGTAAAGTGTCCCACTGACAAGGATGCCAATAAAATCATTGAGCATTATCTCTCGGACAAGAAAGTCTCGGAAGCCGTTAATATGGAAGATCTTTCAAAGATGATCAGCTATAGCTCCTGTGCCGAGCTTGAAACAATTCTTAATGAGGCGGCAATCAGCGCCGCCTATAAAAGAAAGACCGATATTGAAATGGAAGACCTTGTAAAATCCGTTTTAAGAATGATTTATGACTCACCGGACAACTATACGAAGACTTCCTCAGAAGACATAAAAAAAACCGCACTTCACGAAGCCGGTCATCTTGTCGTTTCGGAAGTTCTTTGCCCGGGAAGTGTAGGACTTGCCTCTCTGCGTTCTACCGGCAGGGATTCTACGGGAGGATTTATTCACCGGTGCAAGGAGCTTTCCAGAAGACCTTATTATGTTCTTGTATCTCTTGCGGGAAAGGCCGCTGTTGAACTCTACTATTGTGATACCGTCGCAAGCGGCTGCCGGAGCGATATCAATCGGGCTTGCAATTATATCAGGGACGGTATTTCAGAGAACGCTACCCTTGGATTCGGAATGATTGATGTTTCAACACGAAGTTTTCCCGAAACTTCCGAGAATATGAACTCTCGCAGCGAGGCCGTGACTCATGCGGAACTCGAGCGGTATATGCGGATTGCCAAAGACATTCTTCTGAAAAACAGAGAATTTCTTGAGAGGGTTACTGCGGCTCTGATTGAAAAAGAAACGCTTCTCTATTCCGATATCCGCGCTTTGACGGAAGGCACAACCATTACCGAGGTGGCGGTATAAATCACTATAAACTCGTCGGTGTGAAAGAAAACAGCCCATTGGATTTCCGGACAGGAATTCCGATGGGCTGTTTATAATAAGTAAAACGATTTCGTTTTTTAGATAGCCGATTACCGCCTTCTGCTGGCGTCATAAATGAGACGAACGGCCTGCAAAACCGCTTTCTCCGGTTTTCTGTATCCGTACAGCGAGCAGACTGTTTGTACTCCCACAGTCGTAAAACAGTATTTCCCGTTAGGGCCTGCCCTAATACCCGTATATATCGGGCCGCTGCGTTTGGCTGTAAGCTCGGTACACAATGACTCAGTCCGCCAGCGCCAGCCAAATTTCAGAATCCGTGCGCGTGTCCAAACGGCGCAGCCTTTCCCAAAGAAGCCTGCCGCGTTTCTCGTCGCCTGCGATAAAATCCTGTATGTTTTGAAGCAGGTGGTCACTTTCCGGCAGAGGTTTCGGGCATACTTCCAAACGGTAAAGAGGCGAAAGAAAGCAGGTTACGTTTGAAAACAGGTTCCCGTGCTTGAGCGCGCCTAGCATCCAAGTGCCGTTTTGGCCGCGGCAAAGCGCCTGCACACAGCAGCAGTCTGTATTGTCCCCGACTTCCAGCAGCACAGCGGGGCGCTCCGGCTGAAACGGCCGGCAGTCCACGCGCACAATATCGCCGGCGCAAAACGGGACGGGCAGATTCAGATGCTGTCCGTCTTCGGAATACCGCCGGGATTCCGGAAGAAACAGATATGGTTCCCGTGTTTCTTCAAGCTTTTCAAAAAAGCACGCGCGGTCTTTGAGAAAATAATAAGTGTAGCCGTGGACGTAGGAGGCTTTTCCGCTTACCGGGTCTGTTGACGGCTTCCATTTTTGAAGCTCGTACCAGCAAAGATTACTGTAATCATCACCGGCGCTGTCCATATCATACCGGATATATTCCAAGGCGTCGTCCGCATTAAAAAACGGTGTGCCCGCAGAAATTTTCCGGTCGTCGAGCTCCTCATCGTGCCAGGCCTCAATTAGCAGAAAAACCGCTTCGGTGCCCATTTCCAGTTCCTCTAAACCCAGTTTTATCTGCTTCGCCTGATACGAAAAGGAAGCCTCAACCGTCTGCCGCGCCGCCGAGCCGGCGGCTGACTGCTCCCGCAGAGACAGACTCTCTGACGGACGATCGGAAAATAGGTTTTCCTTTGCGGCCAAATATTTCATCCAATGCAGCTTATCCGTCAACGGGACGGGTGCGCCGCAAATAAGCCCGGAAATTTGCTTTTTTGTGAGCGACACACCGGCAAGGTGTCGCCGCATAGCATCAGAGGGCAGAAAGGCTCGCAATACATCGGATTTTTCCTGCCCGGTCAGCCATCCGCCGGTATCATTCGCTCCGTTGATTTTAGGTTCATCGAGAAATTGCTTCATCCTTCTTTTTCCCTCCTTGCCGGCCAGTATCGGTCAATTTCTCTCTGCATATTTTCCCGCCCGACCGGGTTCATCGTGTGCAGTTCGATACGGTAAAAGGTACCCCGCTCTGCAAGCCAGTCAATCAACCTTATCCCGTCGCCGCCGTCCTTGGCATAGTCGCCGAGGTCATGGTCACAGTCGATAAGCTCGATAGTACACCCGGCCTTTTCGCACAGCTCAATACAGCGGATTGCCGCATTGACGCTTGTGCACCACTTGTACCCGGTAGGCGCCTTTCGCAAATCGTCCAGCCAGAGCCGGACCGGCTCTGGTTCGCAGAGCGCGGCCAGCGTCATGCCCTCTTTGGTAATGTCGCGCGGCACAAGGCTTCCGGCGTATTCCTCGGTCAAAATCGCGTGATAGGCACGTGCGAACAGCCCTTCGTCAATTTCACCCTTCAGGCAGTTTCCGAGCGCACGCAGAACGCGCCGTTTGCCGGTGAGCGGCCCGCGGTAATATTCCAGATTCATGTAATTCCACATGGTCTCATGGTAAATATTCCCGCTTTCATCCTGAAAATATCCCCATGCGGTCATATCCGAATTATCGCCGCCCCGCCGGTGGCCGGGTGCCTCTGCCTCGCCGGAAACCCCGGTCAGGACAAACGGCCCCTTGCAGTAGCCCTGCGTGTTCGGCTCCCAGACGATATCGCCCTTTTGAAACGGCGTGGGGAAAACGAAAAACAGTCCCTCGAAAGGGTCGGGTCCGGCTTGGCTCTCCCGGACGGAGAGGAGCTCCCCCTCGGCGGAAAGCTTCGATTGCATGCAGGGTTCCTCTGCGTCGGGATATGTTTTGGTGACAAGATAGCCTGCAATCTCCCCGTCCTCGTTGTCGCTGATCTCCCGGCTGATCTGGTCGTAGCATTTTGCATAGTCGGAATAGATACCCGGGTGCTCGAAGCGCTCGCCGTCCTCCTGACACTCCATCCAGCGATAAATGCCGCCGTCGTTTTCGCAAAAGACATGCAGCAGCTTTGTCTCCCGCTTCATATACGCGGCAAGAAAGCGGTGCAGGCTATCGTGCGCCTCGGTGTTGGGGCGTTCCTCGATTGCGCAGTCGGGCATCGTCCGAATAAGCTCCCGCCATGCGGCGTGCTTTTCTTCAAGCGATGCAAAGCGGCATTGGTAGATAATCCACGCCGCCTCCAACGAGCCGAACGGATATTTTATGGTTTCAAGATGCTCCCGAATATCCTTTGAGTTGATAAAGCGGTACACATTCATAGCGTTTCCTCCTTTTTGCCGGCTTCCTTTCCTGCATTTTCTGCCGAAATATAAGACATATCCTTATGGTACAGCAGATTTTCCCGAATCCCAGCCGTATTTTTTGCTTCTTCGTCCGCCCGCAGTACGCGCAGGGCGTCCAGAAACATATCCGGCCGGATTTTTCCGCTCAGCAAATCGCGCAGCGGATACAGCGCCCGCTGTTCCCCGGTGAGCGTGCCGTCGAACCGTTCCAGGGACAGATACCATCCCATATTGTCAAAAATGATTTGTCCGTCTTCCACGCTGTACGCCGAAAATGACATATCCGTCACATCGCCGTCTTTCAAAAGTATTTGGTGTAAGCGGTCCATATCCTGCGTATCGGAACGGCTCCTCCAAAATCCGTTTTCCCGCATTTCCCTGTTTGTCCAGGCCGTAATAGAGTCCAGTACATAACAGACGTTTTGCGGAAAGCGCCACGCTTTCAGGCTGTGCTTTTGGCATACAAGCTCGCCCCGCTTAAAGGGCGTCGGGAAGGCAAACCACATCCCCTCAAAAGCGCCGAGCAGCTCCTGCTCACGCTCCGTGAGCGGACTGCGAAAGGCGTCAATATCCATAACCTCCAGCCTGTTGTTCAGGCAGACCGTCATAGAGTGGTTCGGTTCGGAAAGAAGCTGCCTTTTCATGCAGACATGCAGGATATCCTCTGCGCCATAATCGCATATTTCCTCTTTTACTGTGGCAAGGCAGTCTGAAAGGGTCGGGAAAGCGCGCTCATATTTTTCGCTTTCCGAAAAGCCGTCGGGAAAATGTTCGTCCTTTAGCAATACAGAATAAAAATATACGGTGTCCGATTCCCGATGAAAATCCCGCAGCAGCTTTTCTTCCAGCTCTATATACTCCTGCAGGAAGCCGTGCATGCTTTGAATTTCACACATATTACGCCGCCGTTCCATCCGGCAGTCGGGCATGGTCTTGATTAACTCCCGCCATGCAGCGTGCTTTTCCGAAAGCGGCGCAGTCGCGCACTGCCAGACAAGAAACGCCGCCTCCGGCAACGTAAAATCGTACCGCAGGCTTTGCAGGTGCGCGCGGATATCCTTTGAGTTGATAAAGCGGTACACATTCATGATGCTTTCTCCTTTTCACCGGCTTCCTTTCCTGTATTTTCTGCCGAAATATAGGACATATCCTTATGGTATAGCAGGTTTGCGGGTAGGCGCGCATATCTATGGAATCCGGAAATCAGTAGGTGTTCACAAATCTTAATATTCTCCCTTTCTGATTCATGTTTATTTTTTCACACTCAATTGACAGCCTTATAGTGATAGCAATCCCTCTGTGCTTTGCAAACTGAACATTTCGGGTTCTTTTTGGTGCAGATTTCTGCTTTTTCTTCCGCTCCATATTGCCAAATTATTGTATCAACAAGGATTGCAGGCGGTAATATGCTGGTTCGTTTTGAAAGCTCTGAACTGTATTCATTTGCAATTTCATCACAAATTTTAATTGCTTCATAAACCGATGCGTCTTTTCCCTGCTTTTTAGAATAACCCAAGTTGCCTAATATGCGTCTAACGTGTGTGTCTGGCTTGACAACATTTACACCAAAACCTTTTAAATACTCGCAAACAAGAGCTACTCCCATTTCCTTCAATTTATATTTTGCAGCATCAGAATAATCTTTGCTTTTTCCTTCCGCCAAAAGCTGAATTAATTTTATTATACCATCAATATTGTGTGAGCCATCCGAATTATGCGTCAAGGAATAAAAACCGTGTTTAATATCGTAGACGTTGTCTTGAAACATACTTTCTAATACACCGATATCAAAAGCTAATACTTCCACTTGCTTGTCTATGCGGCGGTTACCACAGTTATGTTCTGTAACACTGCGGTAAAGTGTATCGCTTGTGGTTTTCTTTAAAATTTCAGGATCGAAATTACAAAATGCGGCCGAAATGTCTCCATTTTCAATGTACGGAACAAGATCCTGCCATCTTCTTTGACAAGAAAGCATAGCCAATATCATTTTTTCAATGTGGTCTTTCAATTCGTATGTTTTACCCTGCATATAAACTTCAGCTTCCCGTTCCAGCTCTGTTAGCTCATCTATCCAGTCTGGTCTTTCGGCGTCAATGGTTGCAAGAATTTTTTCAAACGCAAGATATTTTTTCATACATATTCCCCCGTAAAAATGTTTTGTTAATTATATCAGAATGATAAGCCAAACGTCAACAACATTATAATTTTGAAGCATTAAAAATGCAAACAAAATCCATTATGAAGATTTCGCAAAAGGCAAACAAGCAAAAAGAATTTCAAAAATAAATCCACCAATGAAAAATGAGACTTCTTAAAAGATCTTTTCAAAAATATTGATTGTTATAAAGTTGAAAATTAAATTCTTCACAAATGTATATACTGTAAGGCGTTGCTTTGTCACAGCGCCTTATTTTTATCGAATTATATTCTTGCTTATATTCTTGCGGCAATTTTCTTACGGTCCGACTTCCTACTGAAAGCAATAGGCATAGCAGAATTTTTTGTATGGAAAAACATTCAACTGGAACTTGCTGCTGAAGGTGTTTATAATAAACTTTTTGATTTCAAAGCTGATAATGAGGTAACAAAGGAAGATTTCAAGAGAAAAACGCTCGAAGAAAAATTGAAGTCTTTAAAAGAGATTCTTAACAGTCTAAATTTTGATGAGATTTAAAACCGGATTTAAAATATTCTTATTCTTAAAGCGGCACTGATCATTCAGCGCCGCTTTTTTGTGCCGTATGTTCCTCCAGCAGCGCTTTTACCAGCCTTACCTCTCTTTGAAAGCAGTATTCATAGCGTGCATGCTCCGCCTGATCGATCGCCCGCTTCAGCTCCTCCTCTTTTTCGTCCCGGCGGGCTTCCCGCTCTGCCCGAAAGCGCTCCCATTCCGCCTCCCAGTCAAAATCATCGTCCTCATCTTCTTCGCTATCGCCCGTCACGTCCTCCTCGCTTTCAATACCGTCATAATAGCGCCTGCGCTCCTCGTCGGTCTCGCCGAACCAGGTGAGGTCCCAGAGAATATGCGCCAGGATTTCGCTCTGGTTTTCCGCTGTCAAAAGCGTTTCGGCAAACAGCGAATCGGCAATGGCGGCGTCGGTTTGATCCATCCAGCTATAAGCTTCGGGATTCGGCTCGTCCTGCAAAATCTCGCTTTGCTCGCACATTGCCGCCTCGATCGCGCCGAACCCAAACCACCAGGAGCCGTCCACCGCCGCAGGAACGGCGAAAAATACAAAGGGCGAGCCCTCTTTCTGCGGCGCGGCGTTCAGGATATTGGAGATTATCCGTTTTGTCCATTCGCCGACAAGCCGCCTGATATCGGCAACCGTATCCTCCGGCTCAGCCTGCTCAAACAGCGTGTTCAGATGCAGCCGCAGCAGAATATCGGCGATCTCCTGCGGATCGGATTCTTTTAGGATTTCCCTTACGGTTCTCATTGTTTACACCTCCTGTTCCGGCTTTTCAGAATTTACATAACCGCATAGTCCTTGAGCGCCATGCAGCCGATGAGGCAGCGCGCTTCATGCTCGATAATAATCTTCGGTGCACCGATACTCATCAGCTCGCAAAGGCGCAGTGCGTGGATATGCACATCATAGGCAAAACAGTTGCCGCCGAGATTTTTTACGCTTTCGAGCAGCTCCTCGCCACGGTATTTTTCAAGCAGCCTTTCCTCCTCTGCGGATAATTCCTCCGCCTGTGCCTCCTTTTTAAGCGCCGCGTCCAGTATGCGCTCCTCTTCGCCGTACCACTGCGGGCGCTGAAGATAGAGCTGCCATATGTCGAATAGGACGGGATTATCAAGTGCGTCGCGGACAAGCTCCGGATTGTTATCCAGTTTATCATATACCTTGGCGATTTCCGAAAGCCCTGCATACAGCTCTTGAAATTCCGAAAGCAGCATGTTCAGATCATCCCTGTTCCAGGACATTTTGAAGATGTCAAATTCGTCGTCCTGTTCCTCGTCCGTGCCGAAATTTTTGGGCATGCGAAGCGCGCCGTCACGGTCGGTGGCGGCAAACAGAGAAGTGACATAGTCAATGGAGGCAAGGTATGTGTTTTTGGCAAAGTTCATGTTCATCATCAAACTCCTTTATCATATTTTTCTAAAGGATAACACGGCATTTTTGAAATCACAAATAAAATGCAAAATTTTTTTCTAATTCCAAAGGTCGTCAAAATACTTGTCCAAAAGCGCCATTGCCCGTTTCCGTTCGGCAATCGCTTTCTCAGTCGGGCAAATAACGAAATCCGCACAGTTTTTATCGGCGGCGCGGAACGCATCGGCCATTTCCTTTAGGATACCTTTCCACTCGGCAAGGCGGCCATCATCCTCCAAAGAGATGCTTTGAACGCCGCAGGATGCCCCGCCGTTTTCCGAGACTTGTTTGTCCGGCAGATTTGAGGGATAAGAATCCACTTGCTCCCGCAGACAGTCCAGCACACCCGGAACGACCTCCAGAAACCAGCGGTCCATATCCCATGCGTCCTTTTCGCAGTATCCCTTCAATATACGGTCACGGCAGCATTTCAAATCGAACAGGAAATGCTTGATATTTTTGATTGGTGTTTTGATACTATAGACTGAAAAATCAAAAACAGGGTACAACATCAAAATTCCTCCTCTGTGAAAAACCGATAATGTGCCGAACCGTCCGCGCAGAACCGAACCTTGCCTTGCGCTGTGGTTTGAGCCAACCGAAATGTCTGTATAATAAACAGCCGAATGTCTTCCCACAAAAGTACGGGGTTGGCATAGACCGTGACTTTTCCATTTTTAATCTCAACACGCCCGCGCGGATAAGCGTTGTAGGCGCATCCTTTTGTGACGCTGCGGTCCAGCTTTTCCCATTCCGCTTTGTGATTGAAATTATCGCCGGATTTGGAAGTATAGCAAACCGGACACAGCGCCGAGCCGTTTTCGTCGCAGGGTGTCTTCACCGTGAGCAGCTCAATTTTTCCGTCCGCGTCCCTGCGCGCCCAAAAGATTCCCTTTTCCATAAAAATCGCTTCCCAAAGCATACAAAATTCAAACAGATATTTCGATAAGCTTAAGCCCTTGCTTTTTTGCGTATTCCATTGTTTTTGCCGTGCCGCTGCGCGGGTGGCTTTCCATGTATACGGCAATCAGAAAATCGCTGTGGTCGACCAGATATCGATTGCGCTCAGAAAAGGCTGCTTTCCTGTACTTGGACTTGCCGACGACATGCACAAGATCGGCTTGCCTTTGTACCAATTGACAAGCAGGCTCATCGGCGTTGTGCCCGGCGAAGGGCAGGGCGATTTCCAGAAAAATTTCCGGATGCGCTTTTTTCTTTTGCAGCACCATTTCCGCCGCCCAGGTATCTACGCCCACGGCATTTCCGCAGATAAAATGCGTGACACCTTCGACAAGCGCCCAATCAACCGCATTTTCCAACCCGGCTAACAAATCTTTCCGATGCGGAGATTCTGTATCATCTCCCCACAGGAAATGCCGGTGTCCGGTAAAACAGCAGGTCATGCTTCAGCCCTCCGTTCAAATGTATTGATGAAAATCGTCATGCGGCTTGAAACCGAACTTCCGCCGCATCGGATAAAGTTTTTACGCCTTTCTTTGTATCGTGCTTGTAAAAAGGCGCCTTATACCTTTCGGGATAACCGATAACAAATAACACTTCAAACAAACCGAAACGCTGTACACAAACATGGAAATTTTGCGCAAAGAAAAGCGACGGAAAGCGCTTAAATATCGATCCTGAATTTTTCGCTGTTGTTGACGGCGTCCAACGCCGTTTGCAGACGGGACAGCTCGTCAAACGCCGCGTCATAATCCTTTGCAGCTTCAAAACGGTCATAGTTTATATGGCGGTAATCGACAAGATTGCCGTAACCGTCGTAACGGTCGTGTTTTTCACGCGCCTTCGGCAGACGCGCTTTCATTTCACCCAGCTTTTTGACTCGCGCCGACAGAAACGGCAGATAGACCAGCGCCCGGTCGATCGTCATAGAAAAGCCGGGCACGGTGTGCGTCGTGTTGAAAAGATTGAGCGCGTGCTTTACCGTCATGATTTTTTCTTCCAGCTCCCGCAGCTTTTTCTGCGCGGCGGCATAATCATATTCCGGGCGCAGCGATTCAGGCTCCTCGCCCATAGCGGCAAGAAATGTGCTGCACTGCTCTTCTTCATAAAGCCGTGCCTGATGCACATCGTTCAGTTTCTTTAAAAGCTTGTTTGCTTCTGCAGAGGTGTATTCCATTTGCTTTACGACCTTTCTATTTTTATATATTGATTATATCCTGTTTTGTGCGGCAAAAACGGTGCATTACAGCAGAGAAAGCAGATTTTTCAGTTCCTTGGAGCACAGTGGACTTCGCAGAGTCCGCAGCGCAAGCGCTCCCATCTGCTCGGCTTCCTTTTGCGGAATAGCGAGATACAGGGCGGTTTCCTCCGGCGTATGTGCGTTCCCGTCTGTAAAACCATATTGATATAAAATCATCAGCCGCTGCTTTTCCGAGAGCCGCATCAGCGCCTTTTGAATAGAAGCCTCCGTTCTTCTTCGGTTGCTTGCCAGGCTTTTTATTACCGCCTTGTTCCCGAATATATCGCCGAGAAGCCGAATCTGCGCTTCATGAACATATATGTAATCTTTCATTTCAATCACCGCTTTTCAAGATATATTAAAACCTGCGTGTTGATACGCTTTTTGCATTCTTCTGCCGCCCGCTCTTTTGTCATCGTTCTCGCCCCCTCTTCGGCAATTGTATATTGCAAAATCTAAAAAGACAAATAAATTGTTTATTCTTTTAGTAAAGACCTCCCGCATTTTTGCAAGAGGTCTTTTATAACTATTTTTCTTTAATGGAACAAATCTCTAATTTGGGATACCTCTTATTCGCCAATTTTTCCGCTTCGAATTCATTCTCTGCCTGCACAATAAAACTAATGTGCGGCAATTTCCCAGGATCACCCATATGGACCTCATATCGTTTTTTCATGCTTAATCCTCCTCTCATTTTTCTGCGTTCAAAAGCATTGCCAGTTGATCGCCGGACGCAACAACACGACCGTAAAAATCGGTGGTCACATCCCTGCTTTTCTTGTAGTACCCGAGCGGTCTGCCGTAGAAGTCCTTGATGGTCTTGTCGCCGTTGCTTTCTTCAATGACCGTTCCGATCACACGACCGTAAAAATCCTTGATCTCCACTTTGTTCGCCATTTTGCTTCCTCCTTTCGTTCGTTTTCTGCATTGTAACACGGCTTTTTTGAAAACTTAAGTAAAATGGCGATAAATTTGAAAATTTTTTATTTATCGTTTTACAGGCAGGAACTCAGCGGCTTTGCTGCTGAGTTCCTGCTGTTTTTGCTTTTTGAGATTGACGTCCCCAAATGTCCTCTGCCAGTGGGAACAAGTGAGGGGATGTTTTTGAGACAAACCGTCTTTTCAAAAAAATTTTTTGCCATTTTTCGTGAAAACAGGGTGCGTTTTGACCTCTCAATTCCAAATAAGTGAAGGGATAAAAAATTTTTTGCGATTCAGGGTGTGCATTTGGCTGTTCTCAGTGGGAATAAGTGAGAAGGCTTTTTCGGGGCAAGCAAAATAAAGCGCCCACAACCGGATAAAAAATATTTTCTCATTTTTTCTGTGAAATAGGGTGTCATTTGGCTTTGCAATTCCGAATAAGTGAGGAGGTCTTTTCACCGAATAAAAATTTTTCTTAGAAAACCTCAAAAATGGGTGTGCATTTCGGCACCCTTTGTCCAAATGAGTGAGGAGGTTTTTCATTCGGAAATATTTTCCCGTTTAGGGGGTGCATTTGGCTTTTCCCAGTGGGAATAGGTGGAGGGATAAATTTTTCAAAAAGTTTTTCCGGAGAAAGCCAAAAAACGGGTGTGCATTTGGATACCCTTTGTGCAAATAAGTGAGAGGGATTTTCAAATTTGCAAATATTTTTCCGTTTAAGGTTGTCACTTGCCGCTTCCCAGTGGGAATAAGTGAAGAGACTTTTTCATTGTACCTTGAAAACTGAATAACGATCCGAATGGGATATGACTTTGCCACGACAGTCGGGGAGAGGAGGAGCAACGGCGTGAGCGAACTTTTCGTGCATTGCACGGAAATGAGCGAAACAAAGTTTGCGACGACGAAGCGAAGCGACGCTGCGGTGAGACTCCGGGGCAGGAACGGCATTCGGAGAAAACAGCAGGCTCTGTAAATCAATGGATCATCAAATCGTGAGGAGGTGAAAAACATGGTCATAAAAATCACGCCAAAGCAGTCAAAGCGGATCAATGCCCTCATTAAAAAGCTCTGCTGCAACTATGTAGACGGCAATTGCCTTCTGCTGGACGACGGCGAGGAGCACGCTTGCGTACAGTGCATCAGCCGGTACGGAATCTACTGCAGCTATTTCAAAAACGCAGTCCTTCCCGCAGACAGGGAGCTGTTTGCCGAGATTATGCAGTCGGCAAGCAAAAAACAATGCCAAATCTGCAAGTCGTTCTTCGTACCAAAGGCAAAAAACCAGCGCTACTGCCCAAACTGTGCCGCCGTCCAAAAGCGTAAGAAAGCCGCCGAGCGCCAGCGCAGGAAACGGGCGGTGCTTCCCTAATCAGGTTTCAGGACGGAATCCTGACGAGTTACTGATTTGTGGAAACAAACAGTCTGCTCGCTCCGTTAGGGCGGAGATTTAAGAAAGGAATATTCTGCTGCTTAAAGCAAGCAGAAAAACGGTATAGGTGTCACGCTTTTTGAAGCCGTAAAGCCACAGAAATCAAGGCGTTTCTCAAATGAAAACGCCATAAGGAATACCGTAATACCCGAACATACAAAATCACGGTTTAAAACCGTGACAGAAAGAAGGTGAATTTCTGAATCCGTATTTAAAATTATCCGAAGCGGAAAGCTATGTGTTTTACAAAGTCCCCAAGGCTTTGTTCACAGAGGAAAAATACAAGCCGGTTTCCACCGACGCCAAAATGCTCTACGGCCTGCTGCTCGACCGGATGCACCTTTCCGCCAAAAACGGCTGGACGGACAAGCGTGGGCGCGTCTATCAATTCTTTACCGTCAAAGAGGCGCAGGATAAGCTGCGCTTCGGGCACGAAAAGATATGCAGGCTGTTCTCGGAACTGGAACAGGCTGACCTGATCCTCCGCAAGCGGCAGGGACAGGGAAAGCCGAGCATTATCTACTTGAAAAAGTTCTGACTTCCGGTTTTCGGACTTTTAAAGTTCCGAAGATCGGAAGCTATTAAGACTAAGAGAGTAAGAATACTTACTACCCGAAAAAGAAGAAAACAATGGAGGTTTCATAACATGAAAGAAAAAGAAACGATTGAATACTTAGATTTAAAATCCCTTGTTCCCTTTCGGAATCACCCGTTCAAGCTGCGGGGCGGAGAAGAAAAGGAACAGCTTTTACAGAGTATCAGGATGCAGGGCGCTATTGAGCCGCTGCTCGTCCGTCCTCTTTCGGAAAGTGAATACGAGGTCATATCAGGACACAGACGAATGGAGATTTGCAGGGAGCTTGGAATAGAAAAACTGCCTGTTATCGTCCGAAATCTGACCGACGAACAGGCGGTTTCCATGATGGTAGACGCAAACCTGCACAGGGAAAACATATTGCCCAGCGAGCGTGCATTCGCCTACAAAATGAAATGGGAAGCAATCCGGAAACAAGGTCAGCGTACCGATTTAACTTCGTCGCAGCCTGCGACAAAGTATCGAAGTGATGAAAGAATTGCAAATGAATTTGGTATCGGAAAGGACACTTTGCACCGGTATATCCGTCTGACTTACTTGATTCCCGAACTGCTTGAGATGGTAGACGAGGGCAGAATCGCCCTCACGCCTGCGGTGGAATTGTCGTACTTAACCCATGAAGAACAGCATTTGCTTCTGAACGAAATCGAATATGCAGACGCTACCCCGTCCCTTTCACAGGCGCAGAGACTACGGAGCTTTTCCCGTCAGGGCAGGCTCACTGCCGATGTCATCTTTGCAGTGATGAGCGAGGAAAAAGCCAACCAGAAGGAACAGATTCGGTTTCCAAAAGAGGAACTGCAAAAGTATTTCCCTAAAAGCTATACGGGCAAGGATATGCAGAATACCATCCTCCAACTGCTGGAAAAGTGGCAGCGGCAGAGAGAACGAAACGCAAGGGAGGAACGGTAAATGGATGATAAAATAATTCCTTTGGGAAGTTTCGTCCCCTACTTCTATTCGCCGGACAACGATTCCTTTTCCATACAGATCGGCGGCACGGTTTATGAAGTGACCACCCATTTTGATACAGAGGGCAAAGAAACCGTCCTAAAGCAGTTCCGGGACTTGCTTCTGGAACTGCAAAATAGTTAACCCTGCACATTCGACAGTACGGGCATTGCACGGTATACTGGCATTACCCTGCAATGCCCGGTTGTCAGAAAGGAGACTGAAGAATCAATGACAACGCAAAACAAATCAAACGGGCAGGAAAAAGAAAAGATCACCGCCCTTTACTGCCGCCTGTCGGTGGACGATGACAAGAAGGACATGGAGTCGAACTCCATTACCAATCAAAAACAGATTTTACTGGACTACGCTAAAAAACATGGGTATCTGCACCCGGTTTTCTTTGTAGACGATGGGATTTCCGGGACGACTTTTCAAAGGCCGGATTTTCAGCGGATGCAGAGAATGGCGGAGAACGGAGAGGTCGGGACGATCATCGTAAAGGATGTATCCCGTTTTGGACGAGAGCAAGTCGAGATGGGCAGGCTGACGCAGGTGGTCTATCCGTCCCTTGGCATTACCTTTATCGCCATACAGGAAAATATCAATTCCACAACCGGCGAAGGAATGGAAATGCTACCCTTTTACAGCATCTTCAACGAGTGGTATGCGGCGCAGACTTCCAAGAAAATCCGTGCGGTCAATGAGCTGAAAGCCTCTCAGGGCAGGAGAGTCGCTTCTACGGTTGCCTATGGATACAAGAAGCTCGAAGGCGACAAAGAGCAATGGTATATTGACGAGCCTGCGGCACAAATCGTCCGAAAGATATTCTCCCTCTGCCTTGCCGGAAAAGGCCCGACGCAGATCGCACGGCAGTTGGAAAAAGAAAAGGTTTTGACGCCAACAGCATATTTTCACTCGATTGGCAGAAAGACGAGTAACCCAATGCCTGTCAATGTTTATGGCTGGTGTGAAAGCACAGTAGAGCGTATTTTGGAAAACCAGCAGTACACAGGCTGTACGGTGAACGGGAAATCCACGACGGTCAGTTACAAGGTGCATAAGGTAATTGAGAATCCGAAAGAGGAATACCAGATTATTCCCAACACGCAGGAAGCGATCATTGACGAGAATGTATGGCTGAGGGTGCAGGAACTCAGGAAGAATAAGCGTAGACCGACGAAAACGAATCGGAAAAGCTTGTTTTCAGGGCTGGTATTCTGTGCCGACTGCAAATCAAAGCTGCACTTCTGCGCCGCCAAGTCACTGAAACGCAATCAGGAATTCTTCCGCTGCGCCAACTACAAGGACGGCAGAGGGAGCTGTACCATCCATTTCATTCGGGATGTAGTCTTGGAAATGATTGTGAAGGAAGCGGTTGCGGGTTTGGCGGATTTTGTGCGCTGCTATGAGTCGGTATTTCTCTATATGCAGAAGCAGAAATGCGGGGAATTCCAGAAAAAACGGCAGCAGGAATTAAAGCTTTCCATAGAAAACAGCGGAAAGCGGATCGCCGATCTGGACAAGCTGTTCAATCGGATTTATGAGGACAATGTGATTGGGAAACTGTCGGACGAACGCTATGCAAGGATGGCGGCGGAGTATGAGTCCGAGCAGAAAGAGCTGCTGGAAAAGGTCAAAGAGGAAGAACAACTGCTGTCCGAAATGAAACAGAAATCGGTGGATATGCGTCTGCTTTTACAGGGGCTGCGGGAATTTACCGACATGAAAGAGCTTACGCCGACGATCGTCAACAAGCTGATCCGTCGCATTGAGGTGCATAATCCTGAGAAGAAGCACGCTCATAAGTCAGTAAAGGTGGATATCTATTTCACGGCGGTAGGCTTAGTAAGCTTGCCGGACGAGCAGGAAATCCGAAAAATGATGGAACAGATGCGAAACGCATCACTGCTTCCAAAACAACTGACTGCATAAAAAAACGGTGTAACCCGCCACATATCGGGTTACACCATCTTCTCTACATTTTTACTGCCTTATTAGCACGGGGCATTTAGTCTGTCGGTTTTGTTTTTAGTGCTTTAGCGATAGAACGGCGGAGCAAAGCGAGGACGTTCAACAACCGCCCGCTATACGGGTGGGATTAGAGCTTAAGCAAAGGACATCCTTTCTGGTATAATGGTGATTGTTCAAGCCACCAAAAAGAAAACAGAAAGGATGTCCTTTATGGCAAATAGTTTAGCACACAAAAAATGGGTATGCAAGTATCATATCGTATTCACTCCGAAGTATTGTCGAAAAATTATATACAAGGAACTGCGGAAAGATATACAGCAAATTATAAGAGATTTATGCAAGTGGAAAGGGGTAGAAATCATAGAGGGGCATATGATGCCCGACCATCTCCATCTTCTCTTAAGTATTCCGCCAAAGTATAGTGTTTCGCAGTTTATGGGTTATCTCAAGGGAAAAAGTGCGATGATGATTTTCGAGAGACATGCAAACTTAAAGTACAAATTTGGAAACCGAAATTTCTGGGCAACGGGGTATTACGTAAGCACAGTAGGTATAAATACGGCGACGATCCCAAAATACATCCGAGAACAGGAGAAGCAGGAGCAAATAGAAGACAGTTTAAGCAAGAAGGAGTACGAAAACCCTTTAAAGGAAGGCAAGTAATCATACAACCATGGTTTAAACCAACGTCTTTTAGGGGTTGATTTTTGTTAAGGCCTTATAGGCCGCTTCTTATGTTGCCATTCTTAGATGTGGTCATGACTCTATATTAGAATACAAAAGGTAAGCAATCGGCATTTGGTGCAGTTCAGCGCGTATTGCATCTGTTATTTGACTAAACATTCCGGTGGAACTGCATATACGGTTTCGTATGCCAAAAAGAAAGGGTTAACTATAATCAATATTGCGGAAAAATAGGGAAAGATACGAGATCTGTGTCATGTTGAAGATGTGGTTTATGGCAGACTGTCGAATGATGTATTTTTGTGCAGAATGCGGATAGAAACGCGCGCGCAGTTGTGCTATACTATTTCTCGCAGTTTTTCTGCAGTCAGTCGCAAGAACCTGACTTAAAATAAAACTACGAGAGGATCTTTACAAATGAAAAACACAAAAACCATCACTCGCGCGGCGATGATCGCAGGCTTGTATGCTGCAATCACATTCGCCACATTCTTTATGTCGTTCGGTGCAGTTCAGTATCGTGTGAGCGAAGCACTGACGATTCTTCCGGTCTTTACCGCATCCGCAATTCCGGGCCTTTCGGTTGGCTGTGCAATCGCCAATCTGGTTGGATTCATGCTGGGCGTCAATCCCGTCGGTGCACTGGATGCTGTGTTCGGCACAGCGGCAACACTGATTGCGGCGTTGATTACATGGCGGATCGGAAAATGCAAAAGCCGCGTTGTGCGTTATACACTGGCGCCGCTTCCTCCGGTGCTGTTAAACGCTGTCATTGTCGGATTTGAAATCTGCGTCTTTTTTGTCGGAACGCTTACATGGGAAACGTTTTTGGTAAACGCCTTCTTAGTCTTTATTGGCGAGGCGGTTGTCTGCTATGTCTTGGGTGTTCCGCTGATGGCTGTTTTGGAACACAAGGATCGTGCAAAGCATATTTTCGGTTGATTTCGCCATGAAATACACTGGCGAATTTGAAGAAAAATGCACTGTTTTGCTTGCATTGTTTCGGTCTTTTTGCTAATATATAAATATAGAAATCGGAACAAAGGAAAAGGAGTGTTTTTCTATGAAGTTTCTTGCCAAATTGGCCGGTGTGCTTACAGTCACTGCTGCAGTTGCAGTGTTGGTGAAAATTCTGATCGATTTTCTGTATGATCAATGCGGAGAAAATTATATTTCGACGCAGGAAATTGAATAAACTGAATACGAATGAAGAGAGAACCACTGCGTCTGCGGTGGTTTTTCTTGTCTGAAAAGGAGGCGAATGACATGAAGATTTTGAATTTTGGTTCGATGAATATTGATGACGTTTATACGGTATCTCATTTTGTCAAACCAGGCGAAACGATCAAACCGATTTCCTATGAGCGGTTTTCCGGCGGAAAGGGACTCAATCAATCGATTGCACTGGCTCGTGCAGGCGCCGAGGTATATCATGCCGGCATGATTGGTGAGGACGGTGCGTTTTTAAAGGAACTGCTGGCTAAGTCCGGTGTCCGCACGGAATTTGTGCAGACAGTAAACACACCGACGGGGCGTGCGATTATCCAGGTGGAGGAGCGCACGGGACAAAATTGTATCATTTTGTTTGGCGGTGCGAATCAATGTGCTGTACGTGAACAGATCGACGCGGTGCTTTCGCAGTTTGGAGAAGGAGACTGGCTTCTTCTGCAGAATGAGATCAATGAAATCGGCTATTTGATGGAACAGGCGCACGCACGCGGAATGACGGTGGTGTTCAATCCGTCGCCGTTTAGCGCGTCGGTTATGCATTATCCGCTTTCGTATGTGGACTGGTTCTTTGTCAATGAAATAGAAGGCGCCGCGATTGCACGTACCGATACGCCGGATGCCATCATTGCAGGGATCTGCACACGCTATCCGGACTGCCGCGTGGTGCTCACGCTCGGAACAAACGGCGCGTGTGCGTATGATCGCAAACAAAAGGCAAGCCATCCGATCTTTTCGGTAGACGTGGTGGATACCACAGGTGCAGGCGATACGTTTACCGGTTATTTTCTTCATGCGATTGCGTCGGGTGGAACACTTTCGGATGCATTGCGGACCGCATCGGCCGCATCGGCACTGGCTGTCAGTAAAAAAGGTGCTGCGCCGTCGATTCCGACCGCAGCGGAAGTGTCGAATTTTTTAAAACAGCAAGAAAACAAATCGTAATCCCTTGTCGAAGTCCGTATAATATGGTAATATATAAGAATTGAGATGTTGCAGGAGGTTTTATTCATGAAAAACGCTTATGAAAGTCCATTCAGCACCCGATACGCCAGCGATGAAATGCAGTATCTGTTTTCCGCAGATAAAAAATTCAAAACATGGCGCCGGCTCTGGGTGGCGCTTGCCCGTGCAGAGATGAAACTCGGTCTGCCGGTTACACAGGAGCAGGTCAAAGAACTTGAATCCCATTTGGACGATATCAACTACGATGTTGCACAGGCACGTGAAAAACAGGTCCGTCACGACGTTATGTCTCATGTATATGCATACGGCGTGCAGTGCCCGAACGCAAAAGGAATCATCCATCTGGGTGCAACTTCCTGCTATGTCGGCGACAATACCGACGTTATTATTATGAAAGAAGCGCTGCAGGTTGTCCGCAGAAAGCTCATCAACGTCATTCATCTGCTTGCGAAATTTGCAGATGAATACAAATCGATGCCGGCGCTCGCATACACCCATTTGCAGCCGGCACAGCTGACCACCGTCGGCAAACGTGCAACCCTTTGGATCAATGAACTGCTCATGGATCTCGAGGACCTTGACTACCGTGTTTCGACACTCAAACTGCTTGGTTCCAAAGGCACCACCGGTACACAGGCAAGCTTCCTTGATCTGTTTGACGGCGACAGCAAAAAAATTGACGAACTCGAGCAGATGATCGCAGAAGAAATGGGATTTTCTTCGGTGGTTCCGGTTTCCGGTCAGACCTATTCGAGAAAAATGGATTCGCAGGTGCTCGCTGTATTGAGCGGTATCGCGCAGTCCGCAAGCAAATTCTCGAACGATATGCGCATTCTGCAGAACTTCAAAGAGATGGAAGAGCCGTTTGAGAAAAATCAGATCGGTTCTTCGGCAATGCCGTATAAACGCAACCCGATGCGCTGCGAGCGTATTACTGCACTGGCACGTTACGTCATGATCGACAGTTTAAACCCGGCGTTTACCGCAGGTACTCAGTGGTTTGAGCGTACACTCGACGACAGTGCAAACAAACGTATTTCGGTTGCAGAGGCATTCCTGGCAGTTGATTCGATTCTCAATATCCTTTTGAATGTCTGCGACGGTCTTGTCGTGTATCCGAAAGTGGTCCGTCAGCGCGTGCTCAAAGAGCTACCGTTCATGGCAACGGAGAACATCATGATGGAAGCAGTCAAAAAAGGCGGCGACCGTCAGGAACTGCACGAGCGTCTGCGTACGCACTCGATTGCAGCAGGCAAAGTAGTCAAAGAAGAGGGCGGCGAAAACGATCTGATCGACCGCGTCTGTGCAGATCCGGCATTCATGCTGTCGCACGATGAAATTGACTCGATTCTCGTGCCGGAGAACTTCACCGGACGCAGTGCAGAACAGGTCACCATTTTCTTAAATACATGTGTTCGTCCAATTGAAGAAGCAAATCGCGAAATTTTAGGTGAAAATGCTGAACTGAGCGTGTAAACTCTGTTGACTTTTGGATAATACTGTCGTATAATAAACGACGTGAGTGTGATTCGGGATTCTTGTCATGAAAATCCGGAGTCCCGCATCAACAACAGTACAAAGGAGATTCAGTCCCATGAAACGTATTGGAAAACCAATATTTTTTATCGTTGCTGCTTTCATCTTTGTCTTTACCACGCTGGCTTTCACCGGCTTGCACACAACATACGGCGATAAAACAACGACCTATGTAAAAGGTGCAGGTGATATCCGTTGGGGTATTGACATTCGCGGCGGCGTCGATGTCACGTTTACGCCATCAGAGGGCATAGACGCAACCGAGGAGCAGATGAATGCTGCTACCGAAACATTAAAACAGCGTATGGTGTCGCTCAACATCACAGACTATGAAGTGTACACCGACGTTCAAAAAGACCGCATCATCGTTCGTTTCCCGTGGAAAGAGGGAGAGGAGTCGTTTGATCCGGAAGCTGCAATCGCAGAGCTCGGCGAGACCGCATTGCTCACATTCCGTAAAGGTGCGGAAACCGATGAAGAAGGCGTACCGACCGGCGAAGTATTGTTCGAAGGCGGTCATGTCAATAAAGCAGAAGCGCTTTACGGACCGGTTACAGACGGCGGAAGCAATGAATATTTCGTAAGCCTCGAGCTTGACGATGAAGCTGCAAAGATTTTTGCAGATGCAACCGGCAGCATGGTCGGCACAAGCGATACCATCTCGATCTGGATGGATAACACAATGGTGTCGAATGCAACCGTTAACGCTGCAATCACCGATGGTAAAGCAATCATCACAAGCGGCGGCAGCTTTACAAGAGAAGATGTAGAAGGCCTTGCAAACAAAATCAATGCCGGCAATCTTCCGTTTAAACTGGAAACCGAAACATACAGCACCATTACACCGACACTCGGTCAGGGTGCATTGGCTGCAATGACACTGGCAGGCGTGATCGCATTCGTGCTGATCTGTGTGTTCATGATCGTGATGTATCGTGTACAGGGCATTATCATCAGCATCGCACTGCTCGGTCAGGTTGGCGGTATGATCGCCGCAATTTCCGGCTTCATTCCGGGTATCAACAGTTTCACGATGACCATTCCGGGTATTGCAGGTATCATCCTTGCAATCGGTATGGGCGTTGACGCAAACGTTATCACTGCAGAGCGCATCAAAGAAGAGCTTCGCAACGGCAAATCGATCGATGGCGCAGTCAATGCTGGTTTTGAACGCGGCTTCACAGCAATTTTTGACGGCAACATCACAAACGTTATCGTTGCAGTGATTTTGATGGGTGCATTTGGTTCGTCCGATAACTTCTTTGCACAGATTCTTTCGCCGGTGTTTGGCTTCTTTGGCTTTGCAACAGAAGGTTCTGTGTTCTCGTTCGGTTATACACTGCTTGTCGGTGTTGTGCTGAACTTTGTATTCGGCGTATTGGCAACCCGTTTGATGACCAAATCGCTTTCGCGTTTCAAATGGTTTAGAAAACCTGCACTTTATGGAGGAGGACTTGCGAAATGAATTTGAAAAGCTTTGACTTCCTCGGAATCAAAAAATATACATTGACTGCTTCCGCAATTCTGATGGGATTGATTATTGCATGTGCACTGATTTTCGGTGTTCTGCTGAATGTTCAGTTCTCCGGTGGTACAATCGTCACCTATACATATACCGGAACCATTGATGAAGCTGCGGTAAAAGAAGCAGCTGAAACTGCACTCCAAAAAAGTGTTTCGGTCAATACCAAAAAAGGTGTCAACAACCTCGACAGCTTTGAAATCGTATTGAATGAAAAAGAGGGCATCTCTGCAGATGCACAGGGCAAATTGACAGATGAAATCACCAAGACGTTTGCAGATAATGATGTAAAACTGCTTTCGAACTCGACCGTTGACCCGATCATCGGTATGGAATTCTTTGCAAAGAGCCTTGTGGCAATTGCACTGGCAGCAGTATTGATCGTTATTTACGTTGCATTCCGCTTTAAGAGAATCAGCGGTTGGTCATCAGGCGTGATGGCATTGATGGCATTATTGCACGACGCAATTGTTGTGTTTGGTGTGTTTGTCATCTTCCGCATTCCGCTCGACTTCAACTTCGTTGCAGTTATTTTGACCATCCTCGGTTATTCGATCAACGATACGATCATCATCTACGACAGAATGCGTGAAAATCAGCGTCTGTACAGCGATTTGAGCCGTACAGTGCTTGTAAACCGCAGTATCGGCGAAACGCTTTCGAGAACAATCAACACCACATTGACAACCATTGCAGCAATCGCAGTGATTTGTGTGGTCGCAGTTGTTTGCCATGTTGAGTCGATTTTGAGTTTTGCATTCCCGCTTTTGATCGGTATGATTTCGGGTACATATTCAACAATCTTTGTTGCTTGCCCGCTTTGGACTATCTGGCAGGATCACAAAGCAAAACGTTCACCGAAAAAAGCTTTCGCAAAATCGGCACGTTAAGTGTTGCTTGATTGTATCATTTGCTTTCATCAAAAAGCTTGTCATTCATCATGAATGACAAGCTTTTTTGTATGATAAATTTTGTTTTTTCGAAATTCAGACTTGCTTTTTGTGTTGGAAACTGATATAATATTCATGTTGCAAATCTTTGGATATGCGCCCGTAGCTCAGCTGGATAGAGTGTCAGACTCCGACTCTGAAGGTCGTGCGTTCGAATCGCATCGGGCGTACCAAACCTGCGGTCAGCCATTCGCGACCGTAGGTTTTTTCTTTTGAGATTTTATCCCCGTCATTGCGGCGGGATTTTTTGTTAATATGCTTAGTTCTGTGGCAGAATTGCTGTCGCAGAACTTTTCTATTTTTAAAGAAAAATCAAAAAAGAAGTCTTTTCCGTATGGAAAAGACTTCTTTTTGTTCTGGTAAAACAATGGTCAGTTTTTGCTGAATTCCTGGAGCTCAAGTGTCGGGTTGTGATCGAGTGCCCACTGAATTCCCCATGAGTTCGAAAACAGCAGCAGATTGTTGCCTTTTAAATCCTGAATCCGCTTCGTATCGGATGTGAGATTCAGTGATTTGGGATCAAGGTCTTTGTTGGCAATCCAGCGGATGAACTGGTAGGGGAGACCTTGCTGACGAATTTCAACGTTATATTCGTTTTTCAAGCGGTATTCAAGCACTTCAAACTGAAGCACACCGACAACGCCCACGATAACGCGTTCCATACCGCCGGAGTCAAGCTCCTGGAAAATCTGAATTGCACCTTCCTGTGCGATCTGAGAAGTACCTTTGATAAACTGTTTGCGTTTTAACGTATCTTTCTGTTCGACAATCGCAAAATGCTCTGGTGCAAAGGTTGGAATACCTTCAAACTGCATTTTTGCACTCGGCGAGCAAACGGTATCACCGATTGAAAAAATACCCGGATCGAACACACCGATGATATCGCCGGCATATGCTTCGTCGACGATTTCGCGTTCCTGTGCCATCATTTGCTGCGGCTGAGAAAGCTTCATTTTCTTTTCGCCCTGTACGTGCAGAACATCCATGCCTTTTTCGAATTTACCGGAACAAATGCGCATGAATGCGATACGGTCACGGTGTGCCTTATTCATGTTTGCCTGAATTTTAAAGACAAACGCGGAAAAGTCCTCGGAAAACGGGTCAATTTCACCGATGTCTGCTTTTCGCGGAAGCGGCGACGTTGTCATGCGCAGAAAATCCTCCAAAAACGGTTCTACGCCGAAGTTGGTCAGCGCCGAACCGAAAAATACCGGCGTCAGTTTTCCGGAATCAATGCGGGATTGGTCAAAATCAGCGCCGGCGCCTTCGATCAGTTCCACGTCATCCTGCAATGTCTGATAAAGTTCCTCGCCGAGCCGGTCTTTTAAATCCGGTGCATCAAGCGTCAGTGCAGTTGCCTCGACTTCACGCTGACCGTTGTTTGCTGTGAATGCAACAATTTGCTGCGATTTACGGTCAAACACACCTTTAAAATCGCGGCCCGAGCCGATCGGCCAGTTCACCGGATAGGTGTCGATGCCGAGCTCCTGCTCGATCTCTTCAAGCAAATCATACGGATTGCGCGCTTCGCGGTCCATTTTATTGATAAATGTAAAGATCGGGATATTGCGCATGGTGCAGACTTTAAACAGCTTGCGTGTCTGGTTCTCAACGCCTTTGGATGCGTCAATGACCATGACAGCAGAGTCTGCCGCCATCAATGTACGGTACGTATCCTCCGAGAAGTCCTGGTGACCCGGCGTATCGAGAATATTGATGCAGTATCCCTCATATTGAAACTGAAGCACAGAAGAAGTGACCGAAATACCTCTTTGCTTTTCAATTTCCATCCAGTCGGAAACGGCATGTTTGGCTGTTTTTTTGCCTTTTACCGAGCCTGCAAGCTGAATGGCACCGCCATATAACAAAAACTTTTCCGTCAACGTTGTTTTACCTGCGTCCGGGTGCGAAATAATCGCAAATGTCCGCCGTCTTTTAATTTCTTCTGCAATCGAAGCCAACGGTTTCAATCCTTTCTTTTTTTAACTCTCATAAGTTATTATTATATCATAGCCTCACATTGAAAGCAAACAAAACTTTGAATGTCAAGCGATATTTTGCTTTGTCAGACAGCGAAACATGCAGTCCTGCATTCATTTTTGAAGTTCTTTTACATAGGTCCGCAGACAAACATCTGCAAAGCACTCGAGCAAGCAGACGGTATTTTGGAAAAATCAAATCGCGAACAGGAGAACTGGGGAAGAGTTCATGACCCGCTGAATTCAAAAGCTTCCGATATCGTGTGGGACTATATGGACCGCAATTTGTTTTCGCTTGGTGTGGATGCGTGGTGGCTTGATTCCACGGAACCGTCTTTTCAAATTGACAGTTCTCTGGCGCTTTTGGATTGTTCGGACTGCTATTTGGGCAAAAACAGCCGTTATCTCAACCACTATGCAATGGCAACATCGCGCAATATTTACAAACACCAGCGCAGTGAAACAGACGAGAAACGCGTGTATATCCTCACACGAAGCGGTTATGCCGGACAGCAGGCATACGGTGCTTCGACATGGATCGGAGATATCCGTGCATCGTGGGAGGTGTTCCGCCGGCAGATTTCTTCACTGCTGAGCTTCAGTTTGTCGGGCATCCCGTATTCCACCACAGATATCGGCGCGTTTTTCGTGTCCAACCCGTCTTTTATGGAACAGGCATATGAAGGCGGCAACGAAAATGAAGCTTACCGCGAATTATACACCCGCTGGTTCTGGTTTGGCGCATTCAGCCCACTATTCCGGTCGCACGGTACAGATACGCCGCGTGAAATGTGGTTTTTCGGCGAACCGGGCAGTGAATATTATGAGTCGCAGCTGGCGGTAAGTCGTCTGCGGTATGCGCTGATGCCGTATATCTATGCTTCTGCATTCGATGTGTATAAAAACGACAGCACGCTGATGCGTCCGCTTGTCATGGAGTTTGGTGCAGATGAACGGGCAAAGATATTTCGGATACGTATCTGTTCGGCAGCAGTCTTTTGGTCCACATTGTGACAGAACCGAACCGTCGGACAGCAGAAGTCTATCTGCCAAGCGGCGCAGATTGGTTCGATTTTTATACCGGAAAACGGTATGAAGGCGGGCAGGCAGTGACTGTGGATGCGCCGATTGCGCATATTCCTGTGTTTGTAAAATGCGGCAGTATCATTCCGATGGCAGAACCGGCACAGTGCACCGCACAGCAGGATGAAACACGTCTCAAACTGTATGTGTATTCCGGTGCAGACGCAACAGCGACATACTATCAGGATGAAAACGACAGCTATCGTTATGAGAATGGAGATTACATGCAGATTCCGATGTCGTGGAACGACGCAGAACACCGACTGACAATCGAATCACCGTGCGGCAAACCTGCACTGTTTGACAGCAACAAGACGATCGAGCTTTACTTAAACAACGAATACCAGAAAACCGTATCGTATTGCGGGGAGCAGTTGGAAATCTTGCTGTAAGGGAGGCGGCAACATGTGTGAGATGACACCAAAACAAAGACTTCTTGCCTCAATTCGAGGACAAGAAGTCGATCATGTACCGTTTTCGCCGTTTCTTGTGTATTATTTTGATTTTTTGCCGAACGATGTACGGGAAAAAGGGGAGCTTTCCTATTTGCAGCAGATGGGTGCTGACCCGCTGCTGCGCGGCGGTGTGTGTGCATATGAAATTCGGCAGAATCACTGCACCGTTTCCGTGCGGACAGAGGGCAATAAGCGATACGAAACAATCACTACGCCAAAGGGAAATTTATATTCGGAATACACGTATGTTTCGCAGGCAAATACCTGGTTTTTGACCAGACATCCGATTGCGGATGCATCACAGATTCCGGCTGCAATCGCTTATTTTGAAGATCTTCAGGTGATCGAAAAAATCAAAGAAGCCAACGAGCAGGTGGAGCGGTTAGGAGAAGACGGACTGCAGCTTGCGCTGGTTGGTACGCACATGAAATCTGCCTATCAGTATCTGCTTGAAAATTTTGTGGGTACAGAGAATCTTATCTATCTGACAATGGATGAACCGGAATTGCTCGATGAATTGCTTGCTGTGATGCAGAAAAAGAATCTCGAAACGGTGCAGATCACTGCGAAAAGCAATGTGAGCGCATGCATCAGCTGGGAGGACAGCTCCACAACAAACGTAAATCCCGCACTGTATCAAACGTATATTGCCCCGGAAATCACCCGGTGGTGCACGATGTTAAATGAAGCAGGAAAGCCGTATGTCCAGCACGCGTGCGGTCATATCAAACATCTTTTATCACCGATGGCGGCGCAGGGCGTTTCTGCGATTGAATCGATTTCTCCGGCACCTACCGGGAATGTGACGATGGCGGAGGCGTTTGAAGAACTGCCTGCACAGGTAAGCCTCATTGGCGGCATCGAACCGACACAGATTCTAAACGATTCGGTTTCATCTCTGCTTGAATATGCAGATATGCTTTTGTCAATCAGAAAGAACCGCGGGTTTATTTTGGCCAACAGCGACAGCTGTCCGCCCGGTGTTGATTACGAGAAATTTGTCGCATTGGCGAACTTTTTAAAACAGCGCACCGTGCATTAAGAAAACGAGAATCCGTCCGTCTGCGTTTCATCCGAAAAATACGACAAATAGACATCTTCAAGCATCGGTTTTGCAAAAATCGCATCAGAAACCGGACAGCTTGGATCGTTTAAAAAACGCACAGTCATACCGTCTTTGTCACCGAAGATGTTGCTGACCTTATGTGTTTTCACAAAATCGGATACATCCTCTTTCGGCAAATGAACTTCACATACCAGTGTTTCCATCCGGCGCAGAATCTGCGCCGGTTCTTCTTTGAGCAGAAGTTTTCCGCGCTTGATCAGAATGATTTCTTTTGCAATATATTCGACGTCCGACACAACATGAGTGGCAAACAACACGATTTTATCCTGTGCGATTTTGCTGATAAAGTTGCGGATGCGAATGCGTTCTTTCGGGTCAAGTCCGGCGGTCGGTTCGTCGAGAATCAGCAGGGAGGGATCATTCAAAAGTGCCTGCGCAATCAAAATACGCTGTTTCATGCCGCCGGAATATGCGCCGAGCTTTTTCGAGGCATCGTCTGTAAGTCCGACCATCGAGAGCAGCTCGGTGATGCGCTGTGCAGCTTGTCTGCGGGGGATTTTTTTAAGCGCCGCCATATACCACAAAAAGCGTTTGGCAGTAAAATCGTCATAAAGACCCTGTTGCTGTGGCATGTATCCAATCAGATCGCGGAAGTTGGCACCCATCTTGCGGGTATCCGTTCCGTCCCATAAGATACTGCCGCTGTCCGGACGCAGATTGCCGGTGATAATGTTCATGAGTGTCGATTTTCCGGCACCGTTTGGTCCTAAAAATCCGTAAACGCCCGGTGTGAGTACAGCGGAAAAATCGTCAAGCGCACGTGTCTGTCCGCGTTTGTATGTTTTGGTGACCGATTGAATCGAAAGCTCCATCAGAATATCCTCCCTTCTGTTGCGCAGAATCGCCGGTATGCGGAAAATAAGAACAGGGCAGTGAGCATCAAAAGCAGAAGCAGTCCTGCAAATGATCCGAAGATACCGCCTGTGCTGTTCCAGGATGAAAACAGCGTGTATGCGTTTGCACTGCTTATATACCGGATGACCGAGATGCCGGACAGCTCCAGTGCAAGCGGAAGAATGCCCACAGCTGCGCTGACGACAACACAAACCGACAATCGTTTGATGACAGTGGAAATCCAAATGCAGAATGCGGTCAAGAACAGCACGCCGACAAGCATCCCTGCCTGCCGCACAAACAACGCTGTATCAATGTTTAACGAGATACCGGAAAGCATATATTGGTCGATATTTTGCAGAGAGATGTGCATATCAGCGAATGAATATCCGTTTGCCATGGAAATATAAAACGGAACACTGAAAATCAACAGTACAATCGCGGAAAAACCGCAGGCAGTGAGCACTTTCATCAAAAACAGCCTCGATTTTCCGCTCGCAGTCGTGCGCAGTAAAAACAGCATGTTGTTTTTATATTCCCGTGTGAAAAGCAATACTGTCCCCACGACGATGAACAGGGAAGCAAACATCCCGATCATCAGATCGCGGGTCGGATGAGAAAAAACCCACTGTGCCGAAAATTCGTTTACAATACCGCCCGCAATTCCGCTTGCATCGAGCTCCTTGGCGCGGGAATACTGCATATATAGTCGGTCAAAGGTGTTTTGTTCGACAGGAAGTGTTCCAAACGGCACCATCTTTGCTTGATATTCGGCCACGCCCAGTTCGCCGCGTTCAAATGCGGCTGTCAGATCGTCGACCGTTTTCTGTGCGGCATCCAGTTCTTGTTTGCGCGTGTCAAAATATTGTTCGGCTTTCGGTGTAATCTTTCCTTCCACTTGCTGTAACTCGGCTAAGTAGAACCCCTCCGGCGACAGTTCACTCACATACATCGAAGCCACTGTCTGCGACGCAATCCAGACGCAAGCCAGCAGAACAACAGACATTTTGCCGATTGCATAGAGCTTTATGTGTTCATGATATAAGATCGAGCGAACACCGACAGAGGGTGGAATCATTCGCCGAAGCCGTTCAAAAATCCATTCAAACGGATTTTTAAAGGAAGCTTTTGCACTCGATCGCGAAAACGCCAGTACAATCAGAATACTTCCTGCGGCAAAGAATCCCAAAAGAAGCCACAGCCACAGATCAGTGCGGGTGACCGGAAAGCCAAATACATTCAGGTTATTATACTGTGAAAACAGCCGATATCCATCCAAAAAAGCGATGGGATTTACAAATTTCAATAGGTTCCATGTGCTGAGTGACGGAATCAGCCAGTATGCACCATAACTTGTGCCGATAATAGCGGCGGCTGCCGCAAATCCAACCATAATATTTTTGATCCATGCAATCAAAACAACAAGTATAACTCCGCAAAGCATCGACGCCAGCAGTTTTGCCGCAAAAAACAGCCAAAGATATTCGCCGACATGCAGGGATAAATTGCTCTCTTTAAAGGCGGATACCGACTGGATTGTCCGGGAAAGATCACCGTACCCATAGAGAAAATGCCCTAAAAGCAGTGTGCCGCCGTAAAGAACTGCCGCCGTGCACAGCACACAGAGTAAAAAAGCGAGTAGTTTTGCCGCGCCCAGTGCAGCACGTCCGCTGCGGCAGGACTGAACGAGGAGCAGTGTGCCGTTTTCCCGTTCCTGCACAAACAGCGCAAAAGCAAACAGCAAAATAGCAATCAGAATCGCAAAATCTGCGACGGGAAAATCTGAAACACGTAAAATGCCGGCTTGTGAGCCGAACGACAGGGGAATCGTCTTTAAATGCGCGTAATCTGCAGGTGTTTTTTGAATATTCCGATACGAAAAGGTTTCTTTTTTCGCGAATGCGGAGATCGAGAGCATTTGTTGTGCCCGTGCATCCATTTCGCTGAGCCAGTCATGATATTCGGTCAGATACTGCGCATCGCGTGAAAGCTGCTCATATACCTCCTGTCGTAAAAAGAGGGCAGAAGGGTCCTCACCGAATTTCTGCTTGAGTTTTGAAAACCAGGCGGCATCCTCGTCGGACAAGGGGGCACCTGTATTTTGGCTGTCCACATATGCAGAAAACGCTTCGTTCATCCGGTCCATTTCGGCACACTCGTCTTCGATTTGTGCCGCAGCATCTTTAACCGACAGATTGCTGTAGGTGCGGAGTTCGCTTTCATAGAGCGTTTGATACTGCTGCGCACGCTCGTCTGTGCTGTCAGTTTGAACGAATGTAACGGCGCAGACGGCAAGCAAAATTCCAAGCAGCAAAAACAGCCAGCGTTTTGAAAAAAGTTTCTGCATTTCATAGCCGAACAGTCTGATCATTTGCATCACCTGCTTTCATGCAGTGTTTGTTTTATTGTGTCAAATGTAAAAGCTCCTGAAGCTCGGCGCCTTTGCCGATTTGTTGTTTGTCGAGAATATACAGTGTGCGGTAGGTGTCAGAAACAGTGATATATTCTCCGTTTTCATAGTACGTTCCCGGTTCAAATTCTAAAAACAGATACCGTTCATCTCCCGTATATAGTGCATA
>NZ_JACJKY010000050.1 GCF_016901855.1 Merdimmobilis hominis | reverse complement strand
AAAAGACGGAAACGCAGACTGCTGCGATCAATGCGACCGACAAAACAACGGCGACAATGATAAGATTTCGTTTGTTTGTTTTTGTCATGGGAGGCACCTTCTTTTAAAAAGAGGACGCTGGATTATTTATTCACGCCAAGCTGTTTTTTGATAAATCCAGAGGTGAACAGTTCATCATCCGGGACAGTAAAAACATAGAGTTGTTCCGGAGGGACTTCTTCATGTTTGCTGCGATAGTCCGCGGTATAGTTATTGTAAAGAAAGACTTCGGGGACATTGCAGAGTTCGAGATCGCTGTTGCACGAGATGATAAAATCTCTTTCCGTAATGGGAAAGTCATCGCCGACATTGGTGACAGTGATATAGACGTTGGCTGTAGTCAAATAGTTTTGACCCATACCGACGAAGCCGGTGTACTTCACATCCTGAAGCACAACGGGCTTTTCAAAGATTGCATCGATATACTGCTGTGCAAGCGGAGTGCCGGTGATATCTTTGTGAGCGGAATGTATTTTTTGCTGCTGTTCCTCCGTACCGACTGCATCGCCAAGCATTCGGTAGAAGGAAACAAGCGTTACCGATGTAATCTGATTTTTTGTAATCTGATTTTTTGAAGTTAGGCATAATAGATCGCCGATTGTTTTTCTTGGAAAATAAGCGGAAACGCAGACCGCAAAAGCAAGCGCCACGGAAAGAACAACGGCGATAATGGCGAGGTTTCGTTTTTCCTGTTTTGTCATATGGAAACACCTTCTTTCGATAAGGGTGGGAATTAGTCACCTACCCCCAGTTGTTCATTGATAAATGCGGAGGTGAATAATTCGTCGCCGGGGATTGTGAAGAAGTAAATCTGATTAGAATCTTTCCCATATTCTCCCTTCTCAAATTGCGCTCTAAGATATTCAGGCGTGTAATCATAAGCGATCATCACTTCATGGAAGTTACTGCACCGTTGTGGATATGCACAGCATTTTATCGGGATGCTTGTTTGACGGATCGGAAAATCGTCACCGCCGTCAATCGTGAGGTCGACTGTGACAACTTTGTAATCCGTGCCTTGAACATCTCTTCTTGATGGCGTGCATATTCCAGATTCTTGGAGGACTACAGGTTTCGAAAAGAGCGCATCAACGTACTGCTTGCCGAGAGGGGTATCAGAGATATCGAGCTGTTTGTTGTATACCGTTTCTCCGACAGGATCAACGACGGTTACGTTTGTACGATGAACAGAAGAAATCGTGATCTGTTTGATCTGATCTTTTGAGGTGAGATACAAAAGATCAGCAATCGTTTTTTTCGGGAAAAAGACGGAAACGCAGACTGCTGCGATCAATGCGACCGACAAAACAACGGCGACAATGATAAGATTTCGTTTGTTTGTTTTTGTCATGGGAG
>NZ_JACJKY010000049.1 GCF_016901855.1 Merdimmobilis hominis | reverse complement strand
TCAGTCTGTCGAAAAAGTCCAGTATAAGCTGGGCTTTTTTGCATAAATAAGGTATAATAGAAGGGGTGATGAAAATGATAGTAAAAGGAAGAGAAAACCGCGACCAGCTCGAAGTATTTAGCATAGAGGAATTTGTGCCGACTGATCATTTATTGAGAAAAATAGACAGCGCGGTAGACTTCAGCCATATCTATGATATAGTGGAAGATTTATACTGTGCAGATAACGGCCGACCGAGCATAGACCCAGTAGTAATATTTAAAATGGTATTAATACAGCATTTATACGGATTGCCGTCACTGAGAAGAACGGTAGAAGAAATAAAAATGAATGTGGCATACAGATGGTTTTTAGGGTACCTGATGAATGAGCAGATACCGCACTTTTCAACCGTAAGCTATAATTTCAGACATAGATACACTGAAAAAACAATAGAAGAAATATTTTATTGGATATTAAGCGAAATAGAAAGAGCAGGATATTTATCACCCGAAACAGTATTTGTAGACGGAACACATATCAAGGCAAATGCCAACATAAAAAAGGCAGTAAAAAAAGCCGTACCGCAAGCCGCAAAACGCTATGAAGAAGAGCTTATGGCAGAGATAAACGAGGACCGGGAAAACCACGGCAAAAAACCGTTTGACGGACCGAAACCGCCCGAAGAGAAAGAGATTACAGCCTCGGCCACAGACCCTGAAAGCGGAATGTTTCACAAGGGTGAGCATAAAAAATGCTTTGCATATACAGCACAGACAGGCTGCGATAAAAACGGATATGTAATGGAAGTAACGGTAAATCCCGGTAACATACACGATAGTACAGCCTTTGACGGATTGTATGATAAATTAACTGAGCATAACCCTGAGATAGAAAACATAGTAATGGATGCAGGCTACAAAACACCGTGGATAAGCAAAAGAGTAATAGATGACGGGAGAATACCGGTATTACCGTACAAAAGGCCAATGGGGAAAAAGGGGAATTATGCACCGTATGAGTATGTATATGATGAATATTATGACTGCGTAATATGTCCCGAAAACCAAGTGTTAAGCTATGTAACTACAAATCGGGAAGGACACCGGGAATTCAATAGCAAAAGTTATATTTGCGAGAAATGTCCAACAAAGCATTTATGCACAGAAAGCCAAAAGAATGAGAAAACCGTAACCAAGCACATATGGTTTGATTATCTTGAAACAGTAGAAGATATTAGATATACCCCTGAGTACAAGACTTTATATGAACGACGAAAAGAAACAATTGAACGTGTATTCGCAGACGCGAAAGAAAAATACGCAATGCGATATACTCAATACCGAGGCTTGAGCCAGGTGACAAAATGGGTCAGGCTTAAGTTTGCTGCAATGAACCTCAAAAAATATGCACTGCATAAGTGGATAAGTTCTCACCGATACAGTGCCTCAATCGGGATATATGCATTTTTTGTCAAATTAAAATTTTTAACCCTGAATCTCGCTTGAAATCCAGGGTTATTCGACAGACTGA
>NZ_JACJKY010000048.1 GCF_016901855.1 Merdimmobilis hominis | reverse complement strand
ATCGGAAACGGCGCCGAGCTTCGGAAGCTTTTACATTTGACACAGTAAAAACGAACACGTTACCAAACGACAAGGAGGCGAGTTCTATGAAAAAAGCAATTTCCCTTTTTCTGATTCTCTGCATCAGCACAGTGTTGTTAAGCGCATGCAGCCCGCCCATCCCCACAAGTGACCAATACGTTGAAGGGCAAGACTGTCAATATATGTATAATGGACAAGGAAGGTTTCGTATCTGTTCCACAGGCGACAGTTACTATTACCTTGCGCCTAGCGGTACGATCTATATCATTGACAAGCAAACGCTTATCTGCGTGCCGTTTTGCAATAAACCAAACTGTGCACACAACAGTAAAGAATGCATCGCACATGCAAAACCAAGGGGAATTTGGTTTTATCAAGGATCACTCTATGTCGTCGATGAGCGCGGCGATGAACAAGCTGAGGTAAATGAACTGGAATCAAACATCCTTTATAAACTCTCGCTTGACGGTACTTCAAAAGATTTCGTTCGATATGTACCTTCATCCGGAAGCAGTTTTATTCACCGCGGATATTACTATGCAAATCATTATGACGGTGTGTATCGTTATTCACTGACAGACAAGGAAGAGGGTGAATTGATCATTGAACGCACGGAGGATGCCGAACCGATTCTCCGAAATATATATGGAAACTCTCTCTATGTTCATGTGACGCGTTTTGAATCGCAGCCTGCAATCGAAGAATTGCGGTATGATATCAGTGACCTTTCTTCCCCGGTTACTACCGGCTATATCGAAGTAAAAGAAGATAAGACGGAGGCCGTTTTATCGCAGTGTATCACACCGGAAGGAATTTTTGCAAAGAAAGTACTTTCCGACAATCAGGCAACAACCATTTATGATTCCACTTTCCTGTGGGCGGATTATAACGGAAACGAACGGGAAGATGTTGGTTTTTTAGTAAATGATGTAGACACCTCTGTCATGAGCGGAATGGCAACCGCAGATTCGTCTTATTATTACTATTTTGCAGAACCCGGCGTGCCTGTTGAACGTGAACGGTTTGAGCAAAGCGTACTTCTGATTTATGATCGAAAAACAAAGGAAAAGTGCGAGGAAATCCCGTTTTATACGGAATACGGCAGCTTATTCGCACCATACTTAGGCGATGACCGCTATCTGTTTATGGAGTTTGAAACAAGACATTATTACGATGAGAACAAACAGTATGTCAGAGAGCCTGATTCCTACATGTCGCTGTGCATTCTTGATAAACAGCAAATCGGAAAAGGCGCTGAAATCCGTGAGCTGGTACGCGGAGCACAGTAAGAACAAACACAGCACCAAATAACAAGGAGGCGAGTTCTATGAAAAAAACAATTTCTCTTTTCCTGATTCTCTGTATCTGTGTATCATTCGCTGCATGCAGCCCGCCCATCCCCACAAGTGACCAATACGTTGAAGGATATGATCTGCAAAATATGTTTGGAAATGCACCGGAATTTCGGATGTGCGCATCAGACGATAGCTATTATTATTTAGCGCCGACCGGAACAATCTATATCATTGACAAACAAACACTCAACTGTGTACCGTTTTGCAGCAAGCCGAACTGCAAGCATGACAACGCACAGT